>DASTXR010000094.1:0-22506 GCA_035765415.1 Steroidobacteraceae bacterium | reverse complement strand
AGCCTCGTCACGGTGTCCTGCGTCGAGGTGAGCATGCTCGTCATCTCGGTCATCGTGCTCGTGGAAAAATCGTCTTCGTCGTTCGGCCCGAGGCGATGCCGTTCGCGCAGGAGCTGCGAGATCTCGTTGCGCGCGCGCGGAATCGCGTCGGGCGACACCGCGCTCACGAAGATGCGGCCGGGCACGAACTTGCCGAGACCGCGCTGCATCCGGGTCTGGAACGCCGACATCGGGATGAAGATCACGTCATCCTGGTCCTGGCCCATCATGTTCTGACCCTTGCGGTCGAGCACGCCGATAATCGTGAACGGAGCATCGCGAATCCGGATCGTCTGTCCGATGGGATCGACACCGGCTCCGAAGAGGTTCTCCGCCGCGGTCACACCGATGACCGCGTTCTTCGCCGCGCTCGCCTGGTCGGACGCCGTGAAGATCGCGCCGCTCGAGACATTCCAGCTGCGGATCGTGAAGTAGTCGGGCGTCGTGCCCGTGATCTGCGTGTTCCAGGTATTGGTTTCCGAGATCACCGGCTGATTGGCGTTGATCTGTGGCGCCACCGCCGCGACCGATGGCAGCTCGGTCTGGATGGCGCGCAGGTCCTCCCACGTAATGCTGGGCTGCGAGCCGGCGCCGCCACGTCCGCCGGGCCCCTGGCTCGAGCCCGAGAACAGCATGACGACGTTGGTGCCGGCGCTCTCGATCTGATCGCGCACGCGCGCCTTCGCGCCCTCGCCGATCGACTGCATGAAGATGACCGCGCCGACGCCGATGATGATGCCGAGCGCGGTGAGGAAGGAACGCATCTTGTTTCGGGTCAGCGCAATTCCCGCGAGACGCAGCGTTTCACCGGCCGGAATCATGAGGCCTCCTTGAGCACGGGCTTCTGGCGTTCGTCGCTGACGACGCCGCCGTCCTTGAGCAGTAGTTTGCGCGCGGCGTAGGCGGCCACATCCGGCTCGTGGGTGACGAAAATGATGGTCATCCCCGACATCTGCAGGTCCGCCAGCAGTTTCATGATCTCGATGGTGGTGGCCGAATCGAGATTGCCGGTGGGTTCATCGGCGAGGATGAGCGGCGGATTGGTGACCAGCGCGCGCGCGATGGCCACGCGCTGCTGCTGGCCGCCTGACAACTGCGATGGGTGGTGACCGGCGCGATGTGAAAGCCCGACGCGGTCCAGCGCCTCCCTGGCGCGCTTGTGCCGCTCGGCGGGCGGCACGCGCGCGTAGATCAGCGGCAGCTCCACGTTTTCCGCCGCCGACGTGCGCTTGAGCAGGTTGAAACTCTGGAACACGAAACCGATGAATTCGTTGCGCACCCTGGCAAGCTCGACGCGCGACAGCTTTGCGACGTCGCGATCGGCCAGCAGGTAGCTGCCGCGCGAGGGGGAATCGAGGCAGCCGAGAAGATTCATCAACGTCGACTTGCCCGAGCCCGAGGAACCCGTGATCGCGACGAACTCGCCGCGCTCGATGGACAGGTTCACGTCATGCAGCGCGGCGAATTCCGTGTCGCCGGACTGGTAGATCTTGCCCAGGTTGCGCAGTTCGATGAGCGCCATGTCTACAGGATTCGCGGACCGCGCTGCTGCTGGCCGCCACGCTGGTTCGGGTTCTGGCCCGCGACGCCGACGATGACGGCCTCACCTTCCTTGAGCTCGCCCCCGGTGACCTCGGTCACGCGGCCATCGGTGAGCCCCGTGATGACTTCGCGCGGCACCGGTTTGCCGGCAGCGAGCACATAGACCGTGCGTTTGACCACGGCCGGAGCGGGAGTGTCTTCATCGGAATCGCCGTCTCTCCGGCGACGCCTGTTGCCCTCGCCCTGGCCTTGACCCGTGGCCGCCTGCGCGGTGCCGGGCGCCGCGGCCGCGCCGGGAGGCGGAAGACCTTCGGGCCGGAAACGCAGCGCGGTGTTAGGCACGGACAACACATCGCGGCGACGGTCGGTGACGATGCTCACCGTGGCCGTCATGCCGGGCTTGAGCTTGAGATCGTCGTTGGCGACATCGATGACGGCGTCGTAAGTGACGACGTTCTGCACCACCTGCGCGGCGTTGCGGATGTCGCGGATGGCGCCCCGGAACGGCTCGCCCGGATAGGCGTCGACCGTAAAGCTGACGCGCATGCCCGGCTTCAGCCGGCCGATATCGGACTCGGCGACGTTGGTATGCACCTCCATCTTTCGCAGGTCCTGCGCGATGGTGAAGATGACAGGTGCCGACAACGAGGCGGCGACGGTCTGGCCGACGTTCACCGCCCGCGAGATCACCACGCCATCGGTGGGCGACAGGATGTCGGTGTAACGCAGGTTGGTCTCCGCCTGTTCGAGCTGCGCGCGGGACTGCGCGAGTTGCGCCTGCGCCTGGTCGACCGCCGCGCGCGCCGACCGCGCCGTGGCCACGGCGTTGTCGCGTTCGGTCTCGGAGATGAGGCGCATCTCGTAGACCTCGGAGGCCCGTTTCGCCTGGCGCTCCGAGTCTTCGGCGGTGATGGTGAGGCGCGTGACGTTGGCGCGCGCGGCCATGACATTGGCCTCGGCCTGGACCACCGCCGCTCCAAACAGCGACGGATCGATCTTGGCGATGCGCTGGCCTTTCTTCACCGGCGAATTGAAGTCGGCGAACAGTTCCTGGATGCGCCCGGACACCTGACTACCGACTTCGACGGTGACCACCGCCTGCAGGCTGCCCGAGGTGCTGACGCGCGAGATGACGTTGCCGCGTTCGGCCGTGGCGGTCTGGTACTCCGGCGCGTCATCGCCACCCGCCGTGTATCTGTAAACGAAGTAAAGGACGAGGAGAACGATCGCGATCAGCCACAGGAGACGACCGCGGGAAAGTTGTTTGAGCAAGTTCGTATCCGATCTGACTGGTGCGCGCCCTTCGCGCATCAGTGTAGATCAGTCGGGCCCTGCCGCGTTCCCCTAAAAAGTTATCGATGGCTGTCAACCCTGGCGGGCGATCGACGTTACCTCGCGGCTCCCCTTCTGTCCGCTGTGAACCGGCATGGCAGCGCCGCTCTTCAACAGGGGCTCGATGTCGGGCGCGGCCAGCGGCCGGCTGTGCAGGTAACCCTGCGACTGGTCGCAACCCAGGTGCGCCAGCATTTCGAACTGCTCGGGAGTCTCGACTCCCTCGGCCACCGTCGTCATGTCGAAGGCCCTGCCGAGCGCGATGATGGTTTCCGCCACCGTGCGTCCCGGACCGCTGGAAGTGAGGCCGCTGATGAAGCTGCGATCGATCTTCAGCATGTCCACGGGCAACTCGGCCAACCGGCTCAATGATGAATAGCCGGTACCGAAATCGTCGATGGCCACGCGGATGCCCGAGCGCCGCAGAACCCGCAGCTGCGAAACGGCCGAGCTCACATCGTCGATCAGTACGCCCTCGGTGATTTCGATATCGATGCCGACGTTCTCGTTGCGCCACTCACCGACGATGTCGAGCAGATGATCGGCGAATGCCCGGCGGCGCAATTGAACGGGCGAGATGTTGACGGCGACACGGCCCGCGGCGAGGCCCGCACCCTGCCAGCGGCGCAGGTCGGCGGCAGCCTGCCTGAGAATCCAGTCGCCCAGCGGAACGATGAGGCCGCTGGTTTCCATGAGCGGCAGAAACGCGCCGGGCATCACCAGGCCGGCTTCCGGGTCGCGCCAGCGGACCAATGCCTCGAGCCCGCGGATCGCGCGCGTCCGCACGTCGATCTTGGTCTGGTAGTGCAGTTCGAATTCATGGCGCTCGACGGCGCCGCGCAGCCGGTGTTCCATGGTCATGCGCGAGACCACCGCCGAGCTCAGCTCGAGCCGGTGGTGCAGATATTTTTCGCCCGTGCTCTTGGCGCTGCGCAACGCCGCTTCGGCGTTCTGCACGAGCGTGTTGGCATCGCTGCCGTTGTCGGGATAACGCGCGAATCCGGATTTGACGTCGACGGGAATGCCGCGGCCGTCCACGGTGAACGGCGCGCGGAACACCTCGACCAGCTGTTCCTGCATCCAGTGCATGGCTTCGTCTTCGTCGCCCGCGGCTTCCATGATGAGCCCGAAGGTGCCGCCGCCGAAGTGCGCCAGGTGCTCGGTCGAATCCTGGTGGCGCTTGAGCCGGTCCGCCACCTGCTGCAGCAGCAGATCGCCCGCGTGGCGGCCGAAGGAATCGTTGATGGTAGATAGATGCTCGATGTCCAGCACCGCCACCGCCGGCGTGCCGCGCCGGCCGATGCGCGGCTCGAGCGCGCGAACCAGCCGTTCGCAGAACAGGCCGCGCTTGGCGAGACCGGTCAGCGGATCGAAATACGAAAGGAAGCGGACTTCGTCTTCCTTGTGCAGGTACTGCAGCGCGAAGGATAGATTGGCCACCAGCTCGCGCAGCATGCGCGACTCCTCTTCGCCCACCGCGCCCACGTCGTAGGACGTGAGCATCATCGCGCCGACGGGCGTGCGGTCCACCAGCAGTGGATAGGCGACGACGCTGCGGAATCCCGAGTCCATGAGCGAGGCGCGCGCGGCGAGCCCCATCTCCAGCGACTGAAGGTCGTTGCAGATCAGCGGCACGCCGGTGCGCAGGACGCGGCCGATGACGCTCGAGTCGTCCGCCGCCGCTTCGGCGATGCTGAACGTGAGGTGCTGGGGCGTCAGGTTGTCGACGCTGCCCGACCACGCGGTGGGGCGCGCGGTGCGCGTACCGGGCTCGATCAACGCCACCATGGCGCTCGCGTAACCGCCGACCGAGGTAGCAAGCCGGCACGCCTCGGCGAGGATCTCGCGGCGCTGGCGGATGCGGACGACGGCGCCGTTGACGCCCGAGAGCATCTTCAACACGCGCGTGAGGCGGCTGATGTGTTTTTCCTGGCGGCGGCGCTCGGTGAAGTCACGCTCGCTGCCGCGATAGCCGGTGACCTGCCCGCCCTCGCCCAGCAAGGCCAGCATGTTGCGTTCGAGCCAGCGATAACTGCCGTTGCGATGCCGCCAGCGCGCCTGGAGATTGGTGGCCGTCCGCTGGTTTGGCCCGAGCGTATGCATGGCAAAGTCGAGCGCGGCGAGATCCTCCGGGTGCACGTATTGCGAAGCATTGGTGCCGAGGATTTCTTCGGGCGAATAACCCAGCGTGGTGCGCACCGAGTCGCTGCTGAACGTGAACTTGCCGGCGCGGTCGTGCTCCCAGATCCAGTCCTGCGACGTGGCGATGATGTCGCGCAACTGCTGTTCGAGCGCCACACGTCCGCGGCGCACGGAGGCATCGCTGAGCGCGCGACGCACGGCGGGCACCAGCCGCGCCATGCTGGACTTCAGCACGTAGTCGCTGGCGCCGCGCTGCAAGGCATCGATGGCGCGCTCTTCGCCGATGGTGCCCGACAGAAAGATGAACGGGACTTCGGGCGCCATCTGCCGCGAAATCTCCAGTGCCGAGATGCCGTCGAACCCCGGCACCGTGAAATCGGAAAGGATGACGTCCGGCTTCAGCTCACGCAGCACCACCCGGAGAGCGGCTTCCGTGTCCACTCGCTTCCAGGTGCATGAGAATCCATTCGCTTCGAGCTGACGGACGGCGATTTCCGCCTCCATCGGCATGTCCTCGACAAGAACCAGTCTTACCGGCTGCATTTAGTTTTCTTCCCCACCCTCGTTGGCGCCGGTTCTCCCCCTAAGGCCGGTCCAACTTCGATGTCATACTCCGCGCGGATATTTCCCCCGTCCGCCGACGCTGCGAGCAACTTAGTCCAGTTACTCCTATTGCGCGCGTGACGCAACCGGCAGACAGAATCCGGGGGCGGCCGAGTAGTTAGTCGCGGCGTGCGTTATGCCAATGGCCGCGCCGGCGGCGTCGGAACCGTCTGACGTCCGGAATTGAGAGATAGCCCTAGGTATTTGGCACCCGGGCTCAAGGAGGCGGAAACTAGGCCGTAGTTACTGGAACAGGGGATTCACCTACGCGGAAACTACGTACCGCGGTGCGAGTCTTTCTCAGCTACAGGTATCGCAGAAGTGAACACCAACATCGCTCAGGTTCAGTCTGAACATAAGCAGACTTTGCTCATCGTCGACGATGAGCCCGCGTCCATGCGCGCCCTCTGCGACACCCTCGAGTACGAGGGCTACAAGACCTACGGTTTCACCGCGCCCGCCGAGGCGCTGGCGGCGATGCGCGAACGAAGCTACGACCTGCTGCTAGCCGACCTGCAGATGCCGGGCACCAATGGCATCGACCTGATGAAGTCCGCGCAACTCATCGACCCCACGCTGGTGGCGGTGATCATGACCGGGCACGGCGCGCTCGAAACCGCGATCGCCGCGATGAAAGCGGGCGCGCTCGATTACATCCAGAAGCCTATCAAGCTGGCCACCACGCTGCCGGTGCTCGAGCGCGCCCTGGCCGTGCGTCAGCTGCGCATCGAAAAGAAACGTCTCGAGGAAAGCGTTCGCGAACGCACCGAAGAACTGAAGATCGCGAATCGCGAGCTGGAAGCCTTCTCTTATTCGGTTTCACACGACCTGCGCGCGCCGCTGCGCGCGGTCTCGGTGTTCACGCAATCGCTGCTGTCCGATCACGTCGGCGGCCTCACCGACGAAGGCCGCCGCCTCCTGCAGAACGTGAATGCCGGCGCGGCGCACATGGACCGGCTCATCACCGACCTGCTGCGCCTTTCGCAGCTCAACCGCCAGGCGCTGCACAAGCAGCCGGTGCGGTTCGGCGACCTCGCGCGCCGCATCGTCGATGAAATGGTCAACGAACGAGCCGGACGCGACATCGAGTTCGTGATCGCCGACTTCCCCACGTGGCAGGTCGACCCCGGCCTCATCCAGCAGGTGTTCGTGAACCTCATTTCCAACGCCATCAAGTTCACGCGCGAACGCGAGAAGGCGCGCATCGAGATCGGCTATCGCATGGATGGCGACTCGCTGGTGTGCTTCGTCAAGGACAATGGCGTGGGCTTCAACATGAAGTACATGAACAAGTTGTTTGGCGTGTTCCAGCGCCTGCACAGCGCCGATCAGTTCGAGGGCACGGGCGTGGGCCTGTCCATCGTGCGCCGCATTGTCGAACGCCACGGTGGCAAGGTCTGGGTCGACGGCGAACAGGACCAGGGCGCTTCCTTCTACTTCAGCCTGCCGGATTGCTGAAACACCTTCCTTATCGCTGAACGAAGTGTGCGGCGGGTTCTGACAGTCGCGCCGGCGGCGCCGGGTGATGATGCGCGCCATGAACGATGCAGTGTTGCCGTCCACGGACGAGCGGGTTCCCCGCGCCACGCGCGCTTCCGTCAACCATCGCATTCAGGCCCGGACGCTGCACGACGTGTCGCGATTCATCGGCGCCGATCCCGTGTTCATCGACGAGCGGATTGCCCAGCTTCACCGCGAATGGGACATCGAGCGAACCCTCGAGGCGAACGCGGCAACGGTCTCGCTGCTGGGCATCGGGCTGGGACTGTTCGTCGACCGGCGATTCCTGCTGCTGCCGGCCGCCGTCGCCGCTTTCCTGCTCCAGCACGCCCTTCAAGGCTGGTGCCCTCCTTTGCCGGTGTTGCGCCGGCTGGGCATTCGCACTTCCGCCGAGATCCACAACGAGATCATTGCGCTGCGAATCCTGCGGGGCGACTTTCTCGACCGCGTGAGTTATCCCGAAGACGCGCTGGCGAGCGCGCGCAACTGGGTCTGACGCGCGGTTGTCAGCCGGCGGGAAGATCCGTCCTGTTCGCGTCCGCTTCGGCCTGCTGGGTCATCACCACGATGCTGATGCGGCGATTCACCGCGCTGCGCGGATTCGCCTTGTCGAACAGCACCGAAGACGCCAGCCCCACCACGCGCGCGATGCGTTCGGTCGGCAGGCCCGCCGACTCCATCGAGCGGCGCGCCGCATTGGCACGGTCGGTAGATAGATCCCAGTTCGTGTAGCCGGTGATGCCGGCATACGGCGTGGTGTCGGTGTGCCCGGTCACGCTCAGGCGGTTCGGCACCGTGCGCAGGTAGCTGGTGACTTCGCGCAGGATGTCGTCCGTGTAAGGTTTCAGGCGCGCGCTGCCCAGATCGAACATCGGGCGGTTCTGCGCGTCGAGGATCTGGATGCGCAGCCCTTCGGGCGTGATGTCCAGCAGGAGCTGGTCCTTGAACGGCTGCAACGCCTGGCTCTTGGCGACGGCTTCCTTGAGATCGTCCATGAGCGCATCGAGCTGCTTCTTCTCGAGCAGCTTCTTGGCCTCTTCCGCTTCCGCGGCTTTCTCCGCATCCGACTTCAGGTCGATGGGTGTCGCCGGCGACGTCATGACGGTGGCGCCGATGGCTTCGGTTTGCCTGGCCGAGGACTTGGGCGCGTCGAGTCCGCCACCCAGGTCGATGACGGCCGTGCTCGCACCGCCCGGCCCCATCTGGCCCGGCGCAGGCTTCACGCTCCTGCCCGGCTCCATGCTGGGGTTCTTGAAATAGTCGAAGATCGCCGCGCGCTGTTCTTTCGACACCGCGGTCACGAGCCACATCACCAGGAAGAACGCCATCATCGCGGTCACGAAGTCCGCGTACGCCACCTTCCACGCGCCGCCGTGATGTCCCGCGGCGATTTTCTTGACGCGCTTGACGTAGATCGGCCGGGCCTTGGCTTCGGCTGATTTGGCCATGGCTCAGTGCCCGCCGTTACCCGGTGGCGGCTTGTTCTTGAGGTGGGCCTCGAGGTCGGCGAACGTCGGACGGACTTCGCTGTACAGCAGCTTGCGCGCGAACTCCACGGCCACCGTCGGCGCGTAGCCGCGCACGCTAGCCACCAGCGCCATCTTCACCACTTCGAAAGCTTTGCTTTCTTCGCTGGCGCGATGCTCCATCGCGGACGCGATCGGTCCGACGAATCCATAGGCGATCAGGATGCCGAGGAAGGTGCCGACCAGCGCCGCGCCCACCTTGTGGCCGATGGTCGCCGTGTCCGCGCCTTCGATGGCGCTCATCGTGTTCACGATGCCGAGCACCGCTGCGACGATGCCGAACCCGGGCAGCGCGTCGGCCACCTTCTGCACGGCATGCGCGGGCTCATGTTTTTCCTTGTGATGCGTCTCGAGCTCGTATTCGAGCAGGCTTTCGAGCTCGTGCGGATCGAGCGAGCCGCCGGTGATCAGGCGCAGGCAGTCGGTGATGAACACCACCATGTGGTGATCCGCGAGGATGACCGGGTATTTCTGGAACAGCGGGCTCTTGTCCGGCGACTCGATGTCGTTTTCGATGGCCAGCAAGCCGTCCTTGCGGATCTTCATGAGGATGTCGTAGACGAGCTTGAGCAGCGTGACGTAGTCGTCGCGCTTGTAGCGCGCGCCCTTCGGCAGCGTGAGCGCCAGGATGAACGCCTGCTTCGACACCTTTGGCGGGTTGCTCGTCATGAACGCACCGAGCGCAGCTCCCACGATGATCAGGATTTCCGTCGGATGCCACAGCGCGAGGATGTTCCCGCCCTCTAGAACGAAGCCTCCGAACACGCAACCCAGAACGACGATGGAGCCCAGGATTTGAAGCATGCTGATGTGTCCGCAATGAACCGCGAGCGCGTTACGCCCGTACCGGATATCGGTCAGCCTTGGGGTTCCTTAAATTGAGCCAATCCTTGCGGCAAAACCCTGCCGCCCTGCGTGCATTTTTGTGACCGGGTTCCACGATGAATCAAACCGAAACGGCGCGCGCGACGTCTGACCTTGCTGATGCTTGTAGTCTCCGTGACAGACCTCGAGAGGGCCTTCGTATGTTCCGACTTTGCGCAACCGTCATCGCCGCGGCAGCCCTGTTGAACCCACCCGCCCGGGCAGCGGATGACGCCAAGGCCTTCTCGAGGATCGACGAGATCTTCGCGGACTACGCGCTCGACAATCACATTCCGGGTCTCGTCTACGGCGTGGTCGCCGACGGCAAGCTGGTGTACGTGCGCGGCATTGGCGTGCAGGACCTCGAATCCAGACGACCGGTGACGGCAGACACGCTGTTTCGCATCGCGTCGATGACCAAGGCCTTTACCGCGCTCACCATCCTCAAGCTTCGCGACGAAGGCAAACTGCAGCTCGACGCTCCGGCCGAAAACTACATCGAGGAAATGCGCGGCTGGAAATACCCGACGCAGGATTCCCCGCGCATCCGCGTGCGCGACCTGTTGAACCACACCGCGGGGTTGGTCACCGACGATCCCTGGGGCGATCGCCAGACACCGATGCCCGAAGCCGAGTTCTCGAGGCTGCTGCGCGAAGGCGTTCCGTTCACGCGGCCACCCGCCACCGCGTGGGAGTATTCGAACCTGGGTTATGCCCTGCTCGGCCGCATCATCACCAACGTGTCGGGGCGTCCGTACGCCGACACGATCACGCAGACCCTGTTGAAACCGCTTGGCATGGACTCGTCCGGATTCGTCGTCGATGCCGCTCCGCGCGAGCGCCGCGCGCTCGGTTATCGCTGGGAGGATGACGGCTGGCGACCCGAGCCCACGATGGCGCACGGCGCGTTCGGCGCCATGGGCGGCATCCAGACCAGCGCCAACGACTACGCCAGGTGGGTTGCCTATCTACTGTCCGCCTGGCCGCCGCGCGATGAGGCGGATTCTGGGCCCGTGAGCCGCGCCACCGTGCGCGAGCTCGCGCAGGGCTCGAACTTTCCGCGCAGCTTTCCGCAGCGGCTCGGCCATCCGGGCCAGGGCGCCTGCGCGCTCGCCAGCAGTTATGGCATGGGTTTCAACGTGTCCGCGGGCTGTGACTTCGGAATCTCGCTGAACCACGGCGGTGGTTATCCGGGATACGGCTCACATGTGCTGCTCGTTCCGCAGAAGGGCTTCGGCGTGTTCGCGCTCGCCAACCGCACCTATGCCGGACCTTCAGGCGCGGTGTGGGACGCGGCCGCGGTGCTGACCAAGGCGGATCTGTACAAGGATCGCGCACCGACAGTCAGCGACGACCTCGCGCGCGCGTATCGCGCCGTGGGCGCTATCTACAAGGCAGGCAGCGTCACAGCCGCCAGGGACGAGCTGGCCATGAACTTTCTGCTGGATCGCGACGCGGCCGGATGGAGTCGCGACCTGGAGAAGTTGAAAAAGGCGGTTGGCGAATGCGTGACGACCGCCGGCATCAGGGCCACCGGCGCCATGGCCGGGGACTTCAAATGGCGTTGCACCCATGGCCGCGTAACCGGCAGCGTGTTGCTCGCGCCGACGACGCCGGCGCGCATTCAACAGATCAAGCTGGAGCAACAACGTTGAGAAATGCGCACTGCCCGCGCGCTTTATCCGTATTGACGCCATTTCCCCCGACGCGCCAACTGCGCCCATTGCGGCCCACGCGGGCACGGAGGAATCATGGTCACTCGCACGACGCATCGAAGCAGCTCGGGAACGAAGTTGTACGCCGTACGCAAGAAGGACGGCACGTTCAGCGACATCCAGACCTACAAGCGGGCGCACGGTCAGGACATCAAGCGCAAGGCCAAGAGCGAAACGTCCAAAAAGAAGCACTAGCTCGCAAGCAAGGCGAGCGCAGCTCGATGTTCAGTCGAGCGCTCGTGTTTTTTCTGGCGCTGTCGTGCAGCGCCGCCTGGGCGCAGGTCATCTCGGACGTGACCGAAGACGGACTGGTGCGCGTGCCTTCGAGCCACAAGGCCGGTGTCTACCGCCTGCCCGACGCCACGTTCGCGCAGAATCGGCGCGTCATGCTGGCGCCGGCATCGGTCGAGTTTCGCAAGAACTGGGATCGCAAGAGCCTCGATCGCCTGAACACCGGGCTCAAGCCCTCCGAACGGCAGCGCATCGCCGATGACATGGCGCTCGCGTCGGCGAATAACTCGCGCGGTACAGCCCATTGAGAAATGCGTAGTCCCATTCGGCGATGCCCGCGGGCGTCACTTCGGGCCGGGGCTCCGCAAACAGCCGCAGAATGCTGTCGATGCCGCCGAGATCCGCGGAGAGATCGATCTGCGACAGGCTCACCACGCTGATGTAATCCGCAAGCTGGGTCAGGGTCACCTTCCCCGTCCTGCGGACATCGACCAGCACCACCACTGCGTTGATGTGCTCCCAGCAGCCGGCCTCGATGCGCCCTAACATCGGACAGCTGGGCGCGCTGATGTTGAGGCGACTCCCGGTCCTGACCTGACCGCTGGCGGGACTTCCCACTCCACTGAGCGTGGACGCGTCGTTGACGGGCCTGCCATCTGAAGCTGTCAGGATGGCGTTGTGCCGCGTTCTAATTCGTGCAAGAAAATGTTTGCTCGGAGCCGCCGTCGTTAAACCACTCCACCCATTGACCCACGACCGGTGACGACTTGTTCTTTGTGCGGGTTAGTGCGTACCACTGCCAGCGGCCTTCCGGGCATCCGACAATGATTCTGAGAGTAGGAGTCGGGAGCTGCGTCTGATGCGCAACGAGGCTGGTCGAGCTGTACTCGAAGTTTGTAGCTCGGCAGTATGCATCGGCGTAATCGTAGGCAATGAAATCGGAGGGATTATTGAAACCGGCGTAACACATCATCCGGAGATTAGGGCTCGCGCCTTGTGTGCAGGTAGTGTGAATGAGCGCAGCGTTTGCCGCGCTCGCGAACGCCGTGAGTGCCGCCGCGAAAAAAGTTGCGAGTCTCATTTATTTCTCCTTCTTGCCTGACATTTTGCAGGCAGCAGTGATCGCCTGCTCAACGGGTATCTCGCCCTTTCGAACTCGCATTGCAATGTTGGTTTCCGTGATACCCACGTTTGGCCCGTGCTCGCTCGAGAAGAGATGTTCGAGCCGCTCCTGGTCGTGCGCTGACAGCAAGCTGTTCGCCTCGGCGAGAAGGCGGCGACGCGTATCGGCCATCTGTCGATCTGACTGCTCAACCAATTGGGCAACCATTTCCGGGCCGCCGGTTTCCCGAATCTCCTTTTGCTTGCCGCACACGTCCAGGTAGAACTGATCGCTCGTGTGTTGCAACTCGGCGAGCGCCTTGGGGTGGAAAGTTTTGAGCGATTTGGCGCCCTCTTCGCCCATGCCGTGTGAACGCAAATGGGCGATCGCGTCTGCTTCTGACTCGCCCGAAACCATGGTCGACAACTTTTCCCAGAGGATCATCGCCTCCATGTCGCTGAGCGCGGCCCACCGATCTGCAATCGCAGCAGTCGTTTGTGCGGTTGCGGCACCGCCTGAGATTGCCAGGATGATTGTAAGAAGTCCCTTCATCACCTTGCCTCCTTGGTTTGGTCCACAAATCCTTGTGTCACGACATCTGGGAAACTCTCACGTGCACTGTGAAACACGTTGACAGCGTGCGTACGCAATTCACGCCATTTCTTGTGAGAGGTCAGTGGTTGTGGTCGGGACGCCGAGATTTGAGCTCGGGATCCCATGCACCATGTGCGGTGAAAAGTGATGTCCCCAGGCGGCAGATTTTCTGGCCAGGCTTGCCTGGCGGGCGTCTCTAACTAGCTGATTTAATTGGTCGGGAGGTCGCCACCGAGTAACGCTTGTATTGCCGCTTCAGTATCACGGCGGCGACCGGCGCGCGGACGTCCGAGGCACGCGTCGAGCGGCGTACACTGCCCGCCGGAGGGGCAACGATGTTCATCCGAACGCTGATCGTGTCGATGGCCTTTTTGTGCAGCGTCGCCGGCGCGCAGGTCATTGCCGACATGACCGAAGACGGCCTGGTGCGAGTGCCCTCGAGCCGCAAAGCTGGCGTGTTTCGCTTGCCCGATGCGACGTTCGCACAATACCGGCGCGTCATGCTGGCGCCGGCATCGGTAGCCATCCGCAAGGACCCGGATAAATACAGCTTCTCTCGACTGGATACCGGGCTGAAGCCTTCCGAGCGCCAACGCATCGTGAATGACATGTCGCTCGCATTTCACGAGGAGCTCGTGGCCGAACTGGTGGAGCGCGGCGGCTTTGCGCTCGCCGAAGCACCCGCGCCGGACGTGTTGCTGATCGTACCCATGATCACCGAGGTCGACCTCTCGATCGCCGGTTCGATGACGCTCATCGTGGAGCTGCTCGACGCGGCCAGCGGCGTCACCGTCGGACGTATCGTGGACTACGAGCAAGGGAGCAAAGTGCAACTGATGACCTACGACGCCATAGCGCGCATCGCTTACGCCAATGCCGCACGTTATACCCGCTCTGCCATCAACATCGCGAAGACCGAGCGCGACGAAACTGCTTCGGATCCTCGATGACGTTGCCATTCGCGCGCAGGCGTACACTTCGCAACGCGGAGGAACGATGACCATCCGTATACAGTCAACAATTCTCGCGCTGCTGTGCAGCGTCGCCGGCGCGCAGGTGATTTCTGACGTCACCGAAGACGGACTGGTGCGCGCGCCCTCCAGCCGCAAGGCCGGTGTTTACCGTCTACCCGATGCGACCTTCGCCCAGTACCGGCGAATCATATTGGCGCCAGCTTCGGTTTCCATCAGCAAGGACCCGGACGCGAAGAGATTCTCCCGGATGGGTGTCGAGCTCAATTCTTCCGATGTCCAGGGCATCATGAATGACCTGCAGCGCGCGTTTCACAAGGAGCTCATGGCCGAACTGGTGGAGCGCGGCGGATTCGCGCTCGCCCGAGAGACCGCGCCCGATGTGCTGTTCATCGCACCCATGATTTCCGAGGTCGACCTCGACACCCCCGGTTCGATGACGCTCGTCGTGGAGTTGCTCGACTCGAGCAGCGGCGTCACCGTCGGACGTATCATCGACTTCGAGAAGGGGCGCGATCCCCCATGGATGAGCAATATCGCCGAAGCGCGTATCTCGTTCGCCAATGCGGCGCGCTACACGCGCTCGGCCATCAACATCGCGAAGACCGAGCGCGACGAAACTGCTTCCGGTCCCCGATGACGCAACCATTCGCGCGCAGACATACACTGAAGTCTTCGCACGACGTGCCATTGAGATCGGTGGAATTGGTCGGGACGCCGAGATTTGAACTCGGGACCCCTTGCACCCCATGCGGGCAAGGTTGGGGAACCGACGCGCTCCGCGAAACGCACATTCATGCGACGTGGACTTCTATTGCAATGTGTAGCCCAAGGCATCCAGCGCCGCAGGCAATCCCCATGCGGAAATCAGGGCCACAAGGCCGATGAGGAACCCGATCCTCGCCGTAAGGTATTTCCAGTCTTCCAATCGATCGAGCCGCGCCATGCGTTCCTTCGCGGTAATTAGCTTTGGACCGATCTCCGCGAGACGGGTGGAGACATCTATCATCGCCCCAGAAGTCGTTGGACCTGGGGAACGCCTTGCAGCTGGAGCTGGATTAGCTGCGCCTCTTCTCTTTCAGCTTCCGAGATCTTGTAGTCGGCGTGATACCCGTGAAAGACCATTTGAGGCAATGCCTCAATTAGATCGTAGATGCTATCGGCCGAAGTGGCTGTCGAAAAGAACCAGTCATGCAGCGCGCCGGTTGCAACCTGAGAGCTGGTTTCGTCGGGGATGTTGAAGGTGGACCACCGTATTGAATGGAAGTTATAGATCCACTCAGCGCGACGTCGAAATTCTCCGCCATATCTAGTTGCAAATATCCAAGGCTCAATGACATTGAACAAGCTGAGTCGTAGCTCTCGCGGCATATCTTGCAGACCTAGCTGCGCGACGCGGCGCCTTCCTGCGCGTACAGAGAAGGGAACGTATTTTTTGTTCATTCTCCAATCTTACTCGGTGGCTCGGACGCTCCATGACGCTCAAGATCGTGCCATCGATCGACAAGGTGAATATGGTGCTGAAAGATGGCCTGCTGCTAGGCAGCTTCTGCGACTAGGCGCACTCCAAGAGCTCGACTAACTTTTAAGACAGTACCAAGCGATGGATTCCCGTCTTTCGCGAGAGCCTTATACAAACCTTCGCGTGTCAAACCAGCACTCCTTGCCACTTTCGACATCCCGCCTCGCGCCCGCGCAATTGCCCCTAGAGCTTCCGCAATAACAGATGGATCGTCGCCTGCCTCATCAATACAAGCCTGTAAGTACGCGAGACAATCCGCGTCTGTCTTTAGATAGTTCGCGGCATCAAAGGCAGAAATTTTTACTTTCTTGCGAGTCTTGGTGGCCATGATTCGCTCCATGCATTCCGTTATTTCGTTAATTCGTTAATTCAGCAATTCGTTAGTTCATCAATACAAAATTCAATCGTCTAATTCCTTAACCAGATCCTTCGCAGCCTGAATGTCGGCATCCTGCGTTCGTTTGTCTCCACCACCAAGCAACAGAATCGTCGTGTTGCCGCGCCGAGTGAAATAAACGCGATAGCCCGGCCCGTGGTCGATTTTCATCTCGGCAACCTGCCGCCAAGCGCTTTAGTGCTTCCGAGATTTCCAGTCTGGGCTCGCGTGATGCGTGCCAAGATTTTCGATCTCGCCTGTCTATCGCGCAAAGACTCCACCCATTCGGCGAAAGCTTCGGTCTGAAGGATTTCCAACTTGGAGTGAAGTGTAGGCACTGGAAATGGTGGCGTAAACCGCAGTTCACAGGCGTGAACTGTAGTTCACATCCTACAAATCTGTCTAGCGCGCATCGAGCCCGCGAGGGAGTTCACAGTTTTCAGTGCACTGTGAAGCCAAAGTCGACGTCTTGGGCCATCCGCAGAAATCGAAAATATTCGTCCGGAAATCGAGACTCGAACTCGAGACCCCATGCACGACTAGCAGAGAAAAATAGTGTCCCGCGGGGACAAAATCAGACCGTCCCCTGAAGCCACTTTAGTATCTAAGTTATTGTTTTAATTGGTCGGGACGCCGAGATTTGAACTCGGGACCCCTTGCACCCCATGCAAGTGCGCTACCAGGCTGCGCCACGTCCCGCCCGAGAAACCCAAAAGACCCCCGCGAACGGGGTGGTTCGCGGGGGCCGCATCATACCGGAGCCGGGGATATTTACAGAACTACTTGCTCAGCCGACGGCTCGAATGGCCGTATCCTCAAGCTGCGACACGCTGCTCGACCCGCGGGCGCAATGAGTGCAGCCGCAGGTGGCCCAGAAAGACTTCCGGGCCTCCATGATCGCGTGGAGCAAGCTGAAGAATTCTCCGAGGTACTGCTTGTCACTGGCCATGTGCTTGCAACCCTTGGAGTGCACGGCGTGGGCGCCGTCTGCCTGGGGTCGGTTATCGACAAAATAATGCGCCATTGGCCAGACATCCTTCTTGGTGGTGGGGTGACCCGGGTGGCCAGCCCAGCGACAAGAGTCGCTGCCCTGCCTCACCATCCGGGTCACGTAGTGACGAGTCCCACCTAATAGGTGTCACGTCCTGGCGACTGGTCCCACCGTTATGTCCTAACAATCTCAAAAATGCCTAAGTGGATGCCGCATTTACCAGAAGTAGATGTAGATCCCGGTGATGATTCCGACGATTACGCAGGTGTGAAAGATCTCCCAGAACCCGTAGCTGCTGCGGTCCTGGGCGCTCTGCGCGGCGCTAACAGAGCTGTAGGTGAGGCCCGCCAGCTGCTCCTCGGGCGCCCTGGGTGTGAACTTGCTCACACTAAAGATGACCGCGCAGGTGAACGCGAACAGCAGGAAGCTGAAATACAGCCAGTTGATGTCGACGAACGCCTGGATCAGCGAAGGCCACTCGATGCCCTGGGTTTCGTGCAGGGCCTGCAGCACCAGCCTTCCCATGCCGATGGCGAACCCCGACACGAGCCCCACGAGGCCGGATTTCGGCGTCACGCCGTGCGCGAAGATGCCTAGCATGAACACCGCGGCGATCGAGGGCGCGAGCAGCGACTGCACGAGTTGCAGATAGGTGTAGAGCTGGCCCCTGCCGAGGTCCTGCAGGAACGGGATCCACAACATGCCTAACACGATGACGCCGACGGTGGCCACGCGGCCCACGGTCACCAGATGTTGCTCGCTCGATTGCGGCTTCAGGCGCTTGTAGAAATCGACGGTGAACAACGTGGCCGTGGAATTGAACAGCGACGCGAGCGCGCTCATGAGCGCGGACAACATGCCGGCGAGCACGAGGCCGCGAAGGCCCACGGGCAGCAGGTTCGAGACCAGCACGGGAAACGCGCTCTGCGGGTTCTCGCCGATGCCTTCGAAGCCCGGGAAGCCCTGCTTGTACAACGCGACGGCGATCATGCCGGGCAGCAGGAAGATGAACACGGGTGCGAGTTTCAGATACGCGGCGAAGATCGTGCCGCGGCGCGCCTCCTTCAGGCCTCGCGCGGTGAGCACGCGCTGCACGATGTATTGATCCGTGCACCAGTACCAGAGCCCGATGATGGGCGAACACAACAACACGCCGAGCCACGGGGTGTTGCTGGGGTCGAAGAGGAATCCCGGGAAGCCCTGCGTCTCGGGCGTGGTGGACAGCGGCCGCCACAGGTGGATGGTCTCGGGATTGGCCGACTTGAGCGCATCGAGGCCGCCGATCTCGCCGAGGCCGACGAACAGCAACACGGTGGAGCCGGCAAGCAGAACGGGCACATGCATGGCCTCGGTCCAGAGCACCGACTTCATGCCGCCGAGCACCACGAATACGCCGGTGATGATCACGAGGAAGAACGCGGCGAACCAGAAGAAGTCGGTCTCGCCGAGCAGCGGCAGATTGAGACTCTCGTATCCGAGGATGGTCTGGATGGCGAACGCGCCCGCGAAGATGGTCACCGATGCCTTGGTGAGGATGTAGCTCACGAGGAAGATGAACGACAGGAACGTCCGCGTGCCGGGGGTATACCGGCGCTCGAGGAATTCGGGCGTGGTGAACACGTTGGCGCGCAGGTAGAACGGGGCGAACACCCAGCCGAGCACCAGCACCAGGTAGGAATGCAGCTCCCAGTGCGCGAAGGCCATGCCCGAGTCCGCACCGGATCCTGCGAGGCCGATCAGGTGTTCCGCGCCGATGTTCGACGCAAAGATGGAAGAACCGATGAGAAACCAGCCGGCGCTGCGGCTGGCCAGGAAGTAGTCGGCCGTGTCCTTCTCTTTCTGCATCGCGCACCAGATGCAGATGGCCGTGTTGGCGACGAAATATAGGGCAACGATGGCCCAGTCGAGCGTGCCGAATGTAACTGCGGTACCCGTCATGATCCCCCCGAGCAACAATCTATAGGTCCCGCCGGTTTTCGCCGGCAGGAGTCTTCTAACTACGAGAGGCACCGTCCGCATCGGCGCCGCCAGATGCCGGTATGTACACCGGCCGCGGCCTCCCCTGCGCCGCGTGGGGGTCGAGCTTAGTGTGCGAAAAGCCGATGGTGAAGCGCCGCGAGTTATGCCGCGCTGCTGGCTGCCTATGTCCTTGATTCGGTGGCGCGCCAGATTCCTTCAGGAAGGCGCCCGCTCGCGCAAGAGCGGGGTGTAGGCACTTCGTACCATGGCAGCGGTGTTTGCGCCTGCTCCACTATTGAGCGAACAGCGCTCGCCGGACCCGGCGTTGAGCGCGAGGTGCACAAGATGAAGCGCGCATTTGCGATCTGCGGAACCGTCGTAGCCACCGTGTTCATTGCCGGTACGGCGGCGGTCGATGCCCAAACACCCGCGGCGGAGCCCACCGCGGCGCCCGTGGCGGAAGGGACGGCCAACAGGACGCCTCCTTTCAAGAAAGAGGAACTCGAGGCGATCCTCGCGCCCATCGCGTTGTATCCCGACGCCCTGCTCGCGCAGATCTTCATGGCCTCGACCTACCCGCTGGAAATCGTCGAGGCCGCGCGCTGGTCCAAGGCACACCCCGAGGTCAAGGGCGATGCCGTCGCCGGCGCTGTGCAAAGCCAGACCTGGGATCCCAGCGTGAAGTCGCTGTGTGCATTCCCGACCGTGCTCGAGAAGATGAACGAGAAGATCGACTGGACGCAGAAGCTCGGCGACGCGTTCCTCGCGCAGCAGAAGGAAGTCATGCAGGCCGTGCAGGTCCTGCGCGGCAAGGCGAAGGACACCGGCAATCTCAAGAGCAGCAAGGAAGTCATCGTCAAGGAAGAGCCGGCGCCGGCCGGGTCTCCCGCGCCGCAGACCATCATCATCGAATCACCGGACCCCGAAGTGATCCAGGTGCCGGTGTACAACACCAGCGTGGTGTACGGATCCTGGGGTTATCCGTATTACCCGCCGTACTCCTATTACCCGCCGGGCTACGCGTACGGCGCGGCGTTCTGGTCATTCACCGCCGGAGTCATCGTGGGCGGCGCCATCTGGGGCAACTGCAACTGGGGCGGCAACGATGTCGACATCGACATCAATCGCCAGAACAATTTCAACCGCAACGAGATCAACACCGGCGATCGCAACCGGAACAACGTCAACAGCAACAACCGCGGCAACAACAATCGCGCCGGCAACAACAGCGGCAACCGCCAGTCGTGGTCGCACAACTCCGAGCATCGTAAAGGTGTCGGCTATCGGGACACGGCCACGCAGCAGAAATTCAACCGGGGCTCGAACCAGCAAGCCGCGCAGGCACGTGAACAATATCGCGGCCGCGCAGAACAAGGTCGCCAGCAGATTTCCCGCGAAGGCGCGGGTAACCAGCGTGACCTGAGCGGCAACCGCGTCGGCACGAGCGATCGCAGCGCCGGTACGCGCGACATGGGTGGCGCGAGCACGCGTGACCTGAGCAGCGGCACGCGCGATCTTGGCGGGAACAACGCCGGCACGCGTGACCTGGGCGGGGCTTCCACGCGCGATCTTGGCAGCAGCAGTTCGAACCGTGACGTCGGCGGTTCGCGCGACAGCTCGTCGAGGAATTACGGCGGCTCGTCGTCCCGGTCATCCAGCTCGCGCGGATCGTCCAGCGCCTTCGGCGGATCGAGCCGCAGCAGCGGATCCAGTACGCGCATGTCCAGTAGTCGTGGCGGCATGTCACGCGGTGGTGGTGGCGGAGGACGGCGGCGATGAACCGGGAGTACAGCGACATGCGTGTAACAGTGTTGGCGTTGATGGCGAGCTTCGCGGTGCTCACCGCATGCACCCCGGCGAAGCCGCAGAACTTCGATACGCCCGAGGCCGCGGTGCAGGCGTTGATCGAGGCGGCGCAGGCGCCCGATGAAAAGCCCCTGCTCAAGCTGCTCGGCAAATCCGCCAAGGAAATCGTGAACTCGGGCGACGAGGTGGCGGACAAGAATGCGCGCGAGCGGTTCGTCGCGGAATACCAGGCGGCGAACTCGCTCGACAAGAGCGTCGAGAACAGAGTCACGCTCGAAGTGGGCGAAGACAAGTGGCCCTTCCCCATTCCCGTGGTCCTCGAGAACGGCAAGTGGCACTTCGACAGCGCCAGTGGTGCCGATGAGCTCATCAATCGGCGCGTCGGCGCCAACGAGCTCGCGACCATCCAGTCGTGTCTTGCGTATGTCGACGCACAGCACGAGTACTACATGCGCAATGCCGAGCAGGATTCCCTGCAGCACTACGCCGCCAAGCTCGTCAGCACCGACGGCAAGAAGGATGGCCTGTACTGGCCGACGAGCGACGGCGAAGAACCCAGCCCCCTGGGCGAAGGGTTCGCGCGCGCGCGCGCCGAAGGTTATCTGCAGGAAGGCGAGCCCAAGAAAGGCGCGCCGTTTCACGGCTACATCTACCGGGGACTGACCGGGCAAGGGCCAGGCGCCCCCGGTGGCGCCTACGACTACGTCGTGAACGACAAACTACTCGGCGGTTTCGCGGTGATCGCTTTCCCCGCCGAATACGGCAACTCGGGGGTCATGACCTTCATCGTCAATCACGATGGTGTCGTCTACTCGCGGGACCTGGGGCCGGATACCACGAAGCTGGCCATGGCGATCGACAAGTTCGATCCGGTGGCGCCGTGGAAGCGCGAGGAGCCGGTGGACCCGGCAGCGCTCTGAAGGAGTATCAGCGCCGCAGCAGTCGCAGGAGCTCTTCGAGCTCCATGCGCATCTGCTTGACGATCTGCTGACTCTGGCTGACGTCCACGCGGGCCTCTTCGCCCGCGAGCTTGTTGCGCGCACCGCCGATCGTGAAGCCCTGCTCGTAGAGCAGGCTGCGGATCTGGCGGATGATGATGACGTCCTGCCGCTGGTAGTAGCGGCGGTTGCCGCGGCGCTTCACCGGCTTGAGCTGCGGAAATTCCTGCTCCCAGTAGCGCAGCACGTGCGGCTTGACGCCACACAGCTCGCTCACTTCGCCGATCGTGAAATAGCGCTTGCCAGGGATCGCCGGTAGTTCGTCGTTATTCTTTGGTTCCAGCATAAGCTTCGACTCGCGCCTTCAGTTTCTGACCCGGACGGAACGTCACCACGCGTCGCGCGCTGATGGGAATCTCCTCTCCCGTTTTCGGATTGCGCCCCGGGCGCTGATTCTTGTCGCGTAAATCGAAGTTGCCGAAACCCGAAAGCTTGACCTGTTCGCCGTTGGAAAGTGCATGACGCACTTCCTCGAAAAACAGGTCCACCAGCTCGCGCGCCTCGCGTTTGTTGAGACCCAGCTGATTGAACAGCGCCTCAGCCATCTCCGCTTTCGTCAGAGCCATGCTTTTATTCTCGAAATCCTGCGCCCAACGTTGCACTCAGATCGGCACGAATCGCGGCTAACAAACGGTCCGCGTCCTCGTCCGCGAGGGTGCGAGAATTGTCCTGAAATATCAAGCCTAAAGCGAC
>DASTXR010000093.1:0-2923 GCA_035765415.1 Steroidobacteraceae bacterium | reverse complement strand
GCCCCACCGATTTGAGCAGGGCGCGCATGGCATTGCGCACGCCCGCATCATCGTCGACCACCATGACCACGGCTGATTCATTCTTGTTCAAACCCGTTTCCTCCTGCCGGCAGGCGTACATTGAAACTGGCGCCGGTGGGTGTCACCGGCTTTGCCTCGATAGTACCGCCATGCGCCTGCACGATGGTACGGGTGATGGCGAGACCGAGGCCGGTCCCGGCCTTCTTGGTCGTCGTGAAAGGATCGAACAGGCGGTCCTGGATCGCCGCCGGGATGCCAGGGCCGTTGTCCGCCACGCGGATTTCCACGTCGCCATCGGCGCCGCCGAGGGTAGATAGGGACACTTCGCGGGCGCCAGGGGGTGTGTCCTCCAGCGCTTCGAGGGCGTTGCGCAGCAGGTTCAGCACGACCTGCTGCAGCTGGATGGGGCTGGCCATGACTCGCGGCAGGCCGGGCGACAGCGAGATGGAGAGCCGGGTGTCGTACACGCGGGCGTCCGCCTGCAGCAGGATTTCGAGCTCCTGGATGAGGCCGTTGACGTTGGTGAGTATCTGCTCCTCGTGTTCGTCGCTGCGCACCAGTTGTCGCAGCCGCGTGATGATGCGGCCCGCGCGCAGGCCTTCGGCGCCGATTTCCCGCACGGCTTCGCGCAGCTCCGCCAGGTCGGGTTGCGGCATGTTGACGAAATGTTCGCAGGCGCGCGCGTACGTGGTGATCGCGGTCAGCGGCTGGTTGAGTTCGTGCGCGACGCCGGCGGCCATCTCGCCCATGGTAGCCATGCGCGCCACGCGGGTGAGGCGATCCTGCGCGATGAGCGTCTGCTCTTCGCGGCGCGCGCGGTCGGTCACGTCCGTTCCCGCGCACAGCCAGCCCGCGGGGGTGCCGTCGGCTTCGCGGCGGGCGATGCAGCGCCAGTAGATCCTGCGGGTGTCGCCGTGCACGGTCACGTCGAATTCCCGTGCGCGCGAATTGCCATTGCCTGGCGCGCTCTCGAGCATGTTTCGCGCTCGCTCGCGTTCCGATGGGTCACTGAAGAACCCGAGCCAGTCGCGTCCTTGCAAGTCCTCTTTCGCAGCGCCGAGCAGCTCGCTGCCGCGCGCATTCACCTCGCTGATACGGTATCCGGCATCGAGTGACAGCAGGATCGCGTCGTTCAGTTCCAGGTAGGCGTTGGCGCGATCGCGTTCGAGCTGGAGCTCCCGGGTGGCGAGGTGTTCGCTGCTGACATCGCGAATGAGCCCGACGAACCGCGGAGGCTGGCTGTCGGGAATTCGTCCGACCGACAACCGGGCAGGGAACAGTCCGCCATCGGCGCGCCGGGCCGTGACGTCGCGCCCGACGCCGATGATCCTGGCGACGCCCGTGCGCATGTATCGCGCCAGGTATTCGTCGTGCGCGTCGCGGTCCGGTTGCGGCATGAGCATGCTGACGTTTTCGCCCAGCAACTCATCGGCCCGGAAGCCGAATATGCGCACCGTGGAGTCGTTGACCGCGAGCATGCGGCCACGGTGATCGATGACGATGATGGCGTCCACGGCCGCTTCCATGAGGGCCTGGGTTTCGCGCGAAAACATGCATCGAGTATGTCGCCGGGCCGCTTCCGCGGGAGTACGCAATACCCCTGACGCGCTACGTAGGCGGGCGAATACCGGGGCGCCTGCGCGTCCGCCAGCATGCCGCCATGAACATCACCGGCGACGAGACCCTTCGGAAAGCACGCGAACAACTCCTGGCGCGCGGCGCCGAGCTTCGCGAGCGGGTGCAACGTATCGACGCGGATCTGCGCCGCAAGAGCACGCCCTTGCCGCGCGATGCACCCGACGCGGCCATCATCATCGAGAACGACGAAATCCTGCAGGCCATCGACGAAACCGCGCACCGCGAGCTCCGGCAGATCAAGCATGCGCTGGAACGCATCGAAGCGGGAACGTTCGCGGTCTGCGAGACCTGCGGTGCGACGATCGAGGCCGGGCGCCGGCGCGTGGTTCCGTACACCACCCACTGCCGCGATTGCGCGAAGGATGCATGACCCATGGAGAAGGTCACCCGCATCCTTGCGGTTGCCGAGGATCCGGAAACCGGCATCGTCGTGCTCGACAAGGCGGTGGCGATGGCGCGATGTTTTGGCGCCAGGGTCGAGCTGCTCGTCATCGAAGTGGCGCACGCCCACGCGTTTGCGGCCCTGTGCTCGGCGCGCGGCTACGACGCGGTAACGCTGAGCAGCCTGCATCGCGGCTCGCAGCCGGTTCACGAAATCATTCTGCGTCGCGTGCTGGAAAACTCCCACGATCTCGTGATCAAGGCACCGGCCGGCGCGCGACCGATGCGCCGCTGGATGCTGGACGACAACGACTGGTCGTTGACGCGCGACTGCCCCGTTTCCGTGCTGCTGGCGCGCGACCGGAAATGGACGAAGCCGCTGCGCTTCGCCGCCGCCGTCGACGTGTCGGATCCCGACACGGAAGACGTCGCGCGCTCGATCCTGCACACCGCGGGCTTTCTCGCGATGGGATTTCACGGGAATCTCGACATTCTCTACAGCGAACTGGAAATGTGTGATGAAACGCTGCGCATGGAGCGCGCCGTGAAACTCGCGCAGCTCGTGCGCGAATTCCACGTCGGCTGCGAGCGTATCCAGGTGCTGTCCGGCGAGCCCGCGAAGACGCTGTTGCCGCTGGTGGCGGCGCGGCAATATGACGTCCTGGTGCTGGGAGCGAGGTCACGCAGTCCGTTGCGCAGCTCGATCACGGGTGGAACGGCCGGGCAACTGGTCGAGGCCAGCAGCGGCGACGTGGTGCTCGTCAAGGCCCAGGCCCAGGAAATGCGGCACTCCGGGTGGCGGCAGCGCTCAGTTGTCGAGCAGGGACTTCAGGAGACCGAGCAGCTCGTCTGAGTTGACAGGTTTGCTGATGATGCGCAGGTT
>DASTXR010000092.1:0-10167 GCA_035765415.1 Steroidobacteraceae bacterium | reverse complement strand
TCGCATCCGAGTAGTACGGGTAGTTAGCGTGGTACCTGAAGAACACGTTGAAGTCGGGCAGCGCGCGCTTGTCGCCCCGGCCGTATTCGAAGGTGCCGGTCATGCTGTTGGCAATCACGCGGTAGTCGGCACCCACGTACTCGGGCCGCGACAGGATCTGCGCCGCCTCCTTGCGGTTCGCACCGTTCTTCTCGTCCAGCCAGATCGCCGCACGGATGAGCGCTTTCAGCAACGCCTGGTGCGTGCGCGGATTCTTGTCGGCGAACGCCTTGGTGACCGCGAATATCTTGTCGGGGTTGTTCTTCCAGATGTGGAAGTCGGAGATCACCGGCACGCCGACATTCTTGAAGATGGCCTGCTGGTTCCACGGCTCGCCCACGCAGTAGCCGCTGATCGTGCCGGACTCGAGCGTCGCGGGCATCTGCGGAGGCGGTGTCACCGAGAGCAGCACGTCGGCGCGCGTGTTGCCGTTCACGTCCGCGGGCGAATAGAAGCCCGGATGCACGCCACCTGCGGCGAGCCAGTAACGCAGGATGTAGTTGTGAGTCGAAACGGGAAATACCATGGCCATCTTGAATGGCTTGCCGGACGCGCTGAATTTCTCGAGCGCGGGCTTGAGCGCCGACGCATGAATGGGATGTTTGGGCAGGCCTTTTTCGTCGACGGGAAGGCTGCCCTTCATCAACGCCCACACTTCGTTGGAGACCGTGACCGCTTTGCCGTTCAGATCCATGCTGAACGCCGTGACGATGTCGGCTTTCGTGCCGATGCCGACGGATGCACCGAGCGGCTGGCCCGCCAGCATGTGCGCGCCGTCGAGCTCGCCGGTGATCACGCGATCGAGTACGACCTTCCAGTTGGCCTGCGGCTCGAGCGTGACGTACAGGCCTTCGTCTTCGAAGTAGCCTTTCTCATATGCGATGGCGAGCGGCGCCATGTCGGTGAGTTTGATGAAGCCGAGCTTGAGCTGTTCTTTCTCCGGGCCTTTGCCGGCAGCGGCCGCATGCGTGAAGGCTAACAAGGCGCAGATTGCGCCGGCATAGATTGTTTTTCTCAACTGACTACCTCTCTCGCGCCAGGGGTCGCGCAATCGAGACAAAGCAATCCGCATGCCAGGGTTTCTTGCAGGTGATTTTCTGCAGCCGCGGCCCTGTTTGCGGTGTGCTGCACCGAAACGCGGCGGAGGGGTGCACGCGCGTTTTCAACGCGGTGCACGTTTTGCGGCGCGACTCAGTCGAGATGCGACAGGGAAATCAGCAGCGCCACGAACAACAACAGGGACACTAACTGCCAGAAGCGGATCGGATGCCGGTCGTAAAACGACTGCCGCTCGACGTCGTGCGGGACGGCGCGCAGCGCGCCATGCTCGAGCTCGAAGCCGAGCTCGATCGCGTCCGCATGCCGCTCGCGCGGGTCGAGGGCAATGGCGCGCGCGATGGCGCGATCGAGCCAGGCCGGAAGATCGGGCCTGAGCCTGGCGAGCGCGATCGCCTTGCCCAGCCGTGGACTGGCGAACGCCTCCACTTCTCCATAGGGATAAGCGCCACCGGTGAACATGCGGTAGATGGTGACACCGAGCGCGAAGATGTCCGCGCTTTCCTCGGCAGGAATGCCGGCGAACAGCTCGGGCGCCATATAGCTGCGCGTGCCCGGCACCTCGAGCAATTCGCCTTCGTCGAACTGGCGCAGCCGGGCGACTCCGAGGTCGATGAGCTTCAGCCCGCCATCGGGCTCGAGCATGATGTTCTCGGGCTTGATGTCGCGATGGATGATGCCGGCCCGATGCAGCGCGGCCACGGCCTTGGCCAGCTTGAGTGCAATTTGCAGCCCGGCCGCGAGCGGCACCGGCGGCTGTCGCCGCAGCCGCTGCTCGAGCGTCTCGCCCGCGTAGTAAGGCAGCACGCCATAAAGGCAGCTGCGTCTTTCGCCCGGTGGCTCCAGCGCCTCGGTGACGAACGGGCTGCGCACGTGACTCGCGATCCACATCTCGCGCAGCAGCGCCGCGCGCAGCAATGCGTCGAGCCCCGGACGCGGCTTGGGAAACTTCAACACCACGTCCCGATGTGTCTTGCGATCGCGCGCGCGGAACACGCGCATGTATTGCCCGTCGGCCAGCATCTCGGCGAGCTCGTAGTCGTCGATCACCGCCCCGCTCGCGGGCGCGCCGCGTAATGGCTGCTCGCCGATCGCAAGCTGCATGTCGGCGAACTGCGTCGACGGCAATGCGAGAATATCGAGCACGACTGCCGTGCAGTTGTCCGCATCGGTGCTCGCCGCGGCCTGCTCGACCAGCTCGCGAGCGGTCTCGTCGGGCGACGCGCGTCGCGCCAGCATCGCCTGAATCTGTTTCTGCGAAAGCGCGCCATGCACGCCGTCGCTGCAGAGCAGGTAACGGTCGTGCAAATGCGCGGTTTCCTTGAAGTGATCCACGCGCAGGCTGTCCTGCGCCCCCACGGCGCGCGTCAACGCATTCGAGGTGCCGGGCGCACCCAGCGTGTGGTCGGTGGTCAGCAGAGTCAGCACGTTTTCGCGCATCCGGTACACGCGCGAATCCCCAACATGGACCAGATGGGTACTCCTCCCGCACAGAAGAAGTGCACTCAAAGTGCAAGCCATTCCATTAAGGCCGGGGTCCGAGCGGCCCAGCGTGTGGATCCACCGATTGACTGCATCGGCCGCACGCGCGCCCACGCGCGACAGGCCAATGGTCGATGTCTGGCCGAGACAGCCGTCTATGAAACCGCGCACGGCCAATTCAGCGGCCACGCGTCCGCCTTTGGCGCCTCCCATGCCATCCGCCAGCGCCGCCAGCAGGCCGATAGTTAGCTGGTTGCGGGCCGGCCCGACATAACACGCCGCAAAGTCCTGGTTGTCCGCGCGTGCGCCCTTGTGGGTCGCGTGGCCTACCCCCACGTGCAGTCCGTCCGCGGTCTCGTGGTCCGCTACTTGCATAGCTCCGGGTACTTGTATCGGGTTGTCGAGGGGTGCAGTGATCAATCGTGATTTCCTGAAGGCGGGACATCTTCCCACTTTGCTGTCCGCGTTCTTCTACTTTGACATGAGCTTCATGGTCTGGGTGCTGCTTGGCGCCCTCGCCGTGCAGATGTCCGCGGAGCTTGCGCTCAACGCGGCGCAGAAAGGGTTCATGGTCGCGTTGCCCGTGCTGGCCGGCGCGTTTTTGCGCGTCGTGTTCGGCATCCTCGTCGATCGCCTGAAGCCCAGGCGCGCGGGCATCATCGGCCAGGCCATCGTCATCGCCGGACTCGCCACCGCGTGGCTCGTGGGCATCAAGACGTACCAGGGCGCCCTCATGCTCGGCCTGGTGCTCGGCGTCGCCGGTGCATCGTTCGCGGTGGCGTTGCCGCTCGCCTCACGCTGGTATCCGCCGCAGTACCAGGGCATCGCGCTCGGCATCGCCGGCGCCGGAAATTCGGGCACCGTCTTCGCTTCGCTGTTCGCGCCCGGCCTCGCCGTGCTCGTCGGCTGGAACAACGTGCTCGGCCTCGCGGTGCTGCCGCTCACTCTCGCGTTCGTCGTGTACCTGTTCGCCGCCAAAGACAGCCCGACCACGCCCCCGCCGAAGAAATTCCACGAGTACCTCGCGGTATTCCGCATGAGCGACGCCTGGTGGTTCATGTTCTTCTACTCGGTGACGTTCGGCGGATTCGTCGGGCTCGCCTCGTCGCTCGCCATCTACTTCAACACCGACTACGGCCTGGGCGCGGTGCAAGCCGGCTACTTCACCGCGGCCTGCGTGTTCGTCGGTTCGCTGGTGCGGCCGATCGGCGGCGCGCTCGCCGATCGCATCGGCGGCATCAAGACGCTGAGCCTCATGTACGGCACGGCGGCGCTCGCGTTGTTCTTCGTCAGCTTTCATCCGCAGAGCGTGTACGGCGCGCTCGCACTGTTCGCGGGCGCCATGCTGGCGTTCGGCATGGGCAACGGCGCGGTGTTCCAGCTCGTCCCGCAACGCTTTCGCCACGAGATCGGCGTCATGACAGGCCTCATCGGCATGACCGGCGGCGTCGGCGGCTTTTTCCTGGCGTCGAGCCTGGGGCTTTCCAAACAACTCACGGGCGCATACCAGGCAGGTCTGCTGCTGTTTGCGGCTCTCGCGGTGCTGGCGCTGGTCGGGCTAACCATCATCAAGCATCGGTGGCGAACAACCTGGGGCGCAGTGGGCGTCGCTGGTGCAAGGATCTAAGCGGTCTCGCGTCATTCGCCGGGTTACAATCGCGTCGTGCGGAATTCACGATGACACCTCCTGCCCAGATCGACTGGAACCTCAAAGGCAAACGAATCGCCGTCCCTGAGATGCGCGAGCTGGAAGTGTTCAGCGGCCTTCTCGAGCGGCGCGGCGCTGAAGTGCTGCGTTGCCCGCTCGTCACCATCTACGACACGCCGCACAGCGCGCAGGTGCTCGCGTTCGCGGTCAAGCTCGCGGATGGTGGCTTCGACGATTTCGTGCTCATCACCGGTGAAGGGCTCACGCGCATCCTGAGCTGCATCGACAAATACGAACCGGCGCTGCGGCCGCGTTTCGTCGAAGGTCTCGCGAAGCTGCGTACCATCACGCGAGGTCCGAAACCTGCGCGCGCATTACGCGCGCTCGGGTTGAAGCCCGGCATCGAAGCCACCGAGCCCACCACCGACGGCGTCATCCGCTCGCTGTCCACGCAGCCGCTCGAAGGCCGGCGCATGGCCGTGCAGCTGTACGGCAACGACCCGAACCTCACGCTCATGCGGTTCCTGCGCGACCGGCTCGCACAAGTGAGCACCGTCGCGCCGTACGTTTACGGAAATGCCGCCGACGACGCCACCGTGCACGCGCTGCTCGAACGCATGGCCGCCGGCGAAGTGGATGCCATCGCGTTCACCAGCAAGCTGCAGATCGAGCGGCTCGTGACGCAACACCCCGCCCCGCTCGTGCGCCGCGCGCTGTCGCGCACGAAGATCGCGGCGGTGGGCCCCATCGTCGCCGAGGCCATTCGCGCCGCGGGCTTCGAAGTGGCCTCGAGCCCCGAACACTCCTGGTTCATGAAGCCGCTGGTGGTCGCGCTCAGCGAGCAGCTCGGCGCCAAGAAAGACAAGGACCACTCCGGCCTCGCGTAGGGGACGCTCCCCGATTCCCCGCGTAGCGGGCAAATGGGGTCAGACCTCGCACGCGAGACCAGGATGCATCAGCAACATCTGAATGAGGTCTGACCCCATTTGCTAGGAATCGGGGAGTGTCCCCACCCCGTGGGACCAAGGTCTCATTCCCGCGAATCCCCGTTAGTCCTCCAATCCATGCAGCTTGGAGGGCTGTCGCATGAACAGACGCGAACACATGTTGAGCGCCGCATGTGCCGCTGCGCTCGTCGCCATGCTGGGATCGCCGAAGCCCGCGGCCGCCGCCATCAAACCCGACGAAGCGCGCGCCATCGCCAAGGACGCCTACATCTACGGGTACCCCATCGTCGAAAGTTACCGCATCCTCCATTCGTACTTCGTCGACCGAAGCAATCCCGAATACAAGGCCGCGTGGAACGAGAAGGTGGCTAACAACGCGCGGCTGTTCACGCCGGCTGACGTCGCCATGGGCACGCCCAACGCCGACACGCCCTATTCCCAGCTCGGCCTCGACCTGCGCGCCGAGCCCATGGTGGTCAACGTGCCCACCGTCCCGAAGGAACGCTACTACTCGGTGGAAGTGAATGACCTGTACACGTTCATCGCCGGTTACCTGGGCACGCGCGCGATGGGCAACGAGGCCGCGCATTTCCTGATCGCGGGGCCGAACTGGAAGGGCGAGAGGCCTCAGGGCATCAAGTCGGTGATCCGTACGGAAACCCAACTCGCGTTCCTGCTCTTCCGCACGCAACTGTTCCGGCCCGAAGACATCGAGAACGTGAAACTGGTCCAGGCCGGTTACGGCGTGCAGCCGCTGTCGAAGTTCCTCGGCAAATCCGCGCCATCTCCCGCACCGCGAATCGACTTCGTCAAACCCCTGAGCTCGGCCGAACAACGCACCTCGCTCGAATTCTTCAACCAGCTGAACTTCGTGCTGCAGTTCTGCCCGACACATCCCACCGAGAAGGCGCTGATGTCGCGCTTCGGCAAGCTCAACATCGGCGCCGGAGAGAACTTCGACGCCAGCGCGCTCACGCCGGAGATTCGCCAGGCCATCGAAGACGGACGCGCGGACGCCTGGCGCGAGCACGACGAGATCATGCGGCGGGTCACCATGGGCGAGATCAGCAGCGCCGATGTGCTCGGCAGCCGGCAGGCGCTCAAGAACAACTATCTCTACCGGATGCACGGCGCCGTGGCGGGCATCTGGGGCAACTCGAAGGAGGAAGCTATCTACCCGGGCTGGTATACCGACTCCGGCGGCCGCGCGCTCGACGGATCGAAAGGCCGTTACCAGGTTCGCTTCGACGCCGGGCAATTGCCGCCGGTGAACGCGTTCTGGTCGCTGACCATGTACGGCACGCCGTCGTACCTGCTGGTGGCGAACCCCCTCAATCGCTACCTGATCAACTCGCCGATGCTCCCGGACCTGAAACAGGATGCCGATGGCGGGCTAACTATCCACGTCCAGTACGCGTCGCCCGGCAAGGACCGGGAATCGAACTGGCTGCCCGCGCCGAACGGGCCGTTCGCGCTCGTGCTTCGCATGTACTGGCCCAAAGCCGAGGCGCTGAACGGCACCTGGAAGAAACCGCCGCTCGTGCGCACCAACTGAAAATGGAGTCTGACCCCATTTACTTCGTGATACGCACCGCGGCGCCGCCCGATGGCGCGAGCCTGAGCTCGAGCACGTCGGCCGCACTCACGGCGCGCTCACTCTCGCGCAGCGTGGTCGGCGTCGCGCCGTCCTCCCAGATCTTCGCCCTGAACCTGCCCTCGCCCAGGAATTTCAGCGGCGCCAGCACGACATGCGGCTTCTCATTGCCCATGGCGCCGATGTACCAGTCCTTGCCCTTGCGGCGCGCAACGATCACGTAATCGTCGATGTCGCCGGCGATGAAACGCGTTTCATCCCAGGCCGCCGGCACCATCTTCACGAAGTCGAACCCGGCCGCGTTCACGTAGATATCCGGGCTGTCCGCCACCATCTGGAACGGGCTCTCGTACACCACGAACATCGCCAGCCCGTGTGCGCGCGTGGTCTGCACCTGCGGCGGCGAGTTCACCACTTCGAACGTTTCGGGCGTCCTGTTGCGGAAGCCGCCCGGCGTGTAGTCGACCGGGCCTAACAACATGCGCGTGTACGCCAGGCTCACGTTGTGCGTGGCGGTCACGCGCCGGCTCCACTTGTTGTACTCCGCACCCATGATGCCTTCCTGCGTCAGGTAGTTCGGATAGGTGCGATTCAGACCCGCCGGCGGATACGCGCCGTGCATGTCGACGAGCAGCTTGTGGTCCGCCGCCTTCGCCATGAGCTTGTGGTAGTAGTCGACCATCTGCTGGTCGTTGCGGTCCATGAAGTCCACCTTGATGCCGGCGATGCCCCATTTTTCGTACTGCGCCAGCGCGGCGTCCATCTGGCGGTCGAGCAGCGACCACTGTACCCACAGCCACAACTTCACCTTCTTCTTCGCCGCGTAGTCCACGAGCGCCGGCATGTCGATTTCAGGCTTCGCTTTCGTGACGTCCGCGTTGTCGGGCGCCCGCCCGCCCGTGCCCGAGTTCAGGCACCAGCCCTCGTCGATCATCATGTATTCGAAGCCCGCGCCCGACGCGAAGTCGACGTACTTGCGGATGGTCGGCATGTCGGTACCGCCCTTGTCGGGCGGCGGTAGATAGGGACCCGACCACCAGTCCCAGGCCGTCTTGCCCGGCCTGATCCACGAAGTATCGAACGCCGGGTCCGGATTGAGATTGCCGATGAGATGGGACTCGATGAGATTGCCGAGCTCATCGCCCAGCATGATCACGCGCCACGGCGATCCGGTCCCGTTCGCGCCGACAGCCGCGCGCGCGATCAGCGAGCGATCGTCGAGCCTGCGCGAAACGCGCGCCTGCACCCCGGGCCGGCCGTCACCGCGCCCGCCGAGATACAGCCCGCCGTAGTCGCGCAGGTCGGCCTCGCCAATCGCGAACGCGTTCTTCGCCGTGCGGCACACCAGCGGCAGGTCGTAGTTGTTGTGCTCGCGGATGCGGCTCGCCAGGATGGGATCGAACTCGCCCTCGTGGCTCGAATCCACGCGGGCGATGTTGAGCCCCGTGCAGTCGTAGTCCGCGGCGAACGTGAACTCGGTGTCTTCGGATTTCACGCTCAACGTCGGGATGCCGGCATCCGCGGGCACCAGATAGCGAAACGCCACGCCATCGTCGTACACGCGGAACACCCACTTCATCGCACGCACGGCGCGCGAGCGCGGCACGACATCCACCGTGATCTCGTTGAACTGATCCCGCGCTTCGGCCGCCTTGGTCGCCACCAGTTTTCGCGTCCGATTCACGCTCCTCGGCGACACCTGGCGCACGTCGACACTCGAGACATCGCCTTCGGCGAGCTGCACGCGCAGCGCCGATGCGGCGAATACCGGTTCGCCCTTCCGTTCGATCGAGTAAGCGAGCTGGCCGGAGCCATCCTGTACGACTCGAACTACCGTCTTCTCATCGGGGGAGCGGACGCTGGCCGGCAGGCCCGCCGGGAAGGCCGGCGTCAGGAATGTCAGCAGCGCAACGGCAAGGAGATGCTTTTTCACGGAGTTCCCTCGGCGAATCTGGAGACTTTGAGCCAATCGACGAACTGCTGCGGCCAGCTCGCGACCGGACCCTCGAGCGTGGAGCGCAACCCGAAACCATGCGGAACGCCGTCATAGAGATGCAGCTCGGCAGGCACCTTCGCTTCGCGCAGCTTCAGGTAGATGCCGGTGATGCCCGCGATGACTTCCGGCCGGTCATCGCTTCCGCACAGCAGCCACATGGGCGGCGTGCGGGCGTCGATCGTCAGGTCGGGCCGCGTGCCCGGATAGACGAGAGCCGCGAAATCGAGCGTGGATGCCGTGCGATCGACTGCATCTTTCGCAGCCGGATCAGCCGCGTCCGCGCGCGTGGCGCCCAATGCGACAAGCTGTCCGCCCGCGGAGAATCCCACGGCGCCGATCTTGCGTGTGTCCGCCGACCATTCGGCGCGCGAGCGCACCGTGCGGATCGCACGCTTGAGATCGTTGAGCGCGTCGCCGTCGACGGTGTACGTGGAGTTCGGCGCGCGCGCCAGCCGATATTGCAGTACGAACGCGGCGATGCCCCGTTCGTTCAGGAAACGGGCGACGTTGTGACCCTCGTGGTCCGTCCACAACTCGCGGTGACCGCCACCGGGCACCACGATCACCGAGACGCCGGAATGTTTCTCCGGTAGATAGACGGTGATGGACGGCCGATGCACGTTGGACACCACGTGGTCGCCCTGGTCGCTGATCCGCACGGTCTCTTCGCCGCCGGCGGTCATGGCGCCCGGCGCACCGTCCGGCCACAGGTAGATTTTCGGCGGCGCCGCGGCACCCGGCGCCTGCGCGGACAGCAGACAGGCAAGAAGCGTTACTGCAAGGGCATTGAGTCTCACGATTCCCCCCGGAAAGTGGCCGCCGCGAACAGTACCAGAAGGCAGCCGGGGAGAAACGGCAACGGAGGATCGATCAGGCCGACTTCTTGGACGCCTCGCCGATGATCCCCTGGATTTCAGGAATACACGACCCGCAGTTGGTGCCGCACTTCAGGCGCTTGCCGATCTCCACGGGTGTCGCGGCGCCGCCCAGCTCGCGCGCGCAGGCCGCGATCTGGTTGGCACCGACCCCGAAGCACGAGCACACCAGCGGCCCACGGTCCGTGCCTTCGAGCGCACGGCCGGCTAACAGGCTGGCGCGCATGGGGCCGTCGATCGTGGATTGGGCGAACAGGTCCGCCAGCCACGCGCGCTCCGGCAGGTCGGGCCGGCGATCGATGTAGATGCAACCTTCGAGCCGGTCGTTCACCAGCCAGGCGCCGCGATACACCCGGCCGCCGGGGTCGCGATATTCGAGCCAGTCGGCCTCGGGGTTCCCGGCATCACCCTCCGTCACGCCTAACCACCGGCGGGCTTCGACGGAAAAGTCGGTGGAGTCGGTGCCGGCCATCTCATGACGCACGAACTGGTCGCCGGTAACCCGCGTCCACCAGGGCGCGGCCGGTGGT
>DASTXR010000091.1:0-10436 GCA_035765415.1 Steroidobacteraceae bacterium | reverse complement strand
TGTGCTACGTTTGTGCCATGTCAGACACTACGACAATCCGCCTTCCACCCAAGCTTCGCGCCCGACTGCGTACCATCGCGAAGGAGACCGACCGCTCCGTCCACAGCCTCATCGTCGAAGCTGTCGAAAAGCACGCGGCTTATGAAGAGCAGATGCGCAGTCTCGTGAAAGAGGCCTTGGCGGCCGACGCGGAGATCGACCGAACCGGCGAGGTATATCGCGCGGAAGACGTGCACGCCTGGGCCGAGCGCCTTTCGCAAGGAGTCGCGAGCCCGCGCCCCAAGCCGTGGCGCAAGTAATCTATTCGGCGTACGCGGTCGAAAACATCGAGCGCGCATTGCAATTTCTGCGGGAAAAAAATCCCGAGGTAGCTGTCGCCAGCGCTGCAGCTATCCGCTCGGCGGCTGAGACCCTCGCCACCCATCCCTTGATTGGCAGACGGGTGGAAGGCGACCTTCGCGAGCTCGTGGTCTCATACGGCGCGACCGGCTACATCGCGCTCTATCGCTTCGACATCCAGCGCGACCGGGTGCGCGTGCTGGCGCTGCGCCACCAGCGCGAGATCGGCTATCTACCTTGAGATGCGAATGATCCGCAGCCCGCCTGTCCCTAACACCCCTGGCTGTCAGTAATCGCCGACTGGTGACAGAATCGAGAGGACTTCCTCAAACCTTGGGAGATGGCAATGAAGAGGACAATTCTCGCAGCGGCGGCCTGCCTGGTTGGAATGATGGTGTCCAGCACTGCAATTGCTGCAGCGACGAATGCACGCATCGACCGGATACTGATTTACGAAGGCGGAAACCTTGTTTACGTTTACCCGGTTGGCGGTATCGTGAATCCGCCCGGTTGCCATGGCTCCAATGGCAACTATTACAGCTTCTCTTTGAATCGCCCTCGGGCGAAGGAATACCTGGCAGGATTGCTCGCTGCCCAGGCGCAAGGAGCGGTTGTCGAGTTCACAGGTACGGGTACCTGCACCGACCAGTCCGTCTCCGAAACGCTGTCGTATTTCATGATTTACAGCGGCTGAACGCGTCAGCTTGCGGCGTTGTCAGGCCGTCGCTCTCAATGCCGTCTAGACGGGTAGGGTGCGTGCGGCTACGGGTGCGCCGGTGGCGCCGCATATATGCCGCCGGCGTACAGCCGACCAGCTTGCGAAAGTCGCGGATGAGGTGTGCCTGGTCGAAGTACCCCAGCTCCATGGCGAGCTCGGTGAAGCTGACAGGGGAGCCCGCCTGCAGCCGCTCGACCGCTTCGTGCAGGCGATAGCGGTTGATTACCCACTTCGGCCCCACGCCCACGTAAGAATTGAACAGCTGCTGCAGCGTTCGCTTGCCAAGGCGCCGCTGCTCCACGACCTGATCTACCGAGACGATTTCGCGATTCTCGGCGATCTCATCGACGATGCTGCCGACAAGTTCAACGTTCGGATCGGATGGAATCTTCCGCTCGTTCAGAAATCGCTCGACTGCCGCCGCCTTCCCGGCATCGCTGAGATCCGCCACCTTGCGAGCGAGCGCGGCACCCTTCGTGCCAAATACCTCGCCGATGGGCACTGAGCGGTCGCGCAAAGATGCGACGGAACGCCCGAAGTACGGTTGGAATGCACCCGGTCGGAATTTCACGCCGAACACCCAGCCCCTGTCCTGGAGTCTGGTCGTGAACCGGCCAGTGTGCACGCTGACAATCCTGGCGCCCTCGGCCTCGAACACCCAGTGCACGTTGGGATGAGGCAGCGTCTCGGGTACGAATGGCTTCGCGCCGCGCAGGTCCCAGCGCACGCTCCAGAAGTGCTGCACCACCCCGCATAGCGGCTCCGACGCTGGTACCCGCTCGTGCACGATCTTGCCGCTTGCGGCAACCGGCGACAGTACTCCGCGCACCCTGTCCGTGACCGGGCTCATCGCGTTTTTCCAATACACAAGTATCGAAAGCTGGTGAGCTGCGCACCACCACGCCAGGAGCGATCCATGCCTTCACACAAGAGTTTCATGTTAGGTCTCGCTGCATCGCTGCTGGTCTCACACGCCAACACTTCAGAGGAGCAATTGCTCATGCACGCATCCGGCTACTTCGATGTAACGCTCGCGCCGCAGGCGGCCGACAATCCGCAGGTGCGCTCCGCGCAAATCGACCGCCTGTCGATCGACAAGAAATATCACGGTGACGTGCAGGGGACCAGCACCGGGCAGATGCAGGCGATCAAGGACGATCGAAACACCGGCGCCTATGTCGCGCTCGAGAAAGTGGTCGCTTCACTCCAGGGACGCAACGGCACATTCATGCTCATGCACTACGGATACATGAGCCAGGGTGCCGTCGGACGCTGGCTCGTGGAGATCGTGCCGAACTCCGGAACGGGTGAGCTCGCAGGCCTGAGCGGCACGATGAAAATCATCCAGAAGGACGGGAAGCACTATTACGAGATCGAATACGCGCTGCCTGAGCATTGAGAGGCAATGCAGGATCACTGGGGGAAGAGGCACTCCCCGACCTGGCGCAGCGTATCGAACTGCGACGCGGTGTCGTGATAGACCGGCCCCGTATTGCGCACGTCGAGACGCACCATGTAGCCCTGTGAAGGAACCGGTTGCGACGGCGGCACGCTCGCCGCCGAATAGAACAGCGTGCTCGCGGTGTTGACAGCCAGTTCACCGGACGTGAACACCACATCGAAGGCCGGCCCACGCAGCGGGGCGCGCGATCTATAGACGCGTTCGCCTGCGAAGCAACCGTCGTTTTCGCTGCCCAACCAGGGCATCGGCACGTGGTCGATTTTGCCGTCTATCGACAGGGCGCTCGTGAACGACACGAAGTCGTAGTCCTCGCGCAGCCGCAGCCCTGCGAAGCGCGACACCGTGCGGCGCTCATCCAGCGGCGGCAAGTCGAAGATCGAGAACGAGAGTTCACCCCACAGCAGGCTGATATCGCTCGAGTACTGCTGGTTGTTCTCACCCCGATAGCCGACATCGCCGGTCGCGAAGACATGGTCCGCGATTATCCGGTTGTGCGTCGACGTAGGCGGGAATTCGCCGCCCGGAAACTCGAAGGTGTCCACCTGGTCGTGAAAGCCGACCACGTCATATGCGAAGGGTCCGCTGAACACACCGAAGGTGACGAAGGCACGCTTGACGGGGATGACGCCGACGATTCGCAGGTTGAGCGCCCGCCGCTCGTGCGTGACCAATTCAGGAAAGGCGCTGTGGCGCTGGTCGATGAAATCCGCCGTGGCGCTGCCGAGCCGGATGGCGCCCACGTTGCGTGGCGCGAAGCTGTTGCTGAGCAGCGTGATTTCACCGCTGCCGTCGCGCTGGCGCGGGAAGCCGCCCGAGTCCAGAAAGGCACAAGCGTTCCATTCGAGCTTGAGCACGCGCGGCAGACTCCGCGTCACGCGCGCCGCGATGCTGCCAGACGTGGCGCAGGGCATCGTGAGGCCGCCTTGCGTGCCGGCCAGGGCCGCGGGAGTCGTCGCGGCGGCAAGGTCCGCGAGCGGTTTTTCAATGTATTCACGCGCAGCATCCGTCAATACCGAAAGACGTCCGGGTTGCGAACGGATGAAACTGATGCCCTGCTGCGTGGCCGAGGCCAGCTTCTGCTGCGTATCGATTGGCGTGGCGGCGAGCGAAGTTCCCGCGGCCAAGGCGGCCGCGCCCGCCAGCAACGTGCGGTAGATAGTCTGCATGTCGTCCCCTCGTTATCGGTCTTGTTTTGGGAGATGGGCAGTTCGCGGGGACTCTAACCACCTGCATTGCGCAAGGTCAATCCGCAGCTCTACTTGTACTGCGCATTGTCTCCCGGGTCAGGGGGCGAGACTCGAAAAAGACAAGAACGTGTCCCGAATCATGGTCGCGAGACACGCCCGGCAGGATTACTAACTAGTACTGCGGGCATCGCAAAGATACTGGCGCACCCCCAGGCGCACGGCGCCGGGGCAGTAGTGCTTTAAGCCAAGGCTGTCTTGAACAGTTCCAGCTTGCGCGCCCAACCTTTCTCGGCCGCTTCCGCATTGTGATTCTGCGAATCCGGCGGCATCCAGCCGTGATTCGCGCCCTTGTACACCTCGATCTCCGCCGACACCTTTGCATCGTCGAACGCCTTGCGCAGGATGTCCTTTGACGTCGGCTCCTTCTGATCGTCGTTGTCCGCGATGGCGATCAGCATGCTGGCTTTCATGTTCGGAATCAGCAGGTGAGGGCTGTCCGGATTGGCAGTGGTTAGCCCGCCGCCATGGAAAGAGCAGCCGGCGCCGATGCGTTTCGGCAGCGATGCTGCGGTGCGCATCACGATGGATCCGCCCATGCAGTATCCCGTGGTGCCGATCTTGCGGCGCTTATCAACAGCCTTCTGCGCATCCAGCCAGGTTACGAAGACCTTGGCATCGGACACATGCGTGGTGGCATTGAGCGTGCCCGCATACTTGAACGCGTCCTCCCGGCTGGCAGGCTGTCCTTTGATGGAACGGTAGAAAGGGTTGACCGTGAGTACGGCATAGCCGGATTCCGCGAGGCGCTTGCCCATGGCGCGGAATGCGGGGCGGAGGCCCCAGATGTCTGGCCACACGAGCACGGCGGCGGTGGCTTTGGCGGGATGCACGAAGTGGGCGTCGCAGGTGCCGTCGGGGGTTTTGATCTCCACTTCGGACTCCGAGACTTCGGCGGCCGCTGCGACCGAAGGCAGCATGGAGGCCAGCGTCGCGCCAAGACCAAGGGTGCCAAACTGGCGGCGCGAAAGCTCGTTGCCGCGCAGGATGTAATCACTGGAATCGCGTTCGCACATGACAGGCCCCCAAGGAGGAAAAGTGGCGGGGATGAATTCTAGCGGGGCCCGAGGTTGCCGGCTCGCGGTTCTGTGCCGCGCCCGACACTCTCTCAAGGCTGATACGCGAGAAAGTCCTCGAAGTCCGCGGTCGCCCTGTAAGTGATGATCCCCACCTGACCCTTCGACCAGCTCACGTTGGGCACTGTCGGGCCCGGGTCCGCGCTGGACGAAAGCTGAAGCTGCTCGTTCACGAACACGCGCGTGAGTCCGCCCACCACCTCGACCCTCACGGTGTACCAGGTGCCGGGAGTGACGGTCATCGAACGCGTTGCTAGCTGGGTGATCGCGCCGTTCGTGCGGCGCCACAGCGAGATCACGCCGCGCGCCCGCAGGCTCACATACAGGTGATTGTGTTCGTCGAGATAACGCGCCATGAGTCCGACCCAGTTGTCCGGGCCGGCAAAAGCGGTGGGCCGGATGCGCGCCTGCACGATCTGATCGTCGGCCAGGGCGCCCGTGAAGGCACGCCCGTAATCAGTCAGCGACGACTGGTGATATCCGACATTGCTGTAGCGCCACGTTCCTGAGAGCTCGGTCCAACTTTCGCGGGTGTAGTAGTCCTCGAACGGATGTTTGGTGATGGTAGTCAGGGGGCTCGTGGTCACGATGACATTGTCATAGTCAGCGCGGGCGCGATTCGTCATGACGCCGGGGACGCCTTCGCGAAGTGTGGCGTCGCGCACCGTGATCACCGGTACATCGTTGTAGTACACGCGGTGCAGAGTGCCGATGGATTCCAGTCGCAGCCGGTATTTCTGACCAAGGCGAAAGTCCGTGGGGGCAGTACCGAGAAAGGTGGCCACGCCATCGACCACGCGCTTGAACTCCATGCCGCCGGAGGCTCGCAACCCAATGTAGTAATAGCTGGAGCCGTTGCGACGGGTGGTGACGCCTACCCAGGCGGCGGTGCTCGCGGTGGCGCGCGGTGTCACCTCGACCTGGATCGCCTGGTTGGTCATGGGGCTCATCAGCGAGGACGACGGGCTGCCGTTGGTGCTGGCCTGGCGATACACACCGGAATTTCCCACGCGCACGATGGAGAAAGTGCTTCCGGCCGCGGGCTGCCATGCGGCGCCGCCGGAGGCCAGCTCGAAGTCATGCACCTGGGCGGGAGCCGCTTCGAGGCTTTCGGGTACGTCGAAAACACGCACCGTGTCATTGCCGCTGTTGTTAGACCAGCCGCCGGCAATGATGCGATTGCCACTGCTGGCGATCTGATTGCCGAGGTACTGGCCGTCGCCGGGTTGCAGCGTGGCCACATGTTCGGAGCTGCGCGCGGCATCGTCATTGATGCGGAACAGATTGATCACATACGTATTGCGGTCGAAGCTCCAGTTGCGCTGCGCGAATCCGTCGCGGAAGCGCTCGATGCCAGTGGTGCTCACCGAATTTATGTTGATAAAAGAGTCCATATAAGAATCCACCGGCTGCAGGCCGTACGGCGACCATGCGCCGACGCCATCGCTGAGCTCGTAGCCAACGGGGGAGCCGAGATGAGTAAATCCGCCGCTCGCCCAGTTGGGCCAGTTCAATGCGATCCGGTCATTGCTGATCCTGCCGTTTTCTCGCCCTGCGAACCGTGTTTGCCGCCAGCCCACGCCGTTCTCGTTGAGCCTGTATAGATAGACGCCTGTATCAGGCGCACCGTTCGGCCCCGGGTGGTTGTGGAGAATGGCATGCGTGCCGTGAACATCCTGTTGATTGCCGGTGCCGGCGTAGGAGCACGAGACGCCATGCCCCGGAAGCGTGCCCTCGATATTCCACGTGCCATTGCTCTTTCGCAGTACCGCACTCTGGTAACACGCATTGCGCCCAATCAGAATTCGTCCGCCGTCGATATCGATGTCGGGACCTTGCATCGTGTTCTCGATCGCAAGCGGCAGCGGTATGCGAACCCAGGTGTCTCCCTGCAGCTCGAAGATGCGCGTCTCGTCGGTCCAGATCACGGCAATGCCATCTTTCATCGCAAGGCCGAGCCGCTTCTCTTCCGGAATCGTGCCGACGGGTCCGAGACGCTGCTGGTAGATCCAGTTGACGCCCGAGCGCCGGTAGAGAAACGCGACGCCCTGTCGCACGAAGCGCTCAGTCGTCGGGTCCAGCACAGAGCGCTCGCCCGAGACCAGCGCGAAATCTCCGTCGATCGCAACGCCGGACCGGCCGAAAGTCCATGTCGCATCCGGACGCGCAAGCGTTGCGGATTCCTCGATGACAACCGGGCGAGCGTGCGCGAAATGGGCGAACGCGAACGTGAGCATCGCGAGGTGGAAGATTTTCATGTGAGCCCTGTGATTGGTGTTATGCACGAGAGCACACCAGATAGTTCGATGGCGCCACATCGGCGGTCGCGGCTTGTCGATGCGGTACAGGGCTGACAGGGATGGGTTGCTCCGCCGGCAGGCATCCGGTTGTCCGACGTGGCAAGTCTGTGGAAACGCGCCAGGCTACGCCTGGCGCGTTGGTCGAGGGTGCCCCTGAATCTGAGGCTCGCAAAAGCCTTGCTGGCTCAGTTGGCCAATACCCCATGCGTCCGGTACCACTGCCGCACACGCTCGAGCATGCCGGCATCGGCCGCGATTTCCCGATGGTCGTAGTCCGTGTACATGCGCAATTCGTGAGGCACACCATTGGCACGCAGAACATCCCGCAGCGCCCGGTCGAGCTCGGGTCGGACCACCGTGTCGTCCGTGCCATGGTGCAGCTGATACGGCGTGCGGATGTGCTCGGCTGTCGCCAGGCGGGTTGCATGCGGGCCGTTCTCGGTTGCTCCGCCGGCGGTGTGTGACGCCGCGCGGAACTCTGTTGAATGGCGCCCTAACAACTCTCCCGTCACGAACGCGCCCATGCTGTGCCCGTGGGCGGCGACGCGGGTTGCATCCACGTAACTCAGGCAGCTCAGCAGCTGCCGTGTCTTCAGTGCCCGCAGCACGTTGGCGTCCGAGGCGCCATCCTCGCCCTGCGGCAGCAGTCCCGCGTCGGCAGGGTCCTGCGCGTGCGTGTAGTTGGTGCCGATCGCGACCATGCCCCACCCGGTCATGGTGCGCGCGATGCGCGCGGAGTATTCGACCGCGCTGCCGTTCTTGCCGTGGCTTACTACCACGGCGGGGAAAGTGCCGCTTCCGGCCGGCGCAAACAGCACACCGGTGAGCGAGTAACGGACGCCTGCGTCCGTGGAGGAGTAGCGCCAGTTCGCGCCGCGGGTGCCCGATGGACTGCCCTCGACCGTGAAATTGGCACAGTTCGCTCGATCGGCGAGCGCGGCTGCGGACGCCGGCAATGCATCGTCCAGGAAATTGGCCACCGCATCCTGCACGACCGCCGACGTCCATGGCGAGCCGCCATGCGCGGCGCCGTTCACGGCACGAATTTGTGCGCACGAACCCGCGCTGCGCAGCGCGTTGAACAGCAAGGTCGACTGCGCGCGCGGCACGACGCAGTCTTGCGTGCCGTGCATGATGAGAAACGGCGGATCGCCGGCATCGGCGTATGTCACAGGGTTGGCGCGCCGCGCAGCGTCGGCGCATGCGGGGTCGCTGACAGTGCAACCCAACACCTGGCTTTCGGCGGAATTCGCCGCGCCGTGGCTGCTCGCCGGGCAACCCTGCGCGCGGGCCTGCGCATCCATTCGAGTGAAGTCGGTGGGCCCGTACCAGTCGACCACGGCCTGCACACGGCTCGAGGTCGTGGCGTTGCCCAACCTCAAGTCCTCGAGAGCGGCGACTCCATCGCTCGTGCCCGCGAGTGAAACGAGATGGCCGCCGGCCGAGCTGCCGAAGAGTGCGATGCGCTCAGCATCGATTCCAAGCGCCGCGGCATTGGCGCGCAAGTGGCGAACCGCGGCTTTGACGTCGTGCGCTTGCGACGGGAGTGTCGCCTCATCGCTCAGGCGATAGTCGATCGACGCCACGGCGTACCCGCGGCAGACCAGCCGCAACGCCTGGTTGACGTTCTCCTTGGAGCCGCTGCGCCAACCGCCGCCATGCACCCAAACTACCAGCGCAAGAGGCTGTGTGGCGGCTCGCGGTTTGTATAAATCGAACAGGTGAGACGCCCCTGGCGCGTATGCCTGGTTCGTCAGGACTTCATATTGCTCAGCAGCACACGGCGGAGCGGAGGATTGCGGCGTCACATTGCCGATACTCGAGCAATCGAGCTCCGCCGCCTGTGCGGCAAATACCACGGTGCCGAGAACGAAGACCTGCATGGTTCCGGTGAGAACATTCATGATCGCCTCCTGCGTATCAGTTATTCGGAGCTCGATAGAACGCAATTGTGGAATGAGCGTTGACGAAGCGGAGATAAAAATCCGGCCTGTGGCGCGCCGCAGCGCGTCATCGATAGGGTCTCATTGCCCCGCAGTGCGATAGTGATCCTGCATCGGATAGCGGCGCGCATACCAGCCAAAGGCGAGCGCGACGACGATCGCAAACCCCGCGAAGAAGAACATGAGGAACGCGTTCTCCGTGAGCCCGGTGTCCGCGACGCGCGAAATCACCGCCTCGTTGCGCACCGTCGCATTCACCAACAGCACCCACAGGTTGCCGACCGTCACCGACAGATACCAGAACGCCATGATCACGCCTTTCATGGACAGCGGCGCCTGGCTGTACGCGAACTCGAGCCCCGTCGCCGACACGAGCACCTCACCGAAAGTCAACAATAGATAGGGCAGCATCTGCCAGACGATGGAAACCGCGTCGCCGCCGTCGATCGCGAGCTGGATGGCGCCGGCCGCGATCCATGCGAAACCCGAGAACGCGATGCCGAACCCCATCCTCCGAAGCGGCGTCACAACGACACCCCAGCGGCGCAGCGCGGGGTAGAGGACGAGGTTGTTGAAGGGAATCAGGATCATGACGAGCGCGGGATTCAGCGCCTGCATCTGCGCGGACGAGAACCACTCGGGCTTCACCATCTGGTCCGCCTGCAGGATCCACGTGGAGGCCTTCTGGTCGAACAGCGACCAGAACGGGGTCACCAGCGCGAACACGATGAGGATACGCAGCACCGCACGTACGCCTTCGATTCGATCCAGCGGATGTACCGCGCCCGCGCGATCCAGTTGCAGGTACGCGCCGGTGCCACCGAACCCCAGCAGGAAGACGAGCGCCAGACATGCGGAGGCGACGAAACCCAGCGACCCCATCATCGCGAATGCACCGATCGCGAGCGCCGCGCCGATGGCGGCGATGATGAGCCCCGGGCGTCCCTGTCCTTCGCTGCGCGCCCACAGCGCCGTGAGTGCGACACGCAGGAACGAATGCGGGTCGGCAGGGGCGGGCGGAACGTTCACGTATTTCTTGCGCCCCGCCCAGAAGATGACGGTGGCGATGAACATCAAAATGCCGGGGATGCCGAACGCAACTGCCGGCCCGTAGTTGCGCAGGAAGACAGGCATGAGCAGCGAGGCGAAGAACGACCCGAAATTGATGGTCCAGTAGAAAGCATCGAACACGACTTTCGCGATGTGTTTGTTGGTCTGATCGAACTGATCGCCGACGAACGACACGACGAGTGGTTTGATGCCGCCCGAACCCAGCGCGATCAGGAACAGCCCGGTGTAGAAGCCCGTGCGGTTGTCGTCGAATGCGGCGAGGCACGCGTGCCCCACGCAGTAG
>DASTXR010000090.1:0-32763 GCA_035765415.1 Steroidobacteraceae bacterium | reverse complement strand
CCGCAAATCGACCTCGCCCGCGTGCGGTGGGTGGGGTTCAAGACCATCGTGATCCGCGAATACGGGCGGATCGTGCGCATCTGGGGCCAGACCCTGGTGCCGCCCGGCGTGACAGCCATCCTGTACTTCATCATCTTCGGCAGCTTGATCGGCCGGCGGATCGGGCAGATGAGCGGGTTCGAGTACATGCAGTACATCGCGCCCGGGATCATCATGATGTCCGTCATCACCAACTCCTATGCGAACGTCGTGTCGTCGTTCTTCGGCGCCAAGTTCGGCAAACACGTCGAAGAGATGCTGGTCGCGCCGCTGCCCAACTCGATCATCATCCTGGGGTACGTCGGCGGTGGCCTGGTGCGCGGATTCCTCGTGGGCGGTGCAGTCACCATCGTTTCGCTGATTTTCACGAAACTGACCGTGCACCACTCGTTCGTCATTTTCGCGGCGGTGGTGCTCACGTCGGTGGTGTTCTCGCTCGGCGGATTCATCAACGCGCAGTTTGCGAAGAACTTCGACCAGGTGAACTGGATCCCCACCTTCGTGCTGACCCCGCTCACGTATTTCGGCGGCGTGTTCTATTCCATCTCGCTGCTGCCCGAGTGGGCGCGGCACCTGTCGTATGCGAACCCCATCCTGCACATGGTGAACGCGTTCCGTTACGGGTTCCTCGGCACCAGCGACGTCAATGTGTACGTCGCCTTCACCATCATGCTGGCATCGGCGCTGGTGTTGTTCGCGGTGGCGCTTTTCTTCATGAACCGCGGCACCGGGATGCGCGAATGAAAATGGGGACATTCCTGATTTGCTGGCAAATCAGGAATGTCCCCATTTCTCTGCTCGACTACTCCGTGGCTTCTTCGGCCTTCGCGCGCGCATCCGCCGCCGCCTGATTGGCCGCGTCGAGATCGCGCTGCACCTTTTCCTGCAGCTCCTTGCCTTGCTTCGCCTGCTCGGCGGCCGCTTCGGCCTGTGTGGCGGTGACCGCGGCCGTTTCAGCCAGGCCGCAGCTGGCAAGCAGCGATGCGACCGCGACAGCGGCAACACCCACGTGAAGTTGGACGATCTTGAATTTGCTCATGGCGTGTCTCCGGATACTGGACCGTCTAATACCCCGTTCCGCGTGAGGAAACTGAGTACCAGCTCCCATTGCGACGGACAATCGTTGTGGCCACAGGCTTCGATGTGCAGCTCAGCATGCGGCGACGCCGCACGCAGCGCGTGTCCATGCGCAACCGGAAAGGTCTGGTCGACGGTGCCGTGCAGGACGAGCACCGGTCCGGGATACCGGGCGAGCACCGAGCGCGTGTCGAAATCGTTGACCACCAGCCATCCCGGCACGCCGGCATCCCTGACCATCTGGGCGATGCTGGTGAACGTGGATTCCAGCACGAGCGCGGCGAGCGGGCGGCGCGCCGCGAGTTGCGCGACAGCGCCGCCGCCGAGCGAACGGCCGTAACCGATGATGCGTTCAGAGTCCACGCGCGGATCGCCTTTCATGCGGTCGTACGCGGCGACGAATGTGTCCGTGACCGTTTTTTCCGAAGGACTGCCTCCCGAGCGCCCGTAGCCCGGATACTCGACCAGCAGCACGCTGATACCAGCGGCGCGTAGCGGTGCGACGGAGTTCGTCTGGATGTCGATCAGCTCGCCATTGCCGTGCGCGTGGATCAGCAGCGGATGCGGCGCCGGACCGGGCGCGGGCAGAAACCATGCCTCCACGGATTTGCCGGCAACGTCTATCCAGATTGCTTCACCTCCAGCTTCCTCGCGCGCCGTGGGCCGCTCCACCGACGGGTGCGCGCGTGGAAAGGTGATGAATTTCTGCAACGCGGTGACGACGTAGATCGCCCCGAGCGCACACACCAGCACGATGCCGGCCACTATCATGAATCCGCGGCGCCGGAAAAAAACAGGGCCCGCTCCGGCTTCCGGAACGGGCCCCGCGTCGTTCATCTAACTAGATTACTTCTGTTTCCAGGCGCCGCTGTCGTCCTGGTAGTACCAGCCGGGCTTGGCGCCCGTGGCGACCCAGCGCTTCGCGAAGCTCTTCTTGATGTCGGCTTCCCATTCCGGGTGATTGCTGGCCTTGGCGATCTCGGCATAAAGCTGCGCGCGGTCGGCGTTGTCCTCCGCCACCAGGCGCTTGACCGTGGCGCGATCCGGCAGGGCGACCGAGTTGAGGTCACGCACGTCGACCAGGCCGTCTTTCGTGAGGCCGATGGCGCCGCTCGCGAAGAACTTCTCCATCTCGCCGAAGCGGGCGCCCATCGACTGCTTGATGCGCGTGACCGCGGGCGAGCTCACGTTGAGCGCGGCTTCGGCATCCTGCGCATTCGCGGCGGGCACCAGCGCGTACAGCGCGTTGCCGAAAGCGGCGACCAGCATGTTGGGCTCTTCGCTCCCGGGCACGAAGTAAGATTGCGGCGGCGTGGAGCTGCCACTCTTTCCACCACCCGTGATGTCGTTGATCACCTGGTCGGCGGCCTTGTCGGCAGCAGCGGCCGGGAAGTAGACGTTGATGGTGACGCACGCGGCGAACAGCAAACTCGCCAGTGCAATCTTCAGCGGCAATACGCGTCGCATTGATAACTCCTTATTCCAAGCAAATGCCTGGACGCGGACATGATCGGGCGTGGTCGATGAATGCGCCCTGAACCTGTCTTACGTCAAATGTGCGCGCGATTATTGGCCCGAACGGGCGCCGAGTCCATCGACCCGATCTCAGGGATTCACCGTCGCGCCGCCAAACTCGGCGGTGGAAATGGACGAGAGCAACTGGTTCCAGTTCACGCGACCCTGGCTTCCGACGATGTCGATACGCGGCAGGCCCGCGCCCTTGACGATGTAGTAGCCCACGCCCGCCGGCTCGATGCCCGACATCTCGCAGACGTCGCCGACCAGCTTGCAGGTGATGCCCAGCTTCTCGTAGCTGTATTCGTCGAAGAAACGCAACACGCCCGACTGCAGGGCCTGCACCACGCCGCCGCCGCCACCGCCCACGTTGGAGAGGCTGCTGACCGCTTTCGCGCTGATGCGACGCCGCGACTTGTCACCCTTGGGGGTGGCGAGCCGCGCGTCGAACGCGGTCGGCGTCCACGCGAACAATTCGAGGCCGAGCACGTCGACCTCGAGTTTGCCGGTGATGCTGCCGACCTCGAAGGTCTGCGTCAGCAGGCCGAGGTCGAGGTCGCGCGCACGCACGTCGGCGAAAAACTGCGGGAATCGCCCGAGCGGATCCTGCATGCGGATGTTGCTGCCGACGATGTGGCCGCCGAACACCTGCGATTCGACGTTGCCCTGGAACGTGAGCACGTTGTCCCTGAGCGTGACGCCGGGAACGCTCGCCGCCAGCGTTCCGGAAAACTCCGGCCAGCCGAACGCCTTGGCCAGCAGCGGCATGCTGATCGGCTCGACATTTCCCCTGAACGCCACCTCCATGTTCTCGCCGTCGAGATTGCCCAGCGACAGCGTGTCGATGGCGAGCGCGCCGTCGAAGATCGGTAGTTTGGTGGGCCGCGTGAGCTGGAAACCCGCGCCCTGCGCGAGAAACTCGACGGTGGCGGCGCCGCCCGACAATCCATATGCGCCGCCACCCGACCACGAGAGTTTCGAGGCCGGCGCATCCGGCACGCCCGCAGGTCGCCAGTGCACGTCGCCATTCACGTTCAACAGGTGCAGGGCATCCTTGCGCTCGTTCATCCGGAGGTCCTTCGGAGAAATGTGCAGCGTGGTGATGCCGTTGTCGCGCACCGAGAACTCGCCGCTCAAACTACCGCCCATCGAAAGATCGCTGAGCACTCGAGTGGTGGCCAGCGAGATCTGCAGGTAGCTGGTGTAGGCGGCGGGAAACTGCAGCTTCGCGAGCCGGAAGTCGCCGCTGACGCTCGGCATCTCGCCGGCCAGGTTCACGCTGCCGCTGCCGGTGAGATCGATGAGATCGGTCTGCGTAAAATGCAGCGATTCGATGGTCATCACGTCGCCGGCAAATTTTCCGCGCGATTCCAGCGCCAGCGGATTCTTGCCGAGATCGAGCAACACGGGGTTTACCAGCACCTGCCCCTGTTTGCCGCCTGCGCGCAGCTCGAGCTCCGTGTTGGCGTCATTCAGACGCGCACGCAGGCCCACGCGGGCGCCGAGGTTGTCGGTGACGATGGTGCTCGCTTCGTTGGTCAGCGTAACCGCGTCGAGATTCAACGTGGCGTCCACCACGGTGCCCGCGCCCGCGTCGGCCACACTGCCTTCGATCGCTACCTTGCCGTCGCCGGTGATGTCCGCCGGCAGGGAGAACCACGGCGCGGCGAACTTGCGCAGTGCGTCCACCGACGTCGTGCCCGTCCTGCCTTTGACCTGCCAGCCCTTCTCGTCCATCCGTCCGTCGAATGTCGCCGTCGTTCCCGCGATCTTGAGGCCGCGCCCACCGAACGAGGTCACGCCGGTGTCGGTGCGCATTTCCGCGGTCATCGCCACATCGATGGTACCGGTGGGGCCGCCGGTGCCCGTGAATCGCCCGGCGTCGCAAGCGAACCGCGGCTCGGCGATGACCGGTGCAGTGCACACGAGCGAAAGTTGGGTGAGCCTGCCCACGGGCGCTGGCAGCGTGGCGGCGCGCGCGCCCACCGTCAGTCGGGTCTGTTGGTCCGACAGCAGGTCCAACCGCGCGCTGGCGGCCTCCACGGCAATGCCGGCAACGCGCAGTTCGCCAACCTCGAGGACGATCGCGTCGATGGCGCGCGCATCCGGGGTGAGCCCTAACAAGAGGATCAGCGCGGCAAGTAGCGGGATGCAGCAGTTCATCTGATTCGATTGTATCTCCCGACCCGCGCGGCTCCCGTCGGACGGCGGGAAGTTCGGGCCCCGGCCCCTGAACATCCGCCAATCCGGGCGCCCGGTTTAGTGAATTCAGACACTTGGCAACAAATCCTTCATGTCTCCGTCATGGCACCGCCTTGTACGAATCTCAGACTGTCTCCCCCATGGCTAGCCATGGCTCACTACTGGCTCGATTCGACGCGGCGGAGTACCGCCTGTGTCGCCGGCTCAATCGCGGCGTCGAGAACACCGGCATTCGCTGGTTCTTCAAGGCCGCCAGCCGCCTCGGCGACGGGGTGATCTGGTACGCGCTGATGCTGGTCCTGCCATTCGTCTACGGCGCGAAAGGGTTGAAGGTCGCGCTGATCATGCTCGCGACCAGTGCGGTCGGGCTCGCGGTCTACAAATTCCTCAAGCGAACCTTTGTGCGTGAGCGGCCGTTCATTCGCCACGCGGGCATCTCGCTGGCCGGCGCGCCGCTCGATCGCTACAGCTTTCCTTCCGGCCACACGCTGCATGCAGTGGCATTCACCTGGCAGGCATGCGCGGCATTCCCCGAGCTTTCACTGTTGCTGGTGCCGCTGGCGCTGGCGATTGCCGCATCGCGCGTCGTGCTCGGGCTGCACTATCCCACCGACGTGCTGGTGGGGGCTTTGTTAGGCGCCACTTCGGGCGCCATCGGGGCCTCGTTTATTTGATGCGCGTTCTTTTCGTTTCCGACGTCTACTTTCCGCGCGTCAACGGCGTCTCCACTTCCATCCGGACTTTCCGCGGCGATCTGGCGAGCACCGGAGTCGAATCCACGCTCGTCATCCCCGAGTATCCCGGTGCTCCGCCCGACACCGAGCCCGGAATCATCCGTGTGCCTTCGGGCGCCGTGCCACGCGATCCCGAGGATCGGCGTTTTCGCGGCGGACCGCTGAAGCGGGCATTGAATCGCGAACTGGCGGCGAACGTGGATCTCGTCCACATCCACACGCCGTTCATCGCGCACTACGCCGCGGTTCGTTTCGCGCGCACGCACGGGTTACCCGTGGTAGCGACGTATCACACGTTCTTCGAGGATTACCTGCATCACTACGTGCCCATCCTGCCGCGCGGAATCGGTCGCTGGATCGCGCGGCGATTCACGCTTGCGCAATGCGCCGACGTGGCCGCGCTGATTTCACCGAGCGCGCCGATGCGCGATGCGCTCACGGCCTACGGGGTGACCACGCCCATCGAAGTACTGCCTACGGGACTGCCGGCCGGGAGTTTCACGCGCGGCGACGGCGCGCGTTTTCGCCAGCATTTCGGCCTGCCCGCGGATCGGCCGCTGCTGCTCTACGTGGGCAGGGTCGCGTTCGAAAAGAACATCGATTTCCTGCTGCGCATGTTCGTGAAACTGCGGGCGCGACGACCAGATGCCCTGTTCGTGATCGCCGGCGAAGGGCCGGCGCTCCCGCATCTGAAAAAACTGGCGCGAGAGCTCGGTATCGAGTCCCAGGTCCGCTTCATCGGATACCTGGATCGTGGCAGCGAGCTTCCGGATTGTTATGCGGCGGGCGATGCATTCGTGTTTGCGTCACGCACCGAGACTCAAGGCCTGGTCCTGCTCGAAGCCATGGCGCAGGGCACGCCGGTCGTCTCCACGGCCGAGCTCGGTACGCGTTCCATCCTCAGCGCCGACTGCGGCGCGTTTGTCGTGCCGGAAAACGAAGAAGCGTTTGCCGCGGCCGTCGTCGAAGCCCTGGCCCTCGTGCCGGATTCGCCGCGTCGTGCGCAATTGCGCGCTCATGCCGAGTCATGGGCGTCGCTGGCGATGGCGCGGCGATTACAGGCGTTCTACGAGAAGGTGCTCAAAGATGAACGGGGTCCCGTGGGGACCCCGTTAGGAGTGGAGCGAAGCTCCTGACAAGGCCGGTGAAGCGCACCGCGCCGCTGGGGTTTGGGGTGGCTTGCGCCAAGGCCCCCGTCGCAAATCCCTTTGTATTGTTGCTTTTCAGGGCTGCTGGCCTACCGTGACCTGCTTGTGCAGGAGACGTCGACGGGCGTGAGTATTCGTTTCTCCGCCGGCGGTGTACGCACTGTCTCGCGGGAAAATCCGTCATCTGTGCGCTGGATCACATCCGATTTCGATCCGGGCCACCTGCGACTAACAGCGTGGCGATGGCCACTGAGTGCAAAAAAACGGGTGCGCGCGAACAAGAACGTGCGCACTGCGCAGCCGTAGACGCTAGACTTTCCATAAATCTGATGTGAGTTAGGGGAGATGTGATGTCTTCGAAGCGAGCGTTGGTCGTGGATGATTCGAAGTCCGCACGCGCGTTCCTGTCGCGCATTCTCGAGCGTCACGAAATCACGGTCGACGCGGCCGAGTCCGCCGAAGCCGCCATCGACTACCTCACGCGAAACCGTCCCGACGTCATCTTCATGGATCACATGATGCCGGGCATGGATGGTTTCCAGGCCGTGCAGTCCATCAAGAACAATCCGCGCACCGCGGCCATTCCCATCCTCATGTACACCTCGCAGGAAGGGGATCTCTACCTCGGCCAGGCGCGCGCGCTCGGCGCCGAAGGTGTGCTGCCCAAGCAGATCAAGCAGGCTGACGTCACGAAGATGCTCTTTCAGCTGCGGCTGGTTTCGGATCGCCGCACGCGCGAGCAGTCCATGTTCACGGCGCCCGAACACGCGCCCGATCTCGTGTCGGCCAATGAATCCGAAATCGTCGCCCAGCCCGCGGTCGCGGCGCCCGCGAACGCCGACGCGGTTTCGGCGAGCGCGGACCAGCAATTCGCATTGCTGCTGCCGAAGATGACTCTCGAGATCCGCGCCGCGCTCGATCAATCCCTGCAGAAGGAAATCGCCGCGCTGCGTGGCTTCATCGGCACCACGCTCGATTCGCATGCCGAACGTCTGCAGGGCGACCTGGCGACGCTGCTGCCGGCGACGCGCACCCCGGATCTCGATCTGCCCACCGTCATGCCCGAACGGCGTGCCTGGGGCGCCATCTTCGGTTGGGCGCTGGCGCTCGTCGGCGTGGCCGGCGCTGCGGTCATGGCCTCGTTGTGGTGGAACCAGGGCGGCGAAATCGCCGCGCTGCGCACCGATCTCACCGCGGCCTACGCCGAGCTAGAAGCGTTGCGTGCCAGGCCCGAGGTAGTTAGTCCGCCGCCGGCGGCCGGGCCGGCCGTCGTCGATCCGAATGCGGTTCTGCCCGCCGCCGACGCTCCGGATGCGGCCGCCGTTTCGACGGACACGGTCGAACTGGTGACTGCCGACGCAACCGTAACGCCCGCAGCCGTTGCGCCTGCAGTCGCCGCGCCGGCAGAGGTACCCGCGGCCGTTGCCGCGCCGTCCCCAACGCCGCTGCCGCAATCCGGCCAGGCGCAGTGACCGGGCTCCCGACCGACCCTTCGTTTCGACCCCGTCGCTGGCTCCGCGGCCCGCACTTCCAGACTATTCTCTCCACGCTGCCGCCGCGCCGCGCCCGCGTGGAGCGGCGCGCCATTCCCGTGCGGGCGGCGAGCGAAGAGCTGTTGCTCGAATGCGGCGACGGCGTCGTCCTGCAGGCGTTCCATGCCAGCCCCACGAAGCGCGGCCGCGAGCCGGGCCAGCGCCTGGCCGTCGTGCTGCATGGGTGGGAAGGGAGCGCCGATTCGACGTACGCGCTCTCAGCCGCGCAGACCTTGTTCGACCTGGGCTTCGAAGTGGTCCGCCTGAACTTGCGCGATCACGGCGCCACGCATCACCTGAACCGGGACCTGTTTCATTCCTGCCGGTTGCCCGAAGTAGTGGGCGCGGTGCGTGCACTGTCCGCTCGATTCGCGAACCTGCCCATGGTGCTTGGCGGTTTCTCGCTGGGCGGCAACTTCATGTTGCGTGTGGCGGCGGACCCCGAAGCGCGGCACCTGCCGATTCAGCGCGTCATCGCCGTGTCGCCGGTTCTCGATCCGGCAATCACCATGACGACGCTCGAACGCGGCTCGCCGATCTACCACAGCTACTTCGTGCGCAAGTGGACGCGCTCGCTGGCGAAGAAGCAGCAGGCATGGCCGGACCACTACGACTTCGGCGATCTGCTGCGCACGCGCAGCCTGCGCGAAATGACCCGCCAGCTCGTGCAACGGCACACCGAATACCCGAGCATGGATGACTATCTGGCCGGCTACGCGATCACGGGGAATCGTCTGACAACCCTCGCGGCTCCCGCGACTGTGCTGACCTCGCTCGATGACCCCATTATCGAAGCCAAGGATCTCGCGCGGCTCGCGCGCACGCCGCACCTGGACATCGTGACCACGGCGCACGGCGGGCACTGCGGCTTCCTCGAGAATCTTGGCGGCACCAATTGGGTGGACACCCAGCTGGTCAAATTGCTGTCGCGGAACCCTGACAGCTAGGCAGCCTCATCTGAGTATGCTGAGCTGCTAACAACCCGGGAGCTCGACGTCCTGGCAGCTCGGAGGTCTCACAAGATGGTGCGCACTGCGCAGCGGCTCACAGCGGGCCTGGTTATCCAGGCGCTCGCCGCGTTGTTGATTGGTTGTGGCGGCAGCGGCAACGACGATCCGCCACCACCACCGCCGCCACCTCCGCCCCCGGTCGCCGATACCACTCCGCCGACGGTGCCCGCCGGCCTCACGGCCGTAGCGCAGTCTTCCACGCAGGTTCTCGTGAGCTGGACCGCATCGACGGACGCCAGCGGCATCAGCGGATACCGCGTTTTTCGCAATGGCGGCGCGACGGCTGTCGCCACCGTCCAGACCACTAACTACACCGACGGCGGCCTCAGCGCTGCGACGCTGTACAGCTACACCGTGAGCGCCGTGGACACGGCGACTCCGCCGAATGAGTCGGCGCAGTCCGCGAGTGTCAGCGCGACCACCAGCAATACGCCGCCCGTCGGTGGCCTCGACAGCCGCCCGTCGAACACCACCTGCCTCGCGGGCGATCCGCCGGGCACGACCGTGTCGGTCGTCACGCAGCGCGTCTTCGCCAACCTGCCGAATTTCACGCAGCCCATCGCCATGCTGCAGGAGCCCGGCAATTCCGCGCGCTGGTACGTGGCGCAGAAAACCGGTGCGGTGCGCGTGTTCGACAACACGGCAAACGTGACCACGACGCGCGAGTTCATCAACATCGCATCGCGGCTCAATTCCAATCCCGCCAGCGCCAACGACGAACGCGGGCTGCTCGGCATGGCGTTTCATCCCAACTATCCGGCCGATCCGCGCGTGTACCTTTTCTATACCGGCTCGGCCGCGGGTGGCGGCCTCGTGGATCGCCTGTCGCAGTTCCGGCTGGCGAGCAATGGCACCTCGCTCGATCCGGCCACCGAGCTCGAGCTTTTCAACGTCGCCGACCCGGAGACCAACCACAACGGCGGCAACATCGCATTCGGCCCCGACGGGTTCCTCTACATCGGCATTGGCGACGGCGGCAGCGGCGGCGATCCGCATGGCGCCATCGGCAACGGCCAGAACCTGCAGACCCTGTTAGGCAAGATGCTGCGCATCGACGTCTCGGCCGCGAGCTCCACGACCACGTACACGATTCCGCCTTCGAATCCTTACGCCGGCAACGCCCGCTGCAATACGAACGGCACCGGAGCGGCGAACTGCCCCGAGATCTACGCCTACGGCTTCCGCAATCCCTGGCGCTGGAGCTTCGATCGCGGCAGCGGCCAGCTCTGGCTCAACGACGTCGGCCAGGGCGCTCTCGAGGAAGTGGATCTCGTGGTCGCCGGCGGCAACTATGGCTGGCGGTGCTTCGAGGGAACTAACAACACGGGCGATGCCTGCGGCCCGAATCCTTCGCCGATCGCCCCCGTTGCGCAGTACGGCCGCTCACTCGGCTTTTCCACCACCGGCGGCGTCGTATACCGCGGCAGCGCGATTCCGGCCCTGCACGGGCGCTACGTCTTCGGAGATTTCGGCACCGGCAATCTCTGGAACATCGCACGCAACACGACGCCCACGCTGAATCTCACCGCCGAAATGGCGTATTCGACCGGACTGCAGATTGCTTCGTTCGGCCAGGACACCGACGGCGAGGTGTACATCGTGCACCTCGGCGGCACATTGCATCGCCTGGCGCAGGGCACGGGCGCTGGCCGGCAGATTCCCGCGCAGCTTTCGCAGACTGGCTGCGTGCTTCCCACGGCCCCGGCACGGCCCGCGAGCGGGCTCATTCCCTATGCGCCCAACGCCGGATTCTTCTCCGACAACGCGGTGAAGGCGCGCTGGCTCGCGCTGCCCGACGGGCAGCGCATCGTCGTCAATGCGCAAAACGACTTCGAATTCCCGAACGGCAGCGTGCTGGTGAAGAACTTCACGCTCGGCAACACGCTCGTGGAGACGCGGCTGTTCATGCGTCACAGCGATGGCGCGTGGGCGGGCTACACCTATGAATGGAACGCGGCCGGCTCCGATGCCACGCGCGTCATCGGCGGCAAGACCGTGCAGGTGGCCGGACAGACCTGGCAGTTCCCGAGCGAGGCGCAGTGCCTGCAATGCCATTCGGTGGCTGCCGGTCACACGCTGGGGCTGGAGATCGGGCAGCTCAACGGCGATTTCGGCTATCTCACCGGGCGCACCGCCAACCAGCTCACCACGCTCAATGCGATCGATACGCTCACGCCTGCGTTGACGCAGGCGCCGGCACAGCTGCCGGTGATCCCCAATCCTTTCGGCACCGCGGCGCTCGGGCTGCGCGCACGGGCCTATCTACATACCAACTGCGCCAACTGCCATCGGCCGGGCGGGCCCGCGCAGGGGGATCTCGACTTCCGCTACACCACGACGCTGGCGAGCACCAACGCCTGCGACATCACGCCGACCTTCGGCAACCTGGGGCTCACCAACGCGCGCATCATCGCGCCGGGCTCGGCCGCCCGTTCGGTGGCCGTGGCGCGCGTGAACCGCGTGGGGACGGATGCCATGCCGCCGCTGGCGCGGCATCAGATCGATACGGCGGGCGTGCAGCTACTGACTGACTGGGTGAATGGCCTGGCCGGCTGCAACTGATCAGCCAGCCGCGCGCTTCTCTTCGAACTTCAGGATGGGCTTGCCGCTCGTCACGGTCACTTCGCCTTCGATGTGCGCGCCATTGGCGATGGCGAGAATCTTCGCGACGATCTCGCCGGAAATCACCGCGCTGGCGCTGATCTCGAGCTTGTCTTCGATGACGATCCTGCCGGTGACTTTTCCCGCGAGCACGGCCTGGCGTGCGGTGATGTTTCCTACCCAGTGAGCGCTCTTGCCCACGCTCAGCGTGCCGCCGATCTTGCCGTTGCCTTCCACGTTTCCGGAAACCATGAGCGGCCCGCGCGTCTCGATGTCGCCCACCACGGTGGTGTTTTCCGCGATCACCGTGGGTGACATGCCCAATCGGTCGACGAGTCTGCGCTTCGGTTCTTCTTCGCTCATGTACATCTCCGGTCGGCGGCTGCGATTACAATAAACCGTTCGTTCCAGGGGATCATAACCATGTCCACCCGCGCTCTCGTGACGTTGTTCGCAGTCCCGTTGCTTTGCCTCGCCGCGTGCAGCCGCGAGAAGAGCGACTGGCGTTCCGCGCAGGCAGCGGATTCACCCGAGTCGTACGAACAATTCATCACGGAGCATCCCGAAAGCACGCTGGTTGCGACGGCGCGCGAACGCTTGCAGCAACTCGCCGAAGAAAAGGATTGGCGCGTCGCCGCAGGCTCCGATTCACTCGAGGCCTATCAGCAATTCCTGGCGCAATATCCCGCCGGCAAGTGGGCGAAGGAAGCGCAGGTGCGCATCGAAAACTTTTCTGCAGGCACGGCCGGCAGCGCCAGCGGCGCGGCCGCCGCCGGTGAGTCAGCTTCGCCGGCGAGTCCCGCAGGTGCGGGCGCATCACTGCCCGATGCGCCATCCGCGCAGACTGCCAGCGGCGGATACGGAGTTCAGCTCGGTGCGTTCTCCTCGGCGGAACGCGCCAACGAAGAATGGAAGAAGCTGCAGGCCGATGCCGCGGGTCTGCTCGACGGCCTCTCGCCGCGTGTGGTGGTCGGCGAAACGCAGGGCAGGACGATCTACCGCTTGCAGGCCGAAGTGCGCGACGAAGTGCAGGCGCGAGCCGTGTGCGGCGGCCTCAAGGTGGCCAGGAAGCCGTGCGTGCCCGTGCTGCCGCACGCCGGCCGGTAGCAGTTAACAAGATCACGGCAGCTTCTTACCGCCGGCGCGCATGAACCGCGTCACAAGCTGACGCGCAGCGTCACATCGGCGGGCCGCGCCGCGCCGCCATTCTCGCAACTTGTTGATTTTGCACGCCTCGCGCGGCTGGCACGGCCGTTGCTTTGTCCTACACCGTGATAGCGAGATCCACAGTGACCCTGATCCTTCCCCACGCGCAGGGCGTCGCGAGCACGCGGCCGGCACTGGCGGGAATGATGGTCAAGCGTCGACGCGGTGGCGGCGTGATGTTCGCGCCCATCGACGCGCGACTTGCCCGGGCACAGCTCACTGCGATCCACGCCGTCAAGGTTTCGAGGTAGTGCCCTAACGGGAATCGCCTCAGCGAGAAACGCGAACAACTCTTCCCCGGTGTTCGCTTCTTCGGCGCCGCAAACGACTTCCCCCGTTTGCGGCGCTTTTTCTTTTCTGCGAGCCGTATAAAGTGCGCACTCCTCGTCGAGGTGCCGCATGCCGAAGTTTCCTGTTCTTCGAGCGCTCAGCGCTTGCGTGTTGATGACGGTGAGCGTTGCCGCGATGCCGGCCGCCAAACCAGTGGCTCCCGCGCGTGTTCCCGGCCTCGACCAGGTGCGGTCGATGACGCTGGCCAATGGCATGAAGGTCATCGTCTGGACCGATCGCGACATCCCCAACGTCGCTCTCTATAACTGGGTGCGCGTCGGCAGTCGCAACGAAGTGCCGGGCATCACCGGCCTCGCGCATTTCTTCGAACACATGATGTTCAACGGTACGGCCAGGCGCGCGCCGGGTGAATTCGACCGCCTCATGGAAGCGCAGGGCGGCTCCAACAACGCGTTCACGAACGACGACGTCACCGTGTACCAGGACTGGATCCCGCGCACGGCGCTCGATCTCGTGTTCGACCTGGAGGCCGATCGTCTCGCCAACCTGTCGTTCGACCCCAAGGTCATCGACAGCGAACGCGGCGTCGTGTATTCCGAAAGGCGCCTGCGCACCGAGGACAGCAACGAAGGTTTTCTCGCCGAGCAGGTGCAGGCCACGGCATTCGTCGCGCACCCCTACCAGTTTCCCACCGTCGGCTGGCCCGCGGACATCCAGGGCTGGAAGATCGAAGACCTGCAGAAGTTCTTCAAGACCAACTACGCGCCTAACAACTGCACGCTGATCATGGTGGGCGACCTCAGCGCCGAGGAAGGCTTCGCGCTCGCGAGGAAATACCTGGAACCGATTCCGAAACAGGAGCCGCCGCCGCCGGTGCGCACCACGGAACCCGAGCAGATCGGCGAGAAGCGCGTGTTCGTGCAGCGTGACGCGCAGACACCCTTGCTCTACTACGCGTACAAGTCGCCGGCGGCAAACGACGCGCAGGGCCCCGCCATCAACCTGCTCGTGTCGGTGCTGACCGATGGGAATTCCTCCCGCCTGCATCGGCTGCTCGTCGAGGAAAAGAAAATCGCCATCGAAGTGAACGGCTATTTCACCGAGGGGTTCGACCCCGCGCTCACCTGGCTGCAGCTCACGCTGCCCGAAGGCGCCAGGGTCGCCGAAGTCGAGAAGGCGCTGGATGCGGCGCTGGAACAGGTGGTGGCGCAGGGAGTCACGGACGCGGAGCTCACGCGCGCAAAGAATCTCTACGCTTCGGCGTTCTGGAAGCAGCTTGCCACCATCAACGGCAAGGCAAGCATGCTGGGCCAGTTCGAAGTGTTCGAAGGCGACTACAGGAAACTGTTCGATTCACCCGCTACCTACGACAAGGTCACGCGTGACGACGTGCAGAAGGCCGCGGCCCTGGTGCTGCAGAAGAATCGCCGGACGGTAGGCGTGCTGGAGGCAAAGCCATGAAGCAGCGCGCATCCAGGACCCTGCTCGCATTGTTGCCGGCGCTGTTGTTAGGCGTCGCCGCGGCGGTTCCCTCGGTGTGTATCGGCGCCGAAACTGCCGCCGTCGTGGGTGTCAAGGTTCCGGCCCACCAGCGCTTCGTGCTGCCCAACGGTCTCACCATCCTGCTCGTGCCGCGCAAGGATGTTCCGCTGATCGCGTTCAGCGGCTTCGTACGCGGCGGCGCGCTCGCGGATCCCGCCGGCAAACCCGGCGTCGGCTCGCTGGTCGCCGGGCTGCTCGATCGCGGCGCCGGAAAGCGCAACGCGTTTGAATTCGCCGACGCCGTCGAAGGTGTGGGTGGCAGTTTCAGCGCGGGGGCGGGCGCCGAGTCGATTTCGGTCGGCGGACAGTTCCTGGCGCGCGATCGCGCGCTCATGATCGAACTACTGGCCGATGCGCTGATGCGCCCGCGATTCGAGGCGCAGGAGTTCTCGACCTACCGCGATCGCGAGATCGAGTTCATCAAGTCGGCGAAGGACTCCGACCCTTCGCAGCTCATCGGCATCTACGGACGCGCGGCGCTGTTCGGCAGCCATCCCTACGGGCGTCCGCAAGGCGGCAGCGAGCGAACGCTCGCCAGCATCACGCACGCGGATGTCGTCGCCTTCCACGCCGCGAATTTCGGGCCCGACCGCGCCACGCTGGTGTTCGCCGGCGACCTCGATCCGAAATGGATGCGCCAGGCGTTGACCACGGCATTCGCCGGCTGGGCGAAATCCAGGGCCGCCGCCGTCGAGCTCAAACCCGCGCCGCGGGTGACGGGCCGCCAGGTATTGCTCGTGGATTCACCGGGCTCGGTGCAAACCTATTTCTGGCTCGGCAACGTCGGTGTCGACCGGCGATACAGCGGCCGTCCGGCGCTGGATCTCGTCAACACGCTGTACGGCGGCCGCTTCACCTCCATTCTCAACACCGAGCTGCGCATCAAGTCGGGGTTGTCGTACGGCGCGTCCTCGCGTTTCACGCGGGGTTCGGTGCCGGGCGAATTCTCGATCCGCTCGTTCACGCAGACCGACAACACCGGCAAGGCGCTCGATCTCACGCTCGAAACGCTCGAGAAGCTCAAGCACGGAGACATTGCTCCGGACATGCTCGAGTCCGCACGTGCCTATGCGCTCGGCCAGTTTCCGCTGCAGCTCGAGACCGCGTCGCACTGGGCGACGGCGCTCGCCGACCTCGAGTTCTACGGCTTGACCAGGGACTACATCGAAGGTTACGGCCCGGCGCTGACCAAGGTGGACCTCGCGGAAACCGCGGCGGTGACCGCCGACGCGTTTCCTCGTCCCTCCGATCTCGTCATCGTGCTGGTGGGTGACGCGGCGAAAATTCGCGAGACCGCCGCGAAATACGGCACGGTCACCGAGATGAAGATTTCCGACCCCGACTTCGCGCCGGGCTCCGTTCAAAGGACGACGCCCTGATGGCCGACCATGGCTCGTCGGCGACCGCGATCCTCTACGCGTTCTGCGCCAACCTGGGCATCGCGCTCTCCAAGCTCGCGGCGTCCATCTACACGAACTCGGGCAGCATGCTGGCCGAGGCCATTCACTCATTCGCGGACTGCGGCAACCAGGTGCTGCTGTACCTCGGGCTCAAGCAGTCGCAGAGGCCGCCCGATGCCAGGCACCCGCTCGGCTACGGACGGATCACGTATTTCTGGAGCTTCATCGTCGCGTTGCTGCTGTTCTCCATGGGCGGCCTGTTCTCGATGTATGAAGGCTGGCACAAGCTGCACGCGCCCGAGCAGCTCAACAAGGCGTGGGTGGCGCTGCTGGTGCTCGGCGTGTCCATCGTGCTCGAGTTCGTTTCGACCATGGGCTGCCTGCGCGAAATCAACAAGCTGCGCAAGGACAAGCCGCTGATGCACTGGGTGAAACACACGCGCAACGTCGAACTGGTGGTCGTGCTCGGCGAGGACCTGGCGGCGTTGTTAGGCCTGATCCTCGCGTTCGTGTTCGTCGCGCTGGCGGCGGCCACCGGCAACCCGGTGTTCGATGCCATGGGCTCGATCATCATCGGCGTGGTCCTGATATGCGTATCGGTGTTCATCGCGATGCGCATCAAGGGCCTGATCGTCGGGCGCTCGGCCGAGGACGAACTGCAGGAAGCGCTGCGCGCCGAAGTGGCGGGCGATCCCGATATCCAGACCCTGCTGAACGCCATCACCATGCAGATGGGGCCGGATGTGATGCTGGCGCTGAAGGTGCGCATGCGCCCGGGACTCACGCTCGAGGCCGCCGTTGCGTCGCTGAACGCGCTGGAAAAACGCATCAAGGCCAAGTTCCCGACCGTCGCCTGGTGTTTCGTCGAACCCGACGTCGCCGACTAGTCGGGCGGTGCGGGGAGGGTGGTGCCGGGCACCAAAAGTCGTAGTTCGGCAGCCCGGGCCGCCGCCATCGTGGCAAACGCAGTTGCGCCGAACTACGACTTTTGGTGCCCGGCACCACCCTCCCCACCCTGACCTAACCGAAGTAGTTCGGGTGCGCTTCGAGCCAGGCCTGCTCTTCGGGTGTGCTCTCTCGCCTCAACATCGCGTTCCGATGCGGGAAGCGCCCGAACAGCGCGATGACGTCGCGGTGCTTCTTCGCATATCCCGCGGTGTACGCGCAGTAGTCGCGCAGCTCGGGCGGGGCCTCGGCGACCAGCCGGGCGAATGCGTCAACCGCCGCGTCCTGCGCTTCCAGCGACTCGGCGTGCTCCAGCGGTAGATAGAAAAAGATGCGCTCGATCGGGTCGAGCGCGGCGTCGGCGGCAAGTTGCATGCCTTCGACGGCGAGCGCCAGCGCCTCGCGGTCGAATGCGAACGCGGCCGCGGTCCCGCGATACGCGTTGCGCGGCACCTGGTCGAACAGGATGATCAACGCCAGCCGGCGCTTGGGCGACGCCGCCCAGTTGTCGAACTCGCCGCGCGAGGCGCGCTCGAGCAGCGGCTCGAGTCTGGCGCGGATGTCGACGTCACGCGCCGCCTTCGCCGCCGCGTCGTCACCGCCAAACCAGAACGTCGAGCGCTCCGCCAGTCTCTCGGGTGTGTATGGACCGGCTCCAAACCAGAATTCGAGTACTTCGCTTGCGTGGTGCATGTGCGCCAAGGATGCCAGACCGAACCCGCGTCTAACGACGTTGTTACACTGACAGCCAGCCAGTCAGGCGAAGAGGGCACCACATGCATACGCTCATCCGCGCGGGTTTCATCGCGCTAGCGTTCTTATGTTCGATGGATGTGCGCGCCCAGGACGCGATTCCTCCCTCCCTGCGCGAATGGCAGGGCTGGGTGTTGCACGGCGAGGAGTTTCGTCGCTGCCCGCTGGCCGCCTCGTTCGTGAACCCGGGCGCCGCGGCATCGCCGGCCCAATACCGTTGCGTGTGGCCCGAGAGATTGACGCTGACCGTGGACGCGCGCGGCGGAACCTTCTCACAACGCTGGCAGGTGTACGCGGAGAGCTGGGTAGCACTGCCGGGCAGCATCGAGCACTGGCCCCGCGACGTGCGGCTCAATGGCGCGCCGGCCGCGCTGGTCGCCGTCAACGACGTTCCCAACCTGCGCCTGCCTGCCGGCAGCCACGTGATTTCCGGGCGCTTCGCCTGGAGCTCGCGCCCGGAGGCGCTGCCGCTGGCGGACGCCACCGCCATCATCGACCTGTTCGTCGACGGCACGCGCGTGGCGCAGCCGGAGCGGCCGGACGGCGGCGTGTGGCTCGGCAAGCGCCGCAGCGCCGAGCAACCGGCGAACATGGAGGTGCAGGTCTACCGCCTCATCCAGGACGACATCCCCGTCTATCTAGTCACGCGCCTGCGTCTCAACGTCGCGGGCGACGCGCGCGAAGAAGTGCTGGCGCGCGTGCTGCCCGAAGGGTTCACGCCGGTGAGTCTCACCGGCGCCTTGCCCGCCCGCCTCGAACGCGACGGTCGCCTGCGCGTGCAGGTGCGACCGGGCAGCCACGAGCTCACGCTGGTCGCGCGCGGCGCCGGCGTGGCGTCGAGTTTCACGCGGCCGGACGCCAGCGGCGGCAAATGGGCGCGCGAGGAAATCTGGAGCTTCGCTTCGAACGACCTGCAGCGCGTCGCGGCCGCCGAAGGCGCCGAGGGCATCGATCCCGCGCAGGCCAACGTGCCGTCCGAATGGCGCCAGTATCCGGCGTTCCGCATGGACGCGACGGCGAAGCTCGACGTGCAGGAGCGCAGCCGCGGCCTCGTGAACGCCGACGACAATCGCCTCTCGCTCACGCGCAATCTCTGGCTCGACTTCGACCATGGCGGCTTCACCGCCGTGGATCGTCTCGAGGGCACCATGCGCCGCGACTGGCGGCTCGACATGCAGGCGCCGTTCCAGCTCGCCAGCGCGCGCCAGGATGGCGACCAACTACTGGTGACGGCCGGCGACCAGGGACGCGCCGGCATCGAGCTGCGCCGGCCGCAGCTCAGCCTGACTACCGTGGCGCGCAAGGAATCGGGAGGCGGCGCCATGCCGGCCACCGGGTGGAACGGCCGCTTCGATCGCGTGGTCGGCACCTTGCACCTGCCAACCGGCCATCGGCTGCTCGCCGCCGTGGGTGCCGACGCCGCTCCCGCGTCGTGGTGGGAACAGTGGGGCCTGTGGAATGTCTTCGGCGTGCTCATCGTGGTGGTGTTCGTGTACTGGACCGCCGGGCTCATTCCCGCCGCGATCGCCGCGCTGGGACTGGTGCTCACCTACCAGGAAGCGCCCGACTACATCTGGCTCTGGGGAAACCTGCTGGCGGCGATGGCCGTGGCGCGCGCCGCGCCCGAAGGCCACTTCCGGAAGTTCGCACACGCGTGGCGAACGTTGAGCTTCACCGCACTCGGGCTCGCGCTGCTGCCCTTCCTGGTCATGCAGTACCGCTACGCGTTGTATCCGCAGCTCTCGCCGCAGCAGCAGGCCGCCGATCTGTCGGACGGTTCGGTGAATGTCGAGAATCCGTATGGAATCGAGGCGCTGTGGTCGGAAGGTCCGGGCGTGTTCGACATGTTGAGGCGTTCCAGGCAGCCGATGCCCGCCGCCGCGCCGCCGCCTCCGCCCCGGCCAGCACGGGATTTCGAAAACCGCGTAGTGGTCTCGGGACTGATGGGCGAATCTGTCTCCGCGCCCGCCGACGCCGCGGCGCGCATCGAAGCCGACGTTGCTGCTCCCCGCGAGATGAGCGCGCTCAACTCCGCGCAGGTGGTGCCGCGTTACGCCGCGGGCACGGTGCTGCAGGCGGGGCCCGGCATTCCGGCCTGGCGCTACAACTCGTACAACTATTTCTGGACGGGCCCCGTCGAGGCCGCCGACACCGTGCGCTTCATCTACGTCGGGCCGGTGGTCATGTTCCTGTGGCGGATCATCGGCGCGCTGGCCGTGAGCTTGTTGTTCCTCTGGCTCGCCAACCTGAGTTTCGGCGGCACATTGCGGCTGCCCGTGATGCCGCGTGGCATGCGCGGCGCCGCGGCCAGCGCCCTGGTGCTGCTCATCGCATTCACGGCGGTCTCGCCCGCGAGCGCCCAGGCTCAATCCAATATGGCGCCGGGCAGGCCGGGCGACGATCTGCTCGCGGAGCTCAAGTCGCGGCTGACCGCGCCACCGCGCTGCGCGCCGCGTTGCGTGGAGATCACCGCGGCCAATGTCACCGTGGCCGGCGAGCGGCTCGACGTGGTGTTGCAGGTGAGCGCGCTTGCCAACATCGCCGTGGCCATGCCGCATGCCAGCGATCGCTGGCAGCTCGACGAGGTCACTGTGGACTCCCGCACGGCGATGGCCCTCGCACGCAACCGCGACGCATCGCTGTGGGTGCCGCTGACTCCCGGTGCGCACAGCGTGCGCCTGTCGGGCCGGCTGGCCGCCGCCGAATCGGTTCAACTGGCGTTTCCGCAGCCGCCGCGCGTCATCGACGTGCGTGCCACGGGCTGGACGGTGAATGGCGTGAACGAGAGCCGGCTCGTGGCGGGCCAGCTCGAGCTTTCGCGCGAGCGCACCGAGCAGCGCGCCGGCGCCACGCTCGAAGCCGGCAGCGAATTTCCCGGGTTCGTGCGCGTGGAGCGCGTCTTCAATCTCGATCTCGACTGGACGATCGACACCGAGGTCCAGCGCGTCTCGCCGCAACGCGCGGCGCTCTCCGTGGAAATCCCGCTGGTGAAGGGCGAGTCGGTGCTGACGCCGGGCGTGGAAGTGCGCAACGGCGAAGTGGCGCTGGTCGGACTCACGACGGGCGAACGCGCGACGCGCTGGCATTCGGGACTCTCGCGCGCCGACTCGCTGGAACTGTCGATGCCGGCGGATGCGGCGCGCAGCGAGGTCTGGAGCTTTTTCGTCAATCCGCAGTGGAGTGTGTCCTTCGAGGGTTTCGCGCCGGTGCTGCCGGAGAACGTGAACGGCGCGGTCTGGGTGTTCCGTTACATGCCGCGCCCCGGCGAGAAGCTCGTGCTCAAGGTGACGCGACCCCAGCCCGTGAGCGGCAGCACGCTCGCCATCGATTCGGTGAAACAGATCATCGAGGTCGGCAACCGGACATCGAACACCACGCTGAGGTTCAGCTCGCGCAGTACCCAGGGTGGCCGGCACGTCATCAAACTTCCGCAGGACGCGCGAGTGACGTCGGTGCTCTTCGACGAGCAGCCGCAGCAGTTGCGCCCGGAGAAGGGCGAGTTGCCGCTGGCGCTCATGCCGGGCAGTCACGATATCCAGGTGCAATGGGAACGGCCGCAAGACGTCGGCGTGAGAACTCATCCGCCCGCGGTCGATCTGCGATCGCCCGCGAGCAACATCCAGTTCCAGATCACCTTGCCCGAATCACGCTGGCCGCTGTTCGTGTCGGGCCCCGGCATCGGGCCGGCGGTGTTGTACTGGGGTGAGCTCGTCGTGTTCATCGGCATCGCCTGGCTGCTCGGTCAGTGGTCGCGTTCGCCGCTGCGGTTTTCGGAATGGCTGCTGCTGGGCCTCGGACTCTCGACGCAGAGCTGGTGGGTATTCACGTTCACCGCCTTGTGGCTCATCGCGATGAAATGGCGCGAAGGGTGGGTGCCGGCCGCCGAGGAGTCGCGCATGCGCTTCAACGTCGTGCAGGTGGTGCTCGCGGTGTTCACGCTGTTCGTGATCACCACGCTGGTGTTCTCCGGCATTCGCAACGGGCTGCTGGCGGCGCCGGACATGGGTATCGCCGATCTGAATTACGGCAACGGTGCGATGTGGTGGTTCCTCGACCAGACCGATGGCGTCATCGAAGCACCCACCATCATCTCCGTGCCGATGTGGGTCTACCGGGCGCTGTTCTTCGCGTGGGCGAGCTGGATGGCGTTCGCGCTCGTGCGCTGGCTGCGCTGGGCGTTCAACGCGTGGAAGACGAACGGGTTGTGGCGGGGGGCAGCCCCCCTTTCCTAGCAAAAGGGGTCAGTCCTGCCGAGTAAACGGAGCCACCCAACGCACTGCGTCGAGGTGGCTCACTTCAATGCTAGGAAAAGGGGGCTGCCCCCTACTCGCAGAGCCCTTCGAGGTAGCTCTGGGCCACCGGGGACAGGCGCTTGCGCGCGAGCTCGCGGGCCTTGGGTTCATCGACGATCTCTTCCAGCGGGCCGGACACGAGAATGTGCCGCACCTTCGGATCATGCTCGGCCTTGCGGGCAAGCTTGTTCAGCACGGTGAAACCGCGGGAGATCTTGTCGCTCTTGAATCGCCGGTGCTCGATGGAGCTGGCGAGGTATTTGCCGAAGCGGGCGTACAGAAAGTAATCGTCGTTTCCAACGTGGAAACGGGCTTCAGCGAAGAAGTCGGGGAAATTCTTTTCTAGATACTGGTTGACGGTATGAAGACGGGGTCCAGGGTCGCTGTCGTTCGACGCAACATGCTTCTTCATCTAAGTAGTCCACCTCCAACTGGGTCCGGAGCACCATTTCTGGACGTCACGACCGGTTCCCAACCCCGCAACGCGCGCGAACGATAGTGCCAACAGACTTCAACTGCAATAGGACGGGTCATGAAATTTCTCACGCTGCTGATCGCCGCCATTCTTATGTCCGCGTGTGCGTCGTCGTCGAGCGACGAAGATCGCGTTCGCGCGGTCATCGACGACGTCGAAGCGGCGGCCGAGTCGCGCGATGCCAGCGACGTGCTCGAGCATGTCGCCGACTCCTACGCCGACGCGCGCGGCATGGACAAGACGCAGCTCCGCGACTTCCTGCGCGGATATTTCCTCGTGCATCCCAGGCTCGAGTTGATCGTGACCGTGGAGAGCCTCGAGTTCCCGGTAGATGGGCTGGCCCAGGCGGTGATCACCGTCGCGACTGTGGATTTCACGGATCCCGACCTCGAGCGCCTGAAGGTAGAGTTTCGACGCGCCGGAGACTCGTGGCAGGTGGTGCGCGCAGACCGCCTGGCGCGCTGAGGTGTGTAAAAACTTCCGGAAAACCCTGATATCCGGACGTACTGTGAAGTAGTTCACTGTCCCCGGTTAAACGCCGAACGCATCGCGCCGACAACAGTCCAGGAGACAGCCATGCCTGATCGTCGCAAACCTCCGGTAGAAAGCGTCAGCCGCACTGGCCGGCACGACAGCGCTGCGATGCCTTCGGACACCGGCAGATTCAGCATCGAGACCACCACCATGCGCCTCAAGTCGCTGCGCCTGCGCCGCGCCGAGGTTGCGAACCAGGGAGTGGCCGAGGCCGTGAAGGCGGCGACGTCGCGCTCGTCCGACGACACGCCTGGCGCTCCGCGAAGCGGGCCGTCGGGCCGCGTGCGACACGACGAACGTGGTGTGGCCGTCTGGGATTTCTCGGTGGCTTCGGGCGAATACGACACGCTCAGCACCTCGGTCGCGCTCAAAAAACTCGAGGTGGCCGATCTCAAGATCGACGATCACAAACCCGCCGAGCTCAAGCTGGCAGTCACCGGCCGCGACAAGGCCGGCGGATTCGATCCTTACAATCAGCGCGGCACCGGCAAGCGCCAGGGCGAAGCGGCGCAGCGCGCCGGCATCACCGGTTCTCCCGGACGTTACGGCGCCGTGGTCGATCAGCTCACGGGCAAGAAAAAATAGCGTTCGCTGCTGGCCGCGCCTGCCGCTCAGCCAGTCTTCTTCTTCGGCTTGCCGTATTTCTTCTCGTACTCGGCGCGCATCTTTTCGTATTCCTCGCGCTGCTTGCGGTTCTCCGCGTCCACGCGCTCGCGTTCCGCGAGATATTCCTCGGCCTCGATCAGCGTGTCCGCGGCCCACTTGCGCGTGCTGCGGTTGTTGGCGAAGCGGATGGTGTCCTTGAGGAACGGAATCATCTCCGCCGGTTTCTGCTGCTGTCCTTTGAGGCTGGCGAGTGACATCGCGATGTCGGCATTCGCGGGCGCCTTCTTGTAGGCGGCCAGCAGCGCCTGTTCGGCGAGATCGAGATCCTTGTCGAGCCGTATGGCCGCAGTGCCGTATCCCCACAGGGCTTTCACGTCGCCGTTGTTGTGCGTGATGGCCTCGCCGAACCAGCGCATCGCGCTCGACAGATCCCGCTTGCTGTCTTCCGAGTTGCGCGTGGTGGTGAGGCGGATGTCGAGGGCGCTGTCGAGCAGCACGCTGGCGAGCTCGCGGCGCGACAGCCAGTCGTCGGCCGGCATCAGCGACGTGGCGCGGGCCAAGGCGGCATCGAAGCCCGCCTGGTCTTCGTCGTACAGCGCGAGCCTCGCCGCGAGGACCGCGAAGCGCGCGGAGTCCGGCGCACGCCGCGTGAGCGACTCGACCACGGGCCGGATGCGATCCGGCGCCAGCCGCGTTTCGATCATGAGGTCGGCGACGATGGCGAGTGCATCGAGCTCGGCGACCGGCTTGCCGGGCGGCAGCACCACTTCGGGAACCTCGCCCAGCGTGAGTCCGCCGGAGTGCAGGTTCGAGCTGCGCGAGTACGCGCGCAACTTCTGGTCGATGGCGGCGAGATCGCCGAATGCGGTCTTCGACGCGGTCTCCTGCGGCACCAGCCGGTTGAGCTCGTTGAGGTACTGGAAGATCTGCCGGCCAAAATCCCGGTTCTCGAGCAGGCCGTAATGCACGGTGAGCCAGGCCTGCGCGTAGAACGAGTCCGCCAGCTTGTGCGAGATATATTCGGGCGAGTGATGGTCGATGCGGATCATGCGGTCGAACGGAATCCAGTCGCCATCGCGCGCTTCGCGAAGCCGGTCCACCGGGATCAGGAGGATGGCCATGTCCTTCCTGAAGTTTGCATAACCCATGACTTCGGCCAGGCCTTCGTTGAACCAGGGCGGGTACTCGCCGGCGAACTGCGACGCCAGGTAGTAATGCGTGTACTCGTGGAACACGAGGTGCAGCGCCCCGGGGCCTTCCGCGTCGCCGTTCATCACGATGAAGTTGGAAAAGCGGCTCGACTGAAACGAGCCGGCGATATCCTGGCGAGGCTGCAGATATTTCTGCCACTCGCCGCTGCTCAGGATCACGATGCTCGTCGGGATGCGCACCTCGGTCGCGCGTTTGCCCAGCAGTTTCTCGAGCGAGACGTGGAACTTGCCGAGCGCCGAGGCAAACCGCTGCGCCTGGCTGGCACTGCGCGTGGTGTAGATCGTGTAGTGCCCGAGCTCGTACGCGACGAGCTTGCCGATCCGCGGTTCCGCACCAGACGCCGCGGTCGCGCCGAGCATGAAGGCGAGCGCGGCGGCCAGACACCTGCGTAGATTCATTTCGTCTCCCTCCCTGCGGGTAGATTACGCCACATGAATCCGCACCGCCGCGCGCTCATCGAACTACACGCCTGCGTGGTGCTGTGGGGCTTCACCGCGATCATCGGCAAGCTGATCACGCTCACGGCGATGCAGCTCGTCTGGTGGCGCATGTTGTTAGTGACGCTGGCGCTCGCCTGTTTCCCGCGCGTGTGGCGCGGCCTCCGGCAGATGAGCCGCCGCGACACCGCGATCTACGCCGGCATCGGCTTCGTCGTGGCGCTGCACTGGGTGGCGTTCTACGGGTCGGTGAAGCTGGCGAACGCCTCGGTGGCGGCCACCACCATGGCGCTCGCCCCGGTGGTCACGGCGCTGATCGAGCCGCTGGTCACCGGCGCACGCTTCGAACGACATAATCTTCTGCTCGGCATCCTGGTGATTCCCGGAGTCGCGCTGGTGGTCGGCGGCATTCCGGGTGCGATGCATCCGGGGTTCTGGGTGGGCGTGCTCTCGGCGGTGCTTGCCGCCGTGTACAACGCGCTCAACAAGCGATTTCTGAGCCATCAGGATGCGATGGCGGTGACCTGGGTCGAGCTTGGTGCGGGTTTCCTGCTGATCGCATTGCTCAGTCCATTGGTGGCCCCGGATGGCGCGAGCGTGGTTCTGCCTTCCGTCCAGGACGGGGCGTGGTTGCTGGTGCTGGCCATCCTTTGCACCCTGATCCCCTTCGCCGTCTCGCTGGCCACGCTCAGGCATCTGTCGGCGTTCACTGCCCAGCTCGCGATCAACCTCGAGCCCGTGTACGCCATCGGCATCGCGGTGCTGCTCCTGGGCGAGGCGCGCGAGCTCGACGGTCTCTTCTTCCTCGGCGTGGGCATCGTGCTCGCCGCGGTTTTCGGCCACGGATGGCTGCAACAACGATTGACCGATCGATCTCGGTCTGTATGATCGGTCTCCATATATATCTGACTGCCGTCAGCGCCTTCGCGGGCCGCGCCTCCAGATGTAACCAATTGAAAGAGTGAAAGTTATGGGCGCGGAGCCCATAGCGCGGGGAAGTTGCGCCCCGCGTGTTTGTGTTTGGAGGACTGAAAAATGACCGCGATACGACTCGGCCCGCCCGCGAAGCAGGGCCTTTATGACCCCCAGTTCGAGCATGACGCTTGTGGCGTCGGCTTCGTCGTGGACATCAAGGGGCGCAAATCGAACGCCGTCGTCAAACAAGGCATCCAGATCCTCAAGAACCTCGATCACCGCGGCGCGAGCGGCAGCGAGGTCAACACCGGCGACGGCGCCGGTATGCTCATGCAGATGCCGCACGCCTTCCTCAAGAAGGTGGCCAAGAAAGACGCGCGCATCAACCTGCCCGAGCCCGGCATGTACGCGGCCGGCAACATCTTCATGCCGCGCAACGCGACGCAGCGCCGCAAGATCGAAGAAGTGTTCGCGCGCGTGGTGCAGGCCGAGGGGCAGGTGTACCTGGGCGCGCGCAGCGTGCCCACGGACAACTCCATGCTGGGCGAAACCGCCAAGGCATCCGAGCCGTTCGTGCGCCAGGTGTTCATCGGGCGGGGTACCGAAACGCTCGACGAGGCGGAGTTCGAGCGCAAGCTCTACGTGATCCGCAAGCGCGCCTACAACGAGATCCGCGTGTCGACGATCGGCGGCGCGGAGTTCTGGTACATCGTGTCGCTGTCGCACAAGACCCTGGTCTACAAGGGCATGCTGACCACGATGCAGCTCGACCAGTATTTCCTCGACCTGCAGAACCCGCTCATGGAGTCGGCCATTGCGCTGGTCCATTCGCGGTTCAGCACGAACACGTTCCCGAGCTGGGACCGCGCGCACCCGTACCGCTGCATCGCGCACAACGGCGAGATCAACACGCTCCGCGGCAACATCAACTGGATGCGCGCGCGCGAGGCGCACTTCCAGTCGCCGCTGTTCGGCGATGACATCAAGAAGATTCCGCCCATCGTGAACCCGAACGGCTCGGACTCCTCGATGTTCGACAACGTGCTCGAGCTCATGGTGCTCTCCGGCCGCTCGATGCCGCACGCCATCATGATGATGATCCCCGAGCCGTGGTCCAAGCACGCCTCGATGGATCCGGCGCGCCGCGCGTTCTACCAGTACCACAGTAGTTTGATGGAGCCGTGGGATGGCCCCGCGGACATCGCGTTCACCGACGGCAAGCGCATCGGCGCCATTCTCGATCGCAACGGCCTGCGCCCGGGCCGCTACTACGTCACCAAGGACGACCTGTGCGTCATGGCGAGCGAAGCCGGCGTGCTCGAGTTCCCGCCGGACCAGATCCTGCGCAAGGGCCGCCTGCAGCCGGGCCGCATGTTCCTCGTGGACACCGAGCTCGGCCGCATCGTCGAAGACGAGGAGATCAAGGCGCAGGTCATCAACGAGCGGCCGTACGCCGAATGGCTGAAGCAGCACCTGGTTCACCTGAAGGATCTGCCCGCGGCGCCGGAAATGCCGCTGCCTGAGCCCGTCACGCTCGCCAAGCGCCAGGTGTCGTTCGGCTACACGTTCGAGGACCAGCGCATCCTCATGGCGCCGATGGCGCGCGATGCCAACGAAGGCGTGGGCTCGATGGGCAACGACACGCCGCTGGCGGCGCTCTCGCAGAAGCCGCGCATGTTGTACGACTACTTCAAGCAGCTGTTCGCGCAGGTCACGAACCCGCCCATCGACTGCATCCGCGAAGAGATCATCACCTCGTCGGACGTCTGGCTCGGCTCGGAAGGCAACTTGCTGGACCCGCGCCCGAGTGCCTGCCGCCGCCTCGAGCTCAAGGGGCCGGTGCTCACCAACGAAGAGTTCGCGAAGGTGCGGCGCCTGTCGCTGCCCGGCCTCAAGGTGGGCACGTTGCGCATCCTGTTCCGCGCCCCTCTCGACGGCGAGAGCGGCGAAGACGAGCTGGTGCGCGCCATCGAAGAAATGCGCACGGAAGCCAGGCGCATGATCGAACAGGACGAGGTCAACATCCTCATCCTCAGCGATCGCGGCGTGAACAAGGAATTCGCGGCGATTCCGTCGTTGCTGGCGGTCTCGGGCCTGCATCACTACCTCATCCGCCAGGGCCTGCGCATGAAGGTGTCGCTGGCGCTCGAGACCGGCGAGGCGCGCGAGGTGCATCACTTCGCGCTGCTCATCGGTTACGGCTGCTCGGTCATCAACCCGTATCTCGCCTTCGAAACCATCGACGGCATGATCCGCGACGACATGCTGCCGAACATCGAGCACAAGCTCGCGTGCGTGAATTTCGCCAAGGCGGCGACCAAGGGTGTGGTCAAAGTCATGTCGAAGATGGGCATCTCGGCCGTGCAGAGTTACCACGGCGCGCAGGTATTCGAAGCGGTCGGCCTGCGCCAGGACGTCATCGACGAATACTTCGCGGGCACCGCGTCGCGCGTCGGCGGCGTCGGGCTCGACGTCATCGCGCGCGAAGCGCTCATTCGCCACAGCATGGCGTTCGCCGAGCGCAAGCCGCAGAGCCAGACCGAACTGCCCTCGGGCGGCCAGTACCAGTGGCGCGCGGATGGCGAGTTCCACCTGTTCAACCCGGAAAGCATCCACCGCCTGCAGAAGTCGGTGCGCACGGGTTCGTACGCCACCTACAAGAGCTACGCCGAGCTCATCGACGATCGCGCGAAGAACCTGTCCACGCTGCGCGGCCTGCTCGACTTCAAGCAGGGCGAACCGATCTCCATCGACGAGGTGGAATCCGTCGAGAGCATCATGCGCCGCTTCAAGACGGGCGCCATGAGTTACGGCTCCATCTCGAAGGAAGCGCACGAAACTCTCGCCATCGCCATGAACCGCGTGGGCGGCAAGAGCAACACGGGTGAGGGTGGCGAAGACCCCGACCGTTTCGTGCCCATGGACAACGGCGATTCGAAGAACTCGGCCATCAAGCAGGTGGCGTCGGGGCGCTTCGGCGTCACCAGCCACTACCTGGTCAATGCGAAAGAGCTGCAGATCAAGATGGCGCAGGGCGCCAAGCCCGGCGAGGGCGGACAGCTTCCGGGCACCAAGGTATATCCGTGGATCGCGAAGACGCGGCACACCACGGCCGGCGTGGGGCTCATCTCGCCGCCGCCGCATCACGACATCTACTCCATCGAAGATCTCGCCGAGCTCATTCACGATCTCAAGAACGCGAATCGCGATGCACGCATCAGCGTGAAGCTGGTGGCGGAAGTGGGCGTGGGCACCATTGCCGCGGGAGTCGCCAAGGCGCACGCGGACGTGGTGCTCATCTCCGGCCATGACGGCGGCACGGGCGCATCGCCGCTGACGTCGCTGACACATGCCGGCCTGCCCTGGGAACTGGGGCTGGCCGAGACGCACCAGACCCTGGTCATCAACAACCTGCGTTCGCGCATCGTGGTCGAGACGGATGGCCAGCTCAAGACCGGCCGCGACGTGGCCATCGCCGCGTTGCTGGGCGCCGAGGAATTCGGCTTCGCCACCGCGCCGCTGGTTGCCGTGGGCTGCATCATGATGCGCGTGTGCCACCTCAACACCTGCCCGGCGGGTGTGGCCACGCAGGATCCGCGGCTGCGCGAGAAATTCACCGGCAAGCCCGAACATGCCGTGAACTTCATGCGGTTCGTCGCGCAGCACCTGCGCGAGATCATGGCGCAGCTCGGCTTCCGCAAGCTCGAAGACATGGTGGGCCGCGTCGACATGCTCGAGCCGCACGCCGCCATCGACCACTGGAAGGCCAGGGGTTTCGACTTCAGCAACATCCTCTACGCGCCGGATGCCGGCCCCGAGATCGGGCGGTTCAGGCAGATCGGCCAGGATCACGGCATCGACAAGTCGCTCGACGTCACCACCTTGTTAGGCCTGTGCGAGCCGGCGATTTCGCGCGGCGAGAAAGTGTCGGCGGAGGTGCCGGTGCGCAACGTCAACCGCGTGGTAGGCACCATCACGGGCAGTGAAGTCACGAAGAAGTGGGGTGCCGCGGGCCTGCCCGAGGACACCATCCGCATCAAGTTCAAGGGGTCGGCGGGCCAGAGCTTCGGCGCGTTCATGCCGAATGGCATGAGCTTCTCGCTCGAAGGCGACGCCAACGACTACTTCGGCAAGGGGCTGTCGGGCGGCAAGCTCGCGGTGTTCCCATCGCCACTGGCCACCTTCCCGTCGGAGCAGAACATGATCGTCGGCAACGTCGCGCTGTACGGCGCCACGAAGGGCGAGGTCTACGTGCGTGGCATGGCGGGAGAGCGCTTTGCCGTGCGCAACTCGGGCGTGGACACGGTGGTCGAAGCCGTGGGCGACCACGGCTGTGAATACATGACCGGCGGACGCGTGGTGGTGCTGGGTCCCACGGGCCGCAACTTCGCCGCGGGCATGTCGGGCGGCATCGCCTATCTGCTCGACGAAAAGAACGAATCCGCCGCGCGCATCAACACGCAGATGGTGGACGTGGAGCGCGTCGAAGATCCGGCCGAGGCGGAAGCGCTGCGCGGGCTCATCGAGAAACACGTGCAGTACACGGGCAGCGAACATGCCAGGGACATTCTCGCCGCCTGGGAAACCAAGCTGCCTAAGTTCGTGCGCGTGATCCCGAAAGACTACAAGCGCGCGCTCGCGTGTCTCAAGCGGGCGCACGACCAGGGTTTGTCGGGCGACGAGGCCATCATGGCGGCGTTCGAAGAGAACGCGCGCGACCTTTCGCGCGTCGGCGGAAATTAAGAGAAGAGAAGAACCAGATAGATGGGCAAGCCAACAGGATTTATCGAATACCTGCGCGAACTGCCGGTGGACCGCACACCGGTCGAACGCGTGCGCGACTGGAACGAGTTCCACCACCACATGGACGAGAAACGCCTGCGCCAGCAGGGCGCGCGCTGCATGGATTGCGGTGTGCCGTTCTGCCACACGGGCAAGCTGATTTCCGGCATGGCCTCGGGCTGCCCGGTGAACAACCTCATTCCCGAGTGGAACGACCTGGTGTTCCGCGGGCTGTGGCGCGAGGCGCTCGATCGCCTGCATCGCACCAACAATTTTCCGGAGTTCACGGGCCGCGTGTGCCCGGCCCCGTGTGAAGGCTCGTGCGTGCTCGGCATCAACGCGCCGCCGGTCACCATCAAGAACATCGAGAACGCGATCGTCGACAAGGGTTTCGAAGAAGGCTGGATCATCGCGGAGCCGCCGACCACGCGCACCGGCAAGAAGGTGGCCGTCATCGGCTCCGGCCCCGCGGGACTCGCGGCGGCCGCGCAGCTCAACAAGGCCGGGCACCTGGTCACTGTGCTCGAACGTGCGGATCGCCCGGGCGGCCTGCTCACGTACGGCATTCCGAACATGAAGCTCGACAAGCGCGAAGTGGTCGCGCGCCGCATCGCGCTGCTCGAAAAGGAAGGCATCAAGTTCGTCTGCAACGCCACGGTCGGCGAAAACGTGGAGGCCGAGTTGCTGGTGCGGGACTTCGACGCCACGGTGATCTGCACGGGCGCCACGCTGCCGCGCGATCTGCCGGTCGAAGGCCGCAATCTCAAGGGCGTGCACTTCGCCATGGATTTCCTGACGGTGAGCACCCAGGCGGTGCTCAAGGATGCGCCGGACTCGACGCCTATCTACGCCAAGGGCAAGGACGTGGTCGTATTGGGCGGTGGCGATACCGGCACCGACTGCGTCGGCACGTCGATGCGCCACGGCTGCAAGAGCCTCACGCAGATCGAGATCATGCCGATGCCGCCCATGGATCGCGCCGCGGACAATCCGTGGCCCGAGTGGCCCAAGGTCTACAAGATGGACTACGGCCAGGAAGAGGCCGCTGCCAAATTCGGTTCCGATCCGCGCGTGTACCTGACCACCGTCAAGAAGTTCGTCGGCGACGCGGCCGGCAATCTTGCCGGCGTGGTCACCGTGAACATCCGCTGGGAAAAGAACGACAAGGGCCAGTTCATTCCCGTCGAGCAGCCCGGCAGCGAGAAGGAGCATCCCGCGCAGCTCGCGTTGTTAGCCATGGGATTCCTCGGGCCCGAGCAGGCGCTGCTCAAGGACCTCAAGGTGGAGACCGACGCGCGCAGCAACGTGAAGGCCGAGTACGGCAAGTACGGCACTACCGTGCCCGGCGTGTTCGCCGCGGGCGACGCGCGCCGTGGCCAGAGCCTGGTGGTGTGGGCCATCAACGAGGGCCGCGGCGCCGCGCGCGAGTGCGACCGCTGGCTCATGGGCGCCACCGAGCTCCCGTAATGGGGGCAGCCCCCATTTCCTAGCAAAAGGGGCCGGACCTCAACGAGC
>DASTXR010000089.1:0-2610 GCA_035765415.1 Steroidobacteraceae bacterium | reverse complement strand
CGGCCATGGGCGGCATCAACGCCGCCAGCAAGAAGATCGCCGACATCATCGGCGTCATCGACGAGATCGCGTTCCAGACCAACTTGTTAGCCTTGAACGCCGCGGTGGAAGCCGCGCGCGCCGGCGAGCAGGGCCGCGGATTCGCGGTGGTCGCTTCCGAAGTGCGCAACCTCGCCGGCCGCTCGGCGGCGGCGGCAAAAGAGATCAAGGGACTCATCCAGGACACCGTGAGCAAGGTGGACGAAGGCTCGAACCTGGTGACGCAGTCCGGCGCGACGCTGGAACAGATCGTCAACGCGGTGAAGAAGGTGACGGACATCGTCTCCGAGATCGCCGCGGCTTCGCACGAACAGTCGTCCGGCATCGACCAGGTGAACAAGGCCGTCATGCAGCTCGACGAGCTCACGCAGCAGAACGCGGCGCTGGTCGAGCAGGCGTCGGCCGCCAGCCAGGCCATGGCCGAGCAGGCCCGCGACCTGAATTCGTCCATGGCGCGTTACCAGGTGAACGCGGCTGCAAACGCGGCCGCTGCGCCGGAAGCAGCGCCGGTCGCGCAGGCGCCGGCGGCCGATCGCCGCAAGGCGACCCGGCCCTGGGCCGGACGGCCCGCGGCTGTCACGAAGGTCGAGCCTCGTGCGCCCAGGCGCGCCGCCAATGGCGACGACGATGGCAAATGGAAGGAGTTCTGACGCGCTGCTGAGTCCTGCACTTAGTTAGCGCAGGGCGTGTCTGCGGATTGTCGATAGTCACCTCGTTGTGATCAGTGGAAGCTGGTCGCACCGGACACGAGGTATTCGACATGCATCTCCACCGCCGACTCCAGTGGATCGTCCTGCTTGCAGGCGCATTGCAGGCACTGAGTCCGTTGGCCAGTGCCGCCGAAGCGCCGCAAGTCACCGGCAGGCCGCGAGTAGGTCTCGTGCTCGCCGGGGGTGGCGCGAAAGGCGGCGCGCACGTCGGTGTGCTCAAGGTGCTCGAAGAATTGCGCGTGCCGATCGACTGCATCGCCGGCACCAGCATGGGCGCGCTGATCGGTGGCGGCTATGCGGCCGGGATACCGGCCGACGACCTCGAGAAATTCCTGGTGGCCATCGACTGGAAAAAAGTGGTCGGCAGCCAGGGCCGTCGCGATCTCGAGCCCATAGAGCAGAAGCGCTCCGGTCCCACGTACAGCAACGATTTCGAATTCGGCCTCACGCCGAACGGCCTCCAGGTGCCGGCCGGCCTCGTCAATACCAGCAACGTCGAGGACCTGCTGCGCGTGTATGTCGCGCGCGCCCGCCTCGAGACGGACTTCGACAAACTGCCGATTCCCTATCGCGCCGTGGCCACCGACATGGTCTCGAGCAGCATGGTCGTGCTCAAGGAGGGCGACCTGGCGACCGCGATGCGCGCCAGCATGTCGATTCCGGGCGCGTTCGCACCCGTGATGCTGGACAAGATGATCCTGGCGGACGGCGGCCTCGTGCGGAACATTCCCGTCGATATCGCGCGAAACCTGTGCGCCGACCAGGTGATCGTCGTCAACCTGGTCGAGCTGCCGGCGGATCCGCTGAAATTGCAGTCCGCCACGCAGCTTCTGGCGCGTTCGATGGACGTCATGATCATCGCCAACGAAGAACTGCAGCTGCAGTCGCTGAAGGAAGGCGATGTGCTCATCAACGTCGAAATGGGCACCATCACCACCGCGGATTTCGAGCGCGTTCCGGAGACCGTGCCGCTCGGCGTGGCCGCGACGCGCAAGATGGCCGCGGCGCTCTCCAGGTTTTCGGTCCCCGAGAATCAGTATCTCGCCTGGCGTTCGGGCGTGACCCAGTCCCAGGAGATGGAAGGCCGGCTCGCCGGTGTGCGCTTCGAAGGGCTGGAGCGAGTGAATCCCGAATACCTCGCCGGGCGGCAGAAGCTGAAAGCGGGCGATCCGCTCGACATCGTGACGATCAGCGAAGAGGCGCAACGCATCTCGGCGCTGCAGGACTTCGAATCCGTCAGCTATCGCCTCGACGGCGATCGCGAGTCGCCGACACTCACGTGGCTGCCGCACGAAAAACGCTGGGGGCCTAACTATCTGCGGCTGGATCTCGGCGCCTACGCCTCGCGCGAAGGCGACGTCACCTTCGCGCTGTATGGCCGGCATGTCCGCACCTGGGTGAACTCGTTCGGCGCGCAATGGTTCAACGAGGTGCAACTGGGCGGCGAGAGCCTGCTGACCACCGGCCTGTACCAGCCGCTCGATACGGCGCGGCGGTTCTTCGTCGAGCCACGCATCGGTTACTCACGCTCGCTGGAAGACATTTTTCGCGAAGACGAACGCGTGGCGCGTTACAACTTCAAGGATTTCATGGGTGAGTTCAACCTCGGCGCGAACGTGGGCCGCTACGGCCAGGCCCGGGTCGGTTACCTGTACGACGAACGCGAGATCGAAGTGGATATCGGGGCGATGCTCATGCCCGAGGGCAAGACCGTGGATGCGGGCATGCATGTTCTCGCCGAACTGGACAGCCGCGATACGGCGTTCAGTCCCACCCGCGGCGTTGCCGCGGCCATCGATTACATGAAAAGCGACAGCTCCATGGGCGCGGATCGCGATTGGGAAAAGGCGGAGATCGGTCT
>DASTXR010000088.1:0-150428 GCA_035765415.1 Steroidobacteraceae bacterium | reverse complement strand
GAAGCCGCCGCACAACCCAATTCGTCCAAATAAGGCCGGATCGCGGCAGTTTGCCGAAAACCGCGCACGTTACCCACCGATTACGGTAAATTCGCCGCCTTCACGAAGGGGAAGGTCTCTCGACTGCCGTATGGCGCGACTCTTATTACTGAACGGGCCGAACCTGAACCTGCTGGGGCAGCGAGAGCCCGAAGTCTACGGTTCGGACACGCTGGCATCCATCGAAGAGCGGGCGAAGACGGCCGCAAACAAGCTTGGCCACGAGATGGTCGCCTTTCAAAGCAACGCTGAGCACGAGCTCATCGACCGGGTTCAGACCGCGCGCGCCAACGGCATCGCCTTCGCCATCGTCAATCCTGGCGGCTTCACCCACACCAGCGTCGCGCTGCGCGATTCGCTGCTCGGCGTGAAGCTGCCGTTCATCGAAGTTCATCTTTCGAACACGTTCGCGCGCGAGAAATTCCGCCACCACTCGTATTTCTCGGACATCGCCGTGGGCTGCATCGTCGGTCTCGGCGCGCAGGGTTATGAACTCGCCGTCCAGGCCGCCGCGGCGCGCCTGGCCAAATAAGTTTCACAGAAGGGAGTCCACATTGGACATTCGGAAAGTTAAAAAGCTCATCGAACTACTCGAGGAATCGGGCATCGCCGAGATCGAGATCAAGGAAGGCGAAGAGGCGGTGCGAATCAGCCGCATGCCGACCGGCGGATACGTGACGCACATGCAGCCGCAGATGATGCAGGCGCCCGTCGCGACCATCTCCGCTCCGGTCGCCGCGCCTTCCGCAGCCGGCGCCGCGCCGGCGGCCCCCGCGGCCCGGCACGTGAACGAACACGTCGTCGCCGCGCCGATGGTCGGCACCTTCTATGCCTCCGCTTCGCCCGGCGCGAAGCCGTTCGTCGAGATCGGCAGCGAGGTCAAGGAAGGCCAGGTTCTCTGCATCATCGAAGCAATGAAGATGATGAACCAGATAGAGAGCGACAAAACCGGCAAGGTCACCGCCATCATGGCGACGAACGGCGATCCCGTGGAATTCGGTCAGCCGCTGTTCGTCATCGAATAACCGCGCAAGCCATGCTCGACAAAATCGTAATCGCCAATCGGGGCGAGATCGCGCTCCGCATCCTGCGCGCCTGCCGCGAGCTCGGCATCAAGACGGTCGCGGTCCACTCCACCGCCGACTACAACCTCAAGCACGTGTTGCTCGCCGACGAATCGGTGTGCATCGGCCCGCCGCAATCGCAGAAGTCGTACCTCAACATGCCGGCCATCATCAGCGCCGCCGAGGTCACCGACGCCGTGGGAATCCACCCTGGCTACGGATTCCTTTCGGAGAACGCGGACTTTGCCGAGCGCGTGGAGAAAAGCGGCTTCACGTTCATCGGTCCGCGCGCCGACGTGATCCGCATGATGGGCGACAAGGTTTCGGCCATCAACGTCATGAAAAAGGCCGGCGTGCCCTGCGTGCCGGGCTCAGGCGGTCCGTTGGGCGACGTGCCCGAAGAAAACCACCGCATCGCGCGCGACATCGGCTACCCGGTGATCATCAAGGCATCGGGCGGAGGCGGCGGCCGCGGCATGCGCGTCGTGCACACCGAAGCCTCGCTGCTCAATGCCATCGCGGTCACGAAGTCGGAGGCGCTCGCCGCCTTCAACAACGACCAGGTGTACATGGAGAAATTCCTGGAGCGGCCCCGGCACATCGAGTTCCAGGTGCTGGCCGACAACTATGGCAACGTCATTCACCTGGGCGAGCGCGACTGCTCCATGCAGCGCCGGCACCAGAAGGTGATCGAGGAAGCTCCCGCACCCGGCATCACCGCCGCGCAACGCGAGAAGATGGGCGAGCGCGTCGTCGAAGCCTGCAAGGCCGTCGGCTATCGCAGCGCCGGCACGCTGGAATTCCTGTACCAGGATGACGAGTTCTATTTCATCGAGATGAACACGCGCATCCAGGTCGAACATCCCGTGACCGAGCTCATCACGGGCATCGACCTCGTGAAAGCACAGCTCATGATCGCCTCGGGCCAGAAGCTGCAGTACTCGCAGAAGGACATCAAGCTCACCGGCCATGCGATCGAATGCCGCATCAACGCCGAGGACGCGAAGACCTTCATGCCTTCGCCGGGCCCCATCAAGCTGTGGCACGCGCCGGGCGGGCCCGGTGTGCGGGTAGATAGTCACATCTATTCGGGCTACAACGTGCCGCCGCACTACGATTCGCTGATCGCCAAGGTCATCGCCTACGGCGACACGCGTGAAACCGCCATCGCGCGCATGCGCAATGCGCTCGCCGAGATGGTCGTCGAAGGCATCAAGACCAACACGGCGCTGCACCAGGAAATCTTCACGCACCAGGCGTTCCGTACGGGCGGCCAGGACATCCACTACCTGGAGCGCCGCCTGGGCCTCAAGTAAGAAGCGGTCAATCCTTAGAAGAATCCCGTGCCGCATCTTGCTCTCACGCTGGCTCTGGACGGACTCGACGCCGAGCGTGTCGAAGAAGCCTGTCTGGAGCTCGGCGCAGTTGCCGTCTCATACACCGACCAGCGCGACGATCCGATACTGGAACCCGCGCCCGGTGAGTTCCGCCTGTGGCCGCATTCGCGCCTGCAGGCGCTGTTTCCATTCGATACCTCGCCGGAAGATCTGATCGCCACCCTTTCGCATGTGCTGCGCGTGGATCCCGCTCGTCTTGAACTCGAAACGCTGGCCGACCGTGTCTGGGAGCGTGAGTGGCTGCGCGACTTCCACCCCATGTGTTTCGGGCAGCGGCTGTGGGTGGCGCCTCACCACGCTCACGTGCACACCCAGGACGCGGTCATCGTGCGCCTGGACCCCGGCCTCGCCTTCGGCACTGGTACCCATGCCACGACGGCCATGTGCCTTGCCTGGCTCGATGAGAATGCGTCGGATGGGCAGATGGCCATCGACTATGGCTGCGGCTCGGGCGTGCTGGCGGTGGCCGCCGTGAAGCTGGGCGCGCGCGCGGCCCACGCTTTCGACATCGATCCCCAGGCGTTGACCGCGACCCGCGACAATGCGGTTGCCAACGGCGTGGAAGACAGAGTGCACGTGGTCGATGCGGACGCGAAGCTGCCCGCGGGCGCGGACATCCTGCTGGCTAACATCCTGTGCGGCCCGCTGTGCGACCTGGCGCCGCGATTCGCGGCTCTGACACGCCCGGGCGGGAAAATCGTGCTCGCCGGATTGCTGAACGCACAGTCGGACGAGGTGACACGCGCGCACGCACCGTGGTTTGATATTGCGCCCTTTGCGTCCCGCGACGGCTGGACGGCACTCACTGGCAGTCGTCGCGCTTAAGACTTGCCTCGAGGATTAATCGCTTGTTCACCGTCTGCCCGAAATGCACGCTGACCCTGGTCGTTACGACCGTGGATCTGCGTGCGGGGCAGGGATACGTGCGCTGCGGACGATGCGCGAACGTATTCAACGCGCTCATCGCGCTTCGCGAAGGTGACCCCGGAGCGCCTGACGATCCCGCCAAGCGTCGCTTGCTCGAAACCGCTCCTGGACCTTCGATAGAGCCCGCGGTTGGATCCGGCGTGGCGATGGACCCAGAGCCAGAGCCCGAACCGGAACCCGAACCCGAACCAGAACCAGAACTGGTTTTCGACTCCGAACTTCCCGCAGCCTCCGAAGAGGAATCGCTGGAGTTCGACGCCGTGGCAACCGATGTCACGGAGATCTTCATCTCCCCGCAGGAGACCGAGCACGACACGAGCTCCGGCACTTACGAAGAAGTGGTGCTCGCCGAAGAACCACAGCCCGAACCGGAATCGCCGCCCGAATCCGACGCGGTGCCCGAAGGTTACGCGCGCACGGACTCGTTCGCCGCAAGCGAATGGTCGCTGCTCGATGACACGCCCTCGGACGATGAGTCGGTGATCGAAGAGTCGCCGCTGGCCACTGAAGCTGCGGCCGATGAACCCAACGCTCCCGATCCGCCCTGGATCGAAGAGATGTTCGCGGAAGCCGAGGCCGAAGCCGAACGCGCTCGCACCGCCGAGCAAGAAACCCTCGATGAAGCGCCAGCCCCGTTGGAGGAAGAGGTAGAGCAGGAGGAGGAACCGCCCGCGGTGACGGCAGCGCGCGCCAGCACCGGCACGGCGGCGCCCAGCGATACGGCGCTCGAACCCCTGCTCGCTTCACCCATGAAAAGCCGCCCGAACTGGCAGTACATCAGCGGCATCGCCGGCCTGGCGTTCCTGCTGGTGTTGCAGGTGCTGCACTACAACCGGCAGAGCCTGGCGCTCAATCCCACCTTCGGAAGCGCCGCAACCACGGTGTACGGCTGGTTTGGCGTCACGCTGATGCCTCGCTGGGATCTCACCGCATATTCGGTAAAACAACTCGGCGCGGAGGCCGAAGGCAGCGGCTCGCAACTGCGAGTTCGCCTGTCGGTGCAGAACGAAAGCTCGCGAGTTCAGCCGCTGCCGTTGTTGCGGCTCACGCTTCAGGATCGCTACGGCAACGCGGTGGCCACGCGCGACCTGGAGCCTGCCGACTACCTGCCCAAACGTGTCACGAGCCAGCGACTGCTCGAACCCGACCAGCGCATCGACGTGGAATTGCACGTCGTCGATTCCAACAAGGCCGCGATCGGTTTCGAGATCGACGCGTGTCTGCGCGGCGCAGGCGGCGCCATCGGTTGCGCCAATGAAGCGCGGCGTCGCGCGGCCGCCGGCTGAACGCAACAGCACTCCCATGCGTATTGGTCCCTACGAGTTGAGCTCGACAGTGGTGCTCGCGCCGATGGCGGGCGTGACTGATCGTCCATTCCGACAAATCGCGCGGCTCTTTGGCGCGGGCCTCGCGGCGTCGGAAATGATCACCAGTGACGTACGACTCTGGACCACGAAAAAAACGCAGCGGCGCATGGATCACGTGGGCGAGCCGGAGCCGCGCGTGGTGCAGCTCGCGGGCGCCGACCCTGAGGCGCTTGCCGAAGCCGCGCGACGCAATATCGATCTCGGTGCGCAGATCATCGACATCAACATGGGCTGCCCCGCCAAGAAAGTGTGCAACCGACTGTGCGGCTCGGCGTTGCTCACCGATGAAAAACTCGTCGCAAATATTCTTTCGGCGGTCGTTGCCGCATCCAGCGTTCCTGTGACACTGAAGACGCGCACCGGGTGGAGTCGTGATTTACGCAACGGTGTGCGTATCGCGCAACTCGCTGAATCCTGTGGCGTCGCAGCGCTCGCCATACACGGGCGCACACGAGAAGATTTTTATGACGGAGCAGCGGAGTACGAAACCATTCGCGAAATCAGATCGCGTGTGAGCATTCCGCTATTCGCGAATGGCGATATTGATTCACCACAAAAAGCGCGCGACGTGCTTGATTTCACGGGCGCATCAGGAGTAATGCTCGGCCGCGGCGCACATGGCTCGCCGTGGATTTTCCGTGATGTCAATTATTTTTTGTCTCACGGAAAAAATGCGCCCGCACTTCCAATCTCCGAAGTGAGTGCTACCATCCTCGCGCATCTCGAATCCCTCTACGCTTTTTACGGTGAAGAGACAGGACTTCGAGTCGCGCGCAAACACCTCGGTTGGTATTTCGAAAAGTTGCAGGATGCGCCCGATGTTCATCGGGAGTTGATGGCAGCGTCGACGTCCCTGTCGCAGTTTGCGCTGACGAAGCAGAGTCTGGATCTCTGGATGCAGACCAGAGTCGAGACCACACCCGGGACCTGGGGAGGTATCGCGGCGTGTGTCTAAGGTAGAAAGTGTTCAGGCTCGGACACAGACGATGGGGCTCGGAATGACGGCGAAAACTTCACGGACAAGAAAAGACTCCGGTCGCAACGGCGCGCTCGAAGTGCCCTTGCGCAACCACGCTGAACGCGCACTCTCCGATTACTTCTCCAATCTCAACGGTCATAAGCCGGCGCACCTCTACGACCTCGTGCTTCGCGAAGTCGAAGAGCCGCTGTTCCGCGCGGTGCTCGATTACTCCTCGGGCAACCAGTGCCGGGCCGCCGCGATCCTGGGAATCAACCGGGGCACGCTGCGCAAGAAACTGCGCCAGTTCGGCCTTTCCGGCTGACTCCATCCCGGCTGATTCCAGACCTAATGCTCGTCACGATTCGCCGCGCCCTGCTGTCGGTCTCCGACAAGACGGGGCTCGTGGACCTGGCCCGTGCGCTCAGCGCCCGCAAGGTCGAGCTGCTGAGCACCGGTGGCACTGCCCGCACCCTGCGGGACGCGGGCCTCACGGTCATCGACGTAGGCGCGTATACCGGCTTCCCTGAAATCATGGGCGGGCGCGTCAAGACGCTGCACCCGCGCGTGCATGGCGGCCTCCTGGGCCGTCGTGGGGTCGACGATGCCGTCATGGCCCAGCACGACATACCGCCCATCGACCTGCTGGTGGTGAACCTGTATCCATTCGCGCAGACCGTCGCCAAACCGGACTGTACGTACGCGGACGCCATCGAAAACATCGACATTGGCGGTCCCGCCATGGTGCGCGCCGCATCCAAAAATCATGAATCGGTCACGGTCGTCGTCGATCCGGCCGATTACGGGCAGGTGCTCGGCGAGCTAGACGCCAACGATGGCGCGACCAGCATCGACACGCGATCGAGTCTTGCCGCCAAGGCGTTTGCCCACACGGCGAAGTACGACACGATGGTGTCGAATTACCTGCTGGGACGCGAGAGCGATGCCGCTGCGTCATTCCCGGCAACGCTGCCGCTGGTGTACGAGAAAATCCAGGATCTGCGTTATGGCGAAAACCCGCATCAGAAGGCGGCGTTCTATCGCGAGCTCGGACTCACGGGCTCCTGCGTCGCCGGTGCCTCCATGCTCCAGGGCAAGGAGCTGTCGTTCAACAATATCGCGGACACGGACACGGCCGTGGAATGCGTGCGCGTGTTCAGCGAACCGGCCTGCGTCATCGTCAAACACGCCAACCCGTGTGGCGTCGCCACCGCGGTCTCGCTGGCCGACGCTTATGACCGCGCCTATCGCACGGACCCCACCTCCGCGTTCGGCGGCATCATCGCTTTCAATCGCGAGCTCGACGTTGAAACGGCCAGCGCCATCACGAGCCGCCAGTTCGTCGAAGTGATCGCGGCGCCTTCCGTTTCCGCGGAAGCCGCGGCGGTGCTCGCAGGCAAGGCCAACGTGCGTGTGCTGGTGCTCGGGCCGCTGGCGAAAAAAACGCCCACCGAACTCGAATATCGCAGCGTGGTCGGCGGGCTGCTGGTGCAGAGCCGCGATACTGCGCTTGCGCAACCGGATTCCTTCAGGATCGTCACCGAGAAGCGGCCCACTCCCACTCAGTACGCCGACTTGTGGTTCGCGTGGCGCGTCTGCAAGTACGTGAAATCGAACGCCATTGTGTTCGCACGCGATGGCATGACCATCGGCGTGGGCGCCGGGCAGATGTCGCGCGTGTATTCCACGCGCGTGGCCGCGCTCAAGGCGAAGGACGAAGGCCTGGAGGTCGAAGGAAGCTCCATGGCATCGGACGCATTCTTTCCGTTCCGCGATGGCATCGATGTCGCTGCCGAATACGGCATCAAGGCCATCGTGCAACCCGGTGGCAGCAAGCGCGACGATGAAGTCATCGCCGCGGCCAATGAACACGGCATGACCATGGTGTTCACGGGCATGCGCCACTTCCGGCACTGAAGCTCACATGAAAATCCTGATCGTGGGTTCCGGCGGGCGCGAGCATGCGCTCGCGTGGAAGTGCGCGCAGTCGATCAAGGTGACCGAAGTGCTGGTGGCGCCAGGCAATGGCGGCACCGCCACCGAACCGCGAGTGCGCAACGTCAACGTCGCCGCCGACGACATTCCCGGCCTGGTGGCGCTCGCGAAATCCGAAAAAATCGGGCTCACCATCATCGGGCCCGAGGGTCCTCTCGTGGTGGGCGTGGTCGATGCGTTCACCGCCGCCGGCCTGCGTTGTTTCGGACCGCGCAAGGCAGCGGCGCAACTCGAAGGCTCCAAGGCCTTCACCAAGGAGTTCCTGAAACGGCACGGCATTCCGACCGCGGCCTACGCCACTTTCACTCGTGAAAATTTCGACGCGGCCTGGGTGCGCAAGCAGCGCACTCCCATCGTGGTGAAGGCGAGCGGCCTGGCCGCGGGCAAAGGCGTGGTCATCGTCGACACCGCGGAAGAAGCCGTCGCCACCGCGCAGTCGATGTTCGAAGGCCAGTTCGGCTCCGCGGGCGACCAGGTGGTCATCGAAGAATTCCTGCCGGGCGAAGAAGCCAGCTTCATCGTCATGGCCGATGGCAGGAACATCCTGACGATGGCCACGTCGCAGGATCACAAGCGGCTGCGGGACGCCGACGCCGGACCCAACACCGGCGGCATGGGCGCATATTCACCCGCGCCGGTGGTCGACCGCGCCATGCACGAACGCATCATGCGCGAAGTCATCGAGCCTTCCATTCGCGGCCTGGCGAAAGATGGCACGCCGTACACGGGTTTTCTCTACGCCGGCATCATGGTGCATCCCGACGGCACACCCAACGTGCTCGAGTACAACTGCCGCTTCGGCGATCCGGAGACGCAGCCCATCATGATGCGGCTCAAGAGCGATCTCGTTGAGCTGTGCGAAGCGGCGCTGGATCACCGCCTCGATTCCATGCACGCCGAATGGGATTCGCGCGCCGCGCTGGGCGTGGTGCTCGCGGCCGAAGGTTATCCGGACAACGTGCGCAAGGGCGATGAGATCGCGGGGCTTGCCGTCGCGGCCAAACTACCCGGCAAGGTGTTCCACGCGGGCACGCGCGTGGAAGGCGGCAAAGTGGTCACGCACGGCGGCCGCGTGTTGTGCGCGGTGGGCCTCGGGGACAACGTGTCGGCAGCGCAATCGCAGGCCTACGCGCTGGTGGATGCGATCAGCTGGCCGGGCATGCAGTGCCGGCGGGATATCGGTTATCGCGCCATCGAAAGAGAGCGGATCGCCAGGCCGATCCGCTCCTGATACTTCATCTGCCCTGCGCCCCATTCAGGGCGCCGGAATCACGTACAGGCGATCGTGGCCGCAAACGAACACCGTATTGCCGTCGGCGCTGACCGCGACGGCCGGGTTGAGTCCCGCGAAGGTGGGCAGGTTCAGCAGGAACAGCCTGGCGTAGAAGCCGCCGACGGGCGCTGTCGCATCGTAGACACCCACGGTGGTTACCGGGCTGCCCGCAACGATGTCGGTCGCGGCCACGTAGAGGCGCGCGCCATCGGGCGAAAACGCCATCGCATCATCGGTGGCCGCGAGCCTGGGATCGGTCAGGCGGCCTAACAAAGTGACGTCGGCGGCGTAGATGGCATCACGGGTGGCGATGCGCTCACCGTGCCGGTCGAGCGCGGCAACTGCCGCACCGTCCGCCGCCAGGACCGGCAACGGCGACACGATGGGCAGCTCGGCATTGTCCGAAGCGGAGAACATGCTGTAACCCACCTGGATGCCGTGCGCGAGGATTCTGCGCTGGTCGGCGCTCGTGGCGAATTCCGCGGGGAGCAGTGAGCCGGTGAAAAATGTCAGTGTCAGGCGCGACAGATCGATCACCTTGTTGTTGCGGCCAACGCGGGTCGCCACCCGCCCGTCGATCAGCGGATGAATGGGGCCGACGGGAAGATAGACGGGATCGTTGTAGATCGTTCCGACTCGATGCCGCGCGAGATCGTAGTCGGAGAACATCTGTGCACTTCCTGTCACGAAGAGGTGCGTGCCATCGGGGCTGAGGTGTACACGGTCCGAATTTATGGGACCCAGTGACGCCAGCGGTGCCACCGACCAGGTGGCCCCCGTCCACGTCACGGTCTGCACGGTCGGCGTGAGCCCGCTGATGTACAGGGTGACGCGTTCGGCGTCGAAAACCATGTGTAACGGAGTTTGTTCTCCGTTGCCGGGCGCCAGCGCAGACACATCCACCTCGGCTGAGGGATATGCTTGCGCAGGTACCACGAGCAGGCGCGAAGCGGCAGCCGCCACACCGACATCATTGGGGATGTCGACGGTATAACTGCCCGGCGTTGCGAACGGCGGCGGAACGGCGCGGATCTCGCGATCGTTCACGACGACGAAGCTCACAGCATCGATGCCGTTGAATCGCGGCGGATGCGTCATCGAATTGAACCCGACGCCGCTCAGCGTGACCGCCAGCGATGAGTTCACGGTCGTCACGTAAGGGCCGATCTGGTAGACGTTCGCCAGCGCCGCGACGGTAACGCTCAACGGCACGCTGACCGTATGTGTGAACGCCGCCGTGCCGTAGGTCACCGCAATCGACGCATTCCAGGTCCCCGGTGGCAGAGCGCTGGTGCTCACCGTGAGCTGCGTGGGGCTGGGCGTGACAGTGAGCCAGAGCGCATTGTTTCCCGGCGCATAGGTCACGGCGGTCGTCACCGTGGTCGGTGTTCCGTTGACGAACGTGAGCGGCACGACTTGCGGACCCGTGCCCATCCCCTGCGTGGCAGTCAATGCGATGGCAGTCGGCGAGGTCAGCTGGACGCCGGGAGTGATGGTGTAACCGATGGGTATGGCTGCGGTCTGGATGACCTGCGAGCAGGCTGCGTCTTCGCAAACGCGGACATTGGCGGAGTACGTGTACGAACCAGCGGCCGCCGGATTACCCGGCGGCGGCGGCTCGATGACGAGCTGGCACTGGCGCTCCGACGCACAACCCCCAAAGGCATATGGATAGCCGGTGACCTGGACATAGATGCGGCCGCTGCTGGCCGTGATCGTGATGGTCTGGCTAGGTGGGGGCGACGTGTTGTATTCCTGGGTCAGGAAACTCACGCTTTGCTGCGAGAACGTTATGCGGAGTGGGCCTTCGTCATCGTCGTCACCGCAGCCGGAGATCGACAGCGCGGCGGCCGCCACACACATGGCAATAACGCGAATATTCACGGGAACCCCGCAAACAGCGAAACAACTTCGGTGCAGTTTGCCTGCAATTGCGCGGCAATCAATCGGGGGTCGCTGCCCTGATCACGTATCTGCCCTCAGGTGGACGGGTACACCCGCCGGGCATACATTCCCGGTCGTTATGCGCCCTTGAATTTCCGGGCCATGCGGTGGTCGACAAGAACATGGAAATGAACACCGAACAGGAATGGCAATTCTCGGCGCCGGGCCTCGACGCGGCGCGAGCCTGGCTCGGGTCCCGACCCCATGCAATCACCGATCGCCGCGTGGCCGTAAAGCCAACGCTCGAGCTCACCGACACTTACTACGACTCGAAAGACTGGATGATCTTCCGCGCCGGTTTCGCACTACGCATGCGGTGCGAACGCGCGGACGAAGGACGCGAGCAAACGGAAGTCACGCTCAAGTCACTGAATGCGCCGCGAAACGGCCTTGCGCGCCGTGCGGAGCTCTCACAACGCGTCGAAGGCACGGACATGAACGCAGTCGTCGCCTCCGCCAACGGCATCGGCGAACGAATTCGCGAACTGATCGGCGAGCGGCCGCTGGCTCCGCTCTTCAAGGCGAATACCCGTCGCGAGCGCCGGCAATTGCTCGAAGCGGACTCGGACCTCGCGCTCGCGGAAGTGGACCTCGATGAAACGTCCATCGAAGCTCCCTCGGGCGTTTCACAGCAACTCACGCGCGTCGAAGTCGAGTGCCTCAATGCGACGCCCGCGGCGCTCGAGCCTTTCGTGGCGCAGTTGCGCGACGCCGCGCAACTCGAACCCGTGGCGAAATCCAAGTTCCGCGCGGGACTGGAAGCCGCCGGACTCCACCCGGCCGAACCGTTCGAGCCGGCGAAGCTCGAGATTTCGGCGGGGCAGCCGTTTGCCGACACCCAGTTTGCGATGTTGCGGCGGTACTTCGCCGTGATCGTGGAAAAGGAGCCGCTGGTGCGGTTCGGCTCGCCGGCGGCGGTGCACGAAATGCGCGTGGCCGCGCGCCATCTCGACGTGTTCCTGCGCCTCTTCAAAGGGTTCGGCCCACGCTGGGCAACCTCCTCACGTGAGACGCTGCGTGCGCTCATCCGGGCGCTGGGCGTCGTGCGTGACTGCGATGTGCAGCTCGACTATCTGCATCGGTCATCCGCCGGTTTCACCAGCGGCGAGCGCGCGGCGATCGACCCCCTGCGCGAGCGTCTGGATCAACAGCGCATGCAGGCGCGCACACGCCTGCTCCACGTGCTCGACTCGGCGCGCATGCGCGCCTGGGTTGCAAACTGGCAGGATCAGTTGCAGCTGGGTACGGCGAGCGGCGCACGGGCGCGGCAGGCGGTCACCGCCGGCGTCGCGCGCCACCTCATCCGATCCGCCGCCCGCAAGTTGCGCAAGCGCGCAGATCGCCTCGGCGGGAATTCGAGCGCCGACGACTTCCACAAGGTGCGCATTCGCGCCAAGCGCCTTCGATACACGCTCGATGGGTTCGGCGGCCTTTATGGCAGCGCAGCGCGTGAATATCACGACGCGCTCGCAAAACTGCAACATGTACTCGGCGAATATCACGACTCCACGGTGCGCGCAGGATCGTTCGCGGATTTGGTCACGCGCGGGCGGCGCGTGCCGGCTGAAACATCGTTTTTCGTAGGAAGGCTCGTGGAGCGGGATCAGAAAAACTTCAGGAAATGCCAGCAAGAATTCCCGAAGGCATACCGGCGTATCAAACGGCGCCGATGGCGTGAGCTACAGGCCGCCATGCGCGACCCGCCGCACGTGGCGGGCGGCGCACCCGACAACGGGCGCGTGGTCTGATGGACGTATATCTCGTCAGGCATGCCATCGCGCACGAACGCAATGCGGCTCGCTGGCCGGACGATGCGCTGCGACCGCTGACTACCGCGGGCAGGGAAAAATTCATCGTTGCGGCCAAGGGCCTCGCGCGCCATCTGCCGAAGTCTGCGATGGTGCTCACCAGCCCGTTTGTTCGCGCACGGGAAACGGCCGACATGCTGGCCCGCGCCGCGAAGCTCCGCAAGCCAGTCGAAGCGCGAGAACTGGCCTCGGGCGCGCCCACGGACAAGGGTTTCGATCTGTTGCGCGCCCACCGTCGCAACGCCGTGGTGCTGGTCGGCCACGAACCCAACCTGAGTGCGTGGCTGTCAGCGGCGCTCGCGGGCGAAGGCGCCCGACTCGGCATCGAATACAAGAAAGGCGGCGCAGCCTGCGTGCGCTTCGAACACACCATAGCGCCTGGCCGGGCCACGCTGATCTGGATGCTGCCGCCGCGCGTGTTGCGCTCGATGAGGTAGCTGGTCCGACCGATCTATTCGGCCAGCCGATGGTCGTAGCTCAGCACGCGGGCGAGTTTCCAGGCGCCCTCTTCCATCTTCCATACGTGCGTGAACTGCGAAACCTCCACCAGCTTTTCGGGCTTGCCGGGCAACAGCTGATAGAAGCGATGCACGCCGATTTCCACGGCGCCGTAATTGTTGAGTGGATAGACCTTGAGCGAGCCCGGCACCAGCTCGCGACGCGCGCGGTAGTCCTCGCCGGTCTTCTGCCGCGCACAGGTTTTCTCGATGCCGTCGAGAAACTCCTTGCCCGACTTCGTCATGTAACCGTTCTTGTCGTGAAACATTTCGAAATCGTCGGTCACCATCTTCGCGAGCGCCGCCGTATCGCAGCGGTCGAAGAACGCCGAGAACAGCGCGTGATCCGCGGCCGCGACCTCGTCGAACTGTTGCCGGGTCTGTTCGGGCCCCGCTTTTTGCGCATGGGCAAGCGGGCTCGCAACCGCCATCAGCAACACCAGCGCGATTCTCATGTCTTGGTCTCCGCAAAGACTTTTCCGACGAGGCTGCCGATCTCGGCATGCGCCGCCGCGAGTTCCTTCACCCCGAGCTTCGAATCGCTCATGTAGACGGCGACGAAAACCGGCCGACGGTTGGGCGGATATGCGATGACCAGGTCGTTGAATGCGCCGGCCTCGCCGGTGCCGGACTTGTCGCCGGGATTCCAGGATTTCGGTATCCCGGCGCGGACCCGGTCGAGACCCGTGCGCGAGGCGATCATCCAGTCGATGAGCAGCGCGCGCGATGGCAGCGTGAGAACGTCCTGCGTGAATATCCGCAGCATTGAATCGACCATGGCCCGCGGCGTGGTGGTGTCGCGCAGATCGCCCGGCAGGTTGGTGTTGACGTCGGGCTCGCGGCGATCGAGCCGCGAAACCTCGTCGCCGAGCGAGCGGAAAAATGTGGTGAGCGCGCGCGGCCCGCCAATGCCGTTGAGCAGAACGTTGGCGGCGGCGTTGTCGCTCTCGGTGAGGATGGCGCCGCACAGATCGCGGATGGTCATGGCGTCCGCGCCAGCGGCGATCTTGGCTTCCAGCACGGGTGAGTGCGGAACCAGAGCATTCCGCCCGATGACCAGCGTGTGATCGAGCGTGAATGCCTTGCGATCCACCTGCCACAGGATGGCCGCGGCGAGAGGTAGTTTGAACGTCGACGCCATCGCGTAGCGCGAATTCTCGTCGAGCCCCCAGCGTTTGCCGCTCTGCGAATCGAGCGCGTGGACGCCGAGACGCCCCCCGACGCGTTCGCGGATGCGTTTCAGCGCGCCGTCGCCGCGCTCCGCCGCGAGCGCAGGCACGGTCATGGTGGCGGCGATTGTGCCGGCAACAGCCGCCGCGAGGGTGCCGCCGAGCAATTCGCGTCGCGCGATCATCAATTTTCCGCCAGCACGACTATCTGGTCGCGCTCGGTGAAGGTGTGTTTCTCGGACTTCTTCGGGTTCACGTTGACCCCATATCCCCGATCCTTGTCGTCCGCGTATTTCATGAGCCGGTAGCCTATCGCGGTTTCGCCTCGCTGCGCGGCCGCTTCGAGCACGGTGTAGAAATCGACGGTGGTGCCGAGCTTGATGTAGTCGGTCATGGGCCGGATGTAGATCTCAGAGCCTTCCGAGCTGAACAACACGTTGAAGACCTTCTCGAGGTTCCTGTTCTCCGACAGTTGCGACATCATGAGGCTGACGAGCTTGTCGCTCACGATGTAATCGTCGGCGCGCGCAATCTGCGCCAGCGCGCGGTTCCGCAGATCCATCATCTCGCTGACGATGGACAACCGCACGCCGGCCGCGTCGGCGAGATTTCGCAGGTGCAGCAACGTGATCAGCGTCTTGGCGTCGGCTTCCTGGATGGGCAGCTCGTTGTAGCTCAACAGGATCACGTGCTCGAAAGTGGCGGCCTTCACCGCGCCGAGCGTCGCCGAGTGGGTGATGTCGCCGTCGGCGAAGCGCACCTTCTGCCGTTTCATGCGGCGGGCCACGCCCAGCAGCAGGTCGCGCACGCCTTCATGGCGGCAGATGACGATGGTCTCGGACCCTTGCGCGACGTAGTTGTCGAGCTCTTCGATGATGGCCTGGCCTTTGCCGTTCCAGCCAAGGATCAGGATGCGTTCCGGAGCGGCCGGCAGCCGCTCGCGATGCGACAGCGCGCTCACGTCGGGCAGGCCGCCGCCCGAGGTCGCCGAGAGCACCAGCGTGTCATCGTCCTCGGTGATGGCGATGACCTGGTCGCCGCTCGCGACGTGAGTGTCCATCGGCGGATTGAGCAGCACCTCGCCACTCGCGCGCATGAGGCCCATCACGGTGGAATCCTCGTAGGCGGAGATGACTTCGCGATAGGTGCCTCCCACCAGGCCGGGCTCGGTCTTGAAGTAGATCTCGGCGCCATCGAAATCGAGCAGCTCGGTGTAAACCACCGACAGCCCGGACTGCCGGCAGGTCTGGGCGGTCACGCGCGCTATGAGGTCTTCGCCCTGGATGTAGATCGCTTCCTTGCCGCCGACCAGCGCCGCGGCCTCGAGATTTCGCGGCTCACGGATCTCGGCCACGATGTGATACGGCTCGGGCTTGCGCGCCGGATTGTTGGTGATGGCAAGCACTGACTTTATAACGTGGATATCGGGGTTTTCGGTCTCGGGTGCGAGCACGATTATCGAGCGCGCCGAGTGCGGGTCGACCACCGCGAGATCGTCGAGATCGAGCGGATTGCCGCTGCGGCAGATCACGCGTGTGTTGCCCGTGCTCGGAAACTTCGCGCGAATCTCATCTTCCATTTCGATCTTGTCGCGCTCGGAGAGGATCACGATGCACGGATCCTTCTGGTTCGAGTTCGCGATCAGCAGCTCACCGATGATGGAGTAGACCTTGCTCGACCAGCCCAGGATGAGCGTGAAGTTCTCTTCGATGACGCGCGAGCGGCCTTTTCGCAGTTCGGCCAGGCGCGCCTCGAGACCCGAGGTGATGGTGCCGATGAGGATGCTGACGATGAAGATGCCGCCGATCGTCACGATCATCATGAGCAGCCGCAGCTGCCAGCCGTTGTCGCCGGCCACCACGCCCGGATCCAGCGTGCGCAGCATGCTCTGCCACATGCCTTCGAAGAAACCGTAGGGATGTTCGTGGTCGGCCGGGTCCTGGCCGACCCGCATGACCGCGAGGATGAGCGCGGCCAGCATCACGATGGCGGTGGACAGCAGCGCCAGCCAGCCGATGATGGCGATGGTGCCCTTGGAAAGAGTGTTCTCGAACCGGTAGCGCAACTTGTCGCGCCACGTCACCGTCCGTTCCGCCATGAAACCTCGCCTCCCGTTGGCGGCGAGTTTATATGTTCAATCGAAGGTGCTGTTAGGTGTTCTGGCGATCAGCGGCGCATGCGCGTGCCCGATACGGGAACGATGTCGATGCTTTCGCTCTCCGGATCGAAAACGATGGTGGCCTCGCCGTTTTCGAGCTGGCGCCGGACCTGGGCTACCTTGGATTCGAACGGAACATCACGTTCGCCGTAGTCGGTCCCCTCGCGAAGGACATAAGACTCGATCACGCCCTGTAGTGCGCCAGCGCTCAAATCCTTGTAGGAAACTTCCACGGGCGGACCCGGCGGGGCGTTGGTGTCATCGGACATAGTTTGGCGACGGGCGATTTTGTGGGATGCGAATCAAGGAATTCGTCTTTCCTGATCCCGTTCGCGCATGCAGCGCGCCTTTGCATTGTAGGTTATCGCGCTTCCGGAGCGCCTGACGCTCGCGTGAGTGCAAAGGCTTTCCGCAATGACGAACAAATCCAGGCTACCGCTCGGTCTCAAGATTTTTCTTGCGGCTTTCTCACTGACGCTGGCGGCCTACAACACCATGCACCAGGGCGCGTACAGCCTGCTGTACTTCTGCAACGTGGCACTGTTCCTCGCGACGTTCGGCATCTGCGTCGAGGACGCGCGCCCGGTGTCCATGGCCGCGGTGGGCGTGGTGGTTATCCAGCTGCTGTGGAGCGTCGACCTGCTGCTGACGGCCGCCGACCTTTCGCCCGTGCGCATGACCGCGTTCATGCTCAACGACAACCTGTCGCCGTTCAAGAAGGGCCTGGCGACGTTTCATGTCTGGTTGCCATTCGCGCTGTTGTTCGCGCTGTCGAGGCTCGGTTACGACAGGCGCGCGCTGGCCTGGTGGACGCTGCTCACCTGGGCGTTACTGCTGGTGAGCTACCTGTTCCTGCCGCGCCCACCGGCGCCGGCTCATGACCCGTCGATGTCGGTGAACGTCAACTTCGTGTTTGGATTGAACATGTCCGGCCCCCAGCAGCGCATGCCGGAGCTCGTCTGGCTCGCGGGCATGATGATCGTGCTGCCGCTGTTCGCGTTCCTGCCCGCGCACGCCGCCTTCAGGCGATGGCTCGCCGGTACGCGAGGAGCCGTTACCTAGCCTGCGCCTGCCCGGCGGCGCCGCCAGCGCCCGGCGAAGTTCAGAACACGTATTTCCGCAGCAGCCATGCGGAGCCGGTCAGCGCACTCGAGACCGCCAGCATGATCCATTCGGCGTGCGCCTCGGGATGCGCGATCACGCGCGGGATGTGCAGCAACACGACGAACGAACCCATCATGCCGGCTAACAAGGTGGCGGCAAGCCGCGCCTGGATGCCGCTGACGAACGCCAGCCCGGCGGCCAGGTGTCCCGCCCCCGTCGCCCAGGCCCAGAACACCTTCCAGGGAATCCAGGCGGGAATGAATCCGGCGGTGAAGTCGATGTAGTTGAAATGCGCGAAGCCGAACACCATGGCGCTCGCGCCCGCGAGCAGCCGCGCCACCAGGTTCAAGGACGCGCGCAGCGATCCCGCGCCGGTCGCAAACAACGCGAGCCCGCCCATGGTCAGGAAGGTGATTTCAGCCGGAGCGTTCCACGCGCCGATCTTGGACACGGACGCGAATGCATTGGGCAGGTGGAAGGCGACTACCCAGAAGCCGAAGAACGCGGTGAGCAGCAACGCGCCTGCGCGTTCGTACCTGCGCGAGAGAATCGCGCCGCCACCGATGATGAGCAACACGCCGCTCACGTGCGCAAGCAGCGTGCGCGCGGGGATGCCGGCGGGCACCGCCTGCCACTGCAGCGCGAATTCGTGGAAGCAGAGACCGACGGCGCCGAGCAGCAGCGCGCCGAAGCCGTAGAGTGCGGCGTTGTAATTCATGGCCCATCATCTTATCCACCAGCGAATGATTAAGCTAACTACTCCGAGCGCGACAACACTCGCGGCCCAGATGAGGGCCATCCAGCCGATGCGCCGCGCGAGTGGCGCACTTTCGGGACTGTCTTCGGGCATCAGTGATAACCCTCGTGCGCCACCTTGCCGCGGAACACCCAGTACGACCATGCCGTGTACGCGAGGATGAGCGGCACGAGCACTCCCGCACCCACCAGCATGAACGCCTGGCTGCTCTCCGGCGCCGCCGCCATCTGCAGCGTGATGCTGTTGGGAATGAGGTACGGATACATGCTGATGCCGAGGCCGACGAACGAGAGGCCGAACACCACGAGCGTGAGCACGAAGGGCGCGAGCTCGTAGTTCCTGCGCAGGCTGCGCGCGAAGCGCCACGTGAGGATGGTGATGATGAGCGGCACCTGCGCCGTCACGAGCACGGCGGGCATCGCAAACCAGCGCTCGATGTATTGACCACCGAGGAACAGCGTGGCCACGCTCACGGCGACGATGGCCGCCAGCGTGACCGGCGCGAGGATGCGCATGAGCCGGCGCGCATGCGCCTGCGTTTCCCCGTCGGTTTTCCAGTTGAGCCAGCACGCGCCTAACAAGGAGTAGCCGGCGACCACGCTCACGCCGGTGAGCAGGCTGAAGGGCGTCAGCCAGTCCCACCAGCCGCCGCCGTAGGCGCGGCCGTCGACGTCGATGCCCTGCAGCAGCGCGCCCAGCATGATCCCCTGCATCAGCGCCGCCACCACCGACCCTCCCGTGAATGCGAAATCCCAGATGGCCCGATGTGCCGGATCGCGCCAGCGAAACTCGAATGCGACGCCGCGAAACACCAGCGCCAGCAGCATGGCGACCAGCGGCGCGTACAGCGCCGACATCACGATGGCGTACGCCAGCGGAAACGCCGCCATCAACCCGCCACCGCCGAGCACCAGCCAGGTTTCGTTGCCGTCCCACACGGGCGCGATGGAGTTCATCGCGGTGTCGCGTTCGCGGCCCACGCCGAAGATGGGGAACAGGATGCCGATGCCGAGATCGAAGCCGTCCATCACCACGTACATGAACACCGCGAACGCCAGGATGGCCGCCCAGATGTTGGTGAGCAGCGTGCTGTCAGCCATGAGGGGACTCCTTTGGGCTTGCGCCGGCGGCCAGCGCGGGTCCCGGCGTGATTCCCGCCGCGTGCGCCGGCGTGTTCGGCAAATCGGGCTCGTGCGGCTGCGGCGCGTGCGACATGAGTCTGAGCAGGTACCACGTGCCCATGCCGAACACCGCGAAATAGACGATGACGAACGCGATCAGAGACGCGGCCACCGCCGGCGCGGCCAGCGGAGAAACCGAGTCCGCGGTGCGCAGCACGCCATAGATGGTGAACGGCTGGCGGCCCACCTCGGTCGTCATCCATCCGGCAATGACGGCCACGAAACCCGAGGGGCCCATGACGAGCGCGAATCGAAGCAGCCATCGCCAGTCGTAGAGCTTGCGCGTGGCGCGCGCCAGCAGGCTGCAGACTCCCAGCAGCAGCATGAGGAACCCGAGGCCCACCATCACGCGGAATGTCCAGAACACCACTTCCACGGGCGGGCGGTTCTCAGGGGCCACCGTGTCGAGTCCGTCGAGCGGCGCGTCGGGATCGTGTTTGAGGATCAGCGAAGACAATCGCGGAATCTCGATGGCGTGTTCCATGCGCTGTTCTTCGTCGTTCGGGATACCGAAGAGAACCAGCGGCGCGCCATGCGGATGGCTCTGGTAGTGCCCTTCCATCGCCATCACCTTCGGCGGCTGGTGTTCGAGCGTGTTGAGGCCGTGCAGGTCGCCCACGAAGATCTGCACCGGCGCCACCAGCGCGGCCATCCACATGGCCATGGAGAACATCCTGCGCGCGTGTTCCTGGCGCGAATCCTTCAGCAAGTGCCACGCGCCGACCGCGCCCACCGCCAGCGCCGTAGTTAGATAGGCGGCGATGACGGTGTGTACGAGCCGGTAGGGAAAGCTCGGATTGAAGATGATGTCGATCCAGCCGGCCGCGGGCACGAACTGCCCGCTGGGATTCACGGCATAACCCGTGGGCGTCTGCATCCAGCTGTTCACGCTCAGGATCCAGAACGCCGAGATGAACGTGCCGATGGCGACCATGAGCGTGGCAAAGAAATGCAGGCGCCTGCCTACCTTCTGCATGCCGAACAGCATCACGCCGAGGAAGCCGGCCTCGAGAAAGAACGCAGTTAGCACCTCGTAGGCCATCAGCGGACCGATGACCGGCCCCGCCTTGTCGGAGAACACCGCCCAGTTGCTGCCGAACTGGTACGACATGACGATGCCGGACACCACGCCCATGGCGAACACGACGGCGAAGATTTTCAGCCAGTACTTGAAGAGGTCGAGATACAGCGCCTTGCCGGTCTTCAGCCACAGCGCCTCGAGCACCGCGAGGAAACTGGCGAGGCCGATCGAGAATGCAGGGAAGATGAAATGGAAGCTGACCGTGAAACCGAACTGGATTCGCGCCAGCAGCAGTGCGTCGGCATCGTGAAACATGCATGCATTTTAGACGAGAGAGTGGCGCGAGCGGCGCTCAAATCACCCCACCCGCGGCCCGGCGCGCCGATATGCGTTTCTTTTCGCAGGCTCCGGTTACCGCAGCACTAACCGCGCATACTGGCCCGACAAACAAGCGCGAAAACTCAATCCAAGGACCTATGAAAAATCTCATCGAAGCGGCAGTGGACGCCGGAAACTTCAAGACGCTGCTCAGCGCGTTCAGATCGGCTTCGCTCATCGACATGCTGCGCTCGCCCGGCCAGTACACGATCTTCGCGCCCACCGACGCTGCCTTCAAACGGCTGCCGGCGGGCTCGCTCGATGCGCTGTTCAAGGACGCGCGATCGCTCAAGCCGTTTCTCTGCAATCACATGATGACGGGAGTCAAAGCCGCCAACGACATCCTGCCGGGCGAGCTCAAGCCCATGGAAGGCAGGCCACTGCGTGCCTCGATGCACGGCAGCGCCATTCTGATCAACAAGGCGACCATCGTGCAGTCGGACATTCGCGCGACCAATGGCGTCATCCACGCCATCGACGATGTGCTGGTGCCCCTCAATCCCATTCTCGCCGCGGTGGCGTAGTCCGGCAGGACTATCTACCGGGGCAGTTCCGCGCGCAGGCGGGCGATTTCCTCTTCGAGGTCCCGCACGCGCTCGAGCAGGCGCAACGCCACGGACAGGCCGCGCGTGTCCAGCTCGAAATCGTTGCGCAGCCGGCAGGCGGTGCGCGCCACCGTGATGACGTGCGCCCCGAAACTGTAGCCGGCGCCCGGCGGTCCGCTCGCGGGGATGGCGCCGCTGTGCACCAGCTCGAGCAGCTCGGTTTCGCGCAACCCCGACAAATCCACCAGTTCGCGCAAGCTGACGACGCGAGTTTCATCGAGCCACAACACTTCCGTTTCGTTGCTCACGCATTCTCCTCGGCGAAATGCCGCCGCGGATTGAAGCTGCTTGCCGCGGCGAGCTGCTCGTAAAGCGCGCGCTCGCGTGCGTCCGTTTCGCCCGGCACCACGATCTGCGCGACCGCGATGAGATCGCCGGCGCCGCCGCGCGGCTTTGGCAACCCGCGTCCCGCGAGCCGCAGCTTGCGTGCGGCCGAGGTACCCGCCGGCACCTTGAGACTGACCGGACCTGACAGCGTCGGGATCTGCACCGTGGCGCCGAGCGCGGCTTCCCAGGGCGCGAGCGGCAGGTCCAGGAACAGGTCGTGGCCCGTGGTGCGATACAGCCGGTGCGGCGCAAGCGTGATGTCGAGGTACAGATCGCCGTCGCGTCCGCCGTGGAAACCTTTGCCGCCCTTGCCCGGCAGGCGCAGACGCTGGCCGTCGACCGCGCCGGGCGCGATGCGCGCCTTCACGTTGTGCGGCACGCGCCGCGGAATCCCCGCGGCGTCGTACTCCGGCATCGACAGGGACAGCGACAGCGTCGTGCCGCGGAACGCATCTTCGAGGCTGATTTGCACGGGCACTTCGAAGTCCTGGCCCGGCAGCGGCCCGCCGCGGCGACTCTCGCCGCCAGCACCGAAGCGCGAGAACAGGTCGGCGAAATCCACGTCGTCGAAGGAAAATCTTTCGGCTCCGGCGCCGGCGTGCGCGCGCGCCCAGTCTGGCGGCGGCCGGAATTCTTCGCCTTGCGGCCGACTCCCGAGCGCATCGTAGGCGGCGCGCTTCTCGGGATCCTTCAAAGTCTGGTACGCCTCGGCGATTTCCTTGAACCGCTCTTCCGCGCCCGGCTCCTTGGAGACATCGGGATGGTATTTCTGCGCCAGGCGCCGATAGGCCTTGCGGATCTCATCGGCTGAAGCACCGCGCTCGACACCCAGCGCGGCGTAGTAATCCGAGTATTTCATTGCGCGCCGATCACTCGCCCCCCATCGGCATCTGCTTCTGCTTGTAGCCCGCGGGAACGCTGAACATCGCGGCGGGGATCGCTTCCTCACGCCACACGCGCAGGAGATGTTCGTCCTCGCCCAGCCGGCCGTTTTCATAGGCGCGCGAGCGCACCGGGAAGCCGTTCACCTTTGCCTGCGCATCGAACTCGTTGGACATCATGCCGGACAACATGGGGACGGTTTTCGCCATTTCCTCGAACACCTTGGCGAAACTCGCGAACACGGCCGAAAAGTCTTCCTTGCCCGGCAACGCCGAGTACGGCACCACGCACCACTGGTCGTCGAGCTCGCCTTCCCGCTTGATGTCCCAGAGCCGGCAGCTGCGCCCATCTACCTTGTCGGACTTTCCCGTGTCGATGGTTTCCACCGTCCACGTCCGTTCCTTCTCCGACATGCCGGGGATCATCTGTTCCATCTGCGCGCGCTGCTCCGGCGGCAGCTTCGCAAGTTGCTCCTTGACCTGCTCCATCTGCTCGGCAACCTTCTTCGCCAGGGTCTCGAGCGTCGCCTTGTCGACCAGCACATAACTCTTGTCGGCGTCGTCGATGATGTACATCGTGCCGCCCTTGATGAGCGTGACGCGCCCTTCCGGATCGACGAAACGACCGGCGCTGTCCTGGAGGTACATCTTCTGCGCCAGTTCCGTCTTGCCGGTCTTGATGTCGTGATTCACGAGCTCAACGTAGACGCCGGCGCTGGCCACTTGTGCGCAGAGCGCTCCAAGACCGACTATAAGAGTGCGTTTCATGGAACCCCTCATGGTTTGTGCTGGGACTCTACACCGCACGTTATAGACTGAAAACCGCATGGAAGAGCGCCGCAAACCAGTCCTGGGACGCGTGGTTCCGGGTGTAACGCCCACCCTCCAGCGCCGGTTGCGGCGCTTGTTCGCCTTCCTGCAGAGGCTCAGCGCATCACTCGCCGGCCGGCTGGCCTTTCGCATGTTCCTCACGCCGCCGCGACGCGAAATGGAGCCCGGCGATGCCCCGATCGTCGCGCAGGCCGAGCGAGTGCGGCTTCGCTGCGGCCCGAACCAATTCATCATCTGGCGGTGGGGCCGCGAAGGTCCCGTGGTGGTCGTGCTGCACGGCTGGGGAAGTCACGCGGCCCGTTTCGGCAATTTCATCGCGCCGCTGCGTGCGGCAGGCTTTTCCGTGATCGGCATCGACGCGCCCGCGCACGGCGAGTCACCCGGGAGAACTTCCGACCTGACGAGGTTCCGCGACTGCCTGGCGCAGGTGCTGCGCGAGCACGCGCCCGTGCATGCGGTCGTAGGGCATTCCCTGGGCGGAGGTGCGGTGCTCACGGTGCTCGCGGAAATTCCCGACCATCACCCGGAGAAGATCTGCCTGTTTGGCGTGCCATCGGACATGGACTACATCCTGGAGTCCTTCGCAATGATGTTAGGCCTGGAGGACAAGGCGCGCGCCAAACTGCGGGAACGTTTCACGGCGCACTTCGGGCGGCCCGCGAAAGCCATATCGGTGGCCGCCGCTGCGCCCTCGGTGCGCATTCCGGTGCTGGTGGTGCACGACGAGGAAGACAATGTGGCGCCCTTCACTCAAGGCCAGGCGCTCGCCTCGGCGATTCCGCACGCCACGCTCTGGCGCACGCAGGGACTCGGCCACAGCGGTGCGCTGCGCGATGCGGCCACCATCGCGCGCGTCGTGGAATTTCTGCGCGCTAAATGATTTCGCGGGGACTATGGCAGCGGCCCCCGTTGCAATATTCGCGATCGACCGGCGACACGCACGCCGCGAGAGCCAGGCCCGCGACCACGAACGCTGCCTTCAAAAGCTTTGTCATCCGACAACCTCCCCGGGAGCGCGATGCACCGCCTGCCACAGGGTCGACGCGCGCTGTTCGTCGAACTCGTGCAACGCGCCCAGGGTGAGATGCGGGAGCGAATTCCCGGCGACGAACGACTGCCCCGCGGATGGAACTGCCACCACGCTCATGCCCGCGGCGCGCGCCGCGCGCACCCCGGTCGGGGAATCCTCGAACACCAGGCATTGCCGCGGCGCGACGTCGAGCATCCGCGCGGCGAGTAGATAGATTTCCGGATCCGGCTTGCCCTGCTCCACGTGGTCCGCCGACACCACCGCCTGGAAGCAGCCTTCGATACGGAGCTCATGCAGGATGAGCTGGCACAACACCGCGGGCGAATTCGACGCGAGCCCGATGCGCCACCCGAGGCTCGCGCACAGCGCGAGGATTTCGTGCACGCCCGGCATCGGGACGCTTCTCGCGCGGATCTGGTCGGCGACGCGCGCGATCACGGCCGCCTCCATGTCTTCCAGGGTCCGCTCGCGCCACGGCCGGACCCGATACCAGTGTTCGGTCACCTGGCGTGGCGTCATCGGCGCCGTCATGGCCGCCATCTCGTCGTCGATCTCGATGCCTACCGACCCGAAGACATCGCGCTCCGCGCGCTTCCAGTAGTGCTCCGAGTCGATCAGCAGGCCATCCATGTCGAATATCGCGGCGCGAAACATGGCGCGGGGCCTCGAAAGCTCAGAAGCTCGCGCGGAAGAAGATCTCCGGACCGCTGGTGTTCATCTGGAACAGGAAGGGATTGTCTGCGTCCGCGACTTCCAGATCGATGTCGATCGCGCTGTAACCTAAGCCGATGGCGAAATTCCTGCGCCAGCGGTACTGGACGTCGATGTGATAGTCGGACAGCGAGCCATCGAAACCTTCCTCGTCGTCGGTGTACGAGAACGATTGGCCGCGCGCCGTCACCGCCCAGCGCTTGGAGATGCGGAACGCACCGGTCACTGCCACCGTGGGGAAGACGGCGGCTTCCGAGTCCCGCTCGCGGTTGGACGTCAGGGGCTGGCTGCCTTCGGCAAGGGTCTCGATGATGTGCAGGCCAAGTCCGAGCCCGGCTTCGAAGCGCTCGGCCCTGAACAGCGAGTAGGTATAGGTGAGGCCCAACATGCGCCAATCGAGCCTGGTGCGGAACACCTCGCCTTCGTCGACTTCGAAATCGCCGAACTCGATGTCACGCGGTAATGGCTGCTCGCTGAAGCGATTCAGCTTGAAGTAGTCGATGCGCACGTGATTGCGCTCGCCCATGCGGATATCGAACTCCATGCGTGCCTGGTCGACGACGTCGTCGAGGCCGAGGTCGTCTTCGCCGCTGAGGACGGTGCCGTCCGGCTCGGTGGCGCCGGTGGAATCGATGCGCAGCACGGTGTCGACGGTGCCCTGGAAATAGATGCCGCGCATGTAGAAGTGGTCGGAGACGGGGCTGGCGATGTCGAGCGATTTCGGCTTGAGCGCCTCGCTCGGCTTGAGAACCGGCTCGGCCTTCTGCTCGCGCGGCCCGTTCTCGACCGGCTCTGCACGGTCGCGGCGCCACAACGCGCAGCCCGTATTCACAAGACACAGCAGCAGGATCAGCCCAAGGCGCATTCGCAGCTCCGCAATGAGCCCTGGAAACAGGGCCGCGCCATGATCTAACAGCGGGGAAAGCCGCGCCAGCGTCGGCTTAAGGAGACGGGCCCGGTGTGACGTAGCGCACACCGTGGAAGAGCGGGGACAGACTTAAGTCTGTCCCCACTCGTTAACTGTCCCCACCCGTCTATCTCTTCATCGCCTCGAAGAACTCCGAATTCGTCTTCGTGTCCTTCATCTTGTCGAGCAGGAATTCGACGGCGGCGAGTTCGTCCATGGGATGCAGCAGCTTGCGCAGGATCCAGATCTTGGCGAGTTCGCCCGGATCGGTGATGAGCTCTTCCTTGCGCGTGCCGGAACGGTTGATGTTCATGGCGGGGAACACACGCTTTTCAGCGATGCGGCGATCCAGGTGGATTTCGCAGTTGCCCGTGCCCTTGAACTCTTCGTAGATCACGTCGTCCATCTTCGAGCCGGTGTCGATGAGCGCGGTGGCCAGGATAGTTAGGCTGCCACCCTCTTCGATGTTGCGCGCGGCGCCGAAGAAGCGCTTCGGGCGCTGCAACGCGTTCGCGTCCACGCCACCGGTGAGCACCTTGCCGGAGCTCGGCACCACGGTGTTGTAGGCGCGCGCGAGGCGCGTGATGGAGTCGAGCAGGATCACCACGTCTTTCTTGTGCTCGACCAGGCGCTTGGCCTTTTCGATCACCATTTCCGCGACCTGCACGTGGCGGGCGGCGGGTTCGTCGAACGTGGACGACACCACTTCGCCCTTCACGGTGCGCTGCATCTCGGTCACTTCTTCCGGGCGCTCGTCGATGAGCAGCACGATGAGGTGGACTTCGGGATGATTCGCCGTGATGGACGTGGCGATGTTCTGCAGCAGCATGGTCTTGCCGGCTTTCGGCGGCGAGACGATGAGGCCGCGCTGGCCCTTGCCGATGGGCGAGACCAGGTCGATGGCGCGTGCGGTGAGATCTTCGGTCGAACCATTGCCCCGCTGCAGCTTGAGCCGCTTGGTGGGATGGAACGGCGTCAGGTTCTCGAACAGCACCTTGTTGCGCGAGGAATCGGGCGAATCGAAATTGATCTCGCCGACCTTGAGCAACGCGAAGTAGCGTTCGCCATCCTTGGGGGGGCGGATGAGGCCCGAGATGGTGTCGCCGGTGCGCAGGTTGGAGCGCCGGATCTGGCTGGGCGATACGTAGATATCGTCCGGGCCGGCGAGATACGAGCCGTCGGAAGACCGCAGGAAGCCGAAGCCGTCCTGCAGGATTTCCAGCACGCCGTCGCCGTAGATGTTCTGGCCGTCGCGGGAATGCGCCTTGAGGATGCCGAAGATGATGTCCTGCTTGCGCGAACGGGCCAGGCCCTCGACGCCCATGGACTCGGCCATCTTGACCAGCTCGTAGATCGGCTTGGCCTTGAGCACCGACAGGTTCATCGAGCTCTTGGTGGCCGCGAGTTCGGCCTGGCTGATGATCTCCGAGGCGTCTACCTCGAAAGCCTCCTGAGGCTGTTCGTCGGGGCGCGCACCGCCATTGTTCGGGCGATAGTTCGGATCGCGGTTGCCGTCGCGATCGCGATGCTGGCCACCGCCGCCTCCGCCACCACCACCGCCGTGACGCGGGCCTTTGTTAGGTCGATTGCGGCCCTGGTTACCCAAGTAGCCCCTCACAGGTGTGCATCCAGGAAGGACTTGAGGTCTGGCTTGCGAACCGAGCCGACCTTCTGTGCTTCCACGGTGCCGTTCTTGAACAGGATGAGCGTGGGGATGTTGCGGATGCCGAACTTCGGCGGCGTCTGCGGATTCGACTCGATGTCGATCTTGGCCACGCGGAGCTTGTCTTTGTACTCGGTGGCGATCTCGTCGAGGATCGGCGCGATCATCTTGCAGGGCCCACACCACTCGGCCCAGAAGTCGAGGAGAACGGGTTTGTCGGACTTGAGCACGTCCTGGCTGAACGTTGCGTCCGTAGTGTGGACGATGTCCGGATTACTCACTTGGAAGGACCTCCATAGAAAAACAGCAATGCTTTGAGGATCGTATTTGAGGTGTATTGAAGAGATGGCGCTTCGCGGAGCGGCAGGAAGCCGTGCTCAGGACGCGATCAAACGGTTAGACTGCCGTTGCGCAGTCAAATTGCCTGTTGAAGAGAACCCAGTGTTTGGTAAGGAAGCTTTGGATTTGCGGTTCGTGGCTCGGTGACGAGCAGGTCCGCGTCTTGGGGCATTTTTTAACTGGTCCGCATGCCATTTGCAAGCGCCACATGCGCCAGGCGCATATCCGATGTCCCCAATACATAAGTAAATCAATTCAATGACAGAGACAGAGACACACCTTTCCGAGCTTGCATTTGCATCGCTCGATCTCGTTCCGGCAGTGGCCCAGGGCATACGCGACGCCGGGTTCGTCCGGGCAACCCCGGTCCAGGCGATGACCCTGCCCATAGCCCTCACGGGCAAGGATGTGGCCGGACAGGCGCAGACCGGCACGGGCAAGACGGCGGCATTCCTGGTGGCCCTGTACCAGAGGCTGCTGACGAACCCGCCGGGCCCCGGGCGCAGTTCGTCGGGCATTCGCGCACTCATATTGGCGCCCACGCGTGAGCTCGCCGTGCAGATCTTCAACGACGCCGAGGTGCTGGGCAAGCACACGGGATTGAAGATTGGCGTGGTTTATGGGGGTGTCGACTACGAAAAACAGCGCAAGAGCCTGCAGGACGGCATCGACGTTCTGATCGGCACGCCCGGCCGCGTCATCGACTATTTCAAACAACACGTGTTCGATATGCGCCACGCGCAGGCGGTGGTGCTCGATGAAGCCGACCGCATGTTCGACCTGGGGTTCATCGCCGACATCCGTTTCATCCTGCGCCGGCTGCCCAAGCCCGAAGCGCGGCAGTCCATGTTGTTCTCGGCGACGCTGTCGCAACGCGTGCTCGAGCTCGCTTACGAGCACATGAACAACCCCGAGCTGGTCCGCATCGAGCCCGATCGCGTCACTGCCGACAAGGTCCGGCAGATGATCTATTTCCCGGCGATGGAGGAGAAGATTCCGCTGCTCATCGGGCTGCTGCGCCAATACGAGGCGCGCCGCACGATGGTGTTCGTGAACACCAAGCGGGTCGCCGAAAAACTCGAGGCCTACCTGGTCGCCAACGGCTTCAAGGCGCAGGCGTTGTCGGGTGACGTGCCGCAGAAGAAGCGCCTGCGTTTCATGAAGGAATTCCACAGCGGCGAACTCGCGGTGCTGATCTGCACCGACGTTGCGTCGCGCGGCCTGCACATCGCCGACGTCAGTCACGTTTTCAACTACGACCTGCCGCAGGATGCCGCCGACTACGTGCATCGCATCGGCCGCACCGCGCGTGCCGGCGCCGAAGGCGACGCCATCAGCTTCGGCTGCGAGGAATACGCGGTGGCGCTGCCGGAAATCGAGGCGTACATCACGCACAAGATCCCGGTGCTTCCCGTGCGGCTCGAGTTGTTAGCCAAGGACCTCAAGCCGCCCGTCTACAAGGAATGGGATCCCGAAGACGGACCGAAGCCCATGCGTCGTTCCGGTGGCGGCGGTGGGCGCGGCGGTCCGCGCCGCGGCGGCCCCGGTGGTGGTGGCGGGCGTGGCGGCCCGCCGCGTCGAAGTGGCGGCGGCGGTGGTGGCGGTCGAGGCGGCCCGCGTCGCGGGGGAAGATAGACAGGTGAAGCGGTGCCGAGTCAGCGCCGCAGTCGAATCATCGCGGCGCCAACCCCGGGAACCCCTCCCCGGCACCATCAACCAGGTCGGCGACGGCGTCGACGGCGGCGTAGTCCGTGTGCTCGCGCCGCGAGCCCTTGGTGTCCCAGTGGCGCACGCCGTACACCCAGCGAATGCCTGCGGCTCGCGCTGCCTCGAGCATCTTCGCGTTGTCGTCGGCGAACAGGCTGCGCGCCGGATCGAAGGCGAATCGCGCCTCCGCCGCACGCCAGAACTGTTGGTTCTCTTTCGGGGCGCCGAACTCGTGCGACGTGACGGCCGAGTCCAGATGGTCGAGCACACCGGTCTGCTCGTGTTTCACGGCGAGCGCTGTCGGATGTGAGTTGGTCAGCAGCACCAGCCGTTTGCGCATCGCGCGCATGCGCGCAAGGAACTCACGCGCGCCGGGCAGCCAGGCAACGTGCGAGCGCAATTCGCGATGCAGCGCACCGATGTCCACGCCGAGCGTGCGCGACCAGTAGTCGATGCAGTACCAGTCGAGAGTGCCGCTGCGTTCGGCAAAGAGACGGGCGATTTCCGCGTACGCGGCGTGCAGGTCCATGGAATGCGCCACCGCAAAACGTTGCGGCACCAGGTCGCGCCAGATGTGGTTGTCGTAGGCCTGGTCGAGCAGCGTGCCGTCGAGATCGAGCAGCACGGTGTCAATGTTCGGCCAATCGGGCCGGGAATGCGGGTTGGGGGACATACGGGGCGTATCATACGGACCCCCGATGGACGCCAGCGCCGAAACCCTCGTCGACTTTCACACCCACAGCCACTTCTCGGATGGCGTGCTGGCTCCGGCTGCCCTGGTCGAACGCGCGCGCACGCGCCGCGTCGGCACGCTCGCGCTCACCGACCACGACACCACCGCGGGTCTCGCCGAAGCGCGCGCCGCGTGCCGCGCCGCCGACATCCGCTTCGTGCCCGGTGTCGAGCTCTCGGCGCAATGGCGCAGTCAAACTATTCACATCGTCGGCCTGCAGGTCGACGAGTCGCATGCGGGGTTCGACACGCATCTCAACGGCGTCCTCGAGCGGCGCCAGGCGCGCCTAAGGGAGATCGGCGAGCGCCTGGAAAAGAAGGCCCGATTGCCGGGTCGCGAGCTCGCCGGCATCGCCGCGAACGCCACCGCACCCACGCGCCTGCACCTGGCGCGGTTGCTCGTGGAGCGTGGCCACGCGCGCGACACGCAGGAAGCATTCGACCGCTGGCTCAATCGCGACAAGGCGGGCCACGTGCCCGCCGAATGGCCCACGCTGGCCGCGGCCATGGCGGTGTTGCGCGAGAGCCGCGCCATAGCCGTGCTCGCGCATCCGCATCGCTACCGGCTGTCCTCCGGGCAACTGCGCGAGCTCACGGCGGCGTTCGCGCAGGAGGGCGGCGTCGCGCTCGAAGCCAGCATGGCCGGCATGAGCCCCAACGACACCGACCGGATCGCCTCGCTGTGTCGCCGTTTCAAGCTGCACGCCTCGATGGGTTCGGATTTCCACGACCCCGCGGTGCCGTGGAATCCCCTTGGCCGGTGGCTTAAGCTTGCGGCCGGTCTCGAGCCGGTCACCAATTTGCTTAACCCTGAACCGAGCCGATGAGCGAAATCGAAGATCAGGACAACGTCGACCGCGAGCTCTTCAAGAACGTGGAAAAGCTGCGCGAGCTGCGCATCGCGCATCGCGATCTCGACGAGGTCATCTCGCGGCTGTCGCTCGATTTCCAGACCGATCAGCTGCAGCTCAAGCGCCTGAAGAAGCGCAAGCTGATACTCAAGGACCAGATCACGCGGCTCGAGAGCGAGCTCATTCCGGACTTGAACGCTTGAAGAAACTCTTCGAGCAACTCACCACCCCGGAAATAATGGCCGAAGTGCTCGCGCTGCTCATGTCGGCGCTGCTGGCCACTGCCCTCGCGCACTACATCAAGAACTGGCTGCGGCCGGTCGCGGCGCGCGACGACCTGCAGCGCTGGCCGAAGCGTTTCGTGGTCGCCGGCATGGTGCTGGCGCCCTCGCTCATCGGGTTGCTGCTCATCCTCGGGCTGCGCGTGCTGTTCGCCAGTTTCGACCTGCACACCGCGCTCATCGACATCGCCATGGATCTCGCCACGGTGCTGGTGCTGGTGCGCTTTGCCGTGCACGTGTTGAGCGTGTCGCTGGGCCCGAACAGCTGGATCCGCACCTGGGAACTGAAGATCACGTTCCTGCTCTGGGCGATCATCTCGTTCCAGGTGCTCGGCTGGTTCTCCGGGCTCGAGCACACGCTCGACAACATCGACCTGCTGCCGGGCAAGGCCACGTTCAGCCTGTGGGCGCTGCTCAAGGGCCTGGTCGTCATCGTCGGGTTCCTGATCGTCACCAGCCTGATAGCGCGCACCATCGAACGCCGCGTCATGAAGCTCGAGGGCCTGGCGATCTCGACGCGCATCGGCATCTCCAAGTTCTCCACGTTCCTGCTGGTCGGCCTCGGAGTGTTGTTAGGCGTCAACGCCTCGGGCGTGGACCTCACGGTGCTCGGCCTGTTCACCGGCGCCATTGGCCTCGGCCTCGGGTTCGGCCTGCAGGCCATCGCCAGCAATTTCGTTTCGGGCTTCGTGCTGCTGCTCGACAAGTCCATCAAGCCGGGCGACGTCATCAGTTTCACCGGCACCACCGGCACCAGCACCGAGAATTTCGGCTGGGTGCAGGAGCTGCGCGGCCGCTACATCGTCGTGCGCGACCGGGACGGCGTCGAAACGCTGGTGCCCAACCAGAATCTCATCACCAACTCGGTTATCAACTGGAGCTACTCCGACCAGCGCGTGCGCATCCGGCTGCCGGTCATGATCAGCTTTGCCGACGATCCGGAGATCGCGCTGCAGGTCCTGCTCGATGCCGCCGCGCACCATCCGCGCATCCTCAAGGAGCCGGGCCCCGTCTCGCGGCTCATGAGCTTCGAGAATTACGGCATGCGCGTCGAAGTGCGGTTCTGGATCCGCGATCCCATGAACGGCGTCAACAACGTGCGCTCGGACGTCAACCGCGAGATATGGCGGCTGTTCAAGAAACACGGCATCACGATTCCCGTGCAGCAGCACGACGTGCGCGTCATCCAGGGATGAGCCTCACAGTGCGACCGGGACTCGAGATTCCCGACAGCGATCTCGAAGTGGCCTTCATCCGTTCCGCCGGGCCCGGCGGGCAGAACGTCAACAAGGTGGCGACCGCCGTGCAGCTCCGTTTCGCGCTCGATCGAAACGCCACGCTGCGCGACGACGTCAAGGCACGCCTGCGCGTGCTGGCCGGACAACGCGTGACCGACGCGGGCGAGTTGCTGATCGTCGCCCGGTCGAGCCGCAGCCAGGAGCAGAACCGCCGCGACGCCGAAGACCGGCTGCTCGACCTGGTACGGCGCGCATTGATCGCGCCGAAGAAGCGGCACGCGACCAAGCCCACGCGCGCATCGAAAGAGCGTCGGCTGGAAGGCAAGGCGCGTTCGCAGCGCACCAAGCGCATGCGCAGCAAGGTCAAGTTCGACGACTGAGGACGCAACGCATGATCGTATGGCGCGAAAAATTCCTGGCAACGGCGATCCACTTCCTGGTGACGCTGGTGCTGGCGGCCATCGCGGCCGCGCTCATTTTCCTGGTGTGGTTCCCCGATCCGCTGCAGACCATGATCGGCGGCACCGAGCTGTTCATGCTGGTCGTGGGCTGCGATCTTGCGCTCGGCCCATTGCTGTCACTGGTGATCTACAACAGCCGCAAGTCGCGGCGCGAGCTCATCATCGACTATGCCGTCGTCGGCACCGTGCAGATCGCCGCGCTCGTCTATGGCGTGACCATCGTCGCGGGAACCCGCCCTGTCTACGTGGCGTTCAGCGCTGACCGGCTCGAGATCGTCACCGCGCGTGACATCCAGGAAAACGAACTGGCCGCCGCGCTCGACCCGGCATACCGCACTCTGTCGCTCACCGGGCCGCGCTACGTCGCGGTCGTGGTGCCTCCGTCCGAGCGCAACGATGCCGTGTTCCAGGCCCTGTCGGGCAACGAGGAGCACATGCGGCCGAAGTTCTTCGTCTCCTATGAATCGCAGCTCGCGAACATTCGCGCGCGCGCCAAGCCGATCGAGGCGCTCGCGCAGAGGAAGCCGGACAGCAGGCCGCTGCTGGAAGCGGCGATGCGCGACGTCGCCATCCCCGCGGAGCGCGTCCGCTGGTTGCCGGTTCACCATCGCAAGGGATTCTGGACCGCGCTGATCGACAACGACGACGGCAAACCCGTCGCGTACTTCGACTTCGATCCGTACTGAACTAGTGGTTAGGCGCGGACCCGGGCGGAGCGGACTGGTCCGAATCGGCCTGCGTGATCCAGCTGCCGATACGCGCCAGCAGGTCCGTGCCCGACCAGGTGTTGCCGTCGCTGAAGACGATGCGCAGCGTCGATGCGTCGGGAATCAAGCCGAGGTAACCCTCGAGCACCAGCCGATCGAGGCCATCCTGCGTGCGCATCACCAGGGAATCGTTGACGCGCGCCAGCGTGATGTCGCCGGGCGCAATGCCCGGACCGACGAGCAGCGACACGCGTCCGGACGTCCACCAGTCCTGGATCGAGACGCTGCCGGAACCGCGGCCCCAGCCGTAGTCGTTGCCGGCCGACGACTCGCCGGTTTCGGTGTCCTCGATTTCCGCTTCGACGCCGATGCGGAACTGTCCGCTGCGTTCGAGCTCATCGAGATACTGCTCGGCCTCGGGCGCGTACGGCAGGTCTAACAACTTCTTCGCGGTGGTCCTGGAATCCTTCATGCCTCTCTCGGGCGCAGAAATACGTGTTGCGCCAGCCGTTTTACCAGCCCGTAATTCGCTGTCTATAGCCGGATGCCACCGCTTGAAGAGCGATTGAGCGAAAAGCCCGCGCGATGCCGCGTTATGTTGCACCGAATCGGCGCGCAACGCGGCGCACATAGGGGATTCCCGGAAGGCGGGCGCCGGCAAAGCGGCGCACCACCCGGGCCTGTCTACTTCTTTTTGCGCTTTTCCAGCGCGATCTTCTGGTCGACGTACGCGCGGCCTATCCACTGCGCCGCGTTGAAATTGGCGCCGCCGTATTTTTCCTCGAACTCTTTCGTCGGGCGCGCGGCGACCACGTCGTCCTGGCTCTTGCCGGCCCTGACCAGCTTCGCCACGCGGTCGCGGACCACCACCAGCATGTCGTGGTACGCCTGCAGCTCCGCCTTGTTCCCGAGCGGCCCGTGCCCGCGGATGATCCTGGTGTTGTCGTCCACGGTCGCCAGCACGGATTCGTGCCCGCGGATGAGGCCATCGAGCGTGCCGCCGGTATTGCCGTCGATGAACGGGAACGTGCCGGTGAAACAGTCGCCCATGTGCAGCACATTGGCCTTGCGGAACCGGATGACGATGTCCGTTTCCGTGTGCGCGTTCGGCAGGTGCGTGAACTGCAGGTCGTCGTCGTTGAAATGCAGCGTGGCCGAATTGGCGAACGTGATCACCGGCAACGCTTCGCGCGCCCGCGCCTCGATGGGCGCGTTGGTCGACGGGTTCACCTGCGGCGAGCCGAGGCGCTTGCGCACGTTTTCATGCGCGATGATCGTGGCGCCCGCCTTGCCGAAGGCATCGTTGCCGCCGGTGTGATCGCCATGCAGGTGGGTGTTGATCACGAAGTGCACCGGCCGGTCCGAGAGCATCGCGACCGCGGCGCGGATCTTCGGCGCCATGTCGGCGAACTGGTCGTCGATGATGGCGGCGCCATCCACGCCGACCGTGAGCCCGATGTTCCCGCCGCGGCCCATCAGCATGTAGATGCCCGGCGCGACATTGATGGTTTCGATCTTCACGTCCGGCGGCGCCGGCATGGGCGGCGGCGGAGTCTGGGCAGGAGTCGGCGCGGTGGCCTGCGCCAGCGCCGGCGAGGCGGTGCCCGCAGCCAATGCCGCGATGACGGCCGCAAACAGGATCTTCGTGTACATGTTTGAGTTGCTCCCTTGGATTCTTTCCGTCATGCGTTCGCGTTCTGCCGCATGAGCCGCCACAGGTCGACGACGTGTTCGTGTTCCGTGCGGGCGGCGCCGAACGATACCCGCACCGCCCATCTTCCGTCGACGACCGCGGGCGTCAGGCAGGCTTCGCCCGAAGCGTTCACCGCGTCGGACCACGCGCGGGTATGCGCGTCCACGGCGTCAGCGTCGAGGCCCGGCGGTTCGTGCCGCACCACCAGCGTCTGCAGGCGCACGGGCGCCAGGAGCCGCCAGTTCGACGCGCGCGCGATTTCCGCGGCCAGCCATTGCGCGTGCGCCAGATCGCGCCGCAGCCGCGCCATGAGGCCGCTCACGCCCTGCTCGCGGATCACGAACCACAATTTGAGCGCCCGCATGCGTCGGCCGAGCGGCAGCCCCCAGTCGCGGTAGTTCTTCACCGTGCCGTCGGCCGGGGTCTGCAGGTAACTCGGGTTGGTGGACATGACGCGCACGAGGAACTGCGAGTCGCGGACGAAGTAGGTGGAGCAGTCCATCGACACGCCGAGCCACTTGTGCGGGTTTACGACCAGCGAGTCGGCGCCTTCCACGCCGTCCCACAAGTGGCGGCACTCGGGCAGGATCATGGCCGAGCCCGCCATCGCCGCATCGACGTGCAGCCACAGCTCCTGCGCGCGTGCGATCTGCGCGATTTCGGCGATGGGGTCGAAGGCCGTCGATGCGGTCGTGCCGCAGGTCGCGACGATGGCGCATGGCTCGCGGCCAGCCGCTCGATCGGTGGCGATGGCCGTGGCCAGCGCGTCGGGGCGCATGTCGAAGTGGTCGTCGACGGCCACCATGCGCAGATTCTCGCGGCCGAAGCCCGCGAGCAGCGCCGCCTTCTCGACCGAGCTGTGCGCCTGCGCGGAGGTGTAGACCACGAGCGCGCTCGGCTGGCCCTGCAGGCCGCCGCGCGTGGCGGCGTGGTTGGTGGCGCGCTCGCGCGCGCAGACCAGCGCGACGAACGTGGCCGTGGAAGCGGTGTCCTGGATCACGCCCGACCAGCGGCCGGACAGCCCTAACATCTGCCGCCACCAGTCGAGGCAGACCTCCTCGAGCTCGGTCAGCGCCGGGCTAGCCTGCCAGTTGAGCCCGAGCTGGCCGAGGCCGGTGCTCACCAGGTCGCCGAGCACTGCCGCAGGCAATCCATTCGACGGGAAGTAGCCGTGAAATCGCGGGTCCTGCCAGTGCGTGCAGGCCGGCAGGATGAGCGCGTCGAGATCGCGGCGGATGGCGGCGAAATCCTCGGGTTCCTGCGGCGGAATCGCGGGCAACGCCGAGCGCAACGCGCCGGGAGCGTTGCGCGACATCACCGGGAATTCCGCGCGCGCGACGCGCTCGCGATAGTCCGCGATCCAGTCTATAAGCTCGTGACCGGCGCGGCGGAACTCCTCCGGCGTCATGGGGGCAGCCCCCATTTCCTAGCAAAAGGGGTCAGTCCTCGAACGCACGTTTCAGGGTTCATTCCCCGTAGCACCGAGGGTTGACCCCTTTTGCTGGGAAATGGGGGCTGCCCCCTTTACGAACCACGCTGCCAGCGCGGGCAGCAGGATGATGGCGCCCAGCATGTTCACGAAGAACATGAACGTGAGCATGATGCCGATGTCCGCCTGGAACTGCAGCGGCGAGAACACCCAGGTGACCACGCCGATGGCCAGCGTGATGCCGGTGAAGATGATGCTGGCCCCGGTCACGCGCATGGTCTTCTCGAAGGCCTGGTGCACGGTGTCGCCGGCGCGCAGGTATTCCTGCATGCGGCTCCAGAGGTAGATGCCGTAGTCGACGCCGATGCCGGCGCCCAGCGCCACCATGGGCAGCGTGTTCACCTTGAGGCCGATGCCGACGATAGCCATCACCGCGTAGACCAGGATGGACACCAGCGCGAGCGGCAGGAACACCAGCACCGTGCCCAGCACGCTGCGGAACGTCAGCAGACACATCAGGATGACCGCGGCGAAAACCCATCCGAGGATGGGATATTCCTTGGCCTTCACTTCCTCGTTGGTGGCGGCCATCACGCCGACGTTGCCGGTGGCCAGGTTGAACGTGGCGCCGGGCAATGCATTCGCCTCGCGCCATGCCTTCACCTCGCCCACCACCCTTTCGATGGTGGCCGCCTTGTGATCGCGCAGGAACAGCATCACGGGAATCACGTTGCAATCCGCGTTCAGCAGGCCGGTGCTGGTCTCGATGTACCGCGTCGACTGCGTGAGCTGGTTGGGCTCGCGCGGAATGTTGCGCCACTTCAGGCTGCCTTCGTTCCAGCCGGCGATGGCAATCTTGGCGACGATGGGCAGCGCCATCACCTCCTGCACGCCATCCACGTTGCGCATCTTCCACGCGAAGGTGTCGACGGCAGTCATGAGCTCGTGGCTGGTGCAGGTCGGCTCCTTCGTCTCCACGATCACCGTGAGGATGTCGACACCGATCGAGAACTTGTTGGTGATGATGTTGCTGTCGCGGTTGTAGCGCGAATCGGCGCGCAGCTCGGGCACGCCCGCCTGCGTGTCGCCGATGGGGGTTTCGCGCCCCTTCCAGACGCCGAAGATGGCTAACAACACCGCGATGCCGATGATGATGGCCGCGGGCTTGCGCTCGGTGATGCGCGCCAGCGACTTCCACTGTCGCGCGAGCTTTTCCTGGCGTATCTCCACTCGCGACTTGTATTGATCATCCCAGGTCACCCAGGACACGAGCACGGGCAACAGGATGAGATCCGTGAGGATGACGATGGCCACGCCGATGCTGGCGGTGATGGCCATCTCCTGCACCACCTGCACGGGAATCAGCAGGATGGTGATGAAGCCGACGAGATCGGCCAGCAGCGCGATGATGGCCGGCATCAGCAATTGCCGGAACGTCTGCCGCGCGGCATCCATGCTGCCGAGGCCGGCGACCGCGGCTTCCTTGACCGCGCTGATCTTCTGCACGCCGTGCGACACGCCGATCGCGAAGATGAGGAACGGCACGAGCAGGCCCAGCGGATCGATGCCGTAGCCGAGCAGCACCAGCGTGCCGAGCTGCCACGTCACCGCGACGATGGAGCAGGCGATGGGCACCACCGCCACTTTCAGCGACTGCACGTAATACCAGACCGCCAGCAGCGTGAGCAGAATGGTGGCGATGGCGAACACGATGACCGACATCGCGCCGTCGGCGATATCGCCCACCACCTTGGCGAAGCCGATCATGTGCACGTCGACGCCCGAGCCCTGCGCCTGCACCAGCACATCGCTGCCCTGGATGAGATCGCGTACGCGGCTTTCGAGCGCGCGCGCCACTTCGATGGGGTCGATGGGTTTGCCGGTGGCGTCCTTCTCGAGCACGATGGCCGAGACCAGCGCGCCGGAGAAATCGTTGGCCACCAGCCGGCCGCGGATTCCCGCCTTGAGGATGTTCTCGCGCACCTTGGCCAGCGCTTCGGCCGTCGGCACGAACTCCGAGTCGACCACGTTGCCGGCCTCGATGCCGTCCTCGACCACCTCCATGTAGCGCACGTTGGGCGTGAACAGCGACTGCACGCGGCCGCGATCGATGCCGTCCATGACCAGCACTTCGTCGGTGGCCTTCTTGAGCGCGTCGAAGAACTGGGGCGTGAACATGTTGCCGTCGCGCGCCACCAGGGCGATCAGCACGCGATTGGCGCCGCCGAACTCCGCCTGGTGTTTCACGAAGGTCTGCATGTACTCGTGTTTGAGCGGCAGCTGCTTGGTGAACGAGGCGTCGATGTGCAGGCCGCGCACCGCCACCAGCGTGAGGCCGGCGGTCAGCAGCGCGAACACGATGACGATGAGGATCCGGTGACCGAAGATCAGTCTCTCGAGCGTCGCCGCCACGGAAGGGGTTTGCGTGGCCACGGCTAGCTACCCTCGCCGACGCGGATGGTGCGCACGCCGCCCTCGCCGGCCACGACCACCGTGCCCGCGGGCCCTGGCAGCAGCGCCGCCATGCCCTTGCGATCGTCCTGCTGCGTGAGCTTGAAGGTCTCGCCGGCGTCGGCTGACACCAGCAACACGCCGCTCAGGCCGCCGATGACCACGCGCAGGTCGTTCACGGCGACTCCGTCGGTGAGCATGGCGGTGGTATGGGATTCGAGCTCGTGCCAGGTCTCGCCGGCGTCGGCCGAGCGGAACAGGTGGCCGCGCAGCCCGAAGGCGAGCAGGCCTTCGCCGCGGATGGGCACCAGGCCGAAGAAACTGCCTTCGTACGGCGACGGCAACATGCGCCAGGTGGCGCCGCGGTCGTCGGAGCGGTAGAGCTTCCCGCCTTCGGCCGCCACGTACAGGCGATTGCCGACGCCCACGATGCGATTGAGGTGGTAGTCAGGCGGAGGCTCTTCATCGGCGGTCGACGCGGGTGGCGGCGAGAACTTCGCGGACGACCAGTGGCGGCCGCCGTCGTTGGTGGTGAAGTAGGCGCCGTAGGCGCCCACGGCAATGCCGCTGACGCGGTTGGCGAACCAGAGGTCGAGCAGCGGCTGCTGCGCTTCGGGCGCGAAGTGCGATCGCGTCCAGGTTTCACCACCGTCCACGGTATTGAGGATGGTCTCGTCGTGGCCGACGGCCCACCCGTACTGCGCATCGACGAAGAACACCGCGGTGAGCATCGCGCGCGTGGGAACCGCCTTCGCCTGGCGCCAGGTGGCGCCGTGGTCGTCGGAGAGCAGCACGTGGCCGCGCTCGCCCACCGCCACGAGCCGATCGCCCGCGAACGCGAGATCGAGCAGCAGCGAGGTCGCGGCCAGCGGCGCGATCTCCGCCGGCTTGTTCGCCATGTCATTGGGATCGAGTTGCGCCCACGTGACGCGCGGGGCGATGGCACACGCTGCCAGCGTTGCGACCACTGCGAGGCCAATTACACGCCTCATGCCAACTCCCGAAAGTTCTTCTGTTGTTCTAAGGTGGTGCCGTGCGGTGGTGCCGGGCACCAAAAGTCGTAGTTGAGTGATCGTTGGCGCCTCAAGTCCGGCGCTTACTCAACTACGACTTTTGGTGCCCGGCACCACCGCACGGCACCGCCTCCTAACTAGACCTTCAACGAACGCCGCGGCGCTGCAGGGCGGCGGGCTGGTAGTCGCCGATCGTGCGTTTCTGCGAGAAATCGCGGCTGCGCGATTCTTCGTTGTCGAGACCCAGCGCCAGGTAGCGGCCATTGGACAGGTCGTACACGGTTTCGAGCACGGTCCACAGCGCCGGCACGTCGTAGTACTGGATGACGTGGGCTTCCTGCACGCGGTAGAGCTCGCCGCGGCTGTCGTAGCAATCGACCGCGAGGATGTGCCAGCTGTCTTCGTCCACGTACAGCGTGCGGCGGCTGTACAGATGGCTCTGGCCCGCCTTCAGCTTCGAATCCACCACCCACACGCGATGCAACTCGAAACGCGCCAGGTCGGAGTTGATGTGGTTCTTCTTGAGGATGTCGGCGTACTTGAGGGTGTTCGAACCCAGCTTGTAGCTGTTGTGCGGCACCAGGATTTCTTTCTTGCCGACCAGCGTCCAGTCGTAACGCTGCGGCGAACCGTTGTAGATATCGAACTGGTCGGAGGTACGCAGGTTGTCGGAGTTCGTGCCCGGGTTGTCGAATGCCACGTTCGGCGCGCGGCGAACACGGCGCTGGCCGGGGTTGTAGACCCAGGCGCGGCGATTTTCGATCGACTGGTCGAGCGTCTCCTGCACCAGCAGCACTTCACCCGCAAAGCGCGCCGGCGCCACGGTTTCCTGGATGAAGTACGCGATGGTGTTGTCGAGGTTCTCCGACTTCGCGCCCGGCAGGCTGTACGCCGCCATCGTATCGTCGTGGAACTTGATCATGTTGTAGGAGCCGCCCGCGGTGACCGGCGCCTGGCCGATCTGCCGGACGATGACGTCACCGCGATAACGCAGCACGTGGTTCCAGAAGACTTCCACGCCTTCCTTGGGGATCGCGAACGGAATGCCCTCGCCCGCGTTGGTGACGCCGTTGCCGCCCTTGGCCAGCTGCGCGGTGGTCGCAATGCGCTTGGTGGCGTCGTAGATGCGCTGCGGAGCGGCGGCGCTGCGATGCGTGGGATACACGACCATCTTGAAGGTGCCGCGATAGGTGGTCAGCAGCTTCTTGTGGCCTTCGGTCAGCTTGGCGCCGTACTGGGCCATGTTCGCCGGGGTGACGGTGTACAGCGGCTTGTCGGAGGCGTACGGATCGGGGTGATGCTGGCCGGGCCGGAAATTGGCGAATCCGGCCTGGGCCGCGGAGGTGAGCCCGCCTTCCCACGCCGGGATGGAGCCGTCGGCGTTACCCGCCTTCACGGCGCCGAGCGGCGTGAGCTCGGCCCCGAGTTTGGCGGCTTCGGCGGCCGAAACCGCAGCCTGTGCCGAGGCGCCGATCGCGCTGCCGGCGATTGCCGCAACCATGGTCAGTACAAGTTTTTTCAGCATGGAAATTCCCCTCGTCGCGATCAGAACGAGAATTTGATCGTGGCCGCGACGAAGTCGCGATCGTTGATGTCGTTGAAACGTCCGGCGCCGCCGAACTTGGTCCATGCCATGTCGAGCTCCCACTTGGCCAGCAGGTTCGCGGCAACACCCAGCGTGAGGCCGTAACGGCCTTCGACGAAGTTGCCGCCGGGGCCGGGCGTGGTGCCGCTGACGTCATGCTGCCAGTTGAAGCGCGGCAGGATGTTCCAGGGACCCATGAGCCCCGGGTATTCCAGCCTTCCGGCCACACGATATCCATACGACGTGGAATCGGCGAAACGGTTCTGCGGTTCGACCAGGTTCAGCGCGAGGCAATCCGCCGCGGAAAGCGTGGGGCAGTGGCGGCCCCGCAGCTCGAAGTTGCCGCTGACGTTGGTGGCCGGGCCATTGAAGCGCAGGCCGCGACCGTTCGGACCGCCCGAGAGCTTCTCGGGCATGTCTTCCACGTGCGTCAGGCCGGCTTCGGCGACGATCACCATCTGCGAGGCTTTGAGCACGTTGGAGAAGGTCTTGGTCGCGGTGAACTGCACCTGGTAGGTGTCGAACAGATCCCAGCCAGTCACTTTCTCGCCGAGACCGAAGCCGCCCAGCTGACCGCAGTGCGTGAGCGTGGACGCCGCCGGCACGCCGATGGGACAGGTGGTGGGCAGCGGTGTGTTACGCAGGGTGGCGAGGCCTTGCTCGAAGGGCGTGAGCGCGGCGAACAACAATTCGACGTCGTCGAACTGCAGCGGCACGTCCTGTCGATAGGCGACTTCGCCCTGCAGCGCGATGCCGCTGCGCTGAAGCTGCGTGTTGAACGACACGCCGATCAGCTTGATGTCTTCGGGATACTCGGTGAAATAGCCGGACGTGAGCGCGTATTCGTGCGTGGCGATGTTGGTGGCCTGCCCCGTGACGTCGCCGCGCGCGATCTGCGTGTTGGCGCCGATGGTGGCGTACTGCGTCGCCGTTGCCAGCGAGAGGTTGCCGCCGGCGGCGGCCGAACGCGCCACACCGAGCTGCGCGGCCGTGGCAATGGCGGCGGCCGCCGGCAGGCCCGCAGCCAGGCCCTGCGCCGCCGCGCCGACCGCATTCAATGCGCCGAACGCGTTGCCCACGCCCTGTTGCGTGCCGGTCATGCCGGAGATCAACGGCAGGCGGCTGTGGTAGTTCAGGTAGAACAGGCCGAACTCGGTGCCGTTGTTGAAGTCGGGCGCGAAGTACTTGAGGTTCAACCCGTACTGTCCGTCGTCGGGCGCCTTGATGGTCGACAGGCGATTCACGGTCTGGAAGTTGCTGATGAACGGGCCGCCGAGCGGGCGGAAATCGACGCCCTGGTCGGAGAACGAACCGAAGCCCAGCACCACCTTGCTGCCGCCGGTGGTCGCGAAGTCGTTGGCGCTGTAATAGGAACCGGCGGGCTCGGGCACCGTCGCGTTCCAGTCGGTGATGTAGATAGCCTGCGCCGACCAGTTGTCGTTGAACTGGACGCTGAAATTGACCAGCTCCTGGGGCAGGAAACCTTCCTTGAGCTCGGAGCCCGGAACGCGCAGCGCCGAGACGTCGAAATGGTTGATTACGTTCAGGCCGTTCTGGATGAACGTGCTTTCGCCCCAGCTCACCACCTGCCGGCCGAGGCGCAGTTCCGCACCCATCGACCCCAGGTCGAACTTGGCGTAGACGAAGGCATCGAGCAGGCGCGTGTAGCCCACGACCAGGTCTTCGGAGGAATCGGCCAGCGGGGTTCGCTGCGTGTCCTGGGCGGCATCGTCGTACAGACCGGAAGCGCGCACGAAGGCGCCGACGCCGCGGTAGTTCAGGGACAACTCGGTCAGCACCTTGAGGGCGCGCGAGTACATGTCCGTGTCGTAGTTCAGATTGCCGTCGTCGATGTTCGGCGAGCGCCCGCATCCGCCGTCGGCAATGGCGATGAGCCGGCAATCGCGTGATTCGATGCGCCAGGCCTGGCCGTACGTCAGCGTGGTGTCCCAGCTACCCGAGAAGCTGCCCGACTCGTTCTGGAAGTCCCAGGCGTAAGCCGCGGGTGACGCCAATGTGAGCGCTGCGACGATCGGAAGCGAACGCGATACGTATCGCCGGATCAGATCGTTACTCATTAATTTCCCCTGAGACCGCGGAATGCGCTGCGAGTCGCGAGGAGGGAGCAGCAGTACCGCTTGGCCTTATCGTCTTTAGTGTTCCGCCGCGCTGCTGCCTCCCCTCGCGGACGCGTAGGCGCGGACGTGTTGCGCGCGAGTATAGCAGCGGGTTCACGCCCTAAGGCTAGGGCGGTCGATCCGCCGGGGATTCCCTAGCCTGCTAGGCAGGCTCTGCAAGATTCAAACCTGCGTCACTTGCAGGATGCTGTGCCTGATCTGCTCGGACAGCACCAGCTGCGCATCGGCGGCCACGCGGCCCAGCACTTCGTCGAACTCGAGGTTGCCGCCCTCGCCCGCTTTCAGGACGCCGCGCTCGCGCAGCAGGTCGATGAAGTTCTCGAACAGCGCGCGATCGAAGAACTCGGGCGAATTGAATCCGTAGAGCATGTTGATGCGCTGGGCCGCCAGGTGGCATTGCTGTTCCAGCGTCTTCTGATTCATCACGCCGGTTCCGGCCTTGAGCAGCAGCGCGATCGCCAGGTAGTAACGCTCGATGGTCTGGATCGTGGCCTGCGAGAGCATCGACAGTTGCAGCGCGGCCGGCGAATCGGGTGGCGGCCGCATCCACAGGGTGCGATCTTCGTTAGGCCGCAGCACACCCAGCTCCGCCAGCGCAGCAAGAACGCCATCGACCACCTTCGCCAGCTCGTCCTCGCGCCAGCGCAGGAAAAGCTCGGAGGCAACGTAAGGATAGATGCGCCACGCCAGGCGCTGGATGTCCGAGGTACGCAACATGGCGTTGCCGATGAACGCACAGGCCACCAGCGACGGCAGCGCGAACAGGTGCAGGACGTTGTTGCGGTAATAGGCGATGAGCTGCGCGCTTTCGTCGCTCATCTTCACGATGTCGCCGAGCTTGTGAGGCACCCGCGAGATGATCTTGAGCGACTCGCCGTAGAGCACGATCTCGGCGGGGTTCGCATCGGTCACGGTGACGCGCGGTCCGTACGGCGAGGCGCGCAACAGCTTGAGGTACAGATCGAGCTGGCGAAGCAGCGCGCTCTCGGGCAAGGCGCCGCGCGTCGAGGCGAGCAGGCAGGTTGCCAGCAGGTTGATGGGCGTGACCGCGGCCGCGGCGTTGATGCCGCGCATGATGGAGACGGCCAGTTCGCCGACGAGCACGTTCATCCCCGGCGAGCGCGTGTCGTCGTCGAAGTGCCGCTCGCGCCAGTCAGGTACCTGCGCATCGAGCAGATCGTTGAGCCGGATGGGCTCGCCGATGTTGACGTGCACGGTGCCGAAACGCTCGCGGAGCACGCGCAGGGAAAGCAGCAGGTCGAGCCAGCTCTCTTTCTTCTTGGGCGCCCCCGACAACTCCGAGATATAGGTGTTGGCTTCGACGATGCGCTCGTAGCCGAAGTACACCGGTACGAACACCACCGGCCGGACCGGATCGCGCAGGAAGCTGCGTACCGTCATCGACAACATGCCGGTCTTCGGCTGGAGCAGCCTTCCGGTGCGCGAGCGCCCGCCCTCGATGAAATATTCGATGGAGTGGCCGCGCGCCATGATGGCGGCGAGGTACTTCAGGAAGACGACGGTGTACAGCGCGTTGCCGCCGAAACTGCGGCGGATGAAGAACGCGCCGCCCTTGCGCAGGTAGCGGCCCACCACCGGGATGTTCAGGTTGATGCCCGCGGCGATGTGCGGCAGCGCGTAACCCTGGTGGTAGATGATGTACGACATCAACAGGTAGTCCATGTGGCTGCGATGGCAGGGCACGTAAACCACCTCGTTGCCTTCCGACACTTCCTTGAGGGTGCCGGCGTGGTTGATCTTCACGCCGTCGTACACGCGGTTCCACACGCGCCCCAGCAACTTCTCGGCGATCTGCACGAACGCGTGCGAGTAGTTAGCAGCGATCTCGAACGCGTATTTGCGCGCCTGCAGCAGGCCCGGGCGGAAGCCGTCGTGCTTCTCGCGGGCGTCGGCCGCGACCACGGCGCGCACCGCCCTGGCGCGCAGCACCTGGGCGACGATGGTGCGGCGATGCGAGAGATCCGGGCCGATGCGGATGGCGCGCTGGCGCCTGAGGATGCCGCGCAGGATGCGGGTCACGCGCCGCGCCTGGTCGTTGACCGGCGTGGCGTCGAGCAGCGAGCGCAGGCTGATGGGCTCGCCCATCTCCACCATGACGTTGCGGCCGTTGACCAGCACGGAGAAGAACTTGCGCACGCGCGACGTCAGCGCCCAGTTCTCGGCGAACAGCAGGCGCAGCCACGAGCCCTCTTTTTGCGGAGCGCGGCCCCAGTACACGGCGGTGGGCACCAGCATCACGTCGCGCACGGCATCGGCGCTCAAGGCCGCGACCAGCGCCAGCAGGTGCGGCGGTGGCCGGCGCGTCTGGGTGGCATCCCAGAAACGGCGCCGGCGGGCCACGTCGAAATAAGACCGGCGTTCTTCCACGGGCAGGCTGCCGGAGCGTTTCTCGGGATAAGGCAGACCAGCACGGCTCGTGACATTGCACAACACCGCGAGGTCGGCCATCGAATTGCTTTCGAGCACGTAACAGACGGGCACGCGCGGCTCGACCAGCGCCGGCGGCGCTTCCGCGGGCTGAACGGCGGCCCGGACCCAGAGCTTCAAGAATCGTCGCAGCAACCAGCTCATGCGTTTATGCGCGCCACCAGCCGTATGATGTTAGGCGGCGCAGTGTATCCGAGAGCGAAAGACATGACCGGGATCGCAGGACTAAAGGTAATTCTGACTGGCGCGTCCGAAGGTATCGGCCGCGCGCTGGCTCTGGCGCTGGCCGCGCAGGGGGCCCGCCTGGCGCTCGCCGCGCGGGACCGCCAGCGGCTGGAGACGCTGGCCCAGGAGTGTCGCGCGCTCGGCGCCGAAGCACGGGCGCTGCCCACCGACGTCACCAACGAGCAGGACTGCGAGTGGCTGGTGGCCGAAACCGTGAAAGCCTTCGGCGGCATCGACGTGGTGGTGCACAACGCCGGCATCACCATGTGGAGCCGGTTCGATGCGCTGCAGGACCTGTCGATCTTCGAGCGGATCATGGAAGTGAACTATCTCGCGCCGGTTCGCCTCACCGCGCTTGCGTTGCCACATCTCAAGCAGTCGAAGGGCCTGCTGGTGGCGGTGGCCAGTCTCGCCGGCCTCACCGGCGTGCCGGAGCGATCCGCCTATGCCGCGAGCAAACACGCGATGATCGGGTTCTTCGATTCGCTGCGCATCGAATTGCGCGGCAGCGGCGTGGACGTGTGCGTGATCGCGCCGGACTTCGTGGTCAGCGAGATCCACAAGCGCGCCATCGGGCCGGACGGCGAGCCGCTGGGCGCGTCGCCGATGATGCAGGCGAAGATCATGACCGCCGAGGACTGCGCCGCGCGCATCGTGCGCGCCATCGGCAGGCGCGAGCGCATGGTGCTGATGTCGGCGCGCGGGAAGTTAGGGCGGTGGCTGAAGATCGTCGCGCCGTCGCTGATCGACCGCATCGCCGAGCGCGCGATCCGCCAGCGGCACTGACCCCTTTTGCTAGGAAAAGGGGGCTGCCCCCATCAGCTGCGCCCCAGCAAGCGCACGCGCACGGGAGCCGAGAGGGAGGGGTGGACTCCCGTGCGAGAGCCGCTCGCTGAGGCGCACATCTACAGTCGGCGCGACGGACTACGGCAACCGCAGCGACGCCTGCCCGAACGCGTAAGCCCACCCGCCTTTCGTGCGCACGTAGGTGTCGCTGAACCAGAGCTTGTACTCGAAGGTGCCCTGGTCTTTCTTGCGAGTGCCCTTGAGCCAGAGCAGCGCGGTGACGATCGCGGTGTCCGGCCCGAACAGGCGCACCGTCTGCGTGCCGGGCATCTCCACCTGCTTCTCGTATTCGATGTGCTTGTCGCGCGCCGATTCGATCAACTCGGCGCGCGAGTAGACCTTGCCGTCGCCGAGCACCAGCATGAAGTCCGGATGCAGGATTCGATCCATCACCTTCCAGTCGTTGCGCTCGACGGCAAGCTGGTATTCGGTGTCGAGCGCGGCGACGACCTTGGCGGGATCGTCCTTCGCTGCGGAGGCCTGCGAAACAAGCGCTGCCGCCAGCGCAAGCGGCGCGAGAAGTGTGCGAATCGATCTCATGATTTCCCCCTACTGCGCGCCGAGGCGCGCGGTGTGTACGACGTGTGGGACGGTGCGATGCGCGAGTGAGTTCTTCGCATAGGCCAGTAGTTCCATGCTCCAGTCGGCGAACATGTCGAACACGCGGAACGCCAGGTCGAGGCAGCGTGTGCGTTCCGGCCCGGTGAGCGCGATCTCCTCGAGCACGCGATGATCGTGGCCGTGCATCGCATGCCCGGTCTCGCGGCTGAAATGGAACTGCCCCAGGTACTTGAGCTCGGGCCCGCCGTCGGCGTGGATGCGCGCGGCGATCTTCGCCGTGAGACCGAAGAGCACATTGCCGGTTTCCTCGATGGCTTCGACGATGACGAGCTTCTCGATGGCCGTGGTGCCAACGAGGAGTTGCGCGAGCCGCGAACCGAGCATGCGGTTGGTCTTCGCGTCGTCCTTCATGTACGAGCGCAGCGTGTGCGAGACGCTGGTCGTGCGGTCGAAGCCGAGTTTGGTGAAGTCTTCGAGATACCAGGGCCAGTGGTGATCGTCCTCGTAAGTGTGCTCGTTGATCAGAAACTGGTGCGGATCCCTGGATTCCTCGTCGCGCAGCACGAATCGGTTCAGATCGGAGAACGCCAGGATGAACGGCGCCATGCACGGGTAGAACGCCAGCCGGTCGCGCGGCGGAATGGATTCCGTGCGCAGGAATTCGAACAACGGCAGCCTGGAATATTGTCGCCTGGCTTGCGCCAGCTCTCGCATCACGGCCTTCATCATTTCTCCCATTCATGAAGAGTCACAAGGAGAACGGACGCGGGAGCGCCGGAAAAGCGGACACGAAATGGGGTCAGACCCCATTTCCAGGAAACGGGGGCTGCCCCCATTAACGCGCCAGCGCCGCGCGCGCCAGCAGTGTGTCGGGATGGGTCTCACCCAGGGCGCCGGCGAACTGCATCGCCGCGGTGGCGAACGCGTCGCGCGCCTCGCGCCGCCGCCCTTTCGCTTCGTAGACGAGGCCGGTCACGAACCATGCGCGGCCCGTGAAGCGCGAGAACGATTCATCGGTAATCTGCGGCGCAAGTTCGCGGGCAGCGCGTGTGTCGGTCATCGCGTCGGAGATACGGCCCTCGCGCAGCGCGACCTCGCCACGCATCGCCAGCGTCAGCGCCATGTGCGCCCGGCAACAGTCCTGCGCCTGATACTGGGCGAGCGCTCGGCCCAGTTCGGCCGTGGCGCCGCGCGAATTGCCGCGCGCGGCGAGCAGCGCAGCGTTGGTGAGCGCGAAGCGCGTGTTCAGCACGTGATTGGCCGACAACGCACTCTCGCGCAGCGCAACTGCCGCCCGATGCAACTGCGCCTGCGCTTCCTCGAGCTCTCCCTTGAGCGTGGCGATTTCCGCCTGGCCGATGAACGCCGCGGCGATATTGGGCAGATTTCCACGCTCGCGTGCGAGATCGAGCGCCTCGGTCCACTGGGATTCGGCCGCCTCGAACTGCGCGAGGTGGCCGAGAATCCGCGCGCGCCGCCCGATGCGGTTATCCGTGGGCAGCGACCCGGGAGACAGCTCGCGCGTTATCTGCCACGCAATGTCGATCTCCTCGAGTGCGCGCCGCGGATTGCCCGCGTTCATCCAGATGCTGGCCCAGTCGTCATGCACTTTCGCAGCGGCGCGGCTGTGGCCGCGGCCCGAATCGTTCAACAGCCCGAGCGCCTCGCGAAATTTCTCGTGGGCCGCCGCAAACTCATCGCGAAGCGCGTGGGCGCTGCCGAGCGCCTGCAACAGCTCCGAGCGCGTGAAGACGGATTCGACGCCGGCTTCCTCGTAACGCGTCATCGCGCGCTGCGCGAAATCGAGAGCGTTGTGCGAATCGCCACTGTTGGCGGCGATCCACGAGCGTATGAGCATGCATTCCGCGGCCACCGCCGGATCGTCATCGTTGAGCGCGATCTCGCGCGTGACCGCCTCGATCGCCTCATCGTGGCGGCCGAGCTGAAGCCATGTATAGGCGCGCGAACAGCGCAACGTGGAACCGAGATGTTGCGAATCCGCGGGCAGCGAATCGATGGTGCGCGTGAGCACTTGTTCAGCGCGGCGGCTCATGCCGTTGGCGCGATACCAGTCGGAAAGAAACCGCGAGGCGAAGATCCGCGAGCGCACGTCGTTGCGGCCGGTCTGCCGGGCGATCTCTTCGCTTCGCGCGATCAGCTGCTCGAACGTGAGCGATTCGCCGGGCTGCATGCCTTCGATGAGCACGGTGGAGGTGAAAGTGGCCGCGGCATCCGAATTCGCGAGCCGATCCACGGCCATGGCGCGCTGACGCTCCGCGTCGCGCCACTGCCACGCCGCCACGCCGAGGCTGACGGCGAGAACCGTGACGGTTGCGGCCGCAATCCCGAGCGGCAGCAGGTTTCGCCGTACGAATTTCCGAGCGACGTAGCCGAACGAACGCGCCCGTGCGGCGATGGGCTGCGCTGCGAGATGCCTCTCGATGTCGGTGGCAAACGCCTCCACCGACGGGTAGCGGTCCTCCGGCTTTTTCTCGAGCGCCCGCGCGACGATTGCGTCGAGGTCGCCGCGCAACGCGCCCGCCTCGGCGGGACGCGCCGTGCGGCTCATGAGCGGCGGCTCGACGTACCGCACCTCATGTTCGTAGTCACCGAGCGAGCGCCCCTTCGGCGCATATGGGCTGGCGCCCGTGAGAAGCTCGAACAGGATCACACCGAGAGAATAGACATCCGTGGCGACAGTCACGGTCTGGCCGGCGAACTGTTCGGGCGCGGCGTATGCGGGCGTGAGCGCGGCAGCGCCGACTATCGTGTGATGGGTGGCGTGTGTGCGCACGCTGGTGTCCGGCTGCAGCAGCCGCGCTATGCCGAAGTCGAGCAAGCGGACGTCGCAACCGGCGGCGATCAGGATGTTGTTGGGCTTGAGGTCGCGATGAACGATGAGCCGCGCATGCGCGAAGGCGACTGCGCGCAGAATGTTGAGGAACAACGCCAGCTTGTCGCGCAAGGAAAGCCGCTCTGCGCGGCAGTACTCATCCGGCGGGACTCCGGCGACGTATTCGAGCGCGAGATAGGGACGACCGCGTTCGTCGATGCCCGCGTCGTACAGGCGCGCGATGTGCGGGTGCTCGAGCGACGCGAGGATTTCGGTTTCACGCGCGATGCGCTGCTCTATGCCGCGGTCGACGAGCCCGAGATGGGGCAACTTGAGCGCCACGCTGCGCTTGATGGAACCATCGACCCGTTCCGCCAGCCACACCGACGAGGTGCCGCCGTGACCCAGCTCGCGCAGCAGCCGATAGGGCCCGACGACAGAGTCGGGCCCGAGCGCGAGCGCCGCGGGCGAGCCGCTGAATTCCGGCAGGCGATTCAGGAAATCACCGGTTTCCACCGGCCTGGTCAGGAGCTCGGCGAGCGACTCCCGGAGATCGGCATGTTCGGCCGGCAGGCTCGCGAGCCACGCTGCGCGCTCCGCGGGCGCCAGATCGAGCGCCGCGTCGAGCAGCGGGCTGAGTCGTTTCCAGTCGGTGGCGGTTATCGGCATCGTTTTCTACAGACGTAGTGGCGCGCCCGATCCGGACATTCAGCGCAACATGGCCGCCAGCAACAGCCGCGCCTTCTCCCAGTCGCGCCTTACGGTGCGGTCGGTGACGCCCAGTACGACGGCGATCTCCTGCTCGGTCATGCCTGCGAAATAGCGCATCTCCACCACCTGCACCAGGCGCGGGTCTTCGGCCTGCAACGCCTCGATGGCTTCATTGATCTGGATGACTTCGTCCTCGCCGGCGCGCAGGTTTTCGGCAAACTGCGCGTCGAGCGGAACGTGAACGGCATCGCCACCGCGGCGCTCCGCCTGGCGCTGACGCGCGAAGTCGACGATGACCGAACGCATGACGCGCGCGGCATACGCGAAGAAGTGCCCGCGTTCTGCACCGGCCAGCTTGCCCGCGCGCTGGAACCGCAGAAAGCTCTCGTGCAACAGCACCGTGGTGTTCAGCAGCGTGTTTCGCCCGCCGCCGCGCAACTGCCGGCGCGCCTGGCTGCGCAGGTCTTCGTAGGCGACCGCGAACAGCCGCTCGCGCGCGGCTTCGTCACCCGCGTGCGCACGCTGAATCAGTAGCGACAACTCATCCATGAGCGTGGCAGTCAGCTCACATCCGGCGGCAGGTCGAGCGAGATCAGGAAGTACTCGAACAGGTACTTGAGGAAGCGCACCTCATCCTGCAGCCGATGATCGCTGTTGAGGATGTGCAGCGCGCAGCCATGGCGGCGCGCGAACTCGATGCTCTGCTCCACCGGCACCACGGTGTCTTTCCAGCCATGGACGATGGTGGTGGGGCAGTCGAGCAGCTTTTCGCGAAGCGGCGGCAGTCCGGGCATGGTCAGGGCCGGCGCCATGAGGAACACGCCGCGCGCATGCAGCAGCGATGCCGCCGCCACCGACACATAACCGCCGAGGCTCGAGCCGCAGAGCACCAGGTCGCCCTTGAGCTCCTTGCAGAACTCCACCAGTTTGTTGACCCGTTCACGCGGGTCGTCGATGCCGCGGTAGTCCACCGACTCCACTTCATAACCCTCGCTGCGCGCATTGCCGGCGAGCGCGGTGATCTTCACGCCCCACGGCCCGGCGTCCTTGCCATGGGAGAAAACGACGTAGCGTTCAGTCATGGGTTCCTCAGATTTTCCAGAGCAATGCATCGAGACTGCGCCTGCCGCCGGCCGTGGGCGCCGCCAGCGCGCGATTGCCGCGAATCTTCACACCTTCGCGCGCGAGCAATCGCAACTGTTTGCGGGCGTTGCTCGAGCCTTCGGGAAAAGCGATGCGGCCGCCCGCACCGGTGACGCGATGCCAGGGCAGTCGTGCATCGTCAGACTCGCGTAGCACCTGGCCCACCAGGCGCGCCCGCCCCGGCAGCCCCGCGCGGCGCGCGACTTCGCCATAACTCGCGAATGTGCCGCGCTTGATGGCGCGCACTGCTTTGCGAATCGAGGCCGCGCGCGCTTCGACCGAATCTGTCGGTTTTTCTTTCATTCCACTCTATACAGATTGCGACCGGCGCTGCGCTGCGATTACAGTCCAAGCCCCGCGGCGACAAGATTCGATCACGCGATGGCCCGAGTAGCAACCGACGCGCAAGCCCCACGTCCACAGATGGACTGGTTGACCATGACCAACACCACCACCGCAGGGCCCACGCTTCGAGCATGGGCGCGCGCACGGAGTTCCGCATTCGGGCGATGGTTGTTTGCGCGTGCAGTGTCGAAGCGCGCGCCCTACTTCGGCACCATCCGGCCGAAGTTCCTCGATCTCGAACCGAAGTTGTGCCGCGTCACCATGAAGAAGCGCCGCGCCGTCGAAAACCACATCGGCACCGTGCATGCGCTCGCCATGGGAAACCTGTGCGAGCTCGCGGCGGGTTTGTGCACCGAAGTCACCATTCCGGTGGGCATGCGCTGGATTCCGCGTGGCATGACCATCGAGTACCTGGCGAAAGCGGAATCCGATGTGGTCGCCACCGCGCGGCTCGACAAGACCGAATGGGCCGGCCCCGAGAATGTCGCCGTGCCCGTCACCGTCACGGACACTGCCGGCAAGGAAGTCGTGCGTGCCGTCATCAGCATGTACGTCTCTCCCAAGCGCGAGAACCCGAGCTGATCAACTCACCCAGCACCTGGGATCTGATCGGCGCCGATGGCGCCGGGTATGTCAGCGAGGTCCCTGGAACGCTCGGCGGACATCGCAAGACCAAAATCTATGGCCGCCTCGATTGCCGCGCCGCGCTGCAGGCCATCGCGCGCCGCGGCTACGTGACGCAACGCGTTTTCTTCATCGACGAAACCGTCGCGCGCGCCGCGGGTTACAGGCCCTGCGCGGTGTGCATGCCGGAAGCCTACGCGCGGTGGAAGAGAACTCAGAGCGCGTCGTGAAAAATGATGCCCAGCGTGTGCCGCTGTCCGCGGCGAACCTCGCTGACACCATGCCGCAGGATGACGCGATACGCGCCACGCGTCCCCTGTGCGGGACGGTGATGCACGGCGAAGATGATCGCGTCACCGCGCCGCAGCGGACACACCTCGACGCGCGTCTGCCGTCGCGGCCGTTGCTCGGCGAGCACAAACTCGCCGCCTGAAAAATCCTCGCCCGGGTCCGAGAGCAGGATCGCGAGCTGCAACGGGAACACGTGTTGGCCGTACAGATCCTGGTGAAGACAGTTGTAGTCGCCGGGTCCATATCGCAACAGCAGCGGCGTCGGCTTCACCTGTCCCGCGGCGTGACATCGCGACAGGAACCCACCGTGTGTGACTGGAAAGCGGGTTTCCTCTCCCAGGCGTTCGTTCCAGGCGTTGGCGATGGTTGAAAGTGCTGGATAAAACGCTTCGCGCAGGGCAGCAACGACCGGCGGCAATGGATAAGCGAAGTAGCGGTACTCACCGCGGCCAAAACCGTGGCGCGCCATCACGACGCGGCTGCGAAAGGCGTCATCGTTCGAGTACATCGTGGCCAGCGCGCGACACTCGTGCGCGCTCAAGACTCGTTCGACGATGGCGCTGCCGCGCTCATCCAGCGCCGCTGTGATCTCCGGCCAGTCGAGAACATTCACGCGCTCCGCAACAAAACCCGATTGGAGTGCCTGCATTGCCGGTTTGGTCATGCGGTCATTCTCTATGAGCGGTACCGCACATCGCACTCCGAAACTTGCTGAACTTCACGGCCCGGAGGGCGCAGAATCAGCCATGACATCTGGCATTCCCCGCGAGCAACGCGAGTCGCTCGCGCGTTTCGCAACTTCCTCCACTCCCCGCGCACTCTGGCAACTCGGCAACACGCTGCTGCCGTTCGTGGTCCTCTGGGCATGTATGGCGTGGACGGTGGTCGCCGGCGCGAATTATCTCTGGACGATGCTGCTGGCGCTGCCCACCGCGGCGTTCTACGTGCGGCTCTTCATCCTGCAGCACGACTGCAGCCACGGCTCGTTTTTCGCGAGCTCGCGCGCGAACCACTGGCTCGGCGCCAGCCTCGGGCTGATCACGCTGTTTCCCTTCGCCTACTGGAAGAAGACACACGGCGTGCACCACGCCACTTCCGGCAACCTCGACCAGCGCAAGCTCGGCGACATCCGCACGCTGACCGTGGCCGAATACCGCGCCAGCTCGCGCTGGATGCGCTTCTGCTACCGGTTCTATCGCAGCATGCCCGTCATGCTCGGCATCGGCCCTATCTACCAGTTCGTGGCCAAACACCGGCTGCCCATCGGCATGCCCTGGAGCTGGAAGAAGGAATGGCGCAGCGTGGCGCTCAACAATCTCGCGCTGTTCGCGCTCGGCGCCGTGGTGTGCATGACGCTCGACTGGCGCGTGCTCGTGGGCGTGCACCTGCCGGTGGTCGCCATCGCGGGCGCGTTCGGCGTGTGGCTGTTCTACGTGCAGCACAGCTTCGAAGAGAGTTACTGGGTGCGCCGCGGCGACTGGGACCCGCGCGCCGCCGCGGTCGACGGCAGCTCGTTCTACGACCTGCCGGCCGTGCTGCGCTGGATCACCGGCAACATCGGTTATCACCACATCCACCACCTGGCGCCGCGCATCCCTAACTACCATCTGCGCGCGGCGCACGAGTCGGTGCCGGCTTTGCAGCCCACCGTGCGCATGGGGCTGCGCGAGAGCCTGGCCTGTGCGCGCATGAAGCTCTGGGACGAGCAACTCGGCCGCATGGTCGGATTTCCCCGTGCGGGCGCCCGCCGCGCCTGAATTGCGAATATACGAGCAGGAAACGGCGGACCTGCCATCCTGCTGACCCGCGCATCCGGCGCCTCCCTGGAGTTACAGCCTGATGACCGCAGCGTCCAAGTCCCCCGAGCCGTCCGCCTCCCGCACCGACCTTCCCGTCCGCAACAGCACGCACATCCTCATCGTCGACGACGACCGTGAGGCGGGGAAGTCCCTCGCGCAGATGCTGACCGACAGCGGATGTGACGAAATCCGCACCGTGCGCAGCACCGCGCGCGCGCTGGCGGTCGCCGCCACGTTCCAGCCCACCATCGCGTTCCTCGGAATCCCGACGCCCGATGGCCTCGAGGGAAACCTCGCGGCGCTGCTGCAGAAGAATTCCCGCGAGAAGAGCATTCGGCTGATCGGGCTCACGGATCGCACGGAGCTGCCGACGCGCGAGGAGGCCCGGGCGTCGGGCGTCGAGCGCTTCATCACCAAGCCGGTGACGCAGGTGGAGCTCGAGAAAGCCTTGAGGAAATAGCCGGCGTTACGCTTCGACGCAGGACACGAGCGGTGGTGCGTCGACGGCCACCGCCGCCGGTTCCGGCGGAACGACCGGCGTGAGCGGCGCCAGGCCGCGAAGGATGCTCGACTCGATCTCCAGGTCCACGCTCGGCGAATACGTCGCGAAGCGGTTCACGCTGATCACCTTGCCGCGCGAGCCGCTCGGCTGGTGCGTGACGATGAAGGCGTGATATTCGCCCGCCTTGGTGGCCGCGAAGCCGAACGCCAGGTTGATCTTGCCGGCGCGCATGGTCTCGAGCGTGTTGACGCGCTCATCACACACCACGAAGTAGCTGAGCTCGCCGCTGCGGCCCACGAATGCGCCTTCGGCATACAGCGAATCGAGAAAGGCTTCGACCTGCGCGCGCGCGAGATTCCAGGTGGCCGGGGCGTTGCGTTCGAACAGCATCCAGCGCGTGCCGCGCTCGATGGACGTCAGCACGAACAACGCGAGGCGGCGTGCGGACAGGTAACGCCAGTCGCTGACCGCGGCGGAGCCGCTGGCGAGCGTGCGCGGCGTGGTCGCGAACTTCGGCGGGACGCGCACCGCCTGCAGCAGGTTGATGCCCGCATTCGTGAGGCGCGCTCGATCGGAATTGTTGACGTTCCACGCCGGGCGCATGCCATGGCGCAGGATGGGCGCGTCGCCTTCGGCTGCTGACCACACCGGTGCGCTCTCGTCACAGCGCGCGATGATGCCCGCGGCCACGCCGCAGGGGGCGAACAGCTCGAAGCGGCCGCGCAGGCGATCGAAGGCCACCACGCGCGGGAAGAACATGGCCGCGTCTTCGCTGCGGAACGGCCAGTGGCGCATGCCGTCGAGCGCCGCGGCGCTCGACGCCCACGAGGATGGCGGATCCACGAGCAAGATCGCGCGCCGTTCGCGGCAGAAACGCCCGGCCACCAGCAGCGTGGAAAGGCCCACGTCGGTTTCGCGCGTCAGCGGCGGAATACACAGCAGGTTGATGTCCGGCGCCGCGTGCAGCGCGAAGAGTCCGGTACCGGCCTGCGCGGAGCCGATGATGTCGTAATCGGTGATCGGCCCGCCGTCGTCACCATCGGGATTGGATGGCGTATAGCCGATGGAAGCGCCGGCCGCGGAAGCCGGCGTGCGCGTGGGCCGCGCGCCGGGAACACCGCCCTGCACTCGCACCAGGCGCGACTCGAGCAGCACATCGGCGACGAAACGATCGGCGCCCGGCGTGACCGTCAGGCGACGGAAGATTTCCTGGTCTTCGATCTGCTCGGACCCGGCCGTGCGCACTCGCTGGACGACGAGATTGAAGCGGTCGAGTTCCTTAGCGTCGATGCCGTCGTAGTCGACGGAGGCGCGCAGGAATTCGCGCGAGCCGGCGCCGACGCCGCGCAGGATGAGCTTGCCCGACGAACAGGGCAGCGACAGGGTTGGCGGGCGGGCGCCGTTGACGACGCGCACGATGATGGCGCAGCGGCCGCCGTTCTCGAAGAACTGCTCGACCGCGTAACTCAGCGTGGAAGGCTGCCAGAGGCCGCCGAAGACGCGCGTGTAGTCGGCAAAGCTGCGAACCGGAACGGGTTCGTTGACCGGACCCTTCAGCGCGCGGCCGACGAAGGCCGCGATGTTGGTCGCGGCGCGCGCGATGACACGTATAGAGCCGGGTTGTTCGGCTGTTTGGACTTGCGAGTCAAACGGCTCGGCCAATCAACTCCCCAAAACACGAGCCCGACAATTTCGAGCCCCGCAACGTGCGCGGAATGTAGCAGCGTCTCAGTAACGCCGCCACAACGGAACGTGGCGTCGTTTGAAAATTGCGACGAACGCGAGTCCGGCGATGAAGCCGCCGATGTGTGCACCGAAAGCGATGCCTCCCTGGGATTCGCCGGGAGGTTGCATCGCTGCGAGCGTTCCCAGGATCAGTTGCAGGCCGAACCATGCCGCCAGCACCCAGATTGCCGGGAATCGTCCGAGCTGAACGATGAGGAAGCCGATCGGCAACCCTAACAACACGCGCGCGCGTGGAAACAGCAGCAGGTAACCGCCGAGCACGCCGGAGATGGCGCCGCTCGCGCCGACCATCGGCACGATCGATCCGGGATTTGGCAGTACCTGGGCGAACACCGCCGCGGTACCGCAGAGGACGTAAAACAGGAAGTAGCGGAGGTGACCCATGGCGTCTTCGAGATTGTTCCCGAAGATCCACAGGTAGAGCATGTTGCCGGCGAGGTGCCAGAAGCCGCCATGCATGAACATGGAAGTGAGCACCGAGCCCCAGGGCGGGATCACCGCGATCTCCGCCGGCAGGAGCTCGCGGCCGGTGAGCACCGCGGGAACCAGCCCGAACGCGTACAGCGCCTGTTGTCCGCCGACGTCCGGCAGCAGCAGGTGTTGCCACACGTACACCAGCACGCAGGTGACGATGATGCCGACGGTGACGTAGGGCGTGGTGGTGGTCGGATTGTCGTCGTGCAGCGGGATGACCATCGTTCAGCGCTTGGGAACGATGGTGTCGGACGTGGCGGCGGCCACGGGATGGTAGTTAGACCATGCCTGCGCGCGGACGGCGCGCACGCCGGTATCTTGAGGCGCGTCCCCTTTTGCTAGCAAATCAGGAATGTCCCCATTAATTGGCGACGGGTTTCGGCGCAGGCGCGGCGGCGGCGGCCGCGGACTCCACTGACGATTCGCGGTCGGAGACGAGCTCCTGGAAGGTTTCCTCATCCACCGGAAGGTCGGAGATGCCGTCCCAGGTGGCGCCCGGCGCAACCTTGTTCTGCACCACGGTCGCGGTGGCGACGATGGCGTCGAGCTGGTCGGGACCGCCGGAGATCGACACCGGGATTCCGCGCGGCTCGTGCGACAGGCGCGAGACCGCTTCCCAGTCGATTTTTTCTTTCCGGGCCTTGAGCTCCTGCTGGATGCGTTCCGCCAGCGCCTTGTTCAGCAGCTTGGCCTGCGCCTTCTTCCAGTCGCGCGGATCGTCTTCGAGGATGTCGAAAGCCTGGATGTGCAACGCGCCGGCATGCCAGCCGAACACGAACGGCTGATTCACCACGCGCACGCTGGTGCCGATGGGCGCGAGCTCGTACAGCTGCGCGATGTCTTCGGGGTAGAGACGAATGCAGCCGTGGCTGGATCGCAGGCCCACGCCCGCGGGCTTGTTGGTGCCATGGATCATGTACGTGGGCCAGCCGAGATAAAACGCGAAGCGGCCAAGCGGATTGTCCGGCCCCGCGGGCACGACGGCCGGAAGCGGATCGTCGTTCTTCTTGTGCTCGGCGAGGATCGAAGCCGTCGGCCGCCAGACCGGGTCCTTGGTGCGGCGAACGATGGTCGTGGCGCCTTCGGGAGTTTTCCAGCCGACCTTGCCGATGCCGATGGGATAGGTGTGCACCACCTGCTGCTCGCCCTTCTTCACCTTCGGGTAATAGAAGAGCCGCATGGCCGCGGCGTTGATGACGATGCCCTGGCGCGGCGCGTTGGGAAGAATGAACTGCGAGGGGATGACGATCTCGCGTTCACCAGGCAACCAGGGATCGACGCCCGGATTGGCGCGCACGATCTCTTCGTACCCGATGTTGAAACGACGCGCGATGTCGGTGAGCGTGTCTTCCTTGGAAGCCTTGGTCTTCTGCACGACGCCGACGATGTCGACGGTGTCGTCGATATCGAACCGATGCGTGGGCACGGGCTCGGGAAGCACGGGCACCACCGCGACTTTTTCAGCGTCGCGCTTGGCACCCCACTTCGGACCGTCGCCGAACAATGAGCAGCCCGAAAGCACCGCCAGGGCAAGCCCGAAGACGACGACCGACCGCAGTGCGGCATGAGTTTTCATTGGCAAATTATGACACCGCGGGAAAGTTTCGTGCTGTCGGCATTCTGCTACAGAAGGCTTGGCTGGTTCGGAAGCTCGTCACGGTCACCACCTCGCGCCGGAAACTCCCGCGCTAACAATTCGCCCACGGCCTCGACGCCTGCAACGGCCCCTTCCTTGAAGCGGCCGGCACGAAAATGGCCTTCGATCAGCTTGCACGCGGCTTCCCACTCGACCGGGGAAATCCTGAGGGCGGCGCGGTCCACGACGATCTCCACGTCCCGGTCGGCCGCCAATACATAGATGAGTACGCCGTTGCGAAGTTCTGTGTCCCAGACGCGCAGGTCCGAAAAAACCTGCAGCGCGCGTTCGCGCGGCGAGACCCCGGCCCAGAGCTCGGGGATGTCGAGCGCGGTTTCGATCGCGAAACGGATCTCGGCGGACGTGCGCGATTCCGCGGCCGTGATCGCCGCGGCGATGCTGGCGTCCACCGCGTCGGAAAAGCGCCGGCGCGTGCCCACGCGCGTGGCACACAGGTGGCGGAGCGTGCGCAGGACGTCCATCGTCTAACTACCAGCGGCCGGACGCACCGCCGCCTCCGCCCAGTCCGCCGCCGCCACTCCACCCGCCGCCGCCGCCGAACCCGCCGCCGCCGAATCCGCCGCCGCGCGTGGAATCGCGGAACACGCGGCCACCACGGCCTCCTCCCAATCCGCCACCGAGGCCGACCAGCAGCACGACGAGGAAGAGCCCGACGCCGCTCAGCAGCACGACAGGCAAACCGAGCTTCAGCCACCAGGCCACCGCGGCCCCTCCGGCTCCCGCGACCAGCGCCGCAGGCCCGCGGCCGATGACGCCGCGCAGGAACGTAGCCATGACGAGCGCGCCGATCAGCAACTGCGGAAGCCGCTCGCCCGAGCCTTTCGATTTCCAGCTCTGGTCCGGCGCGGGCAGTGGCTCGCCGTCGACCACGCGCAGCATCTGGTCGACGCCGGCGTTGATGCCGCCCGCGAAATCGCCCTGCTTGAACAGCGGCACGATGGTCTCGTTGATGATGCGGCTCGACGTCACGTCGGTGAGCACACCTTCCAGCCCGTATTGCACCTCGATGCGTACCGCGCGATCGTCCTTGGCGACGATGAGCGCCGCACCGTCATCGACTCCCTTGCGTCCCAGCTTCCAGGTTTCGAGCAGGCGCACGCCGAATTGCGCGATGTCCTCGGGCTGCGTCGTCGGAAGGATGAGCACGGCGATCTGCGCGCCCTTGCGCGCTTCGAACGCCGCGAGCTTTTCTTCGAGCGCCGACTGCTGCGACGCGGTGAGCGTACCGGTGAGGTCGGTGACGCGCGCCTCGAGCGCCGGGAGCGACACCTGCGCGCGCGCCGCCGGCGCGTGGCCGGCGAGCAGCAGCGCCAGCGTGAACAGCGCGGCTTTCATTCTGCCGGTCAGTTCGCCGGCGGAGGTGTGGCGGGCGCCGATTCGACGGGAGTTGCCGACTGCGACGGAGTCGAAGTGTCGAAAGACACCGTCGGTGCCGTGGAGATCGCCGCTTCGTTCTCCACGGTGAAATTGTTCTTCACGTCGAAGTCGAACATCTTCGCGGTCAGGTTCGTCGGGAATTCGCGCACCGTCACGTTGTATTGCTTCACCGCATCGATGTAGCGGTTGCGCGCGACGGTGATGCGGTTCTCCGTTCCTTCGAGCTGAACCTGCAGGTCGCGGAAGTTCGCATCGGACTTGAGCTCGGGATAACGCTCCACGGTGACCAGCAGGCTCTTCAACGCCTGCGTGAGCTCGCCCTGCGCCGCCTGGAACTTGGCGAACGCCGCCGGATCGTTGATGAGCTCGGGCGTGAGTTGAATGGATGTCGCTTTCGCGCGCGCTTCCGTCACCCCCACCAGCACGCGTTCTTCCTGCGCGGCGAACCCTTTTACCGCGGCGACGAGATTCGGAATGAGGTCCGCGCGCCGCTGGTATTGGTTGACGACTTCCGACCAGGCGGCCTTCACCGACTCGTCCTGGTTCTGCAGTTTGTTGTAACCACAACCGGTGAGATTCGCGGCCGCGAACACCACGATCAGGCTTAGCATGAGTTTGCGCATGAGATTCCCCTTCACCAGATCTTCACACGCTCTTCGGGCGCGCGGTACATGAGATCGCCGGGTTTGACGGCAAAGGCGTCGTAGAAAGCGTCGATATTGGTTGCAGGACCATTCGCACGAAACTCGCTCGGGCTGTGCGGATCGGTCACCAGGCGCTTGAGCAGCTCTTCATTGCGGTAATTGCGCCGCCACACCTGGGCCCAGCCGAGAAAGAAGCGCTGGTCGCCGGTGAACCCGTCGATCTCGGGCGCCGGATTGCCGCCCAGCGAGAGCTTGTAGGCCTTGAACGCTACGGCCATGCCAGACAAGTCGCCGATGTTCTCGCCGAGCGTGAGCTCGCCGTTGATACGCCGGCCATCGAGCACGGAGTAGCCGGAGTACTGCTTCACCAGCTCGCCGGCGCGCTGCTTGAATTTCGCGCCGTCCTCCGCCGTCCACCAGTCGCGCAGATTTCCGTCGCCGTCGTACTGGCGTCCCGAATCGTCGAACCCGTGGCTGATCTCGTGGCCGATCACCGAGCCGATGCCGCCGTAGTTCACGGCCGGATCCGCGGACTTGTCGAAGAACGGCCAGCGCAGGATGGCGGCAGGAAACGTGATCTCGTTGGTCGTGGAGTTGTAATAGGCGTTCACGGTCTGCGGCGTCATCAGCCACTCGCCCTTGTCCACGGCGCCACCGGTGCGCGTCACGAGCCGGTTGTGCTGGAACTCGGCGCCGCGCAGCAGGTTGCCGATGAGGTCGTCACTGCGCACGGTCAACGCGCTGTAGTCGCGCCACTTGTCGGGATAGCCGATTTTCACGGTGATCTTCGACAGTTTCTTTTTCGCTTCGGCGCGCGTGGCCGGGCTCATCCATTCCAGGCCGTCGATCGAGCTGTCGAACGCCTTGAGCAGGTTGCCCACCAGCTCGAGCATGCTGGCCTTGGCATCCGCGCCGAAGTGCGACTCGACGAACATGCGGCCGATGAGCTCGCCCATGTTGCTGTCCATGGCGTCGACGGCGCGCCGCCAGCGCGGGCGCGGCTCGGGCACGCCGTTCAGTGTTTTCTGGTGGAAAGCGAATTCGAGATCCGCGAACTGCGCCGGCAGCGCCGGCGCGTAGTCGTCGAGCAGCTGAAACTTGAAGTAGACGCGCCAGTCGGACACCGGCACCGTCTTCACCAGCTGGGCAATGCCCTTGATGAAACTGGGCTGGTTCACGTCGAGGCGCTGCGCGGGTGCGCCCATGCCCTCGAAGAACGCCAGCCAGTCGAAGCCCGGCGCCAGCTTCTGGTATTCGGGTAACGACATCGGGTTGTAGGTCTTCACCGGGTCGCGGTTCTGAACCTTGGTCCACTGGTAGTTGGCGATTCGCGTCTCGAGCGCCGCGATTCGCGCGGCGGCCGACCTGGCGTCTCGCTCGCCGGCGCGCGCCAGCATCTGCTCGACATACTCGGCGAACTTCGCGCGGAAGGTCGCGTATTTCTCATCGGGAGAAAGGTAGTAGTCGCGATCGGGCATGGTGAGCCCGTTCTGGTACAGCGCGCCGAGGTAAACCGTGGAATTGGCGTTGTCGGGCGACGAGAACCACGCGAACGGCTGCGCGAGCCCTATGCGCTGCGAGTGGCCGATGTACCGCGCCACGTCGTGCGCGGTGGCGATTGCGTCGATGCGCGCCAGTTCCTGCTTGAGCGGCGCAAGCCCCAGGCTCTCGACTCTCGCGGTGTCCATGTAGGCGAGATAGAAGTCGCCCACCTTCTGCGCGTCCGAGCCGGGCGGGCGATTCGCCTGCGTGGATGCCGCCACGATGAGCTGCTTGACCTCTTCCTGCGCCTGGTCATCGAGGATGATGAACGAGCCGTAATTGGAGCGATCCGCGGGAATGGGCGTGCGGGCAAGCCACGTACCGCCGGCGAACCGGTACAGGTCATCCTGCGGGCGGACGCGGCGATCGAAGCCGGCGAGGTCGAGCCCGGACTTGAGTACCGGCGCCGGTGGCGCCGGCGCGGCGGGAGACGTCGATGGCTTCGGCGCTGAAGCGGCGCAACCGGCAAGCACGGCCACCGTTGCCATGACGACGAGACGATCCATACAAAACCCCGGGGTTGAAAGTGCGATGGGGCTGAGTATAAAAAAAGCCCCAAGCTTTGGGGGCTTGGGGCTTGAGAAGGCGGACTTTCGATGAAGGGAAAGATAAGTCCGCTAGGGGATTCGCCAAAAAGATCGAAAAATAATCAGTGCAGTCTCGCCACCTGCAGAATCTTGATGTCCTCGGCATCGATCTCGAAGTTCGCGGCCAGCAATCGGCGCAGTTCCTTCGAATCGCGACGTTCGCCCAACGGGTGCGTCAGTTCGATGACCCCGCTCCACTCGCTCGAATGCGCGGGTTCAGCGCTCGTGACAAAGTGCGTGTAGTAACGGGCTGCCATGGGTAGAAAGCGTAAATTGACCACCCCGAAACGGCTGTGAGCCGCTGCACAGAACCCCCTGGCAGCGCGCGGCCGTCTGAGACACCCATCACATATGTTTTATAAGCCGTGAGCCGCTACCGACCCGCAGAGAAACCCGGATCGCAATTCATCACTCCCGCAGGTGCAGCACGCCTCAAACAAGAGCTCGATGAGTTGTGGAAAGTCGAACGCCCGCGCGTCACGCAGGCGGTATCAGAGGCCGCTGCGCAGGGCGACCGCTCGGAAAACGCCGAATACACCTACGGCAAACGCCGGTTGCGGGAAATCGACCGGCGCGTGCGCTTCCTGCGCAAGCGCCTCGATGGAATGACGGTGGTCGACACCGTTCCCAGTGACCGCAAACGCGTGTTCTTCGGGGCGTGGGTGACGCTCGAGGACGATGACGGCAAGCAAACAAGGTACCGGATCGTCGGACCCGACGAATTCGATCACGCGCCGGGCTACATCAGCATGGACGCACCGCTGGCGCGCGCGCTCATGCGCAAGGCGCTCGATGACGAGGTGAAAGTGGCGCTGCCGGGCGGCGAGCGCAACTACGTCATCGTCGATATCCGCTACGAGGCCGCGGGGGCCTGATTCCCGGCCGCCAGTTCGGCGCGCCGCGCATAGAACCTGAGCGCCACTTCGGCGAAATTTCCCACGAGCAGGTCGGCCACGGGGCCGGCATACCAGTTGAAACGCGTGCTCACCCGATAACTCATGCGGATCCGCAGCCGCGTCTGGCCGCCGATTTCGCGGAGGCCGTACTGCGTTTCGCGCACATCGAAATAGTGGCCGCCAATGCGCACGTGATCGTCGAGCGCGCCGGCCGGGAACGAGTCGGCCGAGAAAAGATTGCGCCAGGTCACCTGTTCGTTCTCGCGCCATTCGGTCGCGACCTGGTCGAAGCGGATGCCCTTGCCCATGGTCATGTGCCGCAGGTGCGCACCGTCGCGCGTTTCCGCGGCGCCGGCGACCGGCAGCGGCACCCCGATGCGGTAGAGCCAGGCATCGTCGAGCTCCGCGGGAGCGATCTGGTGTACGTCGACGAGTTCCCGCCACACGCGGGCCGCATCGGCGGCGACCATGATCTCCCGCTCCGCCACGCGCTCGCGCGCCGGCAGCGCCAGACGTTGTTCGAGACCGCCGGTGAGCAGCGGCAACATCGCAACGCAGCCAACGACTGCGCGACGCGGCCAGTGGGTCGCGCGGCATATCGCGCCCATCGCCAGGCCGGCGATTCCGCCGACCAGGCAGAACAACGGGAGAATGATGATTGCGCAGACCCAGCCTTCGATGAGGATCAGCAGCGTACCCAGCACGTACAACACGTTCGCGAGCGCCGGCGCTACGAAGTAGTAGCTCCAGCTTCGCCGCGCCTGCAGCTCGGCGATGTACACGGTGATGACGGCGACCAGCACCGGCGATCCGAGGATGAAGGATCCCATCATCGCCGTGTATGCGTCGCCGGGATCGCCGCGAAAGATCAGCCGCAGCGTGAGACCGATCAGGGCGCCGCCGGCGAACGGCCACCATCCGCGATAAGGCAGCCTGTCTTCGCGATCGCTCATGCGATGTGCTCCGCGGATTCGAAGGCGAGCCGAACTTCGGCTCGCGGCGCAAGATCGGCGGGCAAGCGGATTGCCCAGACGAGCCCGACGCGCCGCAGGCCTGACAACACCCACCATCCCGGATCCCACTCGCCGCGCCTGAGCCCGAGACGAGCGGAGCCGGGAAACGCGTGGTGATTGTTGTGCCAGCACTCGCCCATCGTGAGCAGCGACGTGAAGCGGACGTTGCGTCCCTGGACGGCGGCACCGACCACGACGCGTTCCATGTCGCCATGATTGTGCGCGAGATAGCCGATGATCCAATGGCCGAACACGCCAGCGGTGACGCGGGCGCAGACGCCCCAGCAGACAAACGCCCAGCCGCCCCACCAATAGAAAAGAATCGCCCACGGGATGTGCTGCGCCATCCAGGTTCGTTCGAGCCAGCCGTAGAAACGATCGCCGGCGACGCGCGTTTCGACGCGGATTTCCGGCGCATGCACCAGCCGCAGCTCGCAGCACAGCTGCCACCACGCGTCGATCCAGAAGGCACGGCCATGGCGCAGGTAGTCGTGGCATACGGGCAGGCGTTGCGCGAAGTCACGCAATTCATGCTGGCGCAGGAGGCCGATCGGCCCGGCGAGACCCACCTGCACGCCGAGGTAGACGAATGTGTATTCCAGCCAGCGCGGACAGCGATAGCTGTCATGCACCAGCTTGCGATGGCTGCCGAGCGAATGGCCGAACAGCAGCACGATGGCCGTGCTGACCAGGAACAGGAAGAACGCCGGGAGACTGAAAAAGAAGATCGCGCCAACGATGGCGCCCGTGAGCATCCCCAGGAACCAGAACCCTTTCACCGGGTTGAACATCACCTCGCCCGTCACCACGTCGCGGGCGGCACGGTGACGGACACGATGTGAGGCCAGGCTGGCCGGCAGGTCGAGCGTTTCCGTATGTGCGTTGGTCATAGAAAAACCGCCGAATATGTAATTGCCCGCTTGCGGTCATGATTGTCACGTCTATAATTTCTGTCAAGACAGAAATAACAGGCGGGACGATATGCACCTCACCGACACGATGCAGCGCTACATAGTCCACTGGGGCGAGATGGGCAGCCGCTGGGGCATGAACCGATCCGTGGCGCAGATCCATGCGCTGCTCTATCTCTCCGAGAAGCCGCTGAACGCCGATGAGATCGGCGAGACGCTCGGCATCGCGCGTTCCAATGTCAGCACCGGCCTCAAGGAGCTCGCGACCTGGGAGCTGGTGCAGATCACGCACGTACTCGGCGACCGGCGCGATTTCTTCACGGCCCAGCACGACACCTGGGAAGTCATCCGCGTGATCATCGAAGGGCGCAAGCGCCGCGAAATCGATCCGACGCTCGCTGCACTGCGCGAATGCGCCGCGCAGCTCAAGGGCGACAAGGAAACGCCGGAAGCCGTGCGCGATCGCATCGTCACCCAGCTCGAGTTTCTCGAGACGGTCACGCGCTGGTACGACTCCGTGAAACGGCTGCCACGCAAGACGCTGCTGAAGATGATGCGCATGGGCGAGCGCATCGCGAAGGTCATCGGCGATTGACGGAGCCCCCATGACGCACACCAGCACACTGACGCCTCCGCTGACGCAGCCTCTGACGAAACAGGGTGCGGGCGCCGGACTCCGTCACGGGCTGCGGGACGTCATCGGAAAAGAAGGCTGGAACCGGCTGCCCGAAGCGGTACGCGAGCGCTTCGCCGATTCCTCCGAGGCCGTGACTTACGCGGGCGCGTTCGAAATCGTCCGCGCCAGCGCGCTCGGGCGCGTGTTCGCGTGGCTCGGCACGCTGTTCGGCACGCCGGTGGCGCCGGGAACGGGGCGCAACGTGGAAGCCCGCGTGCGGGTCCGGCCGAACGCCGAAGGCGTGGCCTGGGATCGTGAATACCGATGGGCGGATGGCAGTCGCCACCTCGTGACATCCACGAAGGTGGTCACCCACGACGGCAACCTCGTCGAGAAACTGCCCGCGCGGCTGTGCATGCCGCTGGACACGTTCGAAGACGGCGGCGTCCTGCACTTCGTGAGCCGGGGCTACTATTTCGACGTCGGGTTCGGCGACCTCGGACGGGGGCTCAAATTGTGGCTGCCCCGCATGTTGTCCCCCGGCATCACCCACGTCGAACACATCGACCTGGGCCATGGATGGTTCCGCTTCACGATGACGGTGACGCACCCGCATTTCGGCGAGATCTTCTTCCAGACCGGGCGGTTCTGCGCCGCCGAGGAGTTGCCATGACGCTGGTATTTTCGCTGCTCACGGTCCAGACCTTGTTAGGCGCCCTGGACACCGTCTGGAATCACGAAATCGGCGAGCGCCTGCCCGCGCGCCGCGCCGCGCGCCACGAGCTCGCGCTGCATGCGTTGCGGCAATTCATCTACGGATTCCTGTTCCTGGCGCTCGCCTGGCGTGAATGGCACGGCTCGTGGGCGGCGCTCATTGCCGCGGCCCTGGTCCTGGAAGTGGGAGTGACCATCGCCGACTTCGTGGTCGAGGACCGGACGCGCCGCCTGCCCGCATTCGAGCGCGTCTTGCACACGGTGCTGACGCTGTTGTTTGGCGTGCTGCTCATGGCAATCGCGCCGGTGCTGTTCGGCTGGTGGCGCCTGCCTTCCGCGGTGGTGGCCATCGACCATGGAGCGTTCTCTGTGATGCTCTCGTTGTTTGCAGTCGGCATGGCGGCGTGGGGCACGCGTGACGCGGTCGCCGCGCTTTCCCATTTCCGGCCCGCCGAATGGTTGCGCAATCCCATCGAGAGCGCCGCGCAGTCTTCCGGCCGCGGTGTGCTCGTCACCGGCGCCACCGGCTTCATCGGCGGCCACGTGGTGCGTGCGCTGCGCAAGCGCGGCGACACGGTGTGGGTCTGGACCCGCGATGCCGATCGCGCGCTGGCGCGATTCGGGCCGCACGTGCACGTGGTCACGAAGCTGGCGGATATTCCCGCGGCAGCGCGTGTCGACTCCATCGTGAACCTGGCCGGCGCACCGGTCATCGGCCTGCCGTGGACGCGCGCGCGGCGCCAGCTGCTGATCGACAGCCGCGTGAAGACCACCCAGACGGTGCTCGACTGGTGCGCCACGCGCGCGCAGCCGCCGCGCGTGCTGGTCAGCGCCAGCGCGATCGGGTTCTATGGGCCCGCGGAAGACCAATGGCTCACCGAAGATTCACCCGCGACGGCGGCGTTCCAGTCCCGGCTGTGCGTGGAGCGCGAAGCGGCCGCGAACGCGGCGGAGGGCCAGGGCATTCGCGCCGTGAATCTGCGCATCGGCCTGGTGCTGGGCAACGACGGTGGAATTTTCGTGCAGCTCGCCCGGCCGGCACGGTTCGGCATGGCCGCGAGGATCGGTGACGGCCGGCAGTGGATGTCCTGGATCCACATCTTCGACCTGCTGCGCATCATCGAGCTCGCCATCGACGAACCTTCGCTGCGCGGCGCGATCAACGCGGTGGCGCCGGCACCCGAGCGCCAGGGCGATTTTCAGCGCGCGCTGGCGCGCAGCCTTCGCCGGCCGTGCTTCATGCGTATCCCGGCCGCGGCCCTGCGCATCGCGCTCGGCGAGATGGCGGAGTTGTTAGTCGAGGGGCAACGCGTGGCGCCGCGCCGCCTGCTGAATGCCGGCTTCGAGTTCCGCCATTTCACGCTGGCGAGCGCCTTGCGCGATCTCGTCGCGGATTCGGCGAAACCGCCGGCGGTGCGCGCGACGGACAGCAACTGCGAAGTGTGGTTCAACGGCGAGTGCCCGGTCTGCGCGCTCGAGATCGGCAGCTACGAAAAGCTTGCCAGGCGTCGCGACCTGCCGGTGCTCTTCCACGATTCGATGCGCGTGGCGCAACCGCTCGCCGCCTACGGATTGCGCCGCGAGCACCTGGCGCGCCGCCTCTATCTGCGCGACGAACATGGCCGCATGCAAAGCGGCTTTCGCGCCGTGCTCAGTTTATGGGCGCGCCTGCCCGGATATCGCCGCCTGGTCGGGGTGTTCTCCTGGCCGCCGCTGCTCGCGCTTTGCGAAACCCTTTACGACCACATCGTTGCACCAGGACTCAGCGCATGGGCGCGAGTCCGCCACCCAGGAGTCCGAACATGAGCGAATTCTTTCCCCTCGTCATCGCCCTCGCCATCAGCCTCGCCTTGAGCAGCGCCACGGTGTTCGCGATCTACCAGCCGCTGCACAGGCTGCTCGAGGCCGTCTGCCCGGTGGGCACCACGGCGGAGTTCTGGACGCGGGCCGCGGTGACCGTGATCTACCTGCTGCCGCTGTGGGTGGTGCTGGTGTTCGGCTTGCCCGACCTGCAGCGCGTGGACTACGTCTCCCCGGGCGAGATCGCGCGCCGCGCACTGGCGGCGGCGTCATTCGCGCTGGTCGCGATCGTCGTGGCCACGGGCTTCAGGCTCGCCGGCCTGCGCACCGCTTCTAACTACACCGCGGATTACGACAGGCCGGTACGCTGACCGGCCGCCTCACACCCGGACGTTCTTGAACTGCCAGGGATCGGTCTTGTCGAGATCTTCCGGGAACAGCCGCTCGCGATCGTGCAGCGGCGTCCAGTCGCTGTAGGCCCCGGTGATGGTGCCGAGGTACGGCTTGCAGATCTCGAGGTTGCGCACGTAGTCGATCTCGTCGGGCTCGACGAGCCCGGCGTTCGGATTCTCCATCGCCCAGATCATTCCCGACAGGCACGACACCGTGACCTGCAGGCTGGTGGCGTTGTTGTGCGGCGCCAGCTTGCGCGCCTCTTCGATCGACAACTGCGATCCGAACCAGTACGCATTTTTCTTGTGGCCGGCGAGGAGCACACCGAGCTCATCGATGCCGCTGGTGATCTCGTCGAGCAGGATGCGCTGGCGGTCCTGCAGGTGCCAGTTGCGGCCGGCGAACTCGTGCAGCGAGACGATGGCCGAATCGCTCGGGTGATAGGAGTAGTGCACCGTCGGCCGGTACACCGCCTCGGAGCTCTGCCGCACCGTCAGGTAGTCGGCGATGGAAATGGCTTCGCCGTGCGTGATGAGGAAGCCGAAGAAATGGCCGGCCCTGGGCGTCCAGGTGCGCACGCGCGTGGCCGCGCCGGGCTGCATGAGGTAGATAGCCGCGCCGCAGCCGAAATCGAAACGCTTGCCGTCGCGCGGAAAATTCTTCTCGTGTGTGCCCCAGCCGAGCTCGGAAGGCTGCTGGCCCTCGCTCACGAAGCCGTCCACCGACCAGGTGTTCACGAACTCGTTGAACTCCTTCGGCTTCGACGAGAGCTGCGTGTCGCGCTCGGCGATGTGGATGGCCTTGATGCCGAGCGAGCGCGAGAGCTGCGCCCAGTCGTCCTTCGACTTCGGAGCACCGGCGTTGACGCCCGTGTCCGCGGCGATGTTGAGCAGCGCCTGCTTGACGAAGTGCGAGACCAGGCCCGGGTTCGCGCCGTGAGTGATGACCGCCGTGGGCGCGCGCGCATTGCTCGCGCGCAACCCCAATGCCTCTTCGCGCAGCGCGTAATTGGTGCGCCTGGCGTGCGGAATGGTGGCATCGGTGTAACCGCCCGGCCACGGCTCGATGCAGGTGTCGAGGTACATCGCGCCCTTGGACCAGCAGAACTTGATCAGCGCGATCGAGGACACGTCGACCGACACGTTGAGCACGAAATCGCCACGACCGATGTACTGGTCGAGCTCCCGGCGGAAGTTGTCGCGCGTGAGCGGCAGAACCACGAATTTCACGCCAAAGGATTCCGCGACTTTCCTGCCGCGATCGTCACCGGTGATGATCGTGATGCGCTCTTTCGGGATGCCGATGTGGCGCAATACGAGCGGCAGCGTGCCCTGGCCGATGCTGCCAAACCCGATGAAAACGATGCGACCCGGAAACTCGATGTGAATCTTGGCTGTAGTCATGATTACCCCGTGCAAATCAGGGCGAGAGGGTATCAACCATCATCCGGTGATGCCACTCACCGCCTTTGACTGAAAACAGAATTCTTCGCGGATCGGGAGATGTCAGTAAGTGGCGTCGCGCCAGTGCGGCGGAAAGGTTCGCTCGAAACCGGGCAGTGATTCGACGCGATGCAGCCAGCGTCCGAGCGCGGGGTAATTGGATTCGAGCGGCAGAAAGCGCGAGGACAATTCACGCGCTTCCGGAAGCGCCAGAGCGCGCAGCAGCAGTTTGATGCCGGGATAGATCATGTAGTCGGACGCGCCCGGCCGTTCCCCGACGATCCAGGGACCCTTGGACAGGCGGGCCTCGATGGTGCGCGCCTCGCCCGCGATCATGTGCATGGCGTAGGTGCTTTCGTCGGAATGCGGATCGCCGATCCGGTTGAGCAACGCGCGCGTAATACGCATGACGTGCGGTTCGATATACGCCTGGTACTCGCAGCACACGCGCATGATGACCGCGCCTTCTTCCGGTGAATCGCCAAACAAGGGCTTCGCCGGATATTTGCGCTCGAGGTAGTAGAGAACGGCCAGCGATTCGAACACCACGTAGTCGCCATCCTTGAGAATGGGCACGCGGCCGCGCGGATTGATCGCCATCATGCTCGGGGTCTTGTGTTCCTGCATCGCGAGCGACAGCAGGTGGCTGCGGTATTCGAGCCCCTTGTGTTCGAGCGCAAGCAGCACACGCCACGAATATGGACTGCCACTACCCCAGTAAACGTCGATGGCCATGTGTGATCCGGATTGTAAAATGCGGCATGCGCCATTTCACCACGCTCATCGACGCGAACACACTCTCCGAACACCTTTCACGTGACGACCTGACCCTGTTCGACTGCCGCTTCGACCTCGGCAACGTGCAGTGGGGAGAGACGGAATTCGCGCGTGCGCATGTGCCCGGTGCAATCTACCTGCATCTCGATCGCGACCTGTCAGGACCCGTTTCCGCAACCAGCGGGCGCCATCCACTGCCGGATCCCGAGATTTTCGCGCGGCGTCTCGGCGAGCTGGGCGTGAGCCCGGACAGGCAGATCGTCGCCTACGATCAGGGAAATGCCGCGTACGCGGCGCGGCTGTGGTGGCTGGCGCGCTGGACAGGTTTGCGCAACGTCGCGGTGCTCGATGGCGGCCTGGCCGCCTGGCGCGCCGCCGGGTTGCCGGTCGACACCTCGACGCGCACGCCGCAGCCGCGCGCGCTCACCCTGTCGCTCGTCGCCGATGCCTGGGTGAGCAGCGAAAGCGTCGATGAACTGCGGCTTCGTCCCGGCAATCTGCTCATCGACGCACGCGGCGCGGAGCGATTTGCCGGAAAGAACGAAACCATCGACAAGGTGGCCGGCCACGTGCCGGGCGCCCGGAATCGTCCCTTCCTCGAGAATCTCGGCGCCGATGGGCGATTCCTGCCCGTCGAGGTGCTGCGCAAGCGATTCGGCACGCTGCTGGGCTCGATCGCGCCGAGCTCGGTGATCGCCATGTGCGGGTCGGGAGTCACCGCCTGCCACCATCTGCTCGCGCTCGAGCACGCCGGGCTCACCGGCGCTCGACTTTATGCCGGTTCCTGGAGCGAATGGATCCGCGATCCGCGCCGTCCCGTCGCCACGGGTGCGTACTAAGCGTTTACTTGCAAACCCTATTTGCTATCGTGCGCGCCAACGTGGCAGCCGAACCAAACCCCTCCGCGAGCGCAACCGAAACGATTGCGCGACGCTCCGAACGACCCATCGCCTGGTCGGTCGACGATTCCGCCGAGCTCTACCAGGTCAGCGCCTGGGGCAAGGGCTACTTCTGCGTGAATCCGTCCGGCCACCTGGTGGTGCGTCCCGACATGAACGCCGAGCGCGAGATCGACCTGTTCGACGTCGTGCAGGGACTCAAGGAGCGCGAGCTGACCGCACCGGTCGTCGTCCGTTTCTCCGACATCCTCGCGCACCGCCTCAAACATCTGCACGATGCTTTCGCGCAGGCGATCGCCGAGAACGACTACCAGAATCGCTACGCCGCCGTCTTCCCGATCAAGGTGAACCAGCAGCGCCTCGTGGTCGAAGAGGTGTACCGCTACGGCAAGCCGTTCGGCTTCGGCCTCGAAGTGGGCAGCAAGCCGGAACTGCTGAGCGTGATGGGCATGACGGCCGATGCGCCGGACCGGCTCATCATCTGCAACGGCTTCAAGGACGACAGCTACCTCGAAGCCGCGATCATCGCCACCAAGCTCGGCCGCACCATCATTCCCGTCGTCGAGAACTTCAGCGAGCTGCCGGCCATCCTGCGCATCGCCGAGAAATACAACGTGCGGCCGCGCATCGGCGTGCGCGTCAAACTCGCGAGCGAAGGCTCGGGCAAGTGGCGCGATTCGGCCGGCGACAAGTCCAAGTTCGGCCTGTTCATCACGGAAATCCTCGAGGCGGTGGAAATCCTGCGCGAGAAAGGCATGCTCGACTGCCTGCAGCTCGTGCACTGCCATCCGGGCAGCCAGCTGCAGGACATCCGCCGCGTGAAGGACGCCATCAACGAGCTCGCGCACGTCTACGCCGAGCTCAAGTTGTTAGGCGCGGGGCTGCAGTACATCGACGTGGGCGGCGGCCTCGGCGTCGATTACGACGGCAGCGGCACCAACTTCTCCTCGTCGATGAACTACACGCTCAATGAATACGCCAACGACGTCGTGTATCGCATCGCCAACGTGTGCAACACGCGCAAGATCGCCCACCCGATGATCGTCAGCGAATCCGGGCGGGCCATCGCTGCGCATCACAGCGTGCTCATCTTCAACACGCTCGGCAGCTCGGCGCTCGATCAGTTCAAGGTCACGGGCAAGGAAGACCAGCAGCACGGACGCGAGCTGCCGCAGCCGGTGCGCGACCTGCTGGATGCGTTCCGCACGGTGACCGAGCGGCGCGTGGTCGAGTGTTACCACGACGCCCAGACCGCGCGAGACCAGGTGCTGCAGATGTTCAACCTCGGCCTGCTGTCGCTCGAGCAGCGCGGGCTGGCGGAACGCCTGTACTGGGCCACCTGCGCCAAGGTGCGCGATCTCACGCGCAAGCTGGACGAGGTGCCGGAAGAGCTCGAAGAGCTCGAGTCCATCCTCTCGGACATCTATTTCTGCAATTTCTCGGTGTTCCAGTCGCTGCCCGACAGCTGGGCCATCGACCAGCTGTTCCCCATCATGCCCATCCACCGGCTCAACGAGCGGCCGACGCGCAAGGCCGTGCTGGCGGACATCACCTGCGACTCCGACGGAAAGATCGACCGGTTCGTGAGCCAGCGGGACGTCAAGAAGACGCTGGAGCTGCACGCCATCACGGCGCAGGACGAGTACTACCTCGCCGCCTTCCTGGTCGGCGCCTACCAGGAAACGCTGGGCGACCTGCACAACCTGTTCGGCGATACCCACGTCGTGCACGTGCGCTTCCACGATGACGGCGGCTGGTGGATAGAGGAAATCGTCAAGGGCGACACGGCAAACAAGGTGCTGGAGTACATGGAGTACGACGTCGCCGACCTGCACCCGGCCCTGGCGCGCGACTGCGAACGGGCGGTGCGCGAAGGACGCATGTCGGTGGCCGAGTCACAGGGCATCAAGCGGTTCTACGAAGGCGAGCTCAACGGGTACGCCTATCTAGAGTAGGCGCCGGCGCCATAGACATAAGCACGGACGCCGACACCGGGGAACGGTATCAGGGCTGAAAACGCCTGAAATTGGCGCCTTTCCGGGCTGCTTCGGCCAGCCTCCCGGCCGTTGTTTACAGCTTCTCAAAACGAGGAGTAGCATCGGTCGCGTTCGATGCGTCTAACGGTTTTATCCCCTGAAGTCCACGAACTACGGTGCAGGCCGCCTCGACCTGTTGGTAATTGTCCGCGGTACATGCAGGGGACCGCATCTCCTGCCGCTGTCCGCTTTTGAGCGAGAAGTCTGGGATGACGACGATCTACGTGGGCAATCTGCCCTTCTCCGCGACCGAGCAAGACATCAAGGTGCTCTTCGAGCGCCATGGCAAGGTTGATTCCGTCAAGCTGATCAACGACCGCGAAACGGGCAAGCCCCGTGGATTTGGTTTCGTTGAGATGGGATCCGGCGAAGCCCAAGCCGCGATCCAGGGTCTCAACGGATACCAGATGAATGGCCGTCCGCTGCGCGTCAATGAAGCGCAGGAACGTCCGCCGCGCCCGCGCCAGGGCGGCGGTGGTCCGTTCCGCCGCTGAAGGGGCAGCCCCCTTTTCCTAGCAAAAGGGGTCAGTCCTCGTATCCCAAGAAAAAGGGGTCAGTCCCCTTGAGGGCTGACCCCTTTTGCTAGGAAAAGGGGGCTGCCCCTACCACATCTGCTTGAGGCGGGACGCCACGTCGATGGTGCCCGAATCCGCCGGCGTTTCTTCGATCTTCACTTCCACGTTCGTGCCCTGGAAGGTCTGTTCGTCGAAACACTTCACGACCTTTTCGGTTAGGAAGCGGCTGCGGGCGCCGTAAACATGCCCGTCAGACGTCTTCGGCTGGCTCGTGATCTGGAAGCGCAGCGGCACGACACAGGTGAGCTCATTGCGCGCGCGGGTCATGGCCACGTACAACACGCGGCGCTCTTCTTCGACGAGCTCGGCCTTGTTGGCAAACTCATTGGGAAAGCTGCCGTCGACGACGTTGAGCACGAAGACGTTGTCCCATTCCATGCCCTTGGCGGAATGCACGGTTGAGATGACGAGATAGTCCTCGTCCATGACCGGCTGGCCCGCCAGGTCGCTGGTGGCATGCGGCGGATCGAGCGTGATCTCGGTGCAGAACCGCTCGCGCGTCTGATACTGCGAGGACAGCAACTCGAGCTGGTCGAGGTCGCCGATGCGCGTGTGCACGTGGTCGTACAGCCGCTCCATGTGCGGCTTGTACCACTCGCGCACCAGGTGGATCTGCCCGCGCCATTCGCGGTTCGGATCGGCCAGCGTCGTGAACAGCTCGCCGAATTTCTTCCACGCCGCGCGTGCTTCGGTGGGCGGCTCGAACTTGTCGAACGCGTTCCACTGGTAGTTGCTGGCCACGAAGTGATCGAGCGCGCGCTTGGCATTCGCCGGGCCCATGCCGGGCATGAACTGCAGCACGCGGAAACCCGCGATCTGGTTGTGCGGGTTGTCGGCCCAGCGCAGCACCGCCAGCAGGTCCTTGACGTGCGCGGCTTCCAGGAACTTGAGTCCGCCGTATTTGACGAAAGGAATCTTGCGCTTCGCCAGCTCGATCTCGAGCACGTCGCTGTGCGTGCCGCTGCGGAACAGCACCGCCTGGCGTTTGAGCGGAATGCCGGCTTCACGCGAGGCCAGCACACGCGTGCAGATGAACTCCGCCTGCGTGGGCAGATCATCGACCGTCACCAGTTTGGGCCGCGGCCCCTGGCCGCGCATCGACAGCAGGTGCTTGCGATGCTGGCGCGGCGCTTCCGCCATGAGGGCGTTCGCCGAATCGAGGATGCTCTGGCTCGAGCGGAAGTTCTGCGCCAGCGTGACGATCTCGGCCTTCGGGCGGAACCGGTCCGGGAAACCCAGGATGTTCTCGACGGCCGCGGCGCGGAACGAGTAGATAGCCTGCGCGTCGTCGCCGACCACCGTGACACCGGCCCCGTCGGGCTTGAGCGCGGCGAGGATGTCACCCTGCAGCTTGTTGGTGTCCTGGTATTCGTCGACCAGCACGTGGTCGAAGTGCGCCGACACCGACTTGGCGATGCGGTCTTCGCTCATCATCGCGTGCCAGTAGAGCAGCAGGTCGTCGAAGTCGAGCACGCGGCACTGGGACTTGCGCTCCACGTAGGCGCGCAGCAGCTTGGCGATGTCCTCTTCCCAGTGCGCGCACCAGGAATACTGCGTCTCGAGCGTTTCCTTGAGCGACTTCTGCGTGTTGACGCGATAGGAATAGATTGCGAGGCAGGTGTCCTTGCGCGGGAACCGCTGGCCCTTGCCCGAATAGCCGAGCTCGGTGCGCACGGTGTCGACCAGGTCGGCCGAGTCGGACCGATCGAGCACGCTGAAAGACGGATCGAGGCCCACGTGCTTGGCGTAGTGCCGCAGCAGGCGGTTGCCGATGGAATGGAAGGTGCCGGCCCAGGTGAGCCGCTGCGAGATCGCGGATGCCTTGCCGCCGAGCTGGTCGTCGAAGGCTTCGCGCATGATCTCGTTGGCGCGGCGCTTCATCTCGAGCGCGGCGCGACGCGTGAACGTGAGCATGAGGATGCGCGCCGGATCGACGCCGCTCATGGCGAGGTGCGCCACGCGATGCGCGAGCGTATTGGTCTTGCCCGTGCCCGCGCCGGCGACGATCAGCAGCGGACCTGCGCGAAAACCCTTCCCACCGGGAAGAGGCTCACCGTAAGTCACCGCCTTGCGTTGCGGAGCGTTCAGACTTCCGAGTTTTTCGCCCGTAGACATCAATACAACAATATATGAAAGGCGGTGGATATTAGGCGTACGTCCCCGCGAGCGTGACGCCCGTCACGCCCGAATCGGTCCGGAATGTGACGCCTTTTTGATCTCGATTTTCGCAGCGTTTTGCACGACGCCCGCGTGCGCGGATTATGAGCGCGAGTCGTCGGCCCGTACAAGCATCCGGGCGACTGTTGCACGGACGCATCGAGCGCGGCAAACAATTCTTCCGCCATCGTCTTACTACTGTGGGAGCCGTCGTACGTGAGACGCGCGCCTTCCTCATGCAGGTACACTCGCCCGATGCTCGTAGACCGCAAAGACATCTTCGAAGGACGCGTCATCAAGGTGAGCGTCGACACCGTGGACCTGCCCAATGGCGTGCGTTTGCCGCTCGAGATCGTCCGGCATCCGGGTGGCGCGGCGGCCGTGGCCATCGATGCCGAGGACCGCATCTGCCTGCTGCGCCAGTATCGTCATGCCGCAGGCGGCTACATCTATGAGCTGCCGGCGGGCAAGCTCGAGCCGGATGAGCCTCCCGAGGTCACCGTGCGACGGGAGCTCGCCGAGGAAGGATCGGTGCTGGCCGCGTCCTGGAAGTCGCTCGGCGCCTATTTCAGCTCGCCCGGCGTGTTCACCGAGGTCATCCATCTCTACCTGGCGACGGAATTGACGCCGACAGCCTCCACGCCGGAAGTCGGTGAAGTCTTCGAGGTCGAATGGTGGCCGCTCGCGCTGGCCGTCGAAAAAGCCCGCAGCGGGGAGCTCACCGACGGCAAGACCATCATCGGCATTTTGCGAGCAGCTTCTCTGCGAAATATTGCGTGAAACGCTTCACAGCCCGTGATTCGGACCGGCCGGAATGGTCGCTATGTCAAACCACGAAATGGGCGCGCAGGTCATACTCGGGTCGTGGCAGATAACAATTCAAACGGCAAACCTCCGCAGGGCGCCAACCGGCGCCGTGCGTCGCAGATCGTGCACGATGAGCGTGGTAATGCGCGGGTCGAATGGATCGACGCGGGTTACGCCGGTGTACCGCTCGAGCGCGCGCCGCTGTCCATCGAGCAGACTCCGCCACGAGGCGCCGCTGCCAGGCTCTCCGTCGAGCGCAACCGCGCCGGCGGATTCGATCCGTACGCCCGCGTCGGCTCTGCGCATGTGCCCGAAGCGAAAAAAGCGCCGGTCAAACGCGATCTGCGCAAGCTCAGCGAGTGGATCAAGCTGAAACGCGAGCTCGACGAGCGAAAACTCCAGGACGACCACGACGTCGAATAGGGCTTGCCCTCAACGTCTCAGGCGTAGCGTTCGATGTGCCGCAGCTTGCGGACATTCCCCCAGCGATAGAACCGGCGCAGCTCGGCCATGAGGTCACGGGTGACGCCGTGCCGTTTGCGCTCGAGCAGCGCGGCCACGCGCCGGCAGAAGCGCGCGGCATAGCTGGACGCCATGTGGTACAGGCCGAGTCGCCCGGCGGCCGCCACGGCATCGACACGCGCGCGCTCGAACAGCGTCCGGTGCAGTTCCCGTGGAAAACGGCCGCTGCCCTGCTCGCGCAGCAGCCAGGCACACAACACGTATTTGTCGATTTCGGCCTGCAGCTCGAGCTCGAGCAGGGTCACCGGCTTGTCGAAGCCGGTATTCCAGGCCACGTAGACGAAGTGACTGACTCCCTCGGCCGCGGTGAGATAGTCCGCGAGGTTGTCCTGCGTGAGCCCGGCAAACGGATCGCAATGCTCGAGCCGCTCGAGCACGGCGGCATCGATGTACAGCGCCATCGACAGCGTATCTCCATCCTCCGCCACGATCAGTTGTTCGTCGCTGACGCGTGGATCGTCGACGCAACCGAGCCCGGCGCGATCGGTCATCAGAAAATCGCGCACATCCGGCGTCACCGGCAGATCGTAGATTTCGGTGAGCGCACCCTGCAGCGAAGCGAGAGTGGCGGCGCTCATGTCAGTGCGCCAGCAGGCTTCGGGCTGCGGGCGCGGGTTCGAGCCCCAGCTTGCGCAACAGCTGGCGGGAACGCTCGCTGCCGGTCTTCACCCACAACTCATACAGCCGCAGGCGATCCCGGTCCGAATGCTGGTAGGCGCTTTCGCTGATCTCGTTGAGCGCGTCGACCATGGGCTGGAATTTGGCGGAGAGCTCCGCGAACACCTGGCGCAGCGTTCGCGCGCGCGCCGGGGGACAACTTTCCGCGAGCGCGCTGTAAGCGTGTCCGCCCATGGCGATGTGATAGTCGACGTCGACCAGCTTGCGCGCGAAGCCCGCTGAAAAGAACCCGGCGATGAACAGCGAAACGTCGCCGAGGCGCTGCAGGCCGCGGAACCGGGCTTCGGCAGTCGGCGCTTCGAGCGCCTCGCCCAGCATCATGGCCAGCGGCTTGAGCTGCTTGCGCGAATCGGGCTGGCGCTTCTCGCCGTGCGGATCGCGCTCGTAGAGCGCGTCGGCGTCGGAGAACAGCGTGAGCACGTTCACCACGTAGTGCTCGGTCTCCCCTTCGACCGCGACATGTTGATGCGAAAGCGCGTCGTGCAACGCGTCGCGGAAGAACTCCTTGAGACTCGCAACCGGCTGGATGGTCATGGTTCACCCCGATCGATTGACACTCACTTCAACTCATCGGCGCCAGGTGGTCACCAGTTGAGCGCTTTGTAGCGCGCAATTCCGTGACGCAGGAACCGCTTTCGCCTCGTCATGCGCCGCTGGCAGCCGTCGACGCACACTGCTAACTACGTCCGGACCACGGTGCACCGTTCACAGTTTTCACCTGAACAGCGCTACCAGCCCGGCAAGGTCGGTGACGCTGGCGTCCGCCGCGGGCAACGCGTCGGGCCAAACAACTCCGCGCCTATTCATCCATACAGTTTGCATGCCAGCTGTCCGTGGACCGTCCACATCGGCATGAGGTTCGTCGCCTACAAACAGTATTTCCGCAGGTTTGAGTGTCAGCGCCTCCGCGAGCGCGGTGTAGGCACGCGGGTCAGGCTTGGCGTATCCCAGTGCGCCGGCGCTCAATGTGACTTCAAAATGGTGCGCGAGCCCGATGACTTCGAGGTCCGCGTTACCGTTGCTCAGGGTCGCGAGCCTGAAGCGCGACGCGAGGAACTCGAGGCTGGCGATGACTTCACCATACGGCTCGACCTGGTTGCGCGCCGCAAGCCAGACCGCGAACGCCTCCGGCGCCATGTCCCGCTTGTAACCCACCTCGGCCGCGCATCGCGCGATGGTTTCGCGGCGCAGGAACGACAGGTCGTGCGCCTGGTGCGGTTGTTCGGCGAGCAGCGCGGCCCGCACTTCCAGCATCGCGGCGGGCGAGAACCGCTGCGGAATGAGCGGGTATCGGCGTGCGAGCCAATCGGCGAGAATGCGCTCCGCGCGATTCAGCACCGGCTCGACTTCCCAGAGCGTGTTGTCGAGGTCGAAGCAGATCGCGCGCACCGTGCCGGTTGGCATGGCGCGAATATTACGGGGGGAACCGCTTGGACGAAATGCTGCTCATCATGGGCAACAGGAACTATTCATCGTGGTCGCTGCGCCCGTGGCTGCTGATGAAACACCTGGATCTCGCGTTCGCCGAGCGCCTGATCCCACTCGATACGCCGGAGTACGCGCGCGATGCCGAGACCGTGAGCCCCACGCGGCGCGTGCCGGTGCTGCGGCATGGCGCCCTGGTGGTCTGGGACTCGCTGGCCATCTGCGAGTACGCGTGCGAGCTCGCCGGCCGCGGCTGGCCCGCGCAGCGCGAGGCACGCGCCATAGCGCGCGCCGCATGCGCCGAAATGCACTCGGGGTTCTCGATCCTGCGGTCACAATGGCCGATGAATGCGCGCGCCACCGGTCGCACGACCCCCCCGAACCCCGAACGCCAGGCGGAGATCGCGCGCATCGAAAGTCTCTGGGCCGAATGCCGTTCGCGTTTCGGCGCCGGCGGCCCGTGGCTGTTCGGCGAGTACAGCGTGGCCGACGCCATGTACGCGCCGGTGGTGCTGCGTTTGCGAACCTATGGCGCCACGGTGCGCGAATCCACCGCGGCCTACATGGCCACCGTGCTCGATGACGGGCACATGCGCGACTGGGTGGCGGCCGCTGCCGCCGAAAGCTGGATCATCGAGACGTCCGAGATCGGGCGCTAACTACTGGAGATCGTCATGAAGTCCTGGCTGGGCATTGCAACCGCGCTGGCGTGTGGAATCTGTGTGGCGGCCACGGCCGCCGACGACGGCGCGCGCGCCTTCACCGCCACCGACCTCAACCTGCTGGCCCGAATCAGCGATCCGCAGGTGTCGCCGGATGGTCGCTACGTGGTGTACGTGCAGCGCGAGACCGATCTCGAGACCAATCGCGGCCGCACCGACCTGTGGCTGGTGGACCTGACCAGCGCGAAGCCAAAGCCGCGGCGCCTGACCCAGCATTCTTCCAACGACACGCATCCCCGTTGGGAGGTCGACGGCACCAGCATCTATTTCCTGTCTTCGCGCACCGGCTCCCAGCAGGTGTGGCGGCTGCCGCTGACCGGCGGCGAGGCCGTGCAGATCACCGACTATCCGCTCGACGTGAACACATTCCGGTTCTCGGCCGGCGGCGGACGCATGGCGCTCAGCATGGAGGTCTTCCGTGATTGCGCCGACCTCAAATGCTCGCGTGACCGGCTCGATGCGCTCGGGAAGAAGAAGGAAACGGGACGCACGTTCGACAGCCTGTTCATTCGCCACTGGGACACCTGGAACGGCGGCACGCGCTCGAATCTGTTCGTGGCGCCCGTGAACACCGACGGACGCGCCGGCGTGCCGGTGAACGTGAGCCAGAAACTCGACGCCGATGTGCCCTCCAAGCCCGATGGTGGCGACGAGGAATACACGTTCAGCCCCGATGGCGCGCGCGTGGTGTTCAGCGCGCGCGTGGCCGGGCGCGAGGAAGCCTGGTCGACGAATTTCGATCTGTACGAAGCGGCGTCGGACGGCAGCACCGCCCCGCGAAACCTCACCAGCAACAACCCCGCCTGGGACACGCAACCCGTGTACCTGCGCAATGGCGATCTGGCATGGCTCGCGATGAGCCGCCCCGGCTTCGAAGCGGACCGCTTTCGCATCAAGATCATGCACGACGGCGCGGTGCGCGAAGTCGCGCCGGACTGGGACCGCTCGGTGCAGCAGCTCGACGTCGCCAACGACGGCCGCACGCTGCTGGCCACGGCCAACGATCTCGGGCAGACACCGCTGTTCCGCGTGGACGTCGACAGCGGCCGCGCCACACCCATCTCGGGCAAGGGTTACGTCGGAGACTTCGCCACCACCCGGCGTGCCACGGTGGTGTTGTGGCACGATCTCGCTTCGCCCCCCGACCTCTATCTACTGCCGAACAGCGGCGAGCGGCGGCGGCTCACGCATGTGAACGAGCAGATCCTCGCCGGAAAGACGCTGGGCGCCTTCGAGCAGTTCAGCTTCCCGGGCTGGAATAACGAAACGGTTTACGGCTACATCGTGAATCCGCCCGGCCTCGCGAAGGACCGCAAGTATCCGGTGGCGTTCATCGTGCACGGCGGACCCCAGGTGAGCTTCCAGAACCACTGGAACTGGCGCTGGAATGCACAAGCCTTCGCGGGGCGCGGCTATGCGACGGTCTTCATCGATTTTCACGGGTCGCCGGGTTATGGCCAGGCATTCACCGACTCGATCAGCCAGCACTGGGGCGACCGGCCGTTCGAAGACCTGCAGAAGGGTTTCGCGGCGGCGCTGCAGAAATTTCCCTGGCTCGACGGGCAGCGCGCCTGTTCGCTGGGCGCCTCGTACGGCGGCTACATGCAGAACTGGATCGCCGGCAACTGGCCCGACGGCTTCCGCTGCATCGTCAATCACGACGGCATCTTCGACACCCGCTCCATGTATTACACCACCGAGGAACTGTGGTTCACGGAGTGGGAGAACGGCGGGCCTTACTACCAGGCGCCGGAGATCCACGAGCGCTTCAACCCGGCGCACCACGTGAAGAAATGGCGCACGCCGATGCTGGTGATCCACGGCGAGCAGGACTTCCGCGTGCCCGACACGCAGGGAATCGCCACGTTCACCGCGCTGCAGCGGTTGGGCATCGAAAGCAGGCTGCTGTACTTCCCCGACGAGAATCACTGGGTGCTGAAGCCTAACAACAGCATCCAGTGGTATGGCACGGTGCTCGACTGGCTGGACGCGCACACGAAGTGATTACTGGCGCCGGAAAACCTCGGGCTGGGAACCGCCGCAGGAGTAGCTCACGGAGTTGAGGTCGTCGGACGGCTGGATGTCGCAGGTGCCCGCGGCCCGCACGTCCTTCGGCAGCAACGCCGTGAAGAGCTCGGGGTTTTCCCGCAGGTTGCGCCACTGGCCTTCCTGCGTGAACGTCAGCGCGGCCTGGACCACCTTCTTGCCATCGGCGGAAACCTTGAGGTCGAGCAGCCGGCCGAAGATGCTGCCGTTCGGGTCGTGGCGCTCGATGTACATCGATTCGTCGGTCACCATGCGCGAGCGCACCGGCACGATGTAGAGCTTCGCGCCGCCGTCGCTCTTGTATTCACCGGCGGTGTTTCGCTGGAAATCCGCGATGGTCTGGATGTCCCGCTGCTGCTGGTTGACGCAGCCGGATATCAGGACCAGCAGCGCGAGTGCGCCGCCCACGCGTAGCTCCGTGTTCATGACCAACCTCTCACCCGATGTAGGCGCGCCACTCTGCCTGATAACCCGCGCCGAGCGTAAGGAGTTTTTCGAGCAGCTCGGGGTAACTCACGCCGGCCGCGAGCGCCGACTGCGCGAAATCCTCGTCCGCCGCGAGGTTGGGATTGGGATTCGCCTCGATGACGTAGATCTGCCCGTCGGCGTTCATGCGGTAGTCGATGCGCGCGCATCCCGAAAGCCCGAGGCTGCGGTAGACGCGCCGCGATAGTTTGTCGAGCCGCGCGACCACGGCGGGTGACAGCTCCTTCGCCTCGTAGGTGTCGATGCCGTGCTTCTTCTGATATTTCTTGTCCCACTTCACGCGACGCGTGGCGATGCCCGCCGAGTTTTCCGACAGCGAACCGAATTTCATCTCCCACACCGGCAGCCGCGTGAGGCGATCGTTGCCCATCACGCCCACGTACAGCTCGCGGCCCTCGATGTATTCCTCGACGAGCGCGTCGGTCTGCACCTGGTCGTGCACGAACTCGATGCGTTGTTTGAGCTGGCTCTTGTCGTTGACGATGGACGCCTGCGAGATGCCGAGCGAAGCGTCCTCGGTGGTCGACTTCACGAACAGCGGATACTTGATCTTGCGCGGCAGCCGCAGCTTGATGCCGCGGCGGAACACGGCGAACTGCGGCGACGGGATGCGGTGATAGGACAGCAGCTGCTTCGACAGCGGCTTGTCGCGCGAGAGCAGCAGCCCGCGCGGGTTGCAACCGGTGTACGGCTGGCGCAGCAGCTCGAGAAAGGCGACCACGTGCTGGTCATAGGTGACGATGCCGTCGAATTCCTCGAGCAGGTTGAACACGATCTCGGGTTTCCACTCGGTGATCACGCTGCGCAGTTCTTCGACGCTGTCGGAGATGCCGAGGCAGCGCACTTCGTGGCCGGACTTCTTGAGAGTGGACACCACGTCGAACTCGGTACGCCATTCTTCGATTTCTTTTTCGCTGTGCCCTTCGAGCGAGTCGGGCGGAACGAGCGTGGAATGAACGACGACCAGCGTCCGCAGTCGCTTCATAGTGAAAGGCGCGGACTTTCACCCTGCGCGTACAGACGCGTCAGGTAGACCAGCATCCAGCGCGCGTGGCGCAGCGCGTCGCGGCGGCTGCCGCGCACCCACACGCCCAGTTTCTCGGCGCGTTCCACGACGATGCGCAGGATCTGCTCGACGCTGTAACGCTCGGCGTGCAGCTCGCGCATCGTGGCGTTCACCAGGTGCGCATCGTTCGCGCGCAGGAAGGTGCTGGCGCGCGGTGCACGCCGGTGACGTTCGGCGGTGAAGACGCGCTCGAGCAGATGGTCGGTGACCGTGCGCCGGTACATGCTGTAACGGCGCAGCTTGCGGCGATAGTGGTCGGCCAGCGTGTGCGTGTTCTCGCGCAGGGGTTCCACCACTTCGCGATTGCGCACCGGCGGCCGCTTGTCGCGCACTTTCTCCAGCAATTCGTCGACGAACTCGAGCTTGTGGAACGCCGGCCATTGCGCATAGGTGCGGCGCCACGAGGAGTTGGGCTTCAGCCAGACGGCGAAGGTTTCGGCGAAGTCTTCGCAGGGGTGCGCCTGCGCGTACCACTCGCCCAGGTGCTGCACGTAACGGCGGCTTCCGGGACGCGCGCGATAGGTCTCGGGATACGGCAGCGAAGCCGGCCCGAAAATTTCACGCCAGCGTTTGCGGCGGCGGAGACGGTACGCGGTATCGATCGCATGGCCCGCCTCGTGACGCAGGATGCGCATCGCGCTTTCGGCGCTGCCGCCTTCGACGTTGCGCATCATGCGACGCTCGAGCCGCTCGAGCCGCGGATGCGCCAGGTAGAAAGGCACGGCAATGCCGGGCACACCATCGGGAGAAAACCATTCTTCCGACAGCCACACGTGCGGACGAAATGAAATCTGCCGCTTGTCGAGCTCGCGATAGAGGCGGCGCACACGTTTGGCCACCGGGGAACGCTCGATCTTGAGCTTCAGGTCGCAGAACCGCAGACCCAGCAATTGCTCGTCGGACAGCCGCGTCCACGAGCGCTTTGCGAGCCGGGTGCGGGAAGGACGCGTGGACGCCATGGCCTGCACTTTAAGCGAGACGATTCACTTGCGAAATCACGTTCCGAGGGTCACGAGCGCGTGAGTGAGAAGCCGGTCCGCGCTGTCGATGACCACTTCTTGCTTCATCAGGCTGTTACGCCAGATTCCCGGAATCGCACTCACACCATGATAGGCGCCGGCCAGCTGGCCGTAGGCCGCCGACACCACATCCGAGTCGCGGCCGAGATTGGCGGCAAGCAATGCGCCCTCGCGAAAGGTCTCCGACCTCTGGAAAGCCCAGAGCGCCGCCTCGAGCGCCTGGAGGATTCCTCCGCCCGCGGTGATTTCCGGCGGCATGCGATGCGAATACGAGCCTTCGTACAGCGCCAGAACCTCGGGCCGTGTGCTGGCGGTGATCCACAGCTCGCGCGGCGGGCGCAGGACGGCGGCCTTGTCGCGGCCCGACAAGGCCAGGTGAATCATGCTGGCCAGCAGCCGCACGCAATCGAGCACCATCGGCGCCTGCGCGGTGAGGCGCGCCGCCTCGGCGGCCTTGGCCACCGCGGCCGGCGCGTCGGCGAAGAAATACATGACTGCGGGGGCGACGCGCGACAGCGGATCCTTGTCGTGCTGATCCGGATCGTGCGAGCCGGAGAACGGCTGGCGCTTGTACAGCGCCGTCGCCAGCGAGCGCGCCACGTTGGCCGCGATGCCCACGCACTGCCCGGTCGCGCTGCCGTAACCCTCGCGCTGCCAGCGCACGTACCGCTGCACCTGGTCATGCGCGTCGAACCCTTCGCGCTCGAGCAGGCTTTCGGCGAGCAGCAGCGCCATGGCCGTGTCGTCGGTCCAGGCACCGCGCGGCTGGTCGAAAGGGCCCCCTCCCAGGAGGTCACCCACCGCCGCGAACGTGCCCGGCTTGCGGAATTGCGTGTGTGCGGCCAGCGCGTCGCCGACCGCCAGGCCGACCAGCGACCCCTGGAATCGTTCGCGCAGCGTGCGCGCCGCGTCCATGACCTCGGGCGAACGCGTGGGATCGACCGCGGGCGTCCACGCGAGTATGTAGTCGCGCTGTTCGTCGGTCTCGGGAACGTCATGCCACGTGGCGGCGCGATCGTTGTCCTGCCACAACTCGTTGAGCCGGATGAGCGCGGCGTGGGGGTCGAGCCCCTGTTCGATGAGATGGCAGGCGACCACGGTGCCGGTGCGGCCGATTCCGGCACGGCAATGCACGTAGATGCGACGGCCGCGGGCCAGGGCCCCTTCCAGCTCCGCCTGGATCTCGGCCATGTGCTGCGGCGCCCGCGGCACACCGTGGTCGGGAATCGGCTTGCGGATGTACAACGCGCTGCCGGGTAGATAGATGTCGTAGGGCGGCAGCTCGCCCGCCTCGGTCAGGTCGATGAAGGCGTCGAAGCCCGCCGCAAGCAGCGACTGCACGCGGCGTTCGGCTTCCTTGGGTGTCTTGCCGCCCGGATATCTTCCGGCCAGCAGGCGATCCTCGATCACCCAATAGGACTCGCCGATGGGTTTATTCCGGGATTTGGGCGCTTTCGGCATCCAGCCCCGAAAAATCGAAAGTCCGCGGGTCGGCAAGGTGGGCCGGCTCGACATTGCGCAAGGCGGAGAAGATGGACTCGGTGCGCCCGGGATATTGCCGCTCCCACTCGGCCAGCATGCGCTTGACCTCTTTGCGCTGCGCGTTGTCCTGCGACCCGCACAACTTGCAGGGGATGATGGGGAACTGGCGCGCGCGCGCATAACGCTCGATCAGCGACTCGGCGACGTACGCCAGCGGCCGGATCACGATATGGCGGCCGTCGTCGGACTTGAGCTTGGGCGCCATGGCCTTGAGCCGGCCGCCGTGGAACATGTTGAGGAACAGCGTTTCGACGATGTCGTCGCGGTGATGGCCGAGCGCAATCCGGGTGATGCCGTTCTCGGCCGCGTAGCGATACAGCGCGCCGCGGCGCATGCGCGAGCACAACCCGCACATGGTCTTGCCTTCCGGGATCACGCGCTTGACCACGCTGTAGGTGTCCTGCTCGATCACGTGGAACGGGACACCCATCTCCCGGAGGTAGTTGGGCAGCACCTCGGCGGGGAAATCCGGCTGCTTCTGGTCGAGGTTGACGGCGATGAGATCGAAGTCGATGGGCGCGGAGCGCTTCAGCGAGAGCAGCACGTCCAGCAGGGTGTATGAATCCTTGCCGCCCGACAGGCACACCATCACGCGATCGCCGTCGCCGATCATGCGGTAGTCCTCGATGGCCTTGCCGACGAGCCCGCGCAGGTGCGCGCCGAGTTTCTTCGCGGTCTGCGAAGGCCACTCGGGTGAATTCTCGACGACGGTATCCGGCCGGGCGTTCATGGGGCCGGGATTCTATTCCGCAGCCGCAACTGACGCACGATGGCGAACACGGCGAACGACGCCAGGACGTGTTTGATGGTGTGCCCGCTCAAAGCGCCGCCCAGCCAGCGATAGATCTGCAGGTCGAAGGTCTCGAACACCTTGGCCAGCGCATACCAGCCCGCCGCCCAGGCGAGCAGCCCGCCGTGGCTGTAGCGGCGCGCGGGGTAGACCAGCAGCAGCACCACGATGATGGCGATGGCCCAGGCCTGGTACGCGGCGTAAGGAACCAGGTCACCCCGGCCCAGACGTTCGGTGGCGTACCAGTAGAAGACGGTGACCAGGCCGAACAGCAGCAGCGGCCACAGGGACTTGAGGCCAATCCGGAGGTCCATGCGCTCGGCCACGGCCGCGGCCACGAGGCCGGCGAATCCCAGCGTCATGGGCAGGCGGTCCCACACCAGGCGTGGGTTGTCGGGCGCGGCGTGGTACCAGGCGGACCCGAAACAGGTGAGCAGCGCTCCGATGAAGAACACCAGGTAAGGCAATTGCTCGCGGGCATCGACGAAGCTCACGCGGCCGGTCCAGATGAGCCCCAGGCCGAGCGCGCCGCCGACCAGGAACGGGATGTTCGAGACCACGTTGAAAAAGTTGGCGACGCCGAAGATCGTGCGGCAGTCGGCGAATGCGTGATACGACAGCGGTTGCGGCGTCGCCGGAACCAGCAGGGCGGCGAGCAGGAACACGGCGCTGATCGCGCCGATCAGCCCACCCCGCCACGACTTCATGCCGCGGCGCTGCCGACTACCGACTCGCTGCCGAGATACTTCGCTTCCAGGTACCGCAGCGCGGCGGTGGCCGACAGCGGCTTGCCCGTGGACAGCTTGAGGAGTTCCTGCGTCGTGATGCTCGCGCCATGCCTGTGCACGTTCTCGCGCAGCCAGCCGATGAGCCCGGCGAATTCGCCGCGCGCGATCTGCGTTTCGATGTCGGGCACGGAATCGCGCAACGCCTCGAAGAACTGCGCGGCCATGACCGCCCCCAGGCCATACGAGGGAAAGTAACCGAACGAACCGACGGCCCAGTGGACGTCCTGCAATACGCCTTCGAGATCGTTCTGCGGCTTCACGCCGAGGCGCTGCTCCATGCTGGAATTCCAGGCGTCGCGCAGGTTGCGCACCGCGAGCTCGCCGGACAGCAGCTGGTTCTCGAGCTCGTAACGCAACTGGATGTGCAGCGTGTAGGTGAGCTCGTCGGCGTCGACGCGAATCGGACCGCGCTTCACGCGCGTGAGGTGCGCGTAGAGATTGTCTTCGGACCACTCCGGCCCGGACACGCCGAAGTGTTTTTCCAGCAGCGGCTTGAGGTAGCTGACGAAGCCGCGGCTGCGGCACACGATCATCTCCATGAGCAGCGACTGGCTCTCTTCCAGCGCCATGCCGCGGTCGCGGCCCACGGGCTGGTCGGCGTATTCCGCCGGCAGTCCCACGTCGTACATGGCGTGCCCCGTTTCATGCAGCGCGCCCAGCAGGCCGGAGAACGGTTCGGTGGTGTCGAAGCGCGTGGTGACACGCACGTCGCCGGGGACGCCTTCGGTGAACGGATGTTCGCTTTCGTCCAGGCGACCGCGATCGAACGGGAAGCCCACGGCCTTCATGACTTCCAATGCGAGCGCCTTCTGCTTGCCGGCGCTGAACTTGCCGACGATGGGCAGCACGGGCCGCTGCTCCTGGCGTGCGAGCACTTCGCGGATGAGGCCCGGCAGGCGGCGCGCCAGCGCCTTGAACATGGCGTCGATCTCGCCCGAGGTGAGGCCCGGGCTGAATTCATCGACCAGCGCGTCGTAGGGTGCGAGGTTGCGCGCCTGCCCCAGCAACTGAGCCTTGTCGCGCACGAGGTGGACGACTTCCTCGAGGTGCGGCGCGAAATCTTCGAACTTGCCGGTCTCGCGCGCGTGCAGCCACTTCGCCTCGGCCTTGGACGCAGCCTTCGCGAGGCGCGAGACCAGCGCCACCGGCGTGGCGATCGCGAAATCGCGCTGGCGGCGCATCTCGCGCAGGTTGGAAATCTGCCAGTCCTCGAGGCCGCCGGTGTTGGCCTGGGCGCGATCGAGGAGGCGCGTGATCTTCGGCGCAGTGACCAGCGAGTGGTATTCGGTCTCCAGCGCCGCCAGTTGCTCGCCGCGTACATCGGCGCTGCCGCGCGGCATCATGACCGCCGCATCCCATCGCAGGATTGCCATTGCGCCACGGAAGGCATGCAGGCGTTTCCATTCCTGCTCGAGCTGTTTGTACGGGGTCAGGGCCATGGGAATCGTCACGGGGGGCGGGAGAACTGTCGGGCGCCAGTCTACCAGCGACCCTCGTAAAGGCCGCGCAGGCAAGCCTCAAATTCAATTTGAATCAACGACTTAATCGGTCACGTTTGGGTTGACAGCGCAACCCGTTGTTACGGCCCGAAGTCGCTTTTATGTAAAGCGCGCTGTGGCGTTTTCCGCTCTACGGCCGGTCGGGCGAAGGCCCGGCCGTCGATTCCGCTGTTGCCGCACCGCCACGCGCGGTCGATCGGCCGCCGAGCAGCGAATCGACGAGCCGCGACATGTATTCCGGCGACCGTGTGTTGCGCGCGATGAGCAGGTACAGCGCGGGAACCACGTACAGCGTCATGGCCAGCGAGACCACGGTGCCGAAAAACACCGTCGCGCCGATGGATTCGCGGCTCTCGGCGCCGGCGCCGTGCGCCAGCATGAGCGGCACCGCGCCGAAAGCCGTGCACAGGCTGGTCATGAGCACGGGCCGCAGGCGCGTGGCCGAGGACTGGATGATGGCGTCGACGAACTCCACGCCGCGATCGCGCAGCTGGTTGGCGAACTCGACGATGAGGATGCCGTTTTTGCAGGCGATGCCGATCAGCATGATGCAGCCGATCTGGCTGAAGATGTTGATGGTGGAGTTGAACAGGAAGATGCCGAGCAGCGCGCCCGTGAGCGCGAGCGGCACGGTGACCAGGATGACGATGGGATGGATGAAACTCTCGAACTGCGCCGCGAGCACGAGGTAGACGATGAGCAGCGCGAACGCGAACGTGATCCACAACGCGTCGCCGGACTTCTTGAGCTGGTACGTCTCGCCGTTGTAGATGATCTGCGCGTTCGGCGCTTCTTCGTGGATCACCTGTTCCATGTACGCCACCGCTTCGCCGAGCGTGTACCCCGGCGCCAGCGATCCGGCGAGCTCGATGGCGCGCATGCGATCGGTGCGCCGCAGCTCCGTGGCGCCGGCCTTCTCCTCGATGCGCACGAGCGCGGACAGCGGAACCAGCTCGTCGTTCTTGTCGGAGCGAACGTAGAGGTTGTCGAGATCGCCGACCGTGGCGCGCTGCGTATCGCGCGCCTGCAGGACGACGTCGTATTCCTCCCCGCCTCGTTCGAACGTGGTGACGATGCGCGAGCCCATCATCGTTTCGAGCGTGCGACCCACGGTCTGCAGTGATACGCCGAGATCCGCCGCCTTGTTGCGATCGATCTGCACGATCACGCGCGGCTGGCGCTCCAGGTAGTCGGACTCGAGGTTGAGGATTCTGGGATTCTCCGCGGCCACGCGCTGCATGACCTTGTCGCGCCATTGCACGATTTCTTCGTATTCGCCGCCACCCATGGCGATGGCCAGCGGCCGCGTGCTGTTGCGGTTGATGGGGCTGCCCATCTGGTTGGCATTGACGCGGGCGCCCGAGATGTTCTGGGTGCGCTGGCGGATGCGGTTGGTGATTTCGCCTGCGCTCTCTTCGCGCTCGTCCCACAGGTTGAGCGGCACCATCACCCGGCCGATGTTCACTTCGGCGCTTCGGCCGAAACCGCCCGAACGCGTGAGGACGCGGCGGGCGTTGCCGTTTTCCACTTCCGCCATCGCCACCTTCTCGACCTCGCGCAGCTGCCGGTCGAGGTACTGGATGCTCGAACCCTCGGGCGCCGTGATGAAGATCTGCACCATGCCGCGGTCTTCCTGCGGCGCGAGCTCGCTCGGCAGGCGCAGGCCCGCGAACGGCCAGCCCACGATGAACAGCATGACGAGCACGCCGAACAGTCCGAGCGCGCCGCCCACGATCCAAAGCGGCTTGCGGCCATCCATCGCGCGGCGCAGGGCCGCGGCGTAACGCTCGTCGAGATTGTGGAACACGCGATCGATGCCGCCGACCATGCGCGATTTCGGCATGCCGTTGGCGAAGAGCTTGGACGCCATCATGGGCGTGAGCGACAGCGCGACGAACGCGGAGAAACCCACGGCCGCCGCCACGGTGACGCCGAACTCGCCGAACAACCGACCGGTGTCGCCGGTCATGAAGGACACGGGCACGAACACGGCCATCAGGACGAGCGTGGTTGCGATCACCGCGAAACCGATTTCGTGCGAGCCGTTGATGGATGCGATCACGGGAGGTTCGCCGCCCTCGATGCGCCGCACTATGTTTTCGAGCACGACGATCGCGTCGTCCACGACCAGGCCGATGGCGAGCACCGCACCTAGCAACGTCAGCGTGTTGATCGAATAGTCGAGCGCGGCCATGACCAGTGCCGCCGCGATGATGGACACCGGGATCGTGACCGCGGGGATCAGCGTGGCGCGTAATGTTCCCAGGAACAGGAAGATGACGACGAGCACGAGGATCAGCGTCTCGGTCAGCGCGAACACCACGTTCTTGAGCGACGCCGCGATGAACACGCCGTTGTCGATGTTGACCTCGACGAGCATGTCCTTCGGCAGCGTGGACTGGATTTCCGCGAGCCGTTTCTTGACCGCGCCGGACGTGGCCAACACGTTCGCTTTCGACTGCGGGATGATCGCCATCGACAGGCCGACGGCGCCGTTCGAGCGTGAGAGACTGCGATCGTCGTCGGAGGCGAGCCGCACCTCGGCAACCTCGCCGAGACGAACGAGGTAACCATCCGGGCCGCGACCCACCACCAGGTTGCGGAAGTCCTCCTCGCTGCGCAGGTTCGTGTCCGTGCGCAGTGAGAATTCGCGTTCGCGCGATTCGAGGCGGCCGGCAGGCAGCTCCACGTTCTCGCGCAGCAGGGAGTTCTCGACGTCGGCGACGGTGAGCTGCCGCGCCGCGAGATTTTCGCGCGACAGCCACACGCGCATCGCGTAGCGCCGCGCGCCGTTCATGCGCACCGAGGCCACGCCTTCGAGCGTTGCGAACTGGTCTACCAGGTAGCGCTCCATGAAGTCGGTGATCTCGAGCATGTTCCGCTGCGTGCTCGCGACGTTCAGGAAGATGATCGGGTCCTGGCCGCTGTCCACCTTGGTGATCTGCGGCGGGTCGGCCTCGAGCGGCAGGCGCTGGGCGACGCGCGACAGGCGCTCGCGCACGTCGTTCGCGGCGCTGTCGAGGTCGCGCTCCAGCGTGAACTCGACGTTGATCTGCGAACGTTCGTCGCGGCTCGCCGAGTTCAGTCGTTCAACACCCTCGATGCCGGAGATTTCGTTCTCGATGATCTGCGTGATGCGCGACTCGACGACGTCGGAGCCGGCGCCGCGGTAGCGCGTCTCGATGCTCACGACGGGACGATCCACGTCCGGGAATTCGCGCAGCGAAAGCCGCGTGACCGCCCCGATGCCGAGAATGAACAGCAGCAGCGACATGACCGTCGCGAAGACGGGTCGCCGCACCGACAGGTCGGAGATCTTCATCTGGCGAATCTCATTGCGCGATGCTGGCCGGGCTTCCGCCGCCCGCGCTGGCTTCGTGCGACTTGCCGCCCAGCTCTTCGGGCAACGTATCCAACGTACGTTCGACGGCGGTCACGATCGTGCCATCTCGCACTTTCTGCGTGCCTTCCACCACGACACGTTCGCCCGCGCTGAGTCCGGCGACGATTTCCACCGAACCGGGCCGGCGGCCGCCGATGCGCACTTCACGGCGCGACACCTTGCCGTCCAGCACCACGTAGACGTACTGGCGCTCGGCCTCCGGCGACAGCGCCTCTTCGGGGATGACCAGCGCTTCGCGTTCGTCGTTCGCGAGGCTCACGTTGAGGAACATGCCGGGCTTGAGCGCGCCGTCATCGTTGGCCAGCAAGGCCCGCACGACGACCGAACGCGTGGCCATGTCGACACGCGAATCGATGCTGGCCACGGCGCCCGCGAAAGTGCGTCCCGGAAATGCCGGCGCGCTGGCGCGGATGGTCAGGCCTTCACGCAAGGACGCGAGAAAATTCTCGGGCACCGAGAAGTCGAGTTTGATGACGCTGGTGTCGTCCAGCGTGGTGATGACATCGCCGGGACTGACGAGCGTACCGACGCTCACGCGCCGCAAGCCCACGCGGCCCGAGAACGGCGCGCGTATGACGGTGTCTTCGAGGCGCGCTGTCGCGGCGCTGAGCCTGGCGCGGTTCGCCTTCAGCGTGGCTTCGAGCTGATCGAAGCTCGACTTCGACAGCGCCTGTGTCTGCAGCAACTCGACGCTGCGGTTGTACAGGCTCTCGCTCTCGGTTACCGCCGCCTGGGCGGCGGCGACTTCGGCACGGGCCTGCGCATTGTCGAGTTGCACGAGCACCTGGCCGCGCTTCACGCGCTCACCGTCACGAAACGTCACGGCGGTGACGATGTTGGAAATCTTGGTGCTGATGTCGACGGATTCGTTGGCGCGCGCGTTGCCGAGCGCTTCGAGTTTCTGGCTCACACGCTCGGCGCGAACCTGCACCAGCGTGACCGAGGCTGGCGCGCCGCTGCGCGCGCCGGCGCCCGGCGGTGGACCGCCAGCGCCCGCCGACGGCTTGTGCTGCGTCGCGTAGATAGCCCACGCCGCGCAGATCACTGCCACGGCAATGCTGATGGGAGTCGCGAGGCTGCGCTTTTCTGACATCGTGTGCGGTTTTCGCTCGGTCGTTGGCGGAATACAAGTATGGCACCGCCAACACGCCGACACACGAGGGTAATCAAAACGTTATGAGACCCCGGTACGCCATTCTTCCCAGCGGCGAATCATCTGTTTGCGCGCGACACCCCACCGGTAACCACCGAGGTGCCCGCCTGCTCGCAACACGCGATGACAGGGGATGACCCAGGCGATGGGATTCGCGCCAACCGCATTACCAACGGCTCGGGCTGCATTCGGTTGACCCAGCTGCCGTGCTAACGCGCTGTATGTGACAGTCTCGCCGGCATCTAGTTCGAGCAGGGCACGCCAAACCTGCACCTGGAAGTTCGTGCCGCATACCGCCAGCGGCAGGGTTACGGATTTGTGACCCCAGATGACGTCGACCAAAGTCTTAGCCCGCGCGTCGTCGCGCATGAAGGTGGCCTTGGGCCACTGCGCGCGCAACCCGCGAAGTTCGCTGGCATCGCTCGCGCCATCGAGAAATGACAGCCGACATACACCGCGATCCGTTTCGGCGATGAACGCGCTGCCGAAGGGCGTTTCCGCCACGCCATGACGAATGTTCACGCCCGCGCCTCCTGCGCGAATCTCGCCGGGTGTCATGGCCTCGAGCGACACCGTCAGATCGTGCAACCGCCCGCCTCCCGACAGTCCTACGGAGTGAGCCGCATCCAGCACCGATGGCTCGCTGCGCAGCGCCGTGTTCGCGGCGCGGCTGGTGACTTCGGCCAGGTATTGCTTGGGCGTCAACCCGGTCCAGCGCCGGAACAGGCGATTGAAGTGAAATTCCGATAGCCCCACGAACCGTGCGATTTCCGCGAGCTTCGGCTGGCGCTGGTACTCGCGCTCGATGAATTCGATGGCGCGGGTCATGCGCGCGAATTCGCGGCTGTCGAGGAAGCTGTCGTTCGTTGATCTGACTTTCATGTCCATGCGCGGCATCTTGCGCGCCGGCATCCGTGGATTCGACCCGATCCTTGCGGCATTACTGTCCGGCGGAGGGCTGTCCTGCGGTGGGTGCGTCGATTCCCTTCAGCAACATCGCCGGCAGATCCGCGACTGCGCTGCCGCCGGGGTTGGTGATGTTGAGAATGACGAGTTGCCGCTGCGGAATGATCCATGCCGCACTGCCGGTGTCGTCGCTGATCATGAGCGCTTCCGCGCCTTCGATGTTCAGGCGCGCCACCTGCATGCCGGTGCCGGCGCTGACGCGAGATGCCCGCGCCATCTCGCCCGCCCAGCCGGCGGGCAATACCGCGCGTCCCTCGTGGGCGCCGTCGGTTCCGAGCAGGCCGAGCACGCGCAACATGTCGCGCGCCGTCGCGCGCCAGCAGCAATGCGCGGCGGGCATTCCCGCGCGTCGATCGAGCTGCAGCTCGGCGATGCCCGCGCCCACCGGGCGCCACAGTGTCCGATCGACGAAGGCCTCATAGGACTCGCCGGTGGCGCGCTCGATGATGACCGCGGCGATCTGCGTGTTGGCCGGCGAAAGATTGTAGAAGCCGCCGGGCTCGTGTTCGAGCTGGAAGCCGAGAGCGCTCGACTCGAAGTCGTTGCCTAACAACATGCGAACGCCGCGCGAGGTGGCGAACGCCGGCAGGGCCTTGAGGTCGCTCCATGGCGAGCGATACGGCAATCCGCGGGTGTCGCCGCCGGTCTCGAGCCCGCTGGTTTCCTCGAGCAGTTGTCGCAGCGTGATGCGGCCCCGCGCTTCGTCGTCCCACTCCGGCAGGTAGCGCGCGACCGGTTCGTCGAGGCTGCCGATGCGGCCCTGGGCCAGCGCGACGCCGACCGCCATGGCGGCGAGCGGCCGCGCCACCAGCGCGGCGGGCAACAAGGTGCTCGCGTCGTCGGTCAGGAAATAGCGTTCGACGACCAGCGCATCGCGATACCTGACTAACAAGGCGCGCGAGCCGGCTTCACCCGCGCGACTGGCGGCCTCCTCCACCACCAGCGCGTCGAGGGCCGGCGCGGGCTCCGGGCCGCGCGTGGGCGGAGACGACGTGGTGCCGATCGTGGCCACGGGTAGGTAGGCGCCGTCCGGCGGCAACGGCAACAGGAAGGCGCGGCGCCAGAACGGCAGATCGGCGGTGAATACGCCGACGCCCAGTGACACCAGCAGCAGGACGATGGCGGTGAGGAAAGTGAGGATTCGGCGCATGTAATTTAAGACCTGGCGCCATGCTACCAGCGGAGCTCAAAGGCTAGAATGCCCGCCGCCGTGAAACTATCAATCTGCGCCATCGCATCCGAAGTGGTGCCGCTCGCCAAGAGCGGCGGTCTTGCCGACGTCGCGAGCGCGCTTTCGCGGCAATTGACGGTCGCGGGGCATGACGTACGGCTGTTCATGCCGTTCTATTCGCAGATCGGGCGCGGCGGTCTCGGCGCGACCCGCGTCGAGAATCTGCAGGGGCTCGTGCTGGCCCTGGGCCCGCGCGAGTACCGCGTCGACATCTGGCGGGCGAATCTCCCGGGCTCGGCCTCGCCGGTGTACCTCGTGGAGAACGACGCGCTGTATGCCCGTTCGAAGCTCTACACCGCCGATGCCGACGAGCATCGCCGCTTCCTCGTGCTGACGCGCGCGGCGCTCGAAAGCTGCCGGCGCATGGATTTCCGCCCGCACATCGTGCATTCGCACGACTGGCACACGGCCTTCGCGCCGCTCTGGCTCAAGTCCATCTACAGGAACGACCCGATATTCGCTTCGACGCGCTCGGTGATGACCATCCACAACATCGGCTACCAGGGCGCGTTCAGCGCCGCCGACGTCGCCGACCTGGGCCTCGGCCCCGACGTCTATCTACTGCACCAGGACGACCTCAAGGCGGGGCACATCAACGCGCTCAAACACGGCATCCTGCATGCCGACGCCGTGACCACCGTGAGCCCGACCTACGCGCGCGAGATCACCACGCCGCGCTACGGCATGGGAATGGAGCAGGCGCTGGCTTGGCGCGGCAGCGCGGTGCACGGCATCCTCAACGGCGTCGACTACGAAGAGTGGGATCCGGCGCGCGACAAACACCTGCCGATCCACTTCGGCCCGTACACCATCGAGCGCAAGGCGGAGCTGAAACGCAATTTCCTGCTGCGCCAGAACATGAAAGCCACGCAGGCGCGCGTGCCGCTGTTCGGCATCGTGAGCCGGCTCGCTTCGCAGAAGGGTTTCGACCTGCTCACCGACACCCTGCCGAAGCTGCTGCACGATCACGACGTGCGCCTGGCGGTGATCGGCACGGGAGATCCCGTGTACGAAAAATTCTTCGCGGGTCTCGCCGAGAAGAATCGTGGCCGGGCATGGTTCTTCGGCGGTTATGACGATGCGCTGGCGCACTGGATCGAGGGCGCGAGCGACGCGTTCCTGATGCCCTCGCAGTACGAGCCCTGCGGGCTCAACCAGATGTACTCGCTGCGTTACGGCACCATTCCCATCGTGCGCCGCACGGGCGGGCTCGCCGATTCGGTGACGCATTTCGATCCGGTCACGGGCGTTGGCACGGGCATCGTGTTCAACGATTTCGACGCGGCGGCGATGAGCTGGGCGCTCGACACGGCGATGAAGTGGTACGCGGACCCGGCGCTCTGGCAGCGCATCGTGCAAAACGCCATGCGCCGTGATTTTTCCTGGGAAACCCAGGCTGGCGAATACCTGAAGCTCTTCGCGGAGCTACTTCAGCTTGACGCTGCCGCGCTCATCAAAGGGAATGCGGCGCAAAAATCCGCTGGATAGGTTGACGTTGCCGCGCAGCCGGTAGTCGAGCGACTCCGATGAATTGCGCCGCGAGAGGATCTTGGCGAGCGCGCCGGCCAGATTCGCCGTGATCTGCATGTCGAACTCCGCTTCGCCCATGGCCGGCACCGTGAAAGGCGCAGCGGTGCTGCCATTGCCGAGCTCGGTGTCGTTGACCTCGATGGTATAGGCGAGGCCCTCGATCGGGAGCTCCCGGGAGTTTGGATTGAGCACGCGCATGCGCACCAGCACGCGCTGCGAGAAGATGTCGCCGCCCTGCATCTTGAGCGACACCACCGACAGCTTCGGCGCTTCGAGTTTCGGCAGCGCGGCGCACCCGGCGAACAATGGCAGCAGTAGCAGTGCGGCGAGCTCACGCATGCGACAACATGTCCTGGGTCACGAGCACCACGCCCTTGTCCGTCACCAGGAAACGTTTGGCGTCCTCGCCCCGGTCGACTCCGATGCGCGTGCCGCTGGCGATTTCGCAGCCCGCATCGATGATGGCGTTGCGCACTTCGCAGTTCTGGCCGATACGCACGTCCGGCAGGATCACCGAACGCTCGACCAGCGAGCGCTCCTCGACCCGCACCCCGGAGAACAGCAGAGACTCGCGCACCGTGGCGCCCGAGATGATGGCGCCGCCCGACACCAGCGAGTTGATCGCGACGCCCCGGCGGCCGTCCTCATCGAGCACGAACTTGGCCGGCGGCGTTTGCGCCTGGTAGGTCCAGATGGGCCAGTCCTCGTCATAGATATTGAGTTCGGGCGCGACCCAGACGAGCTCGAGGTTGGCCTCGTAGAACGCGTCGATTGTTCCAACATCGCGCCAATATGATTGCGCACGAGTCTTAACGTCCCGGAAAGGGTACGCAAACACCTGCAGCTTCTCGATCGCCTTCGGGATGATGTCCTTGCCGAAATCGTGTTTGGACTTCTCGTCCGTGGCGTCCTCGATGAGCAGCTTTTCGAGCAGCTCGGGGTTGAACACGTAGATGCCCATCGAGGCGAGCGCGACATCGGTGCGCCCGGGCATGGGGTCTGGTGTCGGCGACTTCTCGACGAACCGCGTCACGCGATTCCATTCGGTCACCGTGAGCACGCCGAATTCCTTGGCCTCCACGATGGGGACTTCCACCACGCCGACGGTGATGTCGGCGCCCTTCTCCACGTGATAGGCAATCATCGGACCGTAGTCCATCTTGTAGATGTGATCGCCCGCGAGCACCAGCACGTGCTTGGGCCGATGCGAATGCATCACGTCGATGTTCTGGTAGACCGCGTCCGCGGTGCCGCGATACCAATGCGTGCCGGTCTTCTGCTGCGCGGGAATGACCTCGACGAACTCGCCGAACTCACCACGCATGTAACCCCAGCCGCGATGGATGTGCTGGATCAGCGATTGCGCCTTGTACTGCGTGAGCACGGTGATCTGGCGGATGCCGGAGTTCACGCAGTTGGACAGCACGAAGTCGATGATGCGGAACTTGCCGCCGAAGGGCGTCGCGGGCTTCGCGCGATGTTCGGTGAGACCCTTGAGGCGCTCGCCCCGGCCACCCGCCATGATGACGGCGAGCGTACCGCTCGTGAGCCGGCTGACGTAACGACCGGAAGTTGCGCGTGCTGGGCGTTTGGCCATTGGGTCCCTCGGTTTTTTTGCAGTATAGGGCCCGTGCTACCGTAGACGCATGCCTCATCGCGCAACCACTGCAGCATGTGTTGCTGTGCTTGGCGTGGCGCTCTCGCACGTCGCCTGCGCCGCTCCTCCTACAAATCCAGCAGCCGGATCCAAGCCCGTGACCGGCTGTTTCGCCACGGGCGACGGCTATCTGCGGGCGCGTCTGCGCGGCGCCGTGGAGCTGGACCTCGACTGGAAGGACGCGCAGATGCAATGCGAAGGCGGCCCGCGCCCCTCCGGCAATGGTGTGCGCGTGAGCATCGGCGGGCCGGAGCGCGGCGATGGCCGGCGCATCCGGCTCGTCTTCGGCATTGCCGGAATCAGCGAAGGCCGTGGCGGTGAGACCCTGCGCACCAACGTCACGATTCTGTTCGAAGGCGAAAAGCGCGTCTTCGCGACGATGGGCGACGACAAATGCACGGTGGATTCGCTGACCCAGCACCGCGTGGAAACGCTCGCCACCGACCGCGCTATCTATCGCGTCGAGGCGCGGGGTTTCTGCCTCGGGCCGGCAACCAGCCTCTCGAAAGGCGAACGGCTGCTGCTCACCAGCTTCGACTTTGCAGGCCGCGTCGAATTCAACGACGATGACCGGCATGCGCTCAAACCCGCACCGCCCTGAGCTCCTGCGCCGCCTGGCAGCGGTGCTCGCGGCCTCGCTCGCGCTCGCGGGCACCACCACGGCCGTTGCCCAGGATGGGCAGCTCGAGGACCTGGCGGCATTCCCGCGCGGCCAGCTCGAGATAAGCGACGGCAAGAAACTGAAGCTCACCTTCGACGTCTGGCTGGCGGACAACCCGCGGCGCCAGGCACAGGGCCTGATGTTCGTCCGCTCGCTGGCGGAAAAGCGCGGAATGCTGTTTGTCCACGAAAGCCCTAAGCCGCTGAGCATGTGGATGAAGAACACCTACATCCCGCTCGACATGGTGTTCATCGACGAGCAAAGCCGCATTCAGCAGATCGTCGAGCAAACCACGCCACATTCCCTCGCCATCGTTCGCAGCAATGAGCCGGCCCTGGCGGTGCTGGAAATCGCCGGTGGCGAGGCCAGGCGACTCGGTCTCAGACCGGGCCAGCGAGTGTTGCATCCGGCGCTCGCGAAGCGCTGATATCATCGCCGCCACTTGCTAGGGCCAGTTTGTAGGGAGAGAAGAACCCATGAAAAGAATCACAACCCTGATGCTCGCCGCCATGTCGACCGCGGCATTCACGGCGGGAACGGCATACGGCGGAGCCGCGGACGGCAGCTGGTACATCGCGCCTCAGATAAACGCGCTGTGGCTGGACGACGGTCGCGTCGCCGACGATGACGCCGGCGTCACGATCGCCTTCGGCCGCACCATGAACGCGAATTGGGACGCGCAGGTTTCCTTCTACGGTTCCGAACATCAGCGCGCCGGCGACGATTCGCTGGAGCTGCAGGGCTTCGGGCTCTCCGTCAATCGCGTGTTTTTTCGGGAAGGCCGCGTCAATCCCTTCCTGAGCCTCGGTATCGCGCGCAGCAACACCATCCTCAAGCCCGGCGTGGATGAGGACAACCTGACCGCGCTCTACGGCGGCGGCCTGCTCATCACGCTCGGGCCGGATCGCGACGACGGCAGCGCCATGCAGTTGCGCGCCGACCTCGGAGCGCGCCGCGGGCTCGACGATGAAGCCGGTGCCGGCAATGAAAAACCCGTCGACTACGTCGCGGGCATTGGCCTGCAGTACTCCTGGGGCGGCAGCTCGCGGCGTGCCGCCGACAGCGATGGCGACGGCGTCAACGACGACAACGACCAGTGCCCCGGCACTCCCGCCGGACGGGCCGTGGATTCGAGCGGCTGCCCCCTGCCGGTGGACGACGACGCCGACGGCGTCAACAACGACTTCGACAAGTGCCCCGGCACGCCTGCGGGCGCCAAGGTGGATGCCAACGGTTGCGAGCCCGACAGCGACGGTGACGGCGTCAGCGACAGCCTCGACCAGTGCCCGAACACGCCCACCGGCGCCAAGGTGGACGCGAAAGGCTGTGAGCTCGACAGCGACGGCGACGGCGTCGTCGACAGCCAGGACAGGTGCCCCGACACGCCCAGGGGCGATCGCGTCGACGCGGTCGGATGCTCGTTCAAGGACGAGATCAAACTACCCGGCGTGGAGTTCGAAACCGGCAAGGCCGAGCTCAAGCCCGAAAGTCTCGCGGCGCTCGAAGTGGCCATCGCGACACTGAAGCGTTATCCCGAGCTCAACGTCGAAGTCGCCGGCCATACCGACAGCCGCGGCTCGGACGCCCTGAACCTCGACCTGTCTTCCCGTCGCGCGGATACGGTCCTCAAGTATCTGCAGGACGGCGGCGTGACCAATGCCATCACTTCGCGTGGATACGGAGAGCGTCAGCCCGTGGCGAGCAACACCACCGATGACGGCCGGCAGCAAAACCGGCGCGTGGTGCTGCGCGTCCTGAACTGACCGTCTCCCAAGAACGAGATTGTCAGCGCACGAAGAAACGCTGATCAAAGGACTGATCCAGCAGGCGGAAAAGGCGGCCGCCGCAGGTCAGCGCGATGAAGCGCAGAAGCTGTTGACGCAGGCGTCGAAGCTCGCGCCCGAGCACCCGCTGGTGCTCAACGCGCGCGCCATCGACCTGCTGCAGGCCGGCAATGCCGCCGGCGCGCGCGAGCTGCTGGAACGCGCCACCGCGCGCGACTCCGGGAGTTCGGCGTTGTGGGTGAACCTCGCCACCGCGCTGCGCGCTCTCGATCTGCGCGACGAAGAAGAGAAGGCGCTGCAGTCGGCGCTCGCGATCGATCCGCGCCACCTGCTCGCGCTGCTGCAGAAGGCCGACCTGCTCGTGCGCCGCGGAAAGCCCAAGGCAGCCGCCTCCGTCTATCAGCACGCGCTGCAGGTGCTGCCGCCGAATGCGCGGCTGCCCATGGCCTTGCGCGAACCTCTGCAACGCGCCTTCGAGGCGGTGCGCAACAACGACCAGGCGCTGGCGGCTCATCTCGACCGGACGCTCGTCGAAACACGCGCAGGCCACGCACCCCGCGAGCTCGATCGCGCGGAACATGGGCTTGCCGCGTTGCTGGGCAGGCGCCGCATCTATCACGCCCAGCCGACCTTTCTGCACATCCCCAAACTGCCCGAGCACGAGTTCTACGCCCGCGACGATTTTCCCTGGCTGGCCGAATTCGAGGCGGCGACGGCGGAAATCCGCGCGGAGTGCGAACGGGCGCTGCTCGAGGACGCGGCCGGCGTCGTGCCGTACATCGCGTATCCCGACGGCGTGCCGCTCGACCAGTGGGCGGAGCTCAACCGCTCGCGGAAGTGGAGCGCGTTTTTCCTCTGGCGCGATGGCGTACGTGTCGATGCGCATGCCGATCGCTGCCCCAGGACCGCGGCATTACTCGCGAAAGCGCCGTACGCCGATGTGCCGGGTTACGCGCCCACGGCGTTCTTTTCCATTCTCGACCGCAAGTCGCACATCCCGCCCCACAGCGGCGTGACCAACTCGCGCCTGATCGTGCATCTGCCCCTGGTGGTTCCGCCCCAGTGCCGGTTCCGCGTGGGCTCCGAGGTTCGCGAATGGGAGCCGGGCAAGGCGTGGGTGTTCGACGACACGATCGAGCACGAGGCATGGAACGATAGTGACGTTCCCAGGGCCATACTCATATTCGACACCTGGCACCCTGCGCTCACGCGTGGAGAACGCGAGCTGATCCGGAACGCGGTGCCCGCCATCAAAGATTATTATCGCGACGAAGTTTCCATCACAGGCAGCGAATCTTGAAGTTACCGACCTCCCTCGCCGCATTGGCGGCGTTGCTGGTTGCCAACACGGTACCGGCGGCCGATGCACTCCCCGCGGCCCTGCAGCCCTGCGTATCCATGCTCCGGGACGCTGAACGGCTGGCCTGCTACGACAAGGCGGTTGCCCAGATAAAAAGCGGCGCGGACCTGCCGCTGCCCTCGGCGGAGAATATGTTCGGCGCCCATTCCGCCATTGCGCCCGGCGAGGGAAACCGTGACGTCAAACGTGAAGAACTGAGGGAAATTAAGGGCGTCGTCACTTCCCTCCGCCGTGCGGACGATGGGATGATCGTGCTGGAACTCGACAACGGGCAGGTGTGGCGTCAACAGGACGGCGACGCGACGCTGACGATCGAAGCCGGTGATGCGGTGACCGTCATGCGTGCCAGCCTCGGTACATTTCGAATAGCCGACAAGAGGGGCCGTTCATCACGCTTCAAGCGTGTTCGTTAGGAGATATCAATCATCATGTCGTTCAACAAATTCACTTCTTCGATAGCCGCAGGCCTCTGTGTCGCTCTCCTGGCGGCCTGTGCGTCCCAGCCCGCCACGTCCGACGCTCCCGGAGCCACCGCGCCCGCACCCGTGCAGACGGCTCCGGCAACGCCGACGCCTGCCGCGCAGAACGAAGCCGACACCGCCGCGACCCTCGAGAAGAAATTCCAGGACGCCGCGAAGGGCTACAAGGTCGTGCAGCGCGACGGCCAGACGCTCTATTGCAAGCGCGAGAAGGTCATCGGCACCACGATCCCGACCATGCAGTGCCTGACCGAGGCCCAGTTGCGCAACCAGGTGGAGAACATGGAAGAGCTTCGTGGACGCATGCGCAGCGGCGCGAAGTGCACGCTCGGCCCGGGCGGTTGCAGCGGCGGCGGCTGACAGGCGCCGCCAACGCCGGGCTCCGGGGAGGACTCACATGGCGTACAAGACTTTGATGATGGGTGTCGTGGCGCTGATGCTGGCGGCATGCGCCGCAAGGCCGCCCGCCGCCGACGAAGCCACCATTTCGCGGCCCGGCGGCAAGGGTCACGACTGGAAGTCGGTCACCGAAGCGGAGGTGGCGGCGGAGATCGACGCGCGCCTCGTCGAGGCCACCAAGAGCTTCGTGAAGCTTCGCAAGGACGGCGAAATCGTCTTCTGCAAACGCGTGCGGGAGATCGGCAGCAACATCCCCACGCTCAAGTGCCTCACGCAGGCGCAGGTGCGCACGCAGGTCGAAGACATGGACCAATACCGCGAGCGCATGCGCAGTGCGGGCAAGTGTCCCCACGGACCGCAGGGCTGCCTGTCGCAGTAAAGCTCAGCCGGGCTGCGCTTCGTCCTTCATCGAGAACCAGCAGTTGAAGGCGACGGTGATCCGTTCGCCTTCGCCTTCGAATGGCTTCACGTCGTGCAGCACCCACGACGGAAACAGCACGAGCTGCCCCGGCTCGAATTTCACGTAGCGAATGCCATTGCCGAAAGGCCCGACCTGGTTCGCATTGGCGATGTCCACGTACATCGCGCTGGCCGTCGCCGGATTCACGAAGCTCAGGAGCCCGCTGTCGGGCTTGTCGGCATCGTGCTCGCCCGGGCTCACGCAATAGACGCCCGACCAGCTGGCCATCGGGTGATTGTGCAGGCCGAAGAAACCACCCCGCCGCGTGATGTGGAACCAGGAGTCCGAATAGATCAGCAGGCGACGCATGGTCGCCTCGTCGTGCTTGTTGAGCTCGGCAACCATGCCGAGAAGGTTGCTCCAGCAGAACTGCTTGAGCTGCTGCACGGCGGGATCGTTCGCGCGGAACAGCTGGAACTCGCTTTCGAAGACCTGGCGGTTGCGCTGGGTCAGCGGCCGCGGATTGGCGTACCTGGAGCCTTCCGAGGCGCGCTGCAGGAAGAAGGCGCGCAGGTCGGCATTCAGCCGGGCGCAATTCTCCAACTGCGCGAAGCCGAAAGGCACAGCAAAAAAGGGTTGAACCTGGACCATCCTGCGGGCGCAACGATGGCGCAACGTCTGCGGCCCTGTCTACATGTCTGCAGAAATAAGGCGTCAAAAAAAACGGCGGGCTCGAAGCCCGCCGTCTTTTCATCAACTCACTAACCTTTCGATCAGAAGTCGATCGTCAGCGTCGCGAAGATCTGGCGACCCATGGAGTCGTAGACCTGCGCCCAGGTGTTGCCATTGCAAGGACCGGCCGGGCAATCGACCACACCGCCCGAAGGAATGAGCGGCGGCGTCTTGTCGAGCAGGTTGTTCGCGCCCACGCGGAACGTGACCTTCTCGGCAAACGTCATGCTCGCCGTCAGATCGAGGTAGCTGTACGCCGGCACGCTGTTGGCGATGCCGTTCGCATTGACCGGACCCGAGAGCTGGTCGTTGGGGCTCAGGCGCTCGCTCTTCGCATCGCCGTAGTAGCGCCAGGTGGCGGCCACATCCAGGCCGTTCCAGGGCGTACGCCAGTTGGTGCGCAACGAATGACGCCATTCCGGCGCAGGAACGCCGCAAGTGCCGCCGTAGAAGCCCGCGCAGTCATACGAGTCGAAGCCCGGCAGCGGCGCGTTGTTCAACTCGATGAGCTTGGTGCCCACGAGGTTGAAGCCCAGGCGATGCTCGCCGAAGTTCAACGTGTAGCTGGCCTGGAGGTCGACGCCGCTGGTCTGCAACGTGCCCAGGTTGAACGGAATGTCGATGATGTAAGCATCGGTCGCCGACAGCCACAACGTGCCGTTCGCGTCGCGATGCACCTTGTTGCAGAAGTCTTCGCGGCCCGTCGCGATGCAGTTCGTGATGAACGTGTCCGCGTTGCCGCCCGCCGTGCTGCTGATCGTCTTTTCGATCTCGATGTCGAAGTAGTCGACCGCGATGCTCAGGTCGCCCAGATTCGGACGGAACACCAGGCCGAACGACACCGTGTCCGAGGACTCGGGCACGAGGTTCGGATTGCCACCGAGGAAGCCGTTGTACTGGCCCGCCGGATTCTGCGGAATGAAGCCCCAGCGCGACGGGTCGAGACCCGTGAGCTGACACTCGGCCGCCGTTGCGGTCGGATCGTTGTCATCGTCCGCATCGAACGGGTCACCCGCACAGGGGTCTTCCGTGCCATCGAGCGCCACGGACGAGGTCGAGTAGAGCTCGGCCACGTTCGGCGCGCGAACGGCGTGCTGGTAGCTGCCGCGGAACCGCAGGGAGTCGATCGGCGCCCAGTCGAGGCCGGCCTTGTACGTATCCGTGCTGAAGCCGGTGCTGTAGTCCGAGAAGCGGTAGCCCGCTTCGATGGACATGGATTGCGCACCCGTCTTGCCCTCGAGGAGCGGCAGGCGCGCTTCCATGAAGAGCTCCGCCACGTCGAAGCGGCCCAACACGGGCAGCGTCGCGCCGCCCTGGCCGGAGAGGTCTCCGGTGCGGAAGGCTTCGTCGACCGTGAAGTTGGTCTTCTCGTCGCGATACTCGCCACCGAAGTTGACCACGAGGCCGGTCTCGGTGCTCGGCAGCTTGACCATGTTGGTGAAGTCCGCCGTCAGGTCGATGTGCATGATCTGCTGGCGGTGATCGGCGCGCTGGAAGCCCGGGGTCTGCAGGTACGCAAGCGCCGCAGGGTCGACGCCGCCAACCTGCCAGATGTTCCACGGAACGCAGTTCGCGTCATCGTTCGCCGGGTCGGCGTCGGTGTTCACCAAGCACTTGGTGAGACCGTCATCCGGATCCACGGCGGCATTCAGCGCGAGCGCCGTACGACGCGTCGAGAAGTCGTTGAGGTACGTGCTGTTGCGCTTGGTGACGCCGTGCTGGAAGTACGCGTCGTAGCTCAGCATCTCGCTGAGTTCGCCGCGCATGCCGGTGACGACGCGATACGACTCGTGGCCGATGTCGTCCTGACGTCCACCGCCTTCGGTGTTACGCCGTCCGAGCACCAGGGAACCGAAGTCATCCGGGCCCAGGCCGAAGGCGCCGCAGAAGCGCTGGCGCATGTCGGCGGACCAGTACGGGTTGTCGCAGTTCACTGCGAACGTGGCCGCACCGAGGAACGCACCGGACGGCGCGATCTGCGCCACCGAGCGGTCGTCCATGAACATGAGTTCGCCGTACACGTCAGCCTTGTCGCTCAACTTGAAGTTGGCGAACACGCCCGCCGTGTAGCGCTCGTCGGGACGCTGGAAGTAGTTGACCGGGCCGAAGTTGTACTGATCGGCCGCGGTATACGGACGCAGCACGCCATCGGCGCCGAAGGTGCAGCCCGCGGAGGCCGGGCAGGTGGTCGGATTCGTCGCCGGACGCGGCGGTGCCGGATCGCCATTGGGCAGCGGCGGCAGGGGCGGCAGCGGATCCTGGATGAAGAAGTGGGTCGGATCGCTGGTGCCGGAGCCACCGCAGGCGAAGTCGGTGCTGGCCACGCCGAGGTTCAGCGTGCAGGAGCTGAAGTCGAACTGGTCCTGCAACACGGAGTCCACTTCACGATAGGTTGCGTAGAACGTCGCGTGGCCGCGACCTTCGGCGCCACCGATACCCACGGCGATCGAGAAGTCGCGCGTGTAGCCGACGTTCACCGAGCTTTCGGGCAGCGGGAAGTTGCGGGCCTCGTTGAGGTCCTGCGTGCGCTGGTTGTCGTTCGAGTGGTTGTAGAAGCTGTAGTTAGTGTCGATGCGTACGCCCTCGAACTCCGTGTCCATCACGAAGTTGACGACGCCCGCGACGGCGTCCGCGCCGTACACCGACGAAGCGCCGCCCGTGAGCACGTCGACGCGCTTCACGAGGGTCAGGGGAATCTGGTTCAAGTCAGCGGCGCTGCCACCGTCCGGATCGCCGGGCATGAGACGCCGGCCATTGACGAGGACGAGGGTGCGCTGCGAGCCGAGACCGCGCAGGTCGACCGACGCGGTACCGTCAGAGGCATTGGAGATGTTCGATCCCTGCGAGGCAAATGCCTGCGGGAGCTGGTTGAGGACGTCTTCGATGCGCGCCTTGCCCGCGAGGTTCAGTTCTTCGGCGCCGATCGCAGTGATCGGGCTGATGCTCTGAAGATTCGGGGAAACAATGCGCGAACCGGTAACGACGACTTCATCCATCGTTTCGCTCGCGTCCTGATCCTGCTCTTGCGCAAACGCCGCGGGCGAAAGAAGCACCGCCGGCGCCGCACTTGCGAGGAGAGCAAGTCGAACGGCCTGCCGCACTGATAGGTGTTTAGCCATGACTGATCCCTTATAGGTTTATGAATTTGGTGCGCCCACCCTTATCGGAGGCTGGGCAACAGGGACCAGAATCGAAAAAAACGCGAAAGAAAAACACGCGGCCAGGTTTCTTGAAGAACCTTTGGCAGCCCGCGCATCTTCCTTACGCTCTTCTCTCGCTCCAATCCCTGCAGTGCGGCGAAGCCTACTACAGCGTTCACGCAACAAACAACAGTAGATTCGACGAGCCGTTTAGAGGCCCAAATGGAAATTCATGGCGTTATATTTCAAGGGCTTATATTTTTTGCCCTAATAGCGGGCCCCAAAACGTTGTACAGAGGCCACACGCGTATCAAAAAGTGGCGCCCATTTCTGACGCTGGGACGGCGGCTTTGGCGTGCTGCCCGTACGTCGAACCGGCAGCGATGCAACGCACGCACGGAAGTGTTTGTCTGCCGAAGGGATTTCCCGCGCAGCTCTGTCGATAGAATGACCGCGCATCATGGTTGCGCCAACGCCAGCAGAATCCCGGCCCGCGCCCCAACTCACCGACGGGTCCGATGCGCGACTTCGCGCGCTCACCGAACACGCGCTCGAAATCATCACCGTGCAGAGCGCCGACGGCACGTTCACGTACGCGAACGAGGCGGTGGCGCGTTATCTCGGGTACACGGTCCGCGAGTTGTTAGGGCGGAACGCCAGCGAGTTCCTGCACCCGGATGACGTCGAGGCGATGCGCGACCGCTTTCGCACCCTGCTCTCCAACCGGGAGTCCCAGCCCGAGCTCAATCGCTTCGAATACCGCTTCCGTCATCGCGATGGCGGCTGGGTCTGGCTCGAGAGCGTGGCGGTCAACGCGCTCGACAACCCCATGGTCCTCGGCATCATCGCCCACTCGCGGGACATCAACCGCCGCAAGGCCGACGAGCTCGTACTTGCGCTGCATCACGCGCGTTATCGCACGGTGGCGGACCTGTCCGAAGGCGTGGTGCACGAGTACCTGCTGAATGCGCAGGGCGTGTACGAGCTCGAATGGACGTTGGGCGCCGAGCGCGTCTACGGCTGCTCCGATGAGGAATATGGCCGCCGCGGCTGGCAGAGCTTCCTGGTGGGCGAGGGATGCCTCGCGCAAAGCAAGGCGCGCACCGAACACTACCTGCGCGGCGACACCGTCGAGTTCACGACGCAGATCCGGCGTCCCGACGGTGCGATCCGCTGGCTCGAGGCGAAGAATCGCCCCATTGCCGACCCGGTCACCGGGAAGTTCACGCGCGTGGTCGGGGTCGCCATCGACGTCACCGAGCGCAAGCAGGCCGCCGACGCGCTGCGCGAAAGCGAATTCCGCTACCGCACGGTCGCGGAGCTCACCTCGGGCTTCGTGTACGAATCCACGGTCGATGAGCATGGCGAAGCGCAGGTGGTCTGGGCGAGCCCGGGCTGGGACCAGTTCTTCGGCGGCTCGATCGAAGATCTCAACCGCCTCGGCTGGCGGCACGTCTTCTTCCCGGTCGATTACGCCGGGGCCATCCAGCGCCGGCAGAAGTTGCGCCGGGGCGAGCGCACCGAGACCGAACTGGCCCTCAAGACGTTGCGCGGCGAGACCCGCTGGATCCACCTCGCCAACCAGCCGATCATCGACGCCGACGGCAAGGTGAATCGATTCATCGGCGTGGTCCATGACATCACCGACCGCAAGACGAACGAAGAAGTGCTGCGCAGCCAGGCGCTGGCCGTCGAGGTGATGCACGAGGGTGTGGTGCTGTCCGACAGCGGCGGCATCATCCGCATGACCAACCCGGCGTTCGATCGCATGTTTCGCATCTTCGCCGGCTCGTTCATCGGCAAACATCTCAACCAGCTGCCTTGCGATCCGCCGCTCGACCGGCAGATCGCCGAATCCGCCGACGAAGCCGCGGCGCGCGCCGGCACGCCGCTCGTGAGCGAACTGACGGTGCGCGGCGCCCACGATGGCGACACCGCGTTGTTCGTGGAGGCGGTGATCACGTCCCTGGTGCTGCGCGGCGAACGCTTCTGGCTCACCATGCTCCAGGACGCCACCGCGCGACGCCAGCTCGAGCGGGAAGTGCTCGAGGTCAGCAACCGCGAGCAGCAGCGCATCGGCAGCGACCTGCATGACGGCCTCGGCCAGGAACTCACGGGCATCGCCTTGCTGTTGCGCGGACTCGAAAACCGCGCGGAACGCGAGGCGCCGGCGCTTTCACCGTCGATCGAGGAAGTGGCGCTGCTCGTCAACGACGCCATCTTCACCACGCGCGCACTGGCCCGCGGCCTGTCGCCCGTCACGTTCGACCGCGGCGGTCTCTCGCTGGCGCTCGAGGATCTCGCGCGCCGGCTCTCGGCGATGTTCCACATCGACGTGCGTTGCGTGGCGAACGACACGCTGGATCGCGGCCTGGAGTCGGCCAATGCCCTGCACCTCTACCGCATCGCTCAGGAGGCGGTGACCAACGCCGCGCAACACGGGCATGCGGAACAGGTGAAGATTTCACTGTGCCTGGACGGCAGCCGCGGCCTGCTGCGCATCGAGGACAATGGCGCCGGATTCAATCCGGCCACGCTGCTGTCGAAAGGCCTCGGCCTGCGCATCATGCATTACCGCGCGCAGATGATGGCCGGGTCGCTGCGCATCGAAAGCGCGCGTAGTCGCGGCACCATCGTCAGCTGTTGGTTTTCTCACCAGGCCTGACGGCCGGGGGCGGCGATCTTCTGGCTCCACTCGGCGGGGCCGGTCTGGTGGACCGAGGTGCCGCTGGCGTCGACGGCGACCGTGACGGGCATGTCGGCCACCGTGAACTCGTAAATCGCCTCCATGCCGAGATCCTCGAACGCCACGACGCGCGACGCCTTGATGGCCTTCGACACGAGATAAGCCGCGCCGCCCACCGCCATGAGGTAGGCCGCGCCATGTTTGCGAATGGCCTCGATGCCTGCGGGGCCGCGCTCCGCCTTGCCCACCATGGCGATGAGGCCGGTCTTCTCCAGCATCATCTCCGTGAATTTGTCCATGCGCGTGGCGGTGGTGGGACCCGCGGGACCAACGACTTCACGACCGACCGGATCGACGGGGCCGACGTAATAGATGACACGGTTGCGGAAGTCGACTTCAGGCGGCAGCGCCTGTCCGCTGGCGAACAGATCGGCGATGCGCTTGTGAGCGGCGTCGCGGCCGGTGAGCATCCTGCCGTTGAGCAACAGCTGCTCGCCCGGCTTCCAGCCCGCCACTTCGGCGCGCGTGAGCGTGTCGAGATTCACGCGCCGCGCATCGGCCGCGGGCGCCCAGTCGACTTTCGGCCAGTCCGAGAGTTTTGGCGGGTCGAGAACCGCCGGACCACTGCCGTCGAGCGTGAAGTGCACGTGGCGCGTCGCCGCGCAGTTCGGGATCATGGCCACCGGCTTCGACGCCGCGTGCGTCGGGTATTCGAAGATCTTGACGTCGAGCACGGTAGATAGCCCACCCAGACCCTGGGCGCCGATGCCGAGCGCGTTCACTTTTTCGTACAGCTCGATGCGCAGCTCCTCGGTCTGGTTCGCAGGGCCGCGAGCCTTGAGCTCCGCCATGTCGATGGGCTCCATGAGCGCTTCCTTGGCGAGCAACATGGCTTTCTCGGCCGAGCCGCCTATGCCGATGCCCAACATGCCGGGCGGGCACCAGCCCGCGCCCATGAGCGGCACGGTCTTGAGCACCCAGTCGGTGAGCGAGTCCGACGGGTTCAGCATGACGAACTTCGACTTGTTCTCCGAGCCACCGCCCTTCGCCGCGACCGTGATCTCGAGCTCGTCGCCGGGCACGAGCTGCGTGTGGATGACCGCGGGCGTGTTGTCGCGCGTGTTCTTGCGCGAGAAATTGGGATCCGCGACGATCGACGCACGCAGCTTGTTGTCCGGATGTAGATAGGCGCGGCGCACGCCTTCGTTGATCATGTCCTCGAAACCCATCGAGGCGTCCCAGCGGACATTCATGCCCACCCTGGCGAACACCATGACGATGCCGGTGTCCTGGCAGATGGGCCTGCGCCCTTCGGCGCACATGCGCGAATTGGTGAGGATCTGCGCGATGGCGTCGCGCGCGGCCGGGGACTGCTCGAGCTCGTATGCCCTGCCGAGCGCGCGGATGTAATCCGGCGGATGGAAATACGAGATGTACTGGAGCGCGTCGGCCACGCTCGCGATGAGGTCCTGCTGTTTGATGACTGTCATGATGCGGTGAGCATTTTAGCGGCGCGCACCCGGCATTTCAGTTAAGTTTTCCACCTATGTCCAATACACCAAGAGTTGTGGTCATCGGCGGTGGATTCGCCGGTCTCTGGGCCGTTCGCCAGCTGAAGCGCGCGCCCGTCGAAATCACGCTGATCGATCGGCGCAATCACCACCTGTTCCAGCCGCTGCTGTACCAGGTAGCCACCGCGGGACTCGCCGCGCCATCGATCGCCGCGCCGCTGCGCCATATCCTGCGCGACCAGCGCAACGTCACGGTGCACATGGGCGAGGTGGCCGCCATCGACACCGGCGCGAAAACGGTGTCGCTGCCCGATCGCCAGGTTCCCTACGACTACCTTCTGGTGGCGAGCGGCGCCACGCACGCTTACTTCGGAAACGACCACTGGGAGCAGTTTGCGCCAGGGCTCAAGACGCTCGATGACGCGTTCCTGATCCGGCGCCGCATGTTGTCCGCCTTCGAGCGGGCGGAGGCCGCGACCAGCTCGGCCGAGCGCGATGCCTGTCTCACGTTCGCGGTGATTGGCGCCGGCCCCACGGGCGCGGAGCTCGCGGGCACGCTGGCGGAAATCGCGCGGCATACGATGACGCGCGACTTCCGCCACATCGATACGCGCAAGGCGCGCATCCTGCTCATCGAAGCCGGGCCGCGCGTACTCTCCGCTTTCACCGAAGCGCTGGCTGACAAGGCGCGCAGGCAACTCGAGCGACTCGGCGTCGAAGTGCACACGGGCAAGCCGGTGACCGACATCGGCGCCGGCTACCTCAAGTTCGGCGATCAGCGCGTCGCGGCGCGCACCATCCTCTGGGCCGCCGGCGTCGCCGCTTCGTCACTCGGCAAACAACTGGGCGCGGAACTCGATCGCGCGGGACGCGTGCGCGTGCAGCCGGATCTGAGTCTCGCCGCACATCCGGAAATTTTCGTCGCGGGAGACCTGGCGAGCATCGACCAGGACGGCAAACCCGTGCCCGGCGTGGCGCCGGCCGCGAAGCAGATGGGCGCACGCGTGGCGAAAAACATTCTTGCGCGCATCCGCGGAGCCAGTACCACGCCGTTCCACTACACCGACTTCGGCGCGCTCGCGACCATCGGCCGGCATTCCGCGATCGCGCAACTGCCGAACCTGCGTTTCTCCGGCATCCTCGCGTGGTGGTTCTGGCTCGCGCTCCACATATATTTCCTGATCGGATTCCGCAGCCGGCTCATCGTGCTCATCAACTGGGCCTGGGCCTATTTCACGTACGCGCGCGGCGCGCGCATCATTCTCGGCAACGAAGTGGGGAAAGATCATGGCGGCGAAAAAGAAAGCAGCGCCCAAGTCGAAGGCGGCACGTAAACCCAAGCTGGCTCCAAACGCCGTCAAGCGCGGCCTGTCCGCCACCGAAGTGGCGTTGGCGCTCGATCACGCGGACATCGCCGCCGTGGTGGAGCTGGTTCACAAGGCCGGCGGCGCGCCGCTCGGCGCCTACCGCGAGCCGCTGGGTGGCCGTCCGCTGCTGCTGGCATCGCTGCCGTTCAGCGCGGTGCAGCCCACGCCATTTCAGCGTGACCTCTCTCCCACGCACGCCAAGCGCCTCGCCGGCGCCATCGAAGCCACCGCCGCGTTTCTCGATCCACTGATCGTCGTGCGCGGCGAAGACGGCCGCTTCTGGACGCCGAATGGCCGGCATCGCCTCGCCGCCGCGAAGATGCTCGGACTGAAGCAACTCACCGTGCTCATCTCGCCCGATGAGTCCCTGTCGTATCGCATCCTCGCGCTGAACACCGAGAAGGCGCACAACCTCAAGGACAAGAGCCTCGAGGTCATGCGCATGGCGCGCAACCTCGCCAAGCGCGAGCCCACGCGCACCGAGGCTTCGCTCGCGGCGGAGTTCGAAGCCGCGGAGCTGCTGACGCTCGGTCTCGTCTACGAGCAGAACCTGCGCTTCGGCGGCGGCGCCTACAGCCCGGTGCTCAAGAAGGTAGACAGGCTGACCACCAAGCCACTGCCGGCCGCGCTGCGCGAACGCGCGGCCTACGCCTCACGCCTGCAGGAGATAGATGCGGAAGTGAAGCGCATCGTCACGGAGCTGCAGGCGCGCGGCATGAAATCGCCCTACCTGCGCAGTTACGTCGTGGCGCGCATCAACCCCGTGCGCTTTCACAAGGTGAAGGCCGGCGACAAGAAGCCCGTCATGCCCATCGCGCAGGCGCTGCTGCGCATGGTGGCCTCCGCGAAGAAGTTCGACCTCGCCAAGGTGAACATGAGCGACCTCGCGTTCGTCGCCGCCGGCGCCGAATCCGCCGAGTAGAAAAGGGGACAGATCTATTTTTCGACGAGTGTCCGGTCCGGACACTTGTCGAAAAATAGATCTGTCCCCTTTTCTACTCGCAGGCGCAATTCGCCAATTTTCTTTGCAACCGTTTCGAGTGGTCGCGCGTCTATATCAACGTTCAGATTGACACGTTTCGAACTCGCCTCTCACGCCGGCAAGCGATGAGTCGGCACGCGTCATCGCAGGTTTTCCGATCCATATAACCGGAGGATTAGCCATGACTCGCCAGAATTCCGTCTTCGTGCTGCGCCGCACCTCGGAGCGCCTGACTGCAGGTGCTGCCGCCATCGGCGCCACCTTTCTCATGCTGCTCACGGTCGATGTCCGCGCCGCGGAAGCGGACACCAACCCGCCGCGCGTCTCGGTGAGCTACCAGCAGACCGATCTCGCCACCGAGAAGGGCACCGCCAAGGTGTATCGCAAGCTCAAGATCGCGGCCGAGAAGGTTTGCGGCGGCCTCGACGCCAGGCTGTCGCTCGTGGAACGAGGCCGCGCGCTGAAGTGTGTCGACGCCGCGCTCGCGGATGTCGTTCAGCGCATCGATAGTCAGACGCTGACATCGGTGCACGCGGCCTCCGCGCGCGATCTGGGTTGATTCGTATGCGGCAGCTCAGCGGTAGAGCAGCAGGTCCTCACGCTGCTCTGCCCAGGCCGCTTCATCAGCCGCGGCCAGCCTTTCCAGATCGGCCGGTGTCGCGGCCGGGTCGTCGACCCACTGACGCAGCACTTCGCTGCCATTGATGAGGTCGATGGCGAGACGCGTATGTTCGTATTCATACGGGAAGTCACGCCATAGCGGGTATTCCCCGCGCAGGCGCCGGATGCACTTGAAAGCTCCGGCGATCAGGCGCCAGGGCCGGAACTCGCCATGCGCGTACGCGCCATCTTCGACGTGAATCTGGAACCCCGAGCACAACTTGCCGGAATGTTTCTGGAACGTCGGTTCGAACCAGCAGGGCCGCAGGCGGCAGCCACGGATCCATGCCGGCACGATGCGATCCATCGCCGTCAGCAGCGTCCGCGGATCGAGCCCGGGCGCGCCTAACAACTCCAGCGGCCGCGTGGTGCCGCGTCCCTCCGACAGCGTGGTTCCCTCGAGCATCACCGTGCCCGCATAGGCACGCACCATCGAAAGATTCGCGGCGTTCGGGCTGGGGTTCACCCAGTTGCGCATCCCCAGCGGCCAGCCGAATCCAGGGCCTGCTTCGGGCTGCCAACCGCGCATCGGGATGACGCGGTAATCCACCGTGAGCTTGAAGTGACTCACGAACCACATGCCAAGCTCACCCAGCGTGAGTCCATGGCGCATCGGCATGGGGCCCGCGCCCACGAAACTCTCCCAGCCTTCGCGAAGCGCGAGGCCCTCGATCGGGCGGCCCGCCGGATTGGGCCGGTCCAGCACCCACACCGTCTTGCCCTGCTTCGCGGCCGCTTCCAGCACATATAGAAGAGTGGTGATGAACGTGTAGATACGGCAGCCGACGTCCTGGAGATCGACCAGCAACACGTCGAAGTGATCCAGCATGTCGTCGGTGGGCCGGCGCACTTCGCCATACAGGCTGAAAACCGGGATGCCGTGCACCGGATCGCGAAAGTCCGGCGACTCGATCATGTTGTCCTGCTTGTCGCCGCGCAGCCCATGCTGCGGACCGAAAGCCGCGGTGATGTCGAGACCGCGGATGGCGCGCAGGGCGTCGAGCGAGTGCTCGAAATCCGCCGTCATGGAAGCCGGATGCGCCAGCAGCGCCACGCGCCGGCCTTCGAGCTCCCGTTGCAGTTTCATGTCGGCCAGCAGCCGGTCGATTCCGAACTGGATCACGAAGCGTCCCTGAGCGAATGGGAGTAACGGTTAATCGAGGTCGACCACGAAGCTGTCTGCGCGATGGAAATCGGGTTTCTCCGCGGAATGTTTGAGCGCCCAGTATGACAGCACCCGCGCCCTGTCTTCGACGACGGCAGCCAGACCGAGACGCAATCCCGCAACGGGCGACCGCGCCAGCCAGGACAGGTCGATCGCCACCGAAAGCTCGACCGACTCCATGCCGATTCGCGGCGTGACGACGGGTGGCGCGCCCGCGAGTAATGGCGCCATGCCTTCCCGATACGCCTTGAAGTGATAGGCCGCCCACGCTCCCGAGGGCGAGAAGTTGAATTCCCAGTAGTCGTGCGCGCCGGCGTGGCCGATGAAAGCCTCGAAGCAGCTATGGCGCCAGAGGCCGTCCGTGCGCAACGGTGGCCGCGGCTCCGGAAGCTGCAGTGCATCGAGATCGCCCGTCAGCCGATAGTGGAGCTTCAGCTCATCGGCCTGCGTGCGAACCACCGATACCGACAACTCCTGGACGAGGTCATGCAGCGCGCCCGGCTCGAAGACAGGATGGGGCAGCAGGACGTGACGTCCGAGCGTGGTGTCCGGGTTCATGCAGGCGCGCAAGCATACGCTAGCGGCGGTCCGTCAGGGAGAGGAGGAACTCGCGCAGGCTCTCGCGTTCGGCGGTAGTTAGTGGCGCGCGCCTGAGGCGTGCGTCCGCCGCCGGATCCTGCGCCATGCGCTCGTAGTGATCGAGCACCTGGTCGAGCGCCGGGAAGCGCCCGTCGTGCATGTAAGGCGCGGTGGCGGGCAGGTTGCGCAGTGTCGGCACTCGCACGGCCACGCCCGTGCCGGTATCCGCGAACACGGATTCGGCCGAAGGATGGTCGCGATCCACCCACGCGCCCGTGAAGTTCACGCCGCCATGGCAACGGGCGCAGCCCGTGCGCTCGGAGTAGAACAACTGCATGCCGGCTTTCTGCCGATCGCTCAGCGCTCGGTGCTCGCCGCGGAACACATAGCGATCGAACGCGGAGTTGCCGGCGAACAGCGTGCGCTCGTAGGCAGCGATCGCACGGATGACGTTGTCGATGCTGATCGGCCGCTCCTCGCCCGGAAACGCGGCCGCGAACGCGCGCGTCATCTCACCGTCGTCTGACAACTCACGCTCGACCAGCGCCTCGCGCCCGGCGAGGCCGAGCTCGTGCGGATGTTCGTTGAACAACGGCCCGCGCATCTGCTGCTCGAGCGTCCGCAGGTTGGCATCACGCCAGCCCAGCGAAGAGTTGTAGGCGACGTTCAGCAAAGTCGGCGCATTGAGCGGCAACGCGGCGCCGGTGGCGCCTCGCGAACGCGCGAGGCCGTCGGTGAACGCACGTTCCGGCGCATGGCAGCTCGCGCATGAATGCTGCCCGGTCATCGAGAGGCGCGGATCGGCGAACAACTTCGCGCCGAGCGCGACCTTGGCCGTGCTCATGGGGTTTTCGGCGGGTACGGCAGGCTCCGGGAACCCCGCCGGCAACTGCCAGCGGAATTCTTCGGTGCTGGCGCGCGCGCCGGCCGCCAGCGCCGCCGCAGCAGCAATGGCGGCTACGGATCGCGCAAACCTCGAGGGACGCCCGCCCATGTGCGAATCAATGCCAGGCGGAAGCGGCGCCCTCGCGCGTAAGCGCGGCGGTCTGACTCGCGATCGTGCTGCGCTCGCTGACCCACGAAGCAAAGGATTCGAGCGTCGGGCCGTCGATTCCCGCGGCTTCGTTACGGCGTTCGCCCACCCAGTTCTGCATGGCAGCAAGCAACGTGGCTGCAAGCTTGCGGTTGGCCGCGAACAACGACAGGTACGCCTCCTTCGCCTCGTTCAGGCGATTCAACCCGAGGTAGGCGTGCCCGCGATACTCGATGGCTTCGGCATAGTCGGGCTTGAGGCTGAGCGCGCGGTCGTAGGCAGCGAGGGCGGCATCGTAATGACCCAGCTTGCGATTGGTGTAGCCGAGATAATTCCAGGCCTGGTAGTTCGACGGCTGCAGGTCGGTCACCATGCCCATCTTCTTCATTGCTGTCTTGTAGGCCTGTTGCGCCTTGCCGAGCACCTTGGTCTTCTTTTTCTCATCGGCTTGACGCGCCGCGTCAGCCTGGAGTGCATCCGCCTTCTCGACGAGGCGCACGCCCGCGTTGTAATCGTCGCGAGCCTGCTCTTCGGGCGTCTTGGGCTGTTCGAGCCTCGCCGGTGTACTGGGCATTTCGCCGCCGCCCGCCCCGAATGCGGTACACGTGGCGGCCAGCAAGAGAGTGAAGGTGATCGGTGTGAATGACTTACGCATGGGATCCCCCGAAAATTCCGTTTCAGTTCGCCAGGATGAGTAACCGGCGCGGTGGGCGAAGTTCCATTGTCAGCGCCGGCTTTCGCATAATGCACGCAAGGAGAACCTCATGAAAACCCTGTTTCTAAGCGCCCTGCTCTGCCTCGCCGTCCCCGCGTTCGCCGCCGATGCCACGCCGATCGAAGCCGCCATCGCCAATCCCGAACGCACGGCCAAGGACCGCGAACGCGATGCGCGCGAAAAGCCGGCCGAGGTGCTGGCCTTCGCAGGCGTGAAGCCGGGCATGACCGTGGCCGACGTGTTCGCCGGCGGCGGGTACTACTCCGAGTTGTTAGCCGGCGTCGTCGGGCCGAACGGCAAGGTGCTGTCGGTCAACAACGTGCCCTATCAGGCCTATTCCAAGGACGCGGTCGCTGCGCGTTTCACCGAGGGCCGGCTCAAGAATGTCGAGCGGCGCCTGGTCGAAGCCAGTTACATGAATCTGCCGCCCAGGAGCCTGGACCTCATCGTCATCTGCATGTCCTATCACGACGCGTTCTGGATCGACGAGAAGGAAGGCTGGCCCGAAATCAGCATCGACGGTTTCGTCGACTCGATGAAGCGCGCGCTCAAGCCCGGCGGCAGACTGCTGATCGTCGATCACAATGCGCCGGCCGGAACCGGTCGCGAAATGGCGGGCAAGGCGCATCGCCTCAATGAAGACTTCGCGAAGCAAAGCCTGACCTCGCGCGGTTTCGTGCTCGAGAAAACCTATGACGGCCTGCGCAACAAGAGCGACCAGCTCGACAAGCTGGTGTTCGACGCGGCCGTGCAGGGCAAGACCGATCGCTACGTGCATCTCTACAAGGTGAAGTGAGTGGTGGGTGGTGCCGTGGGTGGTGCCCGGCACCGCCTAGACGCGGCACCGCCTAGACGGCACCGCCTAGAGGCTCCCCCGCGCCGCGGCCACTTCTGCCGCTGTCACCGGCGAAGCGCCGTCGCCAAACTTCTCGCGGATGTAGCTCAGGATCTCGGCGAGGTCCGCATCGCTCAGCTGGCTGAACGGCGGCATCACGTTGCCCTGGGCGCTGTCCTTGCGCTCGGCGGAGTCGAACCCGCCGCTCATCACGAACAGCGCCAGCGCGCGTGCGTCGCCTTTCACCCATGTGCCACCGGCAATGGCCGGCTGCATGTTAGGCACGCCGCCGCCATCGGCCTGGTGACACGCGAGGCAATGCCGCGCATAGAGGCGTTGCCCTGGCGGGCGAGCGTCGGTCGCGGCCGGCGCGGCCACGGGCGTTTCGCCGCGCGCCGCCAGCGTGCAAGCCAGCCAGAGGCCGCCGGCCATCACCGCCACGCGCATTGCTCGCGGCATCACTTGCCGCCGTAGGAGATGCGCCAGATGCGGCCCTTCTGCGAGTCGGATACCAGCAGCGAACCATCGGGCGCGACCGCGAGACCCACCGGGCGGTACTGCGCGTTGCGCGGGCTGTTGTCCTTCATGTCGCCGGCGAATCCATCGGCGAAAACTTCGTATGCGCCGTTCGGCTTGCCGTCCTTCATGGGCTGGAAGACGACCTTGTAACCGGCCTGCGGCTCGGGCGCGCGATTCCAGCTGCCGTGAAACGCGATGAAGGCGCCGCCCTTGTACCGCGCGGGAAAACTCCTGCCCGAATAGAACTTGAGGTCGTTAGGCGCCCAATGCGCGGGAAATGCCACCAGCGGGTCGGGATACTTGCCGGCCTCGGGTGTCTTCTTCGCGTCGCCGCCGTATTCGGGCGCCAGCACGCGCTGGCCCAGCCTGGTGTCGAAGAACGTGTACGGCCAGCCGTAATCTCCGCCATCGACGATCTGGTGGAACTCTTCGGCCTGGCGCGTGGCGTTGTCCTGCGCGTTGTAGAGCGCGGGAAACAGCGTGTCGATCGAGTCGCGCCCGTGGATCGCCGAGAACAATGCGTTCTGCGCCGCATTCCACTCGATGGCCACCGCGTTGCGCATGCCGGTGGCGAAGCGCCGGCCGTTCGCCGGTGTCTGGTTGAGCTTCGTGCCGTCGAACACCCAGACGCCGCCGTACTTTTCGAGGATGGGACAGGGGTTCAGCCCGAGCGAACCTTCCTGCCGGTCTTTCTCCTGGCAGGAGTTCGACGGCGCGCCTACGTTCACATAGAGAGTGCCCTTGCCATCCAGCGCAAACGTCTTGTCCGAGTGCTGCCGCTCTTTCGGGAATTCGCTGACCACGGTCTCGCGTGGCCCGGCGGGCGCGAGCTGGCCCTTCTTGAGCGCGTAGCGATAGACGCCGACGTCGTCGGACACGTACACCCAGTTCCTGAACAGGCGTATGCCCGTGCCTTTCACGTCGCCGAACGGCGTGACGACGTCCGCCTTGCCATCGGCGTTGGAGTCACGCAGCGCGGTGAGGCCGTTGCGACCGGCGACGTAGATGTCGCCATTGGCGGCCACATCGAGGTGGCGCGCCGTGCCCTGGCCCTCGTGGACCACCACCGCGGAGAAACCTTCGGCCAGCGTCAGGCCGTCGTTGGCGGCCGCGAACGCTGCGGGGCCGGCGAAAGCGGCGCAGCCGGCACCGGCGATACTAACTACTCTGGCGAGCAACCCATTGCGCATCTTCGATTCCTTGCTGTCTTGTGATGTCGACGAAAGTCGAACGTGAAACGACCCCGACGTTCCGTCGGGGCGAAGATAGTGCGTGCGATTCTCCCGCAGCGCAACGGTGGGCTGGCGCATGGCGGCGCACTCATCGGCCGCCATGCGTTTTGGACTACAAACCCCGCGGTATTTGCGCGGGGGCATCGGCCCCGATCGCCGGCTAGCAAACCTCCTCGCCAACCCGCGGGCAACCATGCACTATTCGCCGCCAGGAACCCCCATGCCGCTACTCGATCCCGTCATCGAACGCGTACTCGCGGACTTCGAACGCCGCGCGGAAGACGAGCGCCGCCGCGCAGCGTCTCCCGAGGTCACGCGTGACGACCTGCTGCTGTCGGTGGGGCGCGAGGCCGGCATCCTGCTCTATCTACTGGCCACCGGGGCGAAGGCGCGGCGCATCCTCGAGCTCGGCAGCTCGTACGGCTACTCCACCGTCTGGCTGGGCGCGGCGGCGCGCACCACCGGCGGCAAGGTCACGTCGCTCGAGCTCAAGGACTACAAGATCGAGCACGCGCGGCAGGCGCTGACGCGGGCCGGCCTGTCCACGCGCGTCGAGTTCCACGCCGGCGACTGCCTCGATTCGCTGCGCACGCTGCCCGGCCCCTTCGACTTCGTGCTGCTCGACGTATGGAAGGACCTGTACCTGCCCTGCTTCGAGCTCGTGCACCCGAAGCTTGCCAGCGGCGGCATCATCGCCGCCGACAACATGTTGTTGCCCGAGAGCGCGCGCGTGCACGCCGATGCCTATCGCAGCCGCGTGCGCGCCGCGGGAGACCTGGATTCGGTGCTGCTCGAAGTCGGAAACGGCATCGAGATCAGCAGGAAGCGCTGAATCTCCAGGTCACAGGAACGACCGCGCCACCAGCACGACGAAGAACCCGTAGAACAGCGCCATGCCCACCAGCGCCACGCGGCGCCACAGCGGCGGTCGCAGCGCGGCCGGCAGAACGCGCGTGTTCAGGTACAGCAGGTGCAGCGACGCGATCACGAAGATGGCGCCGGCGATGTTGGCGCTGATCTGCAGCAGCATGACCGGCACCGCGAGCTTGAGCGCGATGATTCCCCAGATCACCACCACCGCCAGCACGGTGTAGTACACCGCGCGAATGTCGCCACCACGCCAGTCGCGCACGCGTTCGCTGCCGGCCCACAGGATGTCGGTGATCGAACGCGTCATTCCTTCCACTACGTCGAGTTGGGTCTTGAAGAGAATCCACACGCCGAGCAGCGCCATGAGCATGCCCAGCCACGCGCCCCCGGCCGCGCCTATCGACTGCGCGAGCACGGCGCTGATGGCCAGCCCCTTGATGTCGGTGCCCGGCGCGACGAACGTCACGTACAGCAACGCGGGCAGCATCATGCCCAGCAACGCGCCGACGAAGAAAATGCCCCATTGATCGACGCGAACGATGCGCCACCACCCGTGCCAGCGCGCCAGGTTGGGCGCGTCGGGATTGAACATGAAGCCGCTGATGGCGAACCGCACCTTTTCCCCGCCGACGACGCCGGCGATGTGCCCGACGCGGCTGCCCATGCCGTAACCCTTGTCGCGCGCCCAGTTCGAAAGCGTGATGTTGAGGACGCCGCCGCCACCCGAATAGGCGACCAGCGCACCCAGCAGCAGGATGTCGAGGTTGTCAGGCAGGAAGTTGAACACGCCGTGCACCGTATCGAACCCCGCGAAGCCGGCCACCGCCGAAAACCAGGTGGCGGCGGGCACGTAGACGATGCCGAGCACCACGAAGCTGCCGAGAATGCACGCCACCAGCACCCAGTTGAGTATCTCGAGCGTGCGCGCGATGCGTTTGCCGAACATGAGCACGGAAATGCACGCGAGGAACGTGGCGATGCCGATCATGTAGATAGTGGCCGAGTCGCCGGGCGGCGTGGCGAGACGGTCGGCGAACAGGAAGAAGACCGCTCCGGCGGCCGTGGCCGCCCAGGCCGGCCAGCCGATCTGCAGGAAATAGAGCGCCGCGTAGAACCAGGCCCAGAAGGTCTTGCCCGGGCGCGTGCGCATGAAGCCCGTGACCACGGGTTCGCCGGTGGCAACGGTGTATCTCATGAGCTCGGTGTTGAAGACCGTCTGGAAGAACACCGCGACCAGCGTCACCCAGAGAAGCGACAATCCGTGCCTGACGAAAGTGGCGGGGCCTAACAGGAACTCGCCGCTGCCGATCGACATGCCGAGCACGATGACGCCCGGCCCGCAGACGCCTATCCACGACAACCCGCGCGGCACGGGAGGATCCGGAAGATCCGCGATTTCCCAGGGCGCCATCCCGTTGTTGTTCTTCATCGACCTGCTCCTGCGCCAGAGCATACACTGCGGCGCATGATCGAATTCCAGGAGCTCACGCGAACCTACGGGGACTTCACGGCCGTACGGCCCCTGTCGCTCCAGGTGCGCAGCGGCGAAGTCTTCGGCTTCCTCGGGCCGAACGGCGCCGGCAAGACCACCACCATCCGCATGATGATGGGCATCCTGGTGCCGAGCGGCGGCCGCGCGCTGATCAACGGCCTCGACTGCCACAGCCAGCGCGCCGAGGTGCAGCGCCACGTCGGCTATCTACCCGACAACCCCATCTACTACGACTTCCTGCGCGGCCGCGAAATCCTGCAATTCGTCGCGGAGATGCACGGCATGGAGCGTCGCGAAGCCGCCGGGCACGCCGTGCGCATGCTCGCCGAGTTCGGCCTCGAAGAGGTGGTGGACGAATTCGCGGTCAACTATTCGATGGGCATGAAGAAGAAGCTGGGTCTGGCCTGCGCGCTGATCCACGATCCGCAGGTGCTGATCCTCGATGAGCCCATCAACGGCCTCGACCCGCGCGCGGCGCGTGAAGTCCAGGACCGGCTGCGGCAGGCGGCGGCTTCCGGCAAGACCATCTTCATGTCCACCCACCTGCTGGACATGGCGGAGAAGGTCTGCTCGCGCGTCGGCATCATCCATCGCGGCGAGCTCACGGCCACCGGCACGCTCGAAGAGCTGCGCGCGCGCGTGCATCAGAACGCAACGCTGGAAGAGGTGTTCCTCAAGGTCACCGACGAAGAACCCGCGCAGGTCGCCACGCCGTGAGCGTGGGAACAAGCGGGGCGGCGCCACTGCTTCGCAGCACCGCGCTGCTGATTCGGCTGCGGCTGCGCCGGCTGGCCAATCAGATGACCGCCGTTTCGCAGGGCAGGAAGAAGCCGGGCGACAAGGTTCGTACCGGCAATCCCGGCAAGAAAAGCAGCAAGGTGATCCTCTATCTCGCCTGGCCGCTGATGTTGTTCGTGTTCGGGTCGTTATCGTTCACCGCCGTGGTCAACCTGCAGGGCGCGCTCGATCCGCCGGACACGTTCTGGGTCACCGTGGAATTCAGCAAGGCGTTGAGCATCGGAGTCGCCTACCTGCTGGTGGTGCTCTGGACGGCATCGCTGCTCGTGACCGTGGCGTCCGGCGAGCTCGCCAAACCCGAATGGGATCTCGAGTGGCTGATCACGCTGCCGGTCCGTTCCGACACGCTGCTGTGGGCGCGCATCGCCGAGCGCAGCGTCGTCAATCCCACCGGTGTGCTGGCGCTGCTGCCGGCATGCACAGCCATCGCCTGGTTCTCGGGATTCCGCTGGAGCGCACCGCTGGTCGGCACGCTGGCCGCGTGGCCGCTGCTGCTGCTCGCGGCCCTCGTCCGCACGCTCATCGACACCGGGCTGCGCCTGCGGCTGCGCGCCGCGCAATTGCGCAACCTGCACGCCGTGTTCTCCGTGCTCTCCATCATCCTCATGTACCTCGCCTTCTCCATCGGCATGAAAGGCAAGGCGGAATTCATGCTCGGGCTGGCTGAGTCCATGCCCGACTGGCTGCTCTACACGCCCATGGGACTCACGGCGCGCATGATCAACGAGCGCACCTTCTCCGACGCAATCCTGTTGCTGCTGGCGCTGCTCGCCGAGGTGGGCGTCATCGCCTGGCTCGGCGTGCGATTGTTGCGGCACGTCCTGCGCCACGGCGTCGTGGCCGGCGGCGCGCGCGAAGGAGCGCGCAATGCATCGAGCGCCCCCGAACCAGCCCTTGCGGCCGACGCGCCCGCCGCATCCGGAATGTTCACGCTGAGCGCGGTTCACCGTCGCGAGTTGACGCTGCTGCGCCGGGACCGCAATTTTCTCGTTCAGAGCCTGGTGCTGCCGCTGCTCATCGTCGGCGGGCAGATGCTGCTCGGCACCTCCGGCGCGGCCAGCACGATGTGGACGAATCCCAATGTGCTCGCCTCGGTGGCCTTCGGTCTCGCGGCCTATTCGCTGAGCATGTCGGCGTTCCAGACGCTGAACAGCGAAGGCCAGGCGCTGTGGCTGCTGTACACGTTCCCGTGCCCCATCGAGAACGTCCTCAAGGACAAGGCGAAACTCTGGGGCGTGCTCACGCTCGCCTATCCACTCGGGCTGTTCGCGGTCGGCGCGCTGCTCACCCCATCCCTCGACTGGAAATTCCTGGGCGCAATGCTCACCGCGCTGCTCGGCATTCCGATCTACGCCTTCATCGCGGTCGCTCTCGGCGTGTTCGGCAGCAACCCGCTCGAACAGCAGCAGAACCAGAAGGTGAAGCCGGCTTACGTCTATCTGTACATGTCGCTGTCCGCGCTCTACGTCTACGCCATCGTCACGCCGCAGCCGGCGCAACGCCTCATCTTCATGGTGCTGTCGCTGCTGCTGGCCGCCGCGCTGTGGCAGAAGGCGCGCGACCAGCTCGGGTTCCTGCTCGACCCGGATGCGTCGCCGCCGCCGCGCGTCTCCACGTCGGACGGCCTCATCGCCGCCATGGTGTTTTTCGTGGCGCAGGCCGTGGCAGCCGCCGTGATCATAGGTCGCGGGCGCGTGACCGGCGCGGCGGTGCTCTTCGCGTTCTCGATCGGCGGCGCCGTCACGTACGCGCTGATGCGCTGGGTCTACGCGCGCGCGAAGACCGAAGGTGTGCCGCGCGTGATCGGCGCGGGCGCCGATCGGCCGCTGCTCGGCGTCATCGTCGGCCTCGCCGCCGGCGCCGCCGGCGTGCTCTATCTATTCAGCCTCGATGCGCTGGACCTGCTCGAAAGCGCGCTGCAGGCGGGCAAGGCCTACGCGGATCTCGGGTTGTGGACTTTGCCGCTGGCGCTCATCGCGGCGCCGCTGTTCGAGGAGTTCATTTTTCGCGGCCTCATATTCGGCGGCCTGCGCCGCAGTTTCGGCGTGTGGCCGGCCACGCTGGCGAGCGCGGCAATTTTTGCCATCGTGCACCCCGCGTTTTCAATCATCCCGGTGTTCATCCTGGGCGTGTGCGCGGCGGCGGTATACGAGCGCAGTCGCAGCCTGCTCGCGCCGATGCTCGTGCACGCCGTCTACAACGCCAGCGTCATAGGCGCGCAGACGTTCCTGCTCTGAGCGCTTTGCACGCGCGGCGTCGGTATTCGTCCGACGTTTCCAACTGCCGACCCGCAAGTGATTGTTTGTAGTTAGGTCTCGTTCCGCCGTCGCGGATCGCCGTCGCCCGCAAGGGTGATTGTCGCGGTGCGGCGACCCGCTGCGCCGCATTTTGCCCATTCGCGCGCGCGCTGCGCGAATTTGCCGCTGGCACGTCGATTGCAATCTCCTTTGTGTGGCATGTCGCCGAACTCACCCTTCTGGCGTCACCGCCGCACACTCGTCCCAAAGACCTTCCATCGAGTTGTTCAAGGAGAAATCATGAAGACTTCCAAAACGGTAATTGCACTTGCGGTCGCAGCGCTGATTCCCATGGGCGCGGCTGTTGCCGGCGACAAGGACAAGGCGGGCTACGGTGCGACGTTCGATTCGCTCGACGTCAACCGCGACGGCAGGGTTTCGCAGGCGGAAGCCAGTGCCGACACCACCATCGTATTCACCAGCGCGGACGCCAATGGCGACGGCTACCTCGACAAGTCCGAGTGGAAGAACCGCGCGAAGGGCGACAGCAAGCCCATGCCGCAGTCCGCTCCGGAACCGTCCACTGACCCGGCCATGCCCCCGGCCGATCAGTCGGTCAGCGAGCCCACTCCCGATACGGAAACTCCGCGGCAATAATCTGCCGGTGTGAGGGGCCTCTGACCGGCCAGATCCGCGCGGCGCCCACCGGGCCGCGCGGATCCTCATTTGGGCGCCCGCCGGGGCCGGGGGACGTGACGACGTTCTCACCTGCCCCTCCAGAACTTCAGTTTCGACCCGGATCGCCGTTACGCCGGGGTAGAGAAACAGGAGCGCCCGGTGGCCGATAGACCCAAAGATGGTGCCGACGACGGCGGTACGGCGCTGATCCGCATCAGCGCCGCGCTCCAGGCTGCGGATTCACAACGCCAGGACCTGGCGACGGCGCTCGCCCACGAGCGCACGCTGCTTCGCACGATGATCGACCTCATTCCGGCGTACATCTACGCCAAGGACACCGAGAGCCGTTTCATCGCGATGAATACCGCGCTGGCGCGCAACATGGTTACGGATGCCGCCGAGGCGATCGGCAAGTCAGACTTCGATTTCTATCCGCCGGAGCTCGCGAACAAGTTCTATGCGGATGAACAGGAGTTGCTCAGGTCCGGATCCGCGATCATCGACCTGGAGGAGCCGGGCTTCGACAAGGTGACGGGCACGATGCGCACCGTTCGCACGTCCAAGGTTCCGTTGCGCGACGAGAACGGCGAGGTCATCGGCATCATCGGCGTCGGCTTCGACATCACGGAGCGCAAGGTCGCCGAGCAGCGGCTCGCGTCGAGTGAGCATCTCGAGTCCATTGGCAGGCTCGCCGCCGGCGTCGCTCACGAAATCAACACGCCTATCCAGTATCTGAACGACAGCGTCTCCTTCATCCGCGAGGCCATGCAGGATCTGCTGGCCCACAACGCGAAGCTCACCGCGGCGCTGCCTGTACCGCCCGAGGCGGATGAGGACATCGAAGACCTGAAGCGCGAGTTGCCGCCGGCTCTCGACCGCGTGGTCGACGGCCTGGCGCGCATCGCGGAAATCGTGCGCTCGATGAAGGAGTTCTCACACGTCGATCAGCGCGAGATGAGCCGCGTGGACCTGAATCGCGCGATCAGCAGCACGCTCGTCATCGCGCGCAGCGAATACAAGTACATCGCGGACCTGCGAACGGACTTCGAGGAACTGCCGCCGGTGGTTTGCCACGGCGGGCAGATCAACCAGGTGGTGTTGAACCTGGTCGTCAACGCGGCGCATGCCATCGCCGACAAGAACAAGGGCAACGTGGCGCCCGGGATGGGGCTGATCACCGTCACGACCCGCGTGGAAGACGGGTTCGCCGTCATCAGCATCGGCGACACCGGCGGTGGAATTCCCGAAGCGATCCGCAAGCGGATCTTCGAGCCGTTCTTCACCACCAAGGAAGTGGGGCGAGGGACAGGCCAGGGCCTGTCCATCGCGCACAACGTCATCAAGGCTCATGGCGGCACGCTCGATTTCGTCACCGAGATCGGCAAGGGCACGACGTTCAACGTGCGCCTGCCGCTGCCCGCGGAAGAAAGCGAAGCCGCCGTAGCCTGATTCAGGTTATCCGGGAGAAGCCGCCGCCGTTGCCGCCGGACTGGCCGCCGCCGGAACCGCCACTCGAGCCGCCGCTGCTGCGGCCACCGCTCGAGCGCGCACCGCGCGCGAACCCGCCGCGATTGCCACCGCCGCTGCTGCGACCTGCGCCGCCACCGTGACCGCCGCGGCGTCCGCCGCCGCCACCGCCCGGCCGCTGACCGCCGTGTCCGCCGCTGCGCTGGCCATGAGGACGGGCACCGGGTTGAGCGTCGCTGCGCGGCGCGTCTGCGCGATGACCTTCGGCGCGCGGCGCATCGCTGCCCTGCATGTACGCCGCATGATCGGCGCGACCCGCGCCGCGATTGCCGCCGCCATGGCGGCCGCCACCGGACCGCCCGCCACCTGAGTGGTTAGGCCGCCCGCCCCCGCCACCACGACGATGCTCGGGGCGCCGGCGCGGATCCTGGTGCGGCTGGTGTTCGCCGGTCGAATTCCGGGGCACGTGTGTGCCTTCTTTTATCTCGAACTTCGGCGGCTCGATGAAATCGATCTTGCGCTTGAGCAGCTTCTCGATGTCGCGCAGGTAGCTGAGCTCATCCGGCGAGACCAGCGAGATCGCCGAACCCGTCGAGCCGGCGCGCGCCGTGCGGCCGATGCGATGCACGTAGTCTTCCGGCACGTTCGGCAGTTCGTAGTTCACGACGTGCGGCAGCTCCTTGATGTCGAGGCCGCGGGCCGCGACTTCCGTGGCCACCAGCGCCGTGATGCGGTTGTCCTTGAAGTCCTGCAGCGCCTTCACGCGCGCGTTCTGACTCTTGTTGCCATGGATGGCCATGGCGTTGACGCCCGAACGCTCGAGCTGCTGCGTGAGGCGATTGGCGCCGTGCTTGGTCCGGCAGAACACCAGCACCTGGTGCCAGTTGCCCTCGTTGATGAGGTGCGCAAGCAGGTGACGCTTGTGGTCTTTCGGCACGCGGTACGCACTTTGTTCGACTTTGTCGGCCGTGGCGTTGCTCGGCGTCACCTGCAGCATCGTGGGCTTGCGCAGGAAGCCGCCAGCGAGCTGGCGGATGTCGTCGGAGTAGGTAGCCGAGAACATGAGGTTCTGGCGCTGCTGCGGCAACATCTTGAGGATGCGCTTGATGTCGCGGATGAAGCCCATGTCGAGCATGCGGTCCGCTTCATCGAGGATGAAGATCTGCACTTCGGCGAGCGACACTGCGCGCTGTTCGCACAGGTCGAGCAGGCGGCCGGGCGTCGCGACGAGGATGTCGCAACCGTGCCGGGCCTTGTCGATCTGCGGCTTCTCGGAAACGCCGCCGAAAATGACCTGCGTGCGCAGGTCGCCGTACTTGCCGTAGTCGGTGATGCTCTGCGCGACCTGCGCGGCGAGCTCGCGCGTGGGCGTGAGCACCAGCGCGCGCGGATTGCGGCCACCGCGGGCGCCGAGCTTCTGCAGCAGCGGCAGCGTGAATCCGGCGGTTTTGCCGGTTCCGGTCTGCGCGCCCGCGAGTACGTCGCCGCCAGCGAGAACTGCCGGGATGGCCTGGAGCTGAATGGGAGTGGGAACCGTATAACCCTTGTCGGCCACGGCACGCAGCAACTCGGGCTTGAGCCCGAGAGTTTCAAATGACATTTAGTTAGATACCTTGAAAGGAAGCTTGAAAGACTCGCAGTTCATGGCGCAAAGCGCCTGAAGCGGTCATTAGCGAGAGATTGTTTTTGCGAATCGGCGCCCGTGCATGACACGGACCTTTGACTTGCGTGCTTTAGGGGGCGATGACCGCGCGACCCTGGATAAGCGGGCCGGAATATACAGGTTGTTGCTGCGCAACGATAGCCGCGATGGCCCCGCGCCCCCGTTTTTGACAAAGAAGGCCGGTAAATGGGGATGCGCATCTCATTCGGAGGGCGATTCCGGTCGTGCCGGCCACGCGGAACGGGAGGGAGGTGAGCTTTGTGAGAACACACCGGGCTCACGGGAAAAAATGACACCGGCAAGAATTACAACTCGGGCACGCATGGGTCTCGGCCGGCTCGCCGATGTTCCCGTGCCAGGTCGCCGGCGGAAATTTTGGAAGGCTTTTCAGCAACCGGCGCCTCGATTGCCGAACGGCGCGTAGTTAGTTACCGAAAAACGTCAGCCACGCACGGCGACGTAGGTGCGAACTGACGACGCACGGAAATGTTTTCGCGCTCGCGTCGGGCTTCCTGTCGGCATTCGCAGACGTCGCGACTTCGTACTCTCGGGTTACGAAATCTTTCAAACCGAGGGAAGTTATGACTACGTATCGCGTTGGCCGCGGCCTGCTCGTGGCCGGTCTCATGCTCGCAGCGCTCAGCGCGTGTGGTGGTGGTGGTGGTGGCGATTCGCCGCCCGTGGCACCGACTCCTCCTCCTCAAGTGCCACCCCCGCCGCCACCCCCGCCGCCGCCGCCGCCGCCCCCGCCGCCACCGCCAGGGGAGCAGCCGCCACCACCGCCGCCACCACCACCGCCGCCACCGCCACCGCCGCCACCGCCTGCCGGTGTGCCCGCGCCAGGCGCCGGCGTAACGTCGGGCGATACGTATGGCGTGACCAGCACAGGCCGCCTCGTCACGTTCGATCGAGCTGCCCCGGCACTCGACACGGCCATCGCGATCACAGGCCTGCAGGCCGGTGAAACGGTAGTTGGACTCGACGTGCGTGCCGGCGGTGCCACACCCGGAGAGCTGTACGCTCTCGGAAGCACCGGCCGTCTCTATACGATCAACACCACCAGCGGTGTCGCGACGCTCAAGTCGACGCTGACCGCGGAAGCCGGCGATTCCGATCCGTTCACCGCGCTTTCCGGCACGGAGTTCGGCATCGACTTCAATCCGGTCGTGGATCGGCTGCGGATCGTCAGCGACAGCGGACAGAATCTGCGTGTCAACGCCGACACCGGCGCAACCATCACCGATGCACCTCTGGCAACGGGTGGCGTAACGCGCGCCGGCATCAACGGCGCGGCGTATACCAACGCCTTCGCTGCTGCCTGCCGCACGACGCTGTATTACATCGACGCGACCACCGATCAACTGCTGACCGCCAGCGATCCGAATTCCGGCGCGGTCACCGTGGTCGGCGCGCTCGGTGTCGACACCACCGCGATAAGCGACTTCGAGATCGCGACCGCGGCCGACGGCACCAACAGCGGCTACGCCGTGCTGGTGGTGGATGGAGCTCCCACTTCCTACCAGATCAATCTCACGACGGGCGCCGCGGCTTCCGCGGGCGCGGTGACGCTGCTCGACGCCAACGAGCTCGTGCGTGACACCGCGATCGCGCCACCGGCGACGGCGCCGGCGCAGGCCGCGGGTGATGTGTTCGCGGTCACCGAGAGCAACAACCTGGTGTCGTTCAATGCGGCGCTACCGCAGAAGGTGTGCACCAGCGCCGCGCTCAGCGGCCAGCAGTCGGGCGAGAACATCGTCGGCATCGACGTGCGGCCGTGGGATGCAGCGTTGTATGCGCTGGGCAGCACGGGCCGCGTGTACACCGTGGATACCGCCAGCGGCACGCTGACGCTCAAGGCCACGCTCGCGCCGACACTGGGCGACGTCACCGCTCCGTTCACGGGCCTCACGGGCACGTCGTTCGGCGTGGACTTCAATCCCGGCACTCCCGGCAACAACCTGCTGCGTGTCGCCACCGATACGGGGCTCAACGTGCGCATCAACGTGGACGATGGCAACACCACCACCGACGTGCCCACGAATCCGGCGGGCCCGACGGTCGCCGAAGCTGCCTACAGCAACAGCTTCCTCGGCACCGGCACGGCGTTGTACTACACCATCGATTCCGCCGGCGACGGACTGCAGGTCCTGGGTCGTCCGTCGGGCAACGCCATCAATGGCGATCTGCAGACGGTGGGCGCGCTCGGCGTGGGCGACGTCACCGGGGTGGCGGGCTTCGACATCTTCGGGACTAACAACCTGGGATTGGCGGCGCTCAACATCGGCGGTGCAGCCACGTCGGACCTGTTCTCGGTGAACCTGAGCACGGGTGCCGCCACGCGCATAGAGACGGTGGGCGGCGGCGAAAAGATACGCGGTCTCGCGTACGGCCGGCTGCCGGTCGCGACGGTGTTCGCGCTCACGACGGACAACCGGCTCGTCAGCTTCAAGCCGCTGACTCCCCAGATCTTCGACACCGATGTCGCGATCACGGGACTGCAAGGCAGCGAATCCATCGTCGGCTTCGACTTCCGCGCGACGAGCGGAGCGTTGTATGCGCTGACGGATGCGGGCCGGGTGTACACCATCGACACGGCCACGGGTGCGGCGGCCGGCGCGCTCACGCTGAGCGCCGATCCGCTGGATCTGACAGCCCCGTTCTCGACGCTCGCGGGCACGCGATTCGGCGTGGACTTCGGCCCGATGGACGGTGTGCTCCGCGTGCAGAGTGACGCGGGACAGAACCTGCGCGTCAACGTGGACACGGGTACCGTCATCAGCGACGCGAACCTGAACCCGGGGACGCCGCAGGTGGTGGGCACCGCGTTCAGCAACAGCTTCGCGGGAACCCCGACCACCACGCAATACGAGCTCGACATTGCTGCCGGCGCTCTCGTGCGGCAGACCGGGCTCGGCGGTTCGCTGGTCATGGTCGGTGGGTTCAACGCGGGCACCACGTTCACGCTCGAGGGCGGGTTCGATATCGCCGGCGGTGAAAACGGCCTGCCCATCGCCGCATTGCAGCCGACGGGTGCCACGCAGTCGACGTTGTACCGCGTGAACCTCGGCAACGGTGTGCTGTCGAGCATCGGTTTGTTAGGGTCCAGCGGCACGACGGTAGTCAGGGCTCTGGCCGTCCGTCTGCAGTAAGGCCTGTGACAAAGGGGCGGCGGCTACAGGGAGGCCGCCGCCCCGAGTTGGAGGCGTCAAACGGAGTATCCTCGGCCCATGAAATGGGTCGTCATCCTGCTGGTCGTCGTCGTCCTCGGCGCCGTCGGCGCGTACTGGTACGAGGGCTACAGCGCCGAATCGGCGCTGCTCGAACAGCCTGTCTATCGCGTGCTCAGGAAACACGAGCCCGTGGTCTACGAAAAGCTCGTCGCGGAGTACAAGTCCTTCAGGCGCGACGAGACGAGCCGCGACGCATTCATCAATTTCGCGAACTCCGAGATCAACCTCGCCGCCACGCAGCACCTGGCGCACGCCTCGGAAAGCTCGGTGCTCGCGCTCGTCAGGGACATGGTGGCCACCGCGCGGCAATTGCAGAAAGCGCCGGGTGACGTCTGTTTCCAATACTGGTTTCCGCTGGTCTCCGGGCCGCCGGACGTCGCTAACAACATCGATCCCGCCGCGCAGGCGCACACGCTCGAGCTCATGGGCGAAGTGATCCGCAGCGCCGCGGAGGACCCCGTGCCGCTGCCTCCGCCCGACACGGTGAAGGACAATCTCGCGAAGGTCATCAACGGAACCTACGAGCAATACGGCGCGGATGCGCAGATGATCGCGCACGCCGACGATCCGCGCGTGGACCGCGCCAAGGTATGCACCATCACGCTCTCGGTGTACGACCGCATCATGAGCCTGCCGCCCGCGGACAGCAGCGCGCTGCTCCGGTCGATGACGCAGCTGCGTTAACCGGCTCGCGCGCCGCGCGGCATGGGCGGCTTCCATTAGGGCTCGCCGCCGGTCCATGCGGCCGCGCTGTCATAAATGTTTCACCCGTCCCCGGTGCAACGCCAAGGAATTGGCGCCAAGGACGAACAAACTGACAGCGCGTCAAATGTGCATCCTGAATAAGAACATGCACTTGCATGATTGTCGCCGGTGGCACGCGCCTTGCTTTACTCCTGGCATCGCAGCTTTGCCGCTGAGCTTCCGGATCATCCAATGGAATGCGTACACCGTCGCTGAAGGCCATCAAGACCTTTCAGATCGCCGCCAAACACTCGAGTTTCGCCGTCGCGGCCGAGGTGCTCTGCATCACGCCGTCTGCGGTGAGCCATCAGATCAAGACGCTGGAAACGCAGCTCGGCCTGCCGCTGTTTTCACGTAGTGCTCGGGCGCTGGCGCTCACCGATGCCGGTTCCCGCTATCTCGAGCAGATAGATGAACTGTTCATGCGACTGGATTCCGTCACCGAACAGCTTCGCGCTCGTTATGGAAGAAAGAGCGTGCGCCTGCACGTGCCCGCGTATTTCGCGAACGAGATGCTGCTGCCGCGGCTTTCTGAATTCTCGAAGCTGCACGACGGCATCGACCTGCGCATCGAAACGCAGGGCGCGCACGGCCGCACGCACGCGGCCGAGGCCGACATATCCGTGGTAGTAGGGAGCGGCCCGTGGAACGGCCTGGTCGCTCACAAGATGTTCGCGCAGACCATGGTGCCCGCGTGTTCGCCCGATCTCCTGGCGGAACGCCCGGTGGCGCGCTACGAGGACCTGAACCAGCACACGCTGCTGGTGCACGAGGCGCGGCGCGACGACTGGGATCGCTGGGCCGCGGCCGTCGGCATGAAGCCGCTGCAGCCCGCGCAGATCGTCCGTATCGACTCCATGTCCGCGGCGACGCGCGCGGCCGAGAAAAGCATTGGTATTGCGCTGCTGCCCGCGGAACTCTCGCGGCGCAAGTTCGCAGCCGGCAGGCTGAAGCGCGTGTTCGATGAAGAACTGGTGACGCAGGAGGATTACACACTTCTGGTGCGTGCCGAGGACGAAAATCGTGACGCCATTCGCGCTTTGTGCAAATGGCTCATCGAGTCATGCAGCACGGTTGAGGAAAACTGATGCTCGCGCCGAATCTTCTCGTTTGTTGATGCACTCCCGTGCGGGTAGTTTGACCATCGTGGATTTCAAACATTGTCAGGAGTGCAACATGATTCGTCGAACCTCAAAGTATTTCGTAATGGCCGCCCTGGTGAGCTTCGCTTCGTACGCGAACGCCGCCGGCACGGTCGTCACCCCCTCGCTGGCCGCCTGCAGCAAGGCGCTCATCGAGAGCATGACCAAGAGCGAAGCGGCGCCGACCTACAAGGTCAAGGCCCCCAGCCCTTTCGTCTCGGATCTCGTCGACCCGAACGCCTTCACGGTGATCGCGCGTCACACAAAGACCAACCAGGTGCTCGCCAAGGCTTCGTGCAAGGCGACGTCGGCCGGTGAGATCCTTTCGTTCCGCTCGATTCCGGTGAAGAGCTAAAACAAGAAGTCGAGGTCTAACTATCGAAAGCACTCTCGAACACGGCGAGGCGCGGGCACCGGTTCCCCCATCCCCCCTCTAGCGGGGACCCGGTGCCCGCCTCTCGGCCGCCTTCCTCGAGAGTGCGGATTTTCAGCAATGCGCGATCGGTAAGCATTTGGGCTACCATCGCGCGGCATGACTGGCCAGGCCGACCCTTCCTCACTTTCCCCTGTCCCTTCGGATCCGGCGATGCCCGATCCGGGTTTCCCCACGCTTCCGCCTGAAGCTCCGCAGAGTCCGGCACGCTGGCGGCGCCATCTCGGCGTCCTGCTCATGCGCATCTCCGGCTGGCGCATCGCCGGCAACATCCCGAACGTCCCCAAGTACGTCCTGATCGTGGCGCCGCACACGTCCAACTGGGATTTCTTCCACGGTTTCTGCGCGTTCCTGGTCCTGCGGCTCGACAACACCTGGCTCGCCAAGCACACGGTTTTCTTCTGGCCGCTCGGCATCCTGGCGCGCCGGTTCGGCGGCATGCCCATCGACCGCACGAAGGGCGGGAACGTGGTCCGCGTGTGCGTCGCGGAGTTCGCCCGGCGCGAAAAGATCTCGATCACCATCACGCCCGAAGGAACACGCGGCAAGGTGAAAGAGTGGAAGCTCGGCTTCTACTACATCGCCACCGAAGCGGGCGTTCCCATCGTTCCCGTGGCGCTGAACTACTCGAAGAAGCGCGTGGAGATCATGGCGCCGTTCTACCCCACGGGCGACGCCGCGCTCGACCTGCCGAAAATCAAGGCGCTGTACTCGGCCGAGATGGCCAGACATCCTCAAAGTTTCTGAGACGGAATCCTCGCGAATGAAGCTGCTGATCTTCTCAGTGTCCGCGGGCGCGGGCCACGTGCGCGCCGCGGATGCCATCGTCAAGGCCGCGGAGGCGGCTCATCCGCCGCTCGCCGCCACACACATCGACCTGCTGTCGCTGGTGCCGAAGGAGTTCCGGAAGTTCTACGGCGAGCAGTACATCAAGCTGGTGGAGAAGCTGCCGCAGCTCTGGTCCTATCTATATGCGAAATCCGACCGGCCCAGCCGCGATTCGCTGGTCGGCAGGCTCAAGCGCGCCGCCGAGAAACTCAACACGCGCAAGCTGAACGCCGAGATCGAGCGGCTCGCGCCGGACCTCATTCTTTGTACGCATTTTCTCCCCGCCGAGTTGCTGTCGCGCCAGCGCGGCAAAGGCCGGCGGCTTCCGCCGCTGTGGGTGCAGGTGACGGACTTCGACGTGCACGCGCTGTGGATACACCCGCATGTCGATCGCTACTGCGTCGCCAGCGAGGAGGTCGCGTTCAGGCTCGCCGATCGGGGGATTCCACGCGAGAAGATCTCCATCACGGGAATTCCCGTGATGCCGCAGTTCAGCGCGCCGCTCGAACGCGCGGTGTGCGCGCGCGAGCTGTCGCTGGCGCCGGAAAAATTCACCGTGCTGATGATGGCCGGTGGCGCGGGCGTGGGCAGCCTCGACGAGCTCGCCGAGCGGCTGCTGCGGCTGCCCGATGAAATGCAGCTCGTCGCGCTCGCCGGCCGGAATGCAGACCTGCTGAAGCGGCTGCAGGCGCTGGCGAAAAAACATCCGGGCAGGCTTTTTCCACTGGGCTTCACCACCACGGTCGAACGCCTGATGACCGCCGCCGACCTGGTGGTGACCAAGCCCGGCGGACTGTCGGTGTCGGAATGCCTGGCGAAACGCCGGCCGATGCTGCTCGTGTCGCCCATCCCCGGCCAGGAAGAACGCAACGCGGACTATCTACTCGAGGCCGGCGCGGCGATCAAGGCCGTCGACGGCGCGACGCTCGGTTTCAAGCTGGCGCGCCTGCTGGCGGATCGCCCGCGGCTCGCGGCCATGGCCGCGGCGGCGGAGCGCATCGGCCGCCCGCAGGCGGCCGCCGACGTGGTTGCGCTAATATCGCGGGCGCCATGAAACTCACCCACGCTCTCTTGTTGTGCACCCTGCTCGCCGCGCAGGTGTCCGCACAGGACGCTGCCACGCAGACGCCGCCTGCCCCGGTGGCGCGGCCGGTGCATTGGGCCGAACCCATCGCGCTCGAAGGCGTGCCCAACCTCCACCGCATCACCCCCACGCTCTATCGCAGCGAGCAGCCCAGCGCGCTCGGCATGAAGAACCTGGAAAAAATGGGCATTCGCACGGTCATCAACCTGCGCTATTTCAACAGCGACGACGACGAGGTCGAGGGCACGTCGCTGCGCACCGAACGCACGAAGATCCTCACCTGGCGCATCGGCGACAAACACGTCGTCGAAGTCATGAGCATGCTGAAGAAACCGGAGAATGGGCCGTTCCTCATCCACTGCCAGCACGGCGCGGATCGCACGGGCCTCATGACCGCCATGTACCGCATCCTCGAGCAGGGCTGGAACCCGGAAGACGCGCTGCAGGAACTGACGGACGGCGGCTTCGGCTACCACTCCATGTGGAAAAACATCATCAAGTACGTGCGTTCGGCCGATGTGCAGAAGCTGAAGGCGGAGATCGCCGCCCCCTAGCTAGTTCGGTTCGCCTTCCGGCTCGACCCGCACGGTCACCGAGAGCTGGTGATCCGCGCCGCCGAGGATCACGCCCCGCAGCGGCGAGACATCGCCGAAATCGCGACCCCAGGCCACCGCGATGTGGTCGGTTCCCGCGAAGCAGCCATTGGTGGGGTCGAACTCTATCCACCCGTATGGCGGGCTCCACACCGACACCCACGCATGTGATGCCGCGTCGCCGACCAGCTTTTCGCCGCCTTCCCCCTGCGTGGCGTTGGTGCGCAGGTAGCCACTGACGTAACGCGCCGGCAGTCCGCGCGAACGCAGGCAGGAAATCATGAAATGCGCGAAGTCCTGGCATACGCCGCGACGCGACTCGAGCACTTCGGTGGGTGACGTGCTGATGGTGGTCACGCCGGGTGCATAACTGATGTCCGCGTGCAGCTTGGTGCTCAACGCTTCTGCGCAGGCGAGGATGGGCCGTCCTTCGGTGAAACACGCCGCGGAATAATCCGTGAAGGACTGCTTCACGCGCACGTGCGGCGATTCGTGGCGGAAGCGGGCCGCATCGAGCTGGTCGCGCGACGGCCAGGCGCCGCGATAGGCGAAGGCGTCGCGGACTTTTTCCCAGGGGTCGGTGGTCTCGGGCGACACCGCCGGGCGCGCATGCACTTCTATCTGCATGCGCGAGGTCACCGTGAGCTCGCGGTGCGGCTGCGCCAGTTCGATGCGGACCAGCGGGTTGCCGAAAGCATCGAGCTGGTCGACGCGGCGATGGGTCGCAGGTTCAATCTGGATCTCGTGCTCCAGGCACTGCTGGTAAGGCGCGGGGCGCGGCACCAGGTGCAGCAGGTGATGCGAGTGCATGACGTCGGCCACGTACTTGTAGCTGGTCTCGTGTACAACGCGGTATTTCCTGCTCATGTTCGATTCATCGGGCGGGGCTCACGTGGCGAGCGCATGCGCATCGGGCTCGATGAGCGCGAAATAGCGGCGTGACACGCGGTCGGAAAGGTCGCCGGCGCGCGCCGAAAGGTCCTCGAGCTCCTCGGCGAGCCCGGCACGCGCCGCATCGCCCTCTTCGCCCTGCGCATCGAGCAGCTCGGCCGAGCCTTGCGGCAGCAGCGGAACGTCGGGCACGCCGCGCTCACGCTCGCCCTTGAGGCTGCGCGCGAGATCGTCGAGGTCGCGATCGATGGAGCGGCGGTGGAAGGCCAGCGCCATCGGGTGTCCGTCGTCGTACAGCAGCAGGTTCAGCATCTGCGACAGGCGCGGGACACCGAGGTAACGCGCGCGGTAGATAGGCGTGCTGTCGCACACGTCGAGAAGCCACTCGACGGTCTCGGGGTGCGTGGCGTGGCGGCTCCGGAGCTGGCGCACCAGGATGCTGGCGACGAACTGCATGCGCTCGATGCGCCTGCCCAGGCGCATCACTCGCCAGCCTTCGTCGTGCATCATGTCTTCTTCGGAAAAGCCGGTGAGCGCGGCGAGCGACAGCAACACCCGCTCGTAGACTTCGCGGCTGCTGCCGCGCGTGGCCATGGCCTCCTGCATCTGGCGCTGCAGGCCGACGACGCCTCTCCAGTAACGCGCGGACAGCCGGTTGCGCACCTGCGATGCGCACCAGGCGAGATGCCGGATGTCGGCCTGCAATCCCTGCGAATCACGCGTGCGCAGCGCGTCGAACACCTCGGCGTCGGGCGACACCGCGCCGAGGTCGCGGCAGATGTTTCGCGCATGCGTCCACACGCGCGCGTCGCTGCGCGCGCCCAGCGTGCGCAGCAGGAGGCGCGACGTGTTCTCGCAACGCACCGCGTACCGGCCCAGCCAGAAGAGGTTCTCGACGAGCCGCGACGGGATGTAATCCTGGCGCTGCAGGTTCGCCCACTTGCCGGTCTGGCCCTGCGTGAGCGTGTCTTCGTGCGGATTGTCGCTCAGCACCCAGATGTCCTTGGCGCCGCCACCGCGCTGCGTGGACACCACGTCGGCCGCCGCTTCGTTGGCGACTCGCGCGAGTCCACCCGGCATCACGCGCACGCCCTCCGGCGTGTTGACGGCATAAACGCGAATGGTGAGCGCGCGCGCACCCAGCTCGGCAGTGGCCGCCGACTTCCATACCGGCGCCTGCGACAGGCGCACATGCTCCTGGGCGACGTAGGCATAGGGGCGATTGCGCAGGCGCTCTATCAGCAGGTCGCGCGCCTTGCCTTCGAAATCACGGCCGAACATGGGTTCGAAGCGCTGGTTCGGATAGGTGGGTTTGATGACCAGCCGGTCGAGGTTGGCCAGCACGTATTCGAGCGCCGGCTTTTCGCCTAACCACCATGTGGCGATCTCCGGCAGCGACAACGTTTCGCCGATCAGGCGCTCGGCGATCGGCGGCAGGAAACCCAGCCACGCGGCTGACTCCAGCACGCCGGTGCCGAGCGCGTTCGACACGATGACGCGGCCGGCGCGCAACGCGCCGATGAGGCCGGGCACGCCGAGCGCCGAGTCGCCGCGCAGCTCGAGCGGATCGCAGTAGTCGTCGTCGAGGCGGCGCAGGATGGAGTGCACGCGGCGCAGGCCGCCGAGCGTCTTGAGGTACACCGTGTCGCCGCGCACGGTGAGGTCGTGGCCTTCGACGAGCGGCATGCCGAGCTGGCGCGCGAGATAGGCGTGCTCGAAATAGGTTTCGTTGTACGGGCCGGGCGTGAGGATGACCGCGAGTGGCGATTCGTCGCCGGCGGCCCACTCTTTGTGATCGAGTTGCATCCGCTCGCGCAGGTGGGAGAAGAACCCGCGCACGCGGCGCACCGCCATGTCGGGAATGGCCTCGGGATGAACCTGCTCGAGGATCTCGCGGTTCTCGAGCGCATAGCCGGCGCCGCTCGGCGCCTGTGTCCGGTCGGCCAGCAGCCACCAGCGGCCGTCGGGCGCGCGCGCCAGGTCCGCGGCGTACACGTGCAGCCAGGTGCCGTCGGCGGGCCGCAGGTCGTGGCAGGGCCAGAGGTAGTTAGGATGGCCGAACGGCAGCTCGGCGGGCAGGTGGCCTTCGGCCAGCAGCCTCTGCGGACCGTAGAGATCGGCCAGGAGGGCGTTCAACATGCGCGCGCGCTGCGCCACGCCCGCTTCGATGGCCTTCCATTCGGCGGCCGGCAATACGAAGGGCAGAGGATCGAGCGCCCAGGGACGGTCGGCGCCCTGCGGGTCGGCATAGACGTTGTAGGTGACGCCGTTCTCGACGATGAGCCGGCGCGTGAGCTCGAGCGAACGGCGCACCGCGTCGGGCGAATCGTCGGCGCGCAGCCGGCCGATGAGCGGCCGCCAGTGCGCGCGCATCGCGCCCGCCGGATCGTTCAGCTCGTCGTATCGCCTGAGGTCCGCCGGTTCGAGAACCGCACGCATATCATTTGCCGTCACGCATCAGACTTTACGCAGGTCGAGAGTGAACGGGAACTCGATGTTTGGCGTATCCGCCTGCGGTGTGATCCGTTGCGGCGTATGGCCCATTCTGACAAATCGCGCCAGGCGCCGGCTTTCGGACTCGAAGGCGTTGACCGGGAAGGTGTCGTAGCTGCGGCCGCCGGGATGCGCCACGTGGTACTGGGCTCCGCCCATCGATCGATTCATCCACGTGTCGACCAGGTCGAATATCAGCGGTGATTGCGCCGGGATCAGCGGATGCAACGCCGATGGCGGCGCCCACGCCTTGTAGCGCACGCCGGCGACGAACTCACCCACCGTGCCCGTGGACCGCAACGGGATTCGTCGTCCGTTGCAGGTGAGCGCATACCGATCGGGCGCGAGACCGGTGACCAGCACCTGCAGGCGCTCCACCGACGAATCCACGTAGCGCACCGCGCCGCCGGCTGCGCCCTCCTCGCCCATGACATGCCAGGGTTCGAGCGCCTGGCGCAACTCCACTTCCGTGCCGAAAGTGGCGAAGTCGCCGTACTTGGGGAAGCGGAATTCGAGATGCGGCGCGAACCATTCGGTTTTCAGCGGAAAGCCCGCGGCGTTCTGCTCGGCCACGACGTCCTCGAGATCCCGCTGTACGAAGTACGGCAGCATGAAGCGATCGTGCAGCTCGGTGCCCCAGCGCGCGAGCCGCGGCGGTTGATAGGGCTCGCGCCAGAAGCGCGCGATCAGCGAACGCAGCATGAGCTGCTGCGTGAGGCTCATGCGCTCGTGCGGCGGCATCTCGAACGCACGCATTTCGAGAAGGCCCAGGCGCCCGGTGTTGCCGTCGGGCGAGAACATCTTGTCGATGCAGAATTCGGAGCGATGCGTATTGCCGGTGGAGTCGATGAGCAGGTTGCGGAACAGGCGATCCACGACCCACGGCGCCACCGGCGACCCCGGCGGCGGAAGCTGCCTGAACGCGAGCTCCAGTTCGTACAGCGAATCGTTGCGTGCTTCGTCGATGCGCGGCGCCTGCGAGGTGGGGCCGACGAACAATCCGCTGAACAGATAGGACAGCGCCGGGTGGTTGTGCCAGTAGGCCAGCAGGCTGCGCAGCAGGTCCGGACGGCGCAGGAACGGCGAGTCCGCCGGCGTGGCGCCACCTAACACGAAGTGGTTGCCACCGCCGGTGCCGGTGTGGCGTCCGTCGATCATGAATTTTTCGGTAGTCAGGCGACTCTCGCGCGCGGCGGCGTAGAGATGCGTGGTGCGATCCACGAGCTCATCCCAGCTTCCCGAGGGGTGAATGTTCACCTCGATGACGCCGGGATCCGGAGTCACGCTGAAGCGATTGAGCCGCGGATCTTTCGGCGGCTCGTAACCTTCGAGCACCACCGGCGTGTCGAGCGCTTCAGCCGTCGCTTCGACCGCCGCCACGAGCTCGAGATAGTCCTCGAGCTTGTCCGTGGGCGGCATGAACACGTAGAGCACGCCGTTGCGCGGCTCGGCGCACATGGCGGTGCGCGTGATTTCGGTCGCGGACGTTTGCGCGAGCGGCGCCATGCCCGGCGAGACGACTCCATCGCGCGCCTTGCCGCTGGTACGCGTCGCCGCGGCCTTCGCATCGCCAATTTCCGTTTCGCGAAGCTGCCGCCGGATTTCCGCCTGCGTGGCAATCGGGCTCGGCGGCGCCATCGGATCGGGCTGGCTGGTGTATGGATAGTCCTCTTTCCTGACCCACGGCATGGAGTCGAGCGGCAATCTCAAGCCCAGCGGCGAGTCACCCGGAATCAGGTAGCAGCGTTCGCGCCGCAGAAACCAGTGGCCCGTCTGCCAGCGGTCGCCGGACAAGTGACGGGACACGGGCAGAACGTGGCCGACCACGGCGTCGAGACCTTGCTCGAACACCTTCGCGAGGCGCGCGCGTTCCACCGCGTCGGCGAGCTTCGATTTGAAATGATCGACGTTGGAGGGCAGCCGGCGCTCACGCCACATGTAATAGAAGGCGTCTTCGAACGCGGCGAACACGTATTCCGGCGGCAGCCCGAGGCGTTCGGCGACGCCGACGAGAAACACGCCGGCGATGTCCGCGGTGATGCCACGGTCCGACTTCTCGTCGTCGAGCAACGCGGGGTTGCGCCAGATGGGCTCGCCGTCGCGGCGCCAGAAGCAGTTGAGCGACCAGCGCGGCAGCTGCTCGCCCGGGTACCACTTGCCCTGGCCGAAATGCGACAGGCCCTGCGGCGCGTACTTCTGTTTGAGCCGGTTGTATACCTCGATGGCGAGGCGGCGCTTGTCAGGCCCCATCGCCGTGGTGTTCCACTCCGCGCCGTCCGGGTCGTCCACCGATACGAACGTGGGCTCGCCGCCCATGGTCAGGCGAACGTCGCCCGAAAGCAGTTGCGCGTCGATCGCGTGGCCGAGTTTCTCGATCTCGATCCACTGTTCCTCGGTGTAAGGCCTGGTGACGCGCGGCGCTTCCCAGATGCGCTCAACCTTCATGTGATGCTCGAATTCCACCTCGGCCTTGTCGACCGCGCCGGTCACCGGCGCCGCGGCGCCCGGCTCCGGCGTGCAGGCGAGCGGAATGTGGCCCTCACCCGCGAGCAGGCCCGAGGTGGGATCCAGGCCGATCCAGCCCGCGCCGGGTAGATAGACCTCGCACCAGGCATGCAGGTCGGTGAAATCCTTTTCCGGCCCCGACGGCCCGTCCAGCGATTTCACGTCGGCCGTGAGCTGGATGAGATAGCCGGAGACGAAACGCGCGGCGAGACCCATGTGCCGCAGCAACTGGACCAGCAGCCAGGCCGAGTCGCGGCACGAGCCCGAACACCGCGTGAGCGTGAGCTCGGGCGTCTGCACGCCCGGCTCCATGCGGATGAGGTACTTGATGTCGTGCGCGAGTTTCGCATTGAGCTCGACGAGGAAATCGATGGTGCGCTTGCGGTCGCGCGGTATGGTGCCGAGGTAGGCCTTGAACTTCGGCTCGCCGCGGAACATCACGAGGTACGGCGCCAGGTCGCGCTTGTCCGCGCCCTGGTACGCGAACGGAAACGTCTCGGCGTATGGCTCGAGGAAGAAGTCGAAGGGATTCAGCACCGCCATCTCGGCGACCAGGTCCACCTCGATGCGCAGCTCCTGCGTCTTCTCGGGGAACACGTATCGCGCGAGGTAGTTAGCCTCGGGGTCCTGCTGCCAGTTGATGAAGTGCTTCGAAGGCGTGACCTTCAGCGAATAGGAAATGATGCGCGTCCGGCAGTGGGGCGCGGGCCGAAGCCGCACGATCTGTGGTCCCAGCGCCACGAGCCGGTCGTAGCGATAGTGCGTGACGTGATTGAGCGCGACATGGATGGACACGAGTCCATTCTACACAGGGCCCCTGTTAGAGAATGCGCACCAAATTGCGCCAGAAATCGGCTCTCGGCACCATCGGGATGCGCGCACACTGTGGCGACGCACTTTTTTGAACGGCGCCAATCGGCTCTGGTATTTTTGGGTCGAGCACATCTTCAAACAATGAAAACCGACTGGACGTCATACCCTTCCCCTGGATTCCACGACGAGCTCGTGGGCCCCGGCGGTGGCGCACGCGCAGCCGGGCGCCAGCTGATGCGTTGTTTGACGGAAATGGACGGCGACGAGATCGCCGTGCGCCAGCAGGCGGCCGAACTGGCCATCAAGGCCATGGGCATCACGTTCACGGTCTATCACGAGCAGGACGGCTCCATCGACCGCGCTTGGCCGCTGGACATCATTCCGCGCACCATCACCCGCAAGGAATGGCAGAAGATCGAAGCGGGCCTCATCCAGCGCGCCGCGGCCCTGAACCTGTTCATCGACGATGTCTACCACGCGCAGAAGTTCATCAAGGACGGCCTGATGCCGGCGTCCATCATCGCGACGTCGAAGAATTTCCGCGCCAACGTCCGTGGCATCAAACCACCGCTCGGCACCTGGGCGCACATCTGCGGCTCGGACCTGATCCGCGACAAGGACGGCACGGTCTACGTGCTCGAAGACAACCTGCGCGTTCCGTCCGGCGTGTCCTACATGCTCGAGAACCGGCAGGTCGTCAAACGCGTGTTCCCGGAGCTGTTCGAGAGCGCCGCCATCCTGCCCGTGGACGACTATCCATCGCAGCTCTACGACATGCTCGCCGCGTTGAGCCCCCGCAAGGAGACGCGCCCCGAAGTCGTGGTCCTCACGCCGGGCATCTACAACTCGGCGTACTTCGAACACGCCTACCTCGCGCGGCAGATGGGCTGCGAGCTCGTCGAGGGCCGCGATCTCGCGGTAGATAGCGACGACGTCGTCTACATGCAGACGGTGCGCGGCTGGGAGCGCGTCGACGTCATCTACCGGCGCATCGACGACGACTTCCTCGACCCGGAGGTGTTCCGCAAGGACTCCTCCCTCGGCGTGCCGGGGCTCATGCGCGCCTGGGCCGCCGGCAAGGTGGCGCTGGCCAATGCGCCGGGCGCGGGCGTGGCCGACGACAAGCTCGTCTATACGTACGTGCCCGACATGATCAAGTACTACCTGGATGAGGACGCCATCCTTCCCAACGTGCCGTCGTGGCGCTGCGGCGAGGCCAGGCAGCTCGAACACGTGCTCGGCAATCTCGAGCAGCTGGTGGTGAAGCCGGTCGACGGCTCCGGCGGCTACGGCATGCTCATGGGGCCAATGTCCACCAAGACCGAACGCGGCAAGTTCGCCGATTCGCTGAAAGCCGACCCGCGCAGTTTCATCGCGCAACCCGTGGTCACCCTGTCCACCGTGCCGACGCTGGTGAACGACCGGCTCGAACCGCGCCACGTGGACCTGCGCCCGTTCATCCTGTCCGGTCCGCAGACCGCGGTGACCACCGGCGGCCTCACGCGCGTGGCGCTGCGCAAGGGCTCGCTGGTCGTGAACTCCTCGCAGGGCGGCGGCAGCAAAGATACTTGGATAGTCGATACGGAGAACTAGAGGTGGTGGCGGATTGGGCGGTGCCGGGCACCAAAAGTCGTAGTTGAGCCAGCGCTGGCGGGTTACGCTCCCGCCGGATCAACTACGACTTTTGGTGCCCGGCA
>DASTXR010000087.1:0-18974 GCA_035765415.1 Steroidobacteraceae bacterium | reverse complement strand
CTGTCCCCATTCCTTCACTCGCGTTCGCTTGCGCGAGGCGGCGCGCCAGAGCTGTCAGCGCTCCGCTGAATGGCTCACTAAACGTACACGGTAGGAAGGAACCACCAGGAGGATCTGCGCGCTGATCGCCTCGCGCTGCGCCGCCCTCGATGTTCGCGCCGGAAGCCTGTCCTTCTTCACGCGCTGACGCGCCAACGGCTTGCCTCGATCCCGCTTGCAAGGAAATCGGAAATTCGGACCTACTTCGAGCGTCCGGCGGAAATGTGAGCGGCCGCGTGACCAGTACGCGCTGACGCTACACCGCTGAGGTGCGTCCCCTTTTGCTAGGAAACGGGGAGTGTCCCCATTATTTCTCGGTCAGCAGTCGGTCGAAGATTCCGCCGGAGTCGAAGTGCTGCTTCTGCGCGAGCTTCCAGCCACCGAAGTGCTCGATGTTCACCAGTTCGATGGTGGCGAACTTGGCGGCGTGCTTCGCCGCGATGGCGGGGTCGCGGGGCCGATAAAAGTTTCTTGCGGCGATTTCCTGGCCTTCGGGCGTGTACAGGAACTCGAGATACGCCTGCGCGGCGGCGCGCGTGCCCCGGCGCAGCACCACCTTGTCGACCACCGCCACCGTCGGTTCCGCCAGCACGCTGATGGAGGGCACGACGATCTCCAGCGCCGCGCTGCCGTGTTCGCGCAAAGCGAGGTGCGCCTCGTTCTCCCACGCGATGGCGACGTCGCCGATGCCGCGCTGGGCGAAGGTGGTTAGCGAGGCGCGGGCGCCGGTGTCGAGCACCGGGACGTTCTTGTACAGCTTGCGCACGAACTCCTGCGCGCTCGCTTCGCTGGCGCCCGGCTGTTTCTCGGCCCAGGCCCACGCGCCGAGGTAGTTCCAGCGCGCACCGCCCGACGTGCGAGGGTTCGGCGTGATCACCTGCACGTCGTTGCGCACCAGGTCGCCCCAGTCGCGGATGTTCTTCGGATTGCCGGCGCGCACCAGGAACACGATGGTGGAAACGTAGGGAGCGCTGTTGTGCGGCAGGCGCTGTTGCCAGTTGAGCGGCAGCAACCTGCCATCCGCGGCGATCTTGTCGATGTCGCCGGCGAGCGCCAGCGTGACCACGTCCGCGGGCAGCCCGTCGATGACGGCGCGCGCCTGGCGGCCGGACCCGCCGTGCGACTGGCTGATACGCACCTCCTGGCCGGTGGTTTCCTGCCAGTGCTTCGCGAAGGCGAGGTTGATTTCTTCGTAGAGCTCGCGCGTGGGATCGTAGGACGCGTTGAGCAGCGTCACTTCACCTTCGGGACCGCCGCTGCAGGCGCCCAGCAGAAAAGAGGCACAGGCGGCGAGCGCCGCAGCCCGGATTCGACGTTTCAGCATTTCCCGGCCCTCGGAATGGGGACGGGAGACTAGCAGCTTCGTTGCAGCGATTCGACCAGGTTGCGTTGCGCCAGCCTGTGCGCCAGGGCCGCCGCATGCTCGCGCAGCTCGGGCACCGCGGTGGCCTCCCAGTCGCGCGCGCGCAGCCAGGGCCCGAGGTAGTACAGCCTATCTACCGCGACGCCATCGCGCGAAACCGGCCGCCCGTCATCGGCGATGGCGATGCCGAGCGACAACGCGTCCGGGCAGAGGATCCCGTTCGACAGCAGCGACTGCACCAGCGGATCGGCCAGCCGATCGACGCGGTATTCCGGGCCGGTGCAATTGATGACGCGGTCGACCAGCCAGGCACGCGTGCGGACCGCGCCGCGGGGGCGCCAGATGACTTCGACGGCGTCGTCGAGCGCATTCACTTTCTCCAGTCGGCCCGCGTGCACGTCGAGTACGCCGGAGCGCGCCAGCGTTCGCACGGCGCCCAGCGGCCCGGCCGGCACGCGGTGACGATTCACGTCCCACGCCGAGCGAGCGTGGCGCAGGAACCGCGCGCGCTGCGCCTGGTCGAGAGCGTGCCACTGCGCGACGAACTGGCCGCGCGCCAGTGCCAGCACTTCGCGCCAGTCGCCGCCCGCGCCGTTGACGGCCTCGGTCAGCTCGCGAAAGGCCCTGACCAGCCGGCGGGTCGAGCCGCGCGCGGCGTCGAGCGCAAGGGAGACGTTCGGCTTGATCGCGGGCTTCGGATCGCTGGCTTGCGACTCTGGCATCCAGCCATGCCGGGACAACACGTGAATATGCCGCACGCGCGGTCGCAGCGCGGCGAGCCGCAGCGCCGCGTCGACCATGGTGAGTCCGCTGCCCACGAGCAGCACGCTGCCGATCTCCTGGTTCGACAGCTCGCCGATGCTCCACGGATCGCGGACATATCGCTCGTTGTAGACCATGTGCGTGAGCTCAGTGGGGGTCGCCGGCGGTGGATTGCCCAGCGCCAGCACGACGTCATCGGCCGCGAGCGCGCTGCCATTGTCCAGCCACAGCACCCAGCGGCCATCATTACGCCGCAATTGCCAGGCGCTGGCGCGGTGCTGAACCACCTCGACCGCGGGTGGCGCCGCGGCGCGCGCCGCGGCGAAGCGCGCACGTAGATAGTCGCCGTACACCTGCCGTGGCAGGTAGTCGCCGGGAGCGGCATGAATGCCCTGGCTCCGGAGGAACTCGAGGAAGTCTCCGGGGCGCGCGCCATCGACCGACATCTGCCCGGCCGCGACGTTGAGTGGATAGGGGTAGTCGCGCGTCGCGTACGCCACGCCCGCGCCGATCTCCGGGCGCGGGTCGACGAGCGCGATGCGCAGCGTCTTCGGTGAGCGGATGGCGGCCGCTTCGCGCAGGAGGTGAATGGCGACCGCGATTCCCGAGAATCCGGCGCCAATGATGGCGACACGCCATTCACCCGGTTCGGATATGGTGGCGCTGACCGCTTTCTGGCTTCTGGCCTGCATGGGTCGCAGTATCGGAACCCTGCGGTCACGGCGTCGATTGCCTGGGGGTATGAATGCGGTTACGCCGGATTCGACGGCACCGTGCACTTTTCGCCGATTGGCCGGTCTCATGTCCGTCACCGGCGCATCCGTGCCGGTGCACATTAATAAGAGGAGTGTCTTGATGCGTTCCACCCTGTGTTTCGTTGTCGCACTGTCGCTCAGCCTGGCGGCGCAAGCTTCGCCGGAAAAAATGCAGGCCGCGGAAGTCGGAGAGGGTGGATCCCTGACGGTGCAGACACGGCCCGTGCCACGACCGGGTGCCGGCGAAGTGCTCATCAAGGTGCGTTCGGCCGGCGTGAATCCCGTGGACTGGAAATCGGCGCAGCGCCGGCTGGGAATGGTGCCCGGCGTCGACGTGTCGGGAACCATCGACACACTGGGTGAAGGTGTCACCGGCTGGAAGGTGGGCGACCAGGTGCTCGGCTTCGCGCGACAGAGCGGCAGTTATGCCGAGTACGCCGTGATCCCGGTCAACAACCTGGCGCACAAGCCGAAGTCCATGACCTTCGAGCAGGCCGCGGGCGTGCCCATTGCCGCCGAGACGGCCTACAGGGCGCTGCACGAGGTCGGAAAAATCGCGCGCGGCCAGACCGTGCTCATCCATGGCGCCGCCGGTGGCGTGGGTTCGGCCGCCGTGCAGATCGCCAGGGCCGCCGGAGCGCGCGTCATCGGCACCGCCTCGCCTAACAACCATGAGTTCCTGCGCTCGCTCGGTGTCGAGCAGGTCATCGACTACAAGACCCAGAAGTTCGAGGACGAGGTGAAGAACGCCGACCTGGTGCTCAACACCGCCGATGCCGACACCAATACGCGTTCCATTGCCGTGGTGCGCGAGGGCGGCATCCTGGTTTCCATCGTCGGCCCGCCCGATGCCGGCGCTTGTGCCGCCGCGAAGATTCAGTGTGCGCGGCCGGACCGCCAGACCGGCGCTTCGAATGCCGACATGCTGGCGCGCGTGGTGGAGCTCGCCGACGCGGGAAAGTTCAAGGTGTTCGTCGACGGCACGTACGCGCTCGCCGACGCATCGAAGGCCTGGAGCAAGAGCCGGGAAGGCCACACGCGCGGCAAGCTCATCATCCAGGTGTCGGAAGGCCCGACCATGAAGCACCAGTAGGGTAGTTAGCGGGAAACCGACGCGCCCTGTGCGGCGGCGGGCCCGGGCGGCGCGGGCGAATCGTCCAGCAGGGACAGCAGCGCCAGCAAGCCCACCGCCAGCAGTACCCGCATGACGTCGGCGCGATTCCCGTCCCGGTTGCGCGAGCTCATGGCGCGACACTAGCCGTGCGCGCTGGCGCGCGGAAATCGCCGGATCGCATTCGCTTATTCCGATCGGATCGTTCCGCCGCGCCGGCGCGCGTGTTGAGGTACACGCCCGCCCCGAGTGGCTAGTTAGGCGTCCGCGATGAAGGTCGAGAAGCGGTTTCATTTTCGTAACCGCGCGGTTACGCGCCCGCGCGTTCGCGTGCCGGGCGCGCTGTTCGCCATGGCCGCCGTGGTGCTGGCCCCCTGGGCGACGGCGCAAAACGCGCCGCGACCCGAAACGCTGATCAAGTGGCGGCAGTCCGCCTACCAGGTCATCGCCTGGAACTCCGGCCGCATCAAGGCAGCGCTCGCAGGTCAATACGCCGCGCATGAAGTTCAAGCCGCCGCCACCGCGCTGGCCGCGGTGGCCAATTCCGGCCTCGCGGGCTTGTTCGCGCCCGGCACGGCGGACGGCAAAGGCTGGCGCGAAACCACGGCGCGCGACGAAGCATTCAGCGATGCCACGAAATTCCGCACGCTCACCGACGAATTCGCGCGCGAAGCCAACACGCTGGCGCGCCTCGCCGCCGCGGGCGATCGCGCGACGGTGAACGAACAGTTCCTGAAAGTCGCGCAGGCCTGCAAAGCCTGCCACGAAAAATTCCGCCAGACCGATTGACCTGGCGCCCACGTCCACTGCGGCGCAGCCACCCCGAGGGAGATTCATCGATGAACCGGTTCAAGAGTTTTTACATGGCCACGGCGGGAGCACTGACGCTCACGGGCAGTGCGTTGCTGATGGCGCAGACGCCGCCGCCTTCGGGCGCCGCGCCCGCGGGACCCACGCCGGCGGAGCGCGCCATCGAGTACCGGCAGGCGGTCTACAAGATCGTCGCGGGCAATTTCGGCCCGCTGTCGCAGGTGGCCCAGGGCAAGGCCGAGTTCAAGTCCGAGAGCGCAAACAAGCAGGCCACGCGCCTGGCGCAGATCGCCACGTTCGTCGGCGATTCGTACCCGGACATTTCCAAGGAGGGCAAGACGCGCGCATTGCCGGCGATTTGGAACAACCGAAAGGAGTTCGACCAGATCGTCGCCGACTTCGCCGTGCACACGAAGACTCTCGCCGAAGTGGTGGAGAACAGCAGCAGCGCCGGCGAGGAGCTCAAGGCCGCGGTGGCGGCGGTGGGCAACGACTGCAAGTCCTGCCACGACAAGTTCCGCTCGAAGTAGTTTGAGGAGACCGCCATGTCGATGAAGAGACTGTTGATCCTGGCCGCTGCCGGCAGCGCGATGTCCGCGTTCGCCGCGGAACCGCCCGCGCAGCCGCCGGCCCGGCCCAGGCCGCTTTCGCACGAGCTCACGCGCGCCGAATTCGAACAGCTGCTCACGAAGCCGGACGAGCTGCTGATCATCGATCTGCGCCGGCCCGATGAGCTCACGCGGATCGGCGGATTCCCCGTGTATCTCAGCATCCAGGCCAGGGACCTGGAACAGCAGCTGGCGTGGATTCCGAAGGATCGCACAATCGTGACGGTGTCCAACCATGCCGCGCGCAGCGGTCGCGCCGCGGATCTGCTGACGGCGAAGGGATTCAAAGTCGCCGGGCTGCTCGGTGCACAGACGTATGAGGAGCAGGGCGGCAAGCTGACCAGGATCGAAGTCCCGCCGCCGCGCACACCCACGGCGGCCGCGGCGGGCCCCGCGGCTCCTTCCAGCAAGTAACTTCCGGGATGAGCGAGCCCGCGATGACCCGGCGCGTCTGGGATCTGCCGGTGCGAGTGGTGCACTGGCTGCTGGTGATCGGCATCGCGGGCTCGTACGCCACCCACAAGCTGGGAGTGGCGTATTTCAAGTACCACCTGTGGTTCGGTTATCTCGTGGTGGTGCTCGCGGCTTTTCGCATCCTCTGGGGTTTCGTCGGCACGCGTCACGCGCGCTTCACGAAGTTCCTGCGCGGTCCGCGCCACACGGTGGCCTATCTCGTGGCGCTGTTGCGGGGCGCGGCGCAACCGACTCCCGGTCACAATCCGCCCGGTGGCTGGATGGTGATCTTCCTGTTGTGCTCGCTGCTGGCGCAGGGCATCACGGGGCTCTTCGCCAATGACGAAATCTTCAACACCGGTCCGCTGTACGGCTACGCCAGCGATTCGTTGAGCCTCACGCTCACGTCCTGGCATCGCCGGCTGTTCGACTGGATTCTCATCGCCGCGGCGCTGCACGTGCTCGCGGTCGTCGCGCACCGCGTGTTCGCGCGGCACGATCTGCTCGGGCCGATGTTCACCGGACGAAAACCCGCGAGCCAGCTCGGTGAACACGATGCCATCTCCTCGTCCCGGCTGTGGCTGGCGGTCGCGCTGCTGGCCGGCATTTCGGCCGTGCTGAGCTGGCTGGTGGTGCGCGCGCCCGTGCCCGCGGTATTCGGCTTCGAATAGCCCGGTTACAGCCCTGATACCGGTCGCGCCGCCGGAACTGTAGTTAGTCGCCGTCATGCCCGCCCGGGCATATGTCTTCACTCAATCGTGATTGGAACCCCGCGGGGTGGCGAACGAGTATTCCTTCGCACTCCACCCGGAACGGATCCAATGAAGAAGTCGAACCTGCTCTGCGCGATGTTTCTCTCAGCCCTGGGTTTCATGGTGGCGGTCAGCGCCGCTGATGCGCCGGCCCGATCCGCATCGAAGCCCTGGGTCTATCAACCCGTTCAGCGACCGGCAATCCCCGCCGTCGAAAACGCGAAATGGGTTCGCACACCCATCGACGCTTTCGTGCTCGCGAAGCTCGAAGCGGCGAAGCTCGCGCCGTCAAAGGAAGCGGATCGCGCCACGTTCATTCGTCGCGCCACGCTCGACACCTGGGGCCTGCTGCCCACGCCGGAAGAAGTGCATGCATTCGAGAAGGATCGTTCGAAGGATGCATACGAAAAGCTGGTGGAGCGCCTGCTCGCATCGCCGCGTTACGGCGAGCGCTGGGGCCGCCGCTGGCTCGACCTTGCGCGTTATGCCGACAGTGACGGCTACAACGGCGACGGTCCGCGCCCCAACATCTGGCGGTATCGCGATTACGTCATTCAATCCTTCAACGACGACAAGCCCTACGACCGCTTCGTCAAAGAGCAGATCGCCGGCGACGAGCTCTGGCCCGACGACCGCCAGGCGCTCATCGCCACGGGCTTCCTGCGCAACTTCCCCGACGAGATCAACGCGCGCGACCTGAATCTCAAGAAGCAGGAAGTGGCCAACGACCTCACGGACACCGTGGGCACCGTGTTGTTAGGCAGCACCGTCGGTTGCGCGCAGTGCCACAACCACAAGTTCGACAAGGTTTCGCAGAAGGAGTACTACCAGCTGCAGGCGTACTTCGTGAACGCCAGCTGGCGCGACGACGTGCCGGCGGCCACGCCTGCGGAAATCGCCGACTACGAGAAGATGAAGGCGAAGTACGAAGCCGCCACGAAAGACATCCAGTCGAAGATGGACGCGATCCTGCAGCCGGTCATCGACAAGCTCGAGGACGACCGCGTGTTCGGTTTCGTTCCCGAGACGCGCGTGTCCATCACCAAGCCGGAAGCCGAGCGCACTGCGTACGACCGCTGGATCTATCACCGCAACCTCTGGACCATGCAGGGCCGCACGCGTAATGCCGTGCTGCGCCTCAAGCAGAAGGCGCCCGAGAAGTACGTCGAGTACCAGGACCTCGAGGCCGATCTCAAGAAGTTCGACAAGCTTAAGCCGAAGGAGCTCGGCCTGATCTCGACGATGACCGAGCTCGGCCACGCGGACGCGCCGCCGACCTACGTGCTGTTCAAGGGCATCTACGACCGCAAGCTCGAGGAGGTGCAGCCGGGTGTCCCCGCGTTGTTCTCCGATACGCAGCCCGTGATCAAGCCCACCGCGACGTCTTCCGGCCGGCGTACTGCGCTCGCGAACTGGATCGTGGCGCCCGAGAATCCGCTGACGGCGCGCGTGTTCGTGAACCGCGTCTGGGGGCAGTATTTCGGGCGCGCCATCATCGAAACCGTGGGCGACTTCGGCAAGATGAGCGCGAAGCCCACGCACCCTGAGCTGCTCGACTATCTCGCCGATTCGTTCGTGCGCGATGGCCAATGGAGCATCAAGGCGCTGCAGCGGCAGATCCTGATGTCGGCCACGTACCGGCAATCCTCGGACTTCCGCGCGGATGCCGAAAACCTGGACCCGCAGAACAAGTTGTTAGCGGTGTTCCCGCGACTGCGGCTCGATGCGGAGCAGATCCGCGACTCGCTGCTGCAGGCCGCGGGCCTGCTCGACGAGACCCTGGGCGGCCCGCCCGTGTATCCGCCGCAGCCTGCGTTTGCCAACCAGGCGGGCTTCAACGAGAACACCTGGAAGACCTCGGAGAATCCGCGCGATCACAATCGCCGCAGCGTGTACATCTACGTGAAGCGCAACACTCCGTATCCGTTGCTCGACACGTTCGACTGGGCGAATCCCCAGTCGGTGCACGGCAAGCGCGAGGTCACGACCACCGCGCCGCAGGCGCTGGCGCTCATCAACAGCGACCTGGTGTACAGCTGGTCGCAGGTGCTGGCGGGCCGCGCGATCCGCGAAGCCGGAGACAAGGACAGCAGGCGCGTGGCGCGGCTGTTCGAGATTCTCTATGCGCGCGAACCGGCCAAGGAGGAAACGAAGACGCTGCTCGCGTTCCTCGACAACCAGGAGAAGCTGCTGGCCGCCCAGCTCGCCGAAGGCAAGGCCATCGTCGCGCCTGACGGTTATGCCGAGAACCCGCAGGTGGGCGCCGGGCTCGACCAGCTCTACCGGACGCTTTATGGCCGCAGCGCCGATCGCTACGAGAAAGCCGCGCTGGTCGCGTTCGTCGAGAAGCAGCAGAAGGCGGCCGCCAGCAAGCCGGCCGACGCGAAACCGGCCGCCGTGCCCGATGCCGGCGCGGCGCGCGCCGCGGCGTTCGTCGACCTGGCGCACGCGCTCGCGAACTCCAACGAATTCAGCTACCGCTTCTAACTATTACCGGACACCTCCCATGAACAGAATTACCTCCCGCAGAGACCTCCTCATCGGCGCCGGACTCGGGGCCGGCAGCCTGGCGCTCGGCGCGCTGGCGCCGGGGGCCGCGTTCGCCTCGCAAGCCGCGTCCAACTACATCGATCCGCTGGCTCCCAGGCAGCCGCATTTCCCCGCGAAGGTGAAGTCGGTGATCTGGCTGCACATGGCCGGCGCGCCGAGCACGCTCGACCTGTTCGATTACAAGCCGCAGCTCATCAAGCTGCATGGCCAGCCGTTGCCGGAGTCGTTCTCGAAGAACCTCAAGACCGCGACCGACGGCGGTGTGGGCGCGCTGACCGCGACGCCGCGCACCTGGAAGCAACATGGCGAGACCGGCGCGTGGGTGTCGGACCTGCTGCCGAACATCGCCAGGCACGTCGACAACATTTCGTTCCTCAAGGGTTGCAAGACCGAGGGCAGCACACACGTCATCTCGTCGCTCAAGTTGCACACCAGCGCGCTCACGCCGGGGCGCCCGTCGCTGGGCGCCTGGATCACCTACGGCCTCGGCAGCGCGAACCCGGATCTTCCGGCGTTCGTGGTATTGCCGACGGGCAAGGGCGGCGCGGGTGGTGGCAACGGCCAGGTGATCTGGAGCGCCGGATTCCTGCCGGCCACCTACCAGGGAACGTCGTTCCGCCAGGGCGACTCGCCCATCCTGTTCCTGCAGCGCCCGGATCGCGTCGTGCAGGCGGAGCAACGCGCCACGCTCGACCTGCTGAAGCAGGTCAACGAGAAACACGCGTCGCGTTATCCGGCTGACACCGAGCTCGAGGCGCGCACGCGCTCTTACGATCTCGCGTATCGCATGCAGGTCGCGGCCCCCGAGGCCGTGGATCTCAAGCAGGAAACCGCGGCCACGCGCGCCATGTACGGCATCGGTGAGAATCCGACCGACGAATACGGCACCGCGGTGTTGCGCGCGCGCCGGCTCGTCGAACGCGGCGTGCGTTTCGTGCACGTCATCTCCGGCACGCAGGAAGACGGCATCCAGTCCTGGGACGCTCACCAGGAGATCGAGAAGAACCACTCCATCATGTCGAAGACCGTGGACAAGCCGATCGGCGCGCTGCTGCGCGACCTCAAGGCCCGCGGGTTGTTAGACAGCACGCTGGTGGTGTGGACCTCCGAGTTCGGCCGCACGCCGTACGGCCAGACCGGCGACGGACGCGACCACAATCCCTGGGGCTACACGAGCTGGATCGCCGGCGGCGGCATCAAGCCGGGCACGTACGGCGCCACCGATGAAATCGGCCTGCGCGCGCAGGAAGGCATCGTCGATACCTACGACCTGCAGGCGACGGTGCTGCACCAGTTAGGCCTCGATTTCCAGAAGCTCACGTTCCAGCACCAGGGCCGCACGGAAAAGGCGACCACGGTGTTCGGCGACGTGATCAAACCCATCCTGGCCTGACAAGAGACGCGATGCGCAAGCAATGGTTGGCGGCCGGCGTCTCAATCGCGCTGGCTGCGGGTGTGATGGCGGCCGGGATCGATTTCAGCGACTTCGATGATGCGCTCATGGAGTCGATGGACGATGCGATCAGGGAGCTCGATTCCAATGTCGGCGGGCGGGATGCCAGGGCGTCGCTGGCCAACGCGGCCGTACTCGGCGAAGGGTTTGCGTGGGCGGAGAAATACTTCGCCGCCAAACCCGAGGCGCCGCTCGGCGCCGGGTACGCGCGCGAAGGCAAGGAGCATCTCGCCGTGGTGGTGCAGGCCATCGAGGCCGGAAACTTCGACGCGGCGTCGCACGGCGTGCGCGCGGTCGTGCGGACCTGCAAGGCCTGCCACGAAGCCTACAAACCACCCGAATGAAATCGGCAGCCGCGCGCCGGTGCGTGCGCTCCATGGTATGCGTCGCCGTGCTCGCGGCGCTGTCATTCGGCGCCGCCGCGCAGAACCTCCTCGACTTCGACGACTGGATGCAGCGCATCGATGACGGCAGCCAGGACCTGCAGCGCCACATTGCGGCGCGCGACCGGCAAGCCGCGCACGGCGCCGCGCGTGAAATCGAAGAGTTGTACGCATTGATGGAAAAGTTTTTCGAGAAGCGGGGCAACGCGGAAGACGCAGTGCGCTGGTCGCGCGAAGGCCGGGAGTTCGCCAGTCGCGCGCAGGCGGATCTCACGGCGCACCGCTTCACATCGGCACGACGCAATGCGCTGGCGATCGCGCACGGCTGCCGCGATTGCCACTTCAACTACAAACCTCTGTAAGCCGGATTTCCCGGGAGAACGACATGTCTCGCACCTATGTTTATGCAGCGCTGGCGGCCGTCACGCTGAGTGGTTTCGCCGGTTCCGCCGCGGCGGCAGGCAAGCCTGACCGCACGCTCACGTCGAGCTGCCCAGGGCGCCGCAGAATCTCGCGTTCGCCGGCGCCGATCGCCGCACGTTGTACGTGGTCGGTCGCGGCGCCGTCTGGAAAATCGAAACGCTGGCCAGCGGTCCGCCCAACCGCGCGAAATGATCCGCGTCGGATGCGATCGCAACTGAAGGCTGCTGTAATTTTTTCCGCCGGTCGATCGCGATGAGAGGCGGAACCGGACAGCGGCGCCAGGTTACTCATGGCGCCGCGCGGTGGCCAAACAGCGAGACATGTTGGCCAATCAACGAGACAAGTTAGTCAAGCTCAAGACAGCGGAAGCACCAATTCAGCGCTCGATGGCGTCGCGGACGATATTCCCCTATGGACAGGGTGGGCTTTGGGTGTATTTTCTCCAGCGCTCACAGGGGGACTTCGTCAGCGTTCTGGCGTCGCAACTGCGACGCGCTTGATTCATGGAGTGAATCGTTCCGTGCAGGGATTGCATGTGCTGCTGATAGATCACGCGCACTCCCTGCAGACTCTTTCCCACTCCTGAAGACGCCGAGAGGCCATTGGTACTTTTGTTGCCAGGAGAATTAATCATGTCTCGTTCTTTGCCTACGACCGGGTCGCGGACCCGGTTGCGATGGTTGTTAGCCACGCTCGTGGTGGCTTCTGCAGGAGCTTCCAGCGCATTCGCGCAAACACCCGGATGCCAGGTGACCTACACGGCCCCGACCTGGACCGGTGGAAACGGATTCGGCGCCAGCATCGACATCAGGAACACCGGCCCGGCGATCAACGGCTGGAACCTGGTGTTCAGCTTCCCGAACGGTCAGCGCGTGCAGAACGGCTGGCCGGTCACCTTCTCCCAGCCCGCGGGAAGCCCGACCGTCACGGTGTCGAGCAATGCGCCGTGGAACGCCGTCATCAACACGAACGGGACATTCAACGTCGCCTTCAACGGAACGCACACCGGAACTAACAATCCGCCGACTTCGTTCACGCTGAATGGCGTCACCTGCGGCGGCACCCCGCCGACGAACCCTCCGCCCACCGTCTCGGTGACGGCGCCGACCGCCGGCCAGGCGTTCCCGGCCGGAACCACCAGCGTGAACCTGGCGGCGAACGCCACTGACAATGGCGCGGTCGTACGCGTCGAGTTCCGCGTCGACGGCAACCTGGTCAACACCGACACCACCGCTCCCTATGCCTTCACGGCGACGGGTCTCGCGGCCGGCAACCACTCGGTCACGGCGACGGCCGTCGACAACGGCACGCCGGCGGCGAGCACCACCTCTACCGCGGTGGCGTTCTCGATCGGTACTACCAGCAATCCGCCACCCGTCGTCAACCTGACGGCGCCGACGAGCGGGCAGGCCTTCCCGGCCGGGACCACGACCGTCAATCTGGCGGCGACCGCCACCGATACGGGAGGCGCGGTCACCCGCGTCGAATTCCGCGTCGATGGAACGCTGCGATGCACTGACACGTCATCGCCGTACACCTGTGCGGCCACGGGTCTGGCCGCGGGCAGTCACACTGCGCAGGCCACGGCATTCGACAACGGCACTCCGGTGCTGAGCACGTCGACTGCCAACGTGCCGTTCAGCATCGGTGGCACGTCGAACCCGCCACCTCTGGTCTCGATCACGTCACCGACAGCCGGTCAGTCGTTCGCGGCGGGCGCGGCGGTGCCGATTGCGGCCACGGCCAGCGATCCTCCGAGTGGCGCGATCATCCGTGTGGAGTTCCGCATCGACAACGTGCTGGTGTCGAGCGATACGACCGCTCCGTACACCTTCAACGCCACGGGTCTCACGACGGGAAGCCACACGATCACGGCGACCGCGTTCGACAACGGCAATCCGACGTTGAGCACGGTGTCCACGCCGGTGAACATCACGCTCGGCGCAGCGGGCGCGGTGTTCCGCGTCAACCCGGCGGGACGCATCACCAAGAACGGCACGGTGTTCCCGGTGCGTTGCGGCTCGTGGTTCGGCCTCGAGGGACGGCATGAGCCTTCCGACGATCCGGTCAACCCGAGCGGTGCTGCGATGGAGCAGTACATCGGCAACACGTCCTGGGTGAACGGCGGTCAGGGAAGCGGTCGCACGATCGCGCAGACCATGTCGGAAATCGCGGGCATGGGCATCAACGTGATCCGGCTGCCGCTGGTTCCGCAGACGCTCAACGCCAACGATCCGCAGGGCACGGGCAACGTGCTCAAGAATCATTCCTCGGTGCGCATCGCGAATTCGCGGCTCGCCCTCGAGACCATGATTCGCGCGGCCGATGCGGCCAACATCGAAGTGATGCTCGACATCCACTCCTGCTCTAACTACGTGGGCTGGAGAAAGGGTCGCCTCGATGCGCGTCCGCCATGGGTGGATGCGGACCGTGACAACTACGACTTCAAGCGCGAGAACTATTCGTGCGCGGCGTCGGGTAATCCGGCCACGGTGACCACCACGCATCCGTACAACCAGACGATGTGGCTGGACAACCTGCGCACGGTGGCGGGTCTCGGCACGGCGCTGGGCGTGGACAACATCATCGGCATCGACATCTACAACGAGCCGCACGACTACACGTGGGCGGAGTGGAAGGCGCTGACCGAGGCGGCATACACCGCGATCAACGCGGTGAATCCGAACACGCTGCTGTTCGTGCAGGGTATCGGCACGAACGCGGGCACGCAGGACGGAACGCCGGCCACCGTGACCCCGCAGCCGCATGGCTCCGCCGACACCAACCCGAACTGGGGTGAAAACCTGTTCGAGGCCGGCACGAACCCCATCAACGTTCCCAAGGAGCGGCTCGTGTATTCGCCGCACACCTACGGTCCGTCGGTGTTCGTGCAGAAGATGTTCATGGATCCGGCGCAGACGCAGTGCGCGGGGCTCGAGGGTGATGCGGCTGGCGACGCCAACTGCAACATCGTGATCAACCCGACGCTGCTGCGGGCAGGTTGGGAAGAGCACTTCGGCTACCTCAAGCAGCAGAACTACGCGATCGTGGTCGGCGAATTCGGCGGCAACATGGACTGGCCGCTCGGCCAGGCCAGCATCCGTGACCGCGACCGCTGGAGCCACGTCACTCCGGGCATCGACACGCAGTGGCAGAACGCCTTCGTGGACTGGATGATCTCGAAGGGCATCGAAGGCTGCTACTGGTCGATCAATCCGGAATCCGGCGACACCGCCGGCTGGTACGGCCATGCCTACGACCCGATCAGCAATGAATCGGGCTGGGGCGAGTGGCGCACGTTCGATCAGCGCAAGACGAATCTGTTGAACAGGCTGTGGGGTAGATAGGAAGTAACCTCATTGGGCTCAGATGGCCGGGATTGGGTAAAACCAGTCCCGGTCATCGGAGCATTGTGGATGTTGCGCCAAGGACGGCGCACGCCGCGAGCGTCCGCGCCAGGTTCCACTTGAAGACGAACATCGAGGCCAGCGCCACGCCGGTGAGCAGCGCGGGCACGATGCGCAACGACGCAGGGTCAGGCAGTCCGTAAGGGCCGGGACGTGCGAACAGCACGTGCGAGGCGAACCACAACGCGAGATTGGCGATCACCCCGACTACGGCGGCGGTGATCGTGGCGAGGGCGCTGGCGAGCGCCACGTTGCCGCGCAGCGCTTCGATGTAGGGCGCGCCGAGGAAAATCCACAGAAAGCAGGGCACGAACGTGACCCACACCGTGAGCACGGCGCCGAGCGCGCCGGCGAGCAGCGGATGTGCCGCGCCCGCAGCCTGGTACGCGGCCAGGAATCCGACGAATTGCACCACCAGGATCAGAGGTCCGGGCGTGGTTTCGGCCAACCCCAGCCCGTCGACCATCTGCGTGGGCGTGACCCACGCGAAACGTTCCACCGCCTGTTGCGCCACGTAGGCGAGCACGGCGTACGCGCCGCCGAATGTGACCACGGCCATCTTGCTGAAGAACACGCCGAGCTGCGTATACGTGCTGTCCGTTCCTAACAGCCACGCGCAGGCGAGCACCGGGGCGAACCACAGCGGCAGCCACAGCGCGAGTAGTTTGATGCTGCGCATGGCCGGCGGCCGCACGCGCGTGAGCAGGCCGGCGTCGACGAGCGGCGGCGGTCCGGCCGTGCCCACGGGTGTCACGGGCGCGGCGGCGAACGAGCCGAGTCCCAGGCGCGCGCGCAGGTAGCCGGCCACGCCCGCGCCGAGGATGATGAGCGGGAACGGCAGACGCAAAACCGCGAGTGCGATGAACGCGAGCACCGCGACCCACACTGCCGCGCGACTCCGCAGCGCACGCTTGCCGATGCGCAACAGCGCTTCGATGACCAGGGCGATCACCGCAGCCTTGAGCCCGAGGAACACGCCTTCGACGATCGGCTGCTGCTGCCAGAGCACGTAGGCAACGGACAGCGCCATGATCGCGAGGAAGCCCGGCAGCACGAACAGCAGGCCCGCGACCAGGCCGCCGCGAATGCCGTGCATCAGCCAGCCGACGTAGGTCGCGAGCTGCTGTGCTTCGGGGCCGGGCAGCAGCATGCAATAGCTCAGCGCGTGCAGGAACCGCTCTTCGCCGATCCAGCGCTTCTCCTCGACCAGGATGCGATGCATGACGGCTATCTGCCCGGCGGGGCCGCCGAAGGACAGCAGGCCGATGCGCAACCAGGTGCGCGTGGCCTCGGCGAACGATACGGGTGAAGTACTCAATGCGGTGGATCCTAACCCGGCCACATGCAATTCCCGTGATACCGGAATGTTACCGGCGGGGGCGGCTTGCGGTTACGAACGCGTGGGGCGCGATACGCGGCATATGTGAATGCGATTCCGCAATTTCCCAAGCCACGGTCACGTAGTTAGTTTCCCCTCACATGAGTACACCCGCTCTCGCGCTTCCCATTCATCGCGTCCCGCGCCGCCTGCGGCGGCGGCGGCAGGTCCATGGCCGCGTGCCGCTGCAATGGCACGACGTTCCGGTCGCCGGTTCGGGCGCGCTGGTCGGACACAAGCCCACGCCCTCGCGGCGCTGGCTCGTCGCGCTGGTCGCGGTGCTGGTCGTTGCCGCTCACGCGGTCGGCGTCTGGTACGGGAACAGCTTCTCGCTGGGCTCCGACGTGAAGCCGAAAAAGAACACGCTGGCCATCGAAATCGTGCGGCCGCCGCAGCCTGAACCCATCGTCGAACCGCCGTCTCCGCCGCCGCCGAAGAAGACTCCACCGCGCGCGCTGCCGCCGATACAGAGCGCGCTCGTTGCCAGCGAGGCGCCGATCGCGGCGCCCGTGGAAACCGTGGCCGCCGTGGAGCCGGCTCCGCCGGCGCCGCCAGCCCCACCGGAGCCGGTGAGGCCCGCGTTCGGCGGCATCGGCTACAAGAACAATCCGCCGCCCGACTATCCCGCGCAGGCGGTACGCCAGGGCTGGCAGGGCACGGTGCTGCTGCGCGTACGGGTGCTGCAGACCGGCGCCGTCGAATCGGTCGAAGTAGTTCGCTCGAGCGGCAAGAAGCTGCTCGACGACGCGGCCATCCACACCGTGGAGCGCTGGGTGTTCGCGCCGTCCACGCGTGGCAGCACACCCGTCGATGGCTTCGCCACCGTGCCCATCGAATTCAAGCTCGATTCCTGATCGTCCTCACAGCCAAAGGTTAGTCACCGTGTTCGCCCATTCTTCATCGCTCGCCGTCGCCGCAACCCTCTGGCTGCTGGCCGCCTTTTCGGTCGCCACCTGGGCGCTGATCGGCGCGAAGGCCACGCAGTTCATCCGCTCCGCATTGCGGAACCGCAACTATCTCGCCGCGTTCCGCGCCGCGCCGAATCTGCAGAGCGCCGCCGAGGTCGCCGACAACCGCAGTGGTTTCGCGCGCCTGGCCGCCGTGGGATTCGGCGTGTTGCGCCACCAGCCACCGGCGGACGGCAATGATGACCACGCCTGGGACCGGCACGAATTGCTGGAGCGAAACCTGAAGCAGCAGGTGCTGCGCGAACGCCGCTCACTCGAGACCGGCCTTGCCGTGCTCGCGAGTGTCGGCAGCACCGCGCCATTCGTGGGCCTCTTCGGCACGGTGTGGGGAATCATGTCAGCGATGAAGGACATCAGCCGGCTGGGCAACGCGTCGATCGACGTCGTCGCCGGTCCCATCGGCGAAGCGCTGCTCGCCACCGGCGTCGGCATCGCGGTGGCGATACCGGCGGTGCTGGCATTCAACTACTTCGTGCGCCGCGTGAAAGCGGTGGTCGCGGATCTCGACGATTTCGCCAACGACTTCCTCAACCTCGCGCAACACGCGGTCCTGCGTGCCGAGCGGCGCCCGCAGGAAGTCCATCGCCTGCAGCCGGTCGTGGTCGGCGCGGCGAAGGGGGGCTGATCCATGGCCGTATCCACGTCCGAAGACAGCGATGTCCTGAGCGAAATCAACATCACCCCGCTGGTCGACGTCATGCTGGTGCTGCTCGTGGCGTTCGTCATCACGATCCCGGCGCTCACCAACGCCATCCACGTGAACCTGCCGCGCACGGTGAACACCACGCCGCCCGAACAGCAGAAGGCCATCACGATCACCGTGGACAATGGCGGCAAGGTGTACTTCGACGATCAACCGGTGGCGCCCGATGCGATCGCGCAGCGGCTCGCGGGCATCAAGGCCGCCATCGCCGATCCCACACTGCACCTGCGCGCAGACGACCGCGTGCCGTACGGGGCCGTGGCGAAAGTCATGGCTGAAATAGAGCACTCCGGAATCGCCAAGGTCTCGGTACTCACAGACAACCAGTGAGGTTCGCGTTCGCCGCGCCGTTGCCCGCGGGGCGACGGCTCTCCAGACGTGCCTGACTTTTCCATACCTAACTACCACCGGTAATCGAACATGCATCGCAATTCTCCGATCGCCATCGCCGTTTCGCTGGCGTTGCTCCTTCCCGCCCTGACGCACGCCGCGGAGGGCCGCAGCGCCGCGGAGATCCAGGCCGAGATCGACCGCCTCACGCTGGAACTCGAGGCGCACAGGCAGGAGCTGGCCGCCGCGCAGGCGGCGCCCGATGCCACCGCCGCGGTGGTGGCGGACATGCCGCAGGACACGGCGCTCGGCAAGGTCACGGTGCGTGCGCGCAACCGCCTCGAGCCGCTGCAGGAAGTGCCGCTGTCGATCTCCGTGGTGACCGGCAAGGAGCTCGATCGCCTGCAGGCCACGGACATCGGCGCCATCACGCAGCGCGCCTCGAACGTGTCCTGGAATCTCGGCAACCAGCGCACCAGTAGTTTGTCGATGCGCGGCGTGGGCCGGCAGGGACAGACCGAAGCGCAGGATCCGTCCGTGGGCTTCGTCGTCGACGGCGTGAGCTACGGCTACAACGCATTGACTTCGAGCTTCGACTTCATCGACGTCGACACCGTCGAAGTGACGCGCGGCCCGCAGGGCACGCTGCTCGGCAAGAACGCGAGCCTCGGCGTCGTCAGCGTGAACACGCGGCGGCCGAGCTTCACGCCGGACGCGAGCTGGTCG
>DASTXR010000086.1:0-72523 GCA_035765415.1 Steroidobacteraceae bacterium | reverse complement strand
CCAGTTCAACCAGTGGGCACACGACTTCGTCGCGCCGTCCGACCAGCCAGTGCGCCGATCGTATTCAGCGATCAACAACAACCAGCGGTGGTGTGCGGCGTTGAGGTGGCCGGCCAGAGTGCAGATGTCCTTCACGAGTTCGTCGATAGAACGCATTCCCTGCTCCATGTTTGACGACGCTGTACATACACACAGTATACGCGCCAGCACGCGGCTGATGTGTCGCGAAAGCCTATGTTTTCCGACGAAATTGAAACATTCACGCGAGGGCAACATTGTTAGGTCGAGCCATCCGGACAAGTCTGCAACCCGCTTCGGCCCTCGCCAGTCCCAAAGCCGAAGGACCCGAGGACCAGACATGAACGCAACCACTGCCGTCGCGACGGCCACCCGCAGCAATTCGCGCCGCCTGTTGATCGCCTCCATTCTCAGCGCCCTCGCACTGCTCGCACTGTGGTTCATCGGCCGAAGCGTGCTGCCCTACCTCGAACTCTCGCAGGCCCACTACGGCCCTTACTTCTGGCCGCGCCGCTGGGGCCTGGTGCTCCACGTCGCTGGCGGCGTGATCGCGCTCACCGCAGGTGTCGTGCAGCTCTGGTTAGGCCTCACGAATCGCGTCGCCGCCCTGCATCGCGTCCTGGGCAAGGTATACGTGGGCGTCATCGTCGTCGCGAGCATCGCCGGCTTCTACCTATCGCTGACGATCCCGGGCAACGCGCCCTATGCGGCGGGGCTGTTCTTCTTGTGCGTGGCCTGGGTGGTCACGACGTCGATGGCCGTGCTCGCCATTCGACGCCGCAACCTGCTCCAGCACCGCGAGTGGATGATGCGCAGTTATGCCGTCACTTTCGCGTTCGTGACGTTCCGCTTTGGCGTGGACGCGCTCGCGTCGAGCGGCGTGGCGACCAGCGACGCGCAGGCGATCATGGCCTGGGCGTGCTGGGCAATACCGCTACTGCTGCTCGAGCCGCTGGTTCAGCTTCGGCGGTGCATCTCTTCCACTCGCTCTTGCATCTCGGGTGTGAACTCTTCGCCGAAATCTTCCGGCCCGAAGAACGGACGGAGCTCGATATTGGCTTCTTCGCCCGAGATCGGGGGCGGGACGCGCTGCGCCCACTCGAGCGCTTCGTCCATCGACTTCACTTCCCAGAGCCAGTAGCCGGCAAGGAGCTCCTTGGTCTCGGCGAAAGGGCCATCGGTGATCGACGGCTTTCTGTTGCGGCGGAGGACAACGCGCTTGCCGAACTTGCTCGGCTTGATGCCGTCAGCGGCTAGCAGGATCCCCGCCTTCACCATCTCCTCATTGAAGCGAATCCCTGCCTCGATGTCCGCGGAATTCGGCATCTCGCCGATTGGGCGGGCGACGCATCGACATTAGGCGGTGATCGGATTCTTCAGCCGTAAGTTGTTGTCTGTCTTCACTTTGCCGGCTTGCGCGGAGCCTTCTTCTTCGCAGCACTCGTCTTGATGATGACGTTGCCATTGCCCCTGGATGGGAACGGAACGCCGGCCAGGTCGATCGTGGCGGCGATCAGCGCCTCCACATCCGGATGCTTCAGCCGGCCGGCGGACTCCAACGGGATGAAGCGAACCATCTTGGCCGACCCCATGAGCAGCTTCTTCGGGTCAGGCAATTTGGGGCCATTCAGGAAATACAGGCTCACACCGTCGGCACGCGCGGAGGTCGAGACTATCGATTCGATGCCGTTTTCCGTCGGCGAATAGCCGATGACGAGCGAGTTGCCGTAGTCGTACACCAGCTCGTTCGCGGTCGGAAATCGCTTGCGCAGAGCCGTCCTGACCGAGCGGATGAGCCGCTGATCCTCTGGATCGAACTTCTCGATGAGAGATTTGAGCTGGGCCTCTGCTGCGCCTTTCGCGTCAAGGGTTTTGACTGTCATCGTGTCCTCCTTCTATATGGCGCTGTGCCCTCGAAACTGTACATCGGGACTGCTGGATGGAGTATTCCCCGCGCGATGCAGGCCCGCTTCCCACCGGGCGAGTCGCTTCTCTCGCGCTACGCGGAGCGGCTTCCCGCCGTCGAAATCAACTCCACTTTCTATCGCCCGCATCGCGCCTCGACGTTTGAACGATGGGCCTCGAGCGTACCGCGCGCGTTCCGATTTTCCGTCAAGATCCCGAACACGATCACGCACGATCATCAGCTCACCAACAGCGCAAAACTTTTGAAGACGTTCCTCGTGGAACTCGAACCGCTGGGTTCTCGCCTTGGCTGTCTGCTCGCGCAGCTTCCGCCGAGCCTTGCGTTCGATTCCCGGGTCGCCCGCGCGTTCTTCACAGTGTTGCGAAATCAATTCGCGGGCGGCGTCGCAGTCGAGCCGCGGCATGCGAGCTGGTTCGGGGCTCCCGCCGACCGCCTGATGACCAAATTCGAAGTCGCACGAGTGGCCGCGGATCCGCCGCGAGCCGAGAGCGATGGCAAGCCAGGCGGATGGCCCGGGCTCGCGTACTTTCGCCTTCATGGCTCACCGCGCACTTACTACTCCTCCTATCAAGACGATTACCTCGATGTGCTCATGGACAAGCTGCGAGCCTTGCAACACCGCCGTATTCCCACGTGGTGCATCTTCGACAATACGGCGTCCGGCGCGGCAACAGGAAACGCGTTGTCTGTGATGGAGCGTCTGCCTGCGCGCCGGTAGGCTACTTCTTGGATCTGGCGCGTGGTGGTTTCCGTTTGGCTGGCTTCGCCTTCACTTTGGCCTTGGCCTTGGCCTTCGGCTTCTGCTGCCGCTCGACCAACTTGCGTACGCGCTCCTCACGCTCGCGGATTTCGTCCGTCATGATGTGGTCGAAGGCCTCCATCTCGTAGAACGGACGAATCTCCAGCACGCCTTCCTCGCCCGGCATGGGGTTGGGGCAGCGCTTGGCCCATTCGACGGCCTCGGCCAGCGACTTCACCTCCCAGATCCAGAAACCCGCCACCAGTTCCTTGGTCTCCGCGAACGGTCCGTCGACCACCGTCGCATGGTTGTCCGTGAACTTGATGCGCTTGCCGGCCTTGCTGGGCTGCAGGCCATCGGCCGCCTTGATGATGCCGGCCTTGGCCAGTTTCTCGTTGAACTTGCCCATCTCGGCGAACATCTTCTGCGTCGCTTCATCGGACGGGAGCAACCCCGCTTCGCTGTTGGGGGTGGCTTTGACGAAGACCATGACTTTCATGAGGCAACTCCTGTGAGTGGGTGTTCAAAGGGTAGTCGAACGGGATGGGGGATTTTCGACAACAATGGCCGGAAAAGGGAGGTGTCATGCCGACGTGCGCCGGGCGATTGAAGAATCCAGAGGTGGCCCGCTCTCCCCCGAAGCCGAGGCAAGCCTGCAAAGACTCGAGCAGGCATTGGAGAACGGCGAACGTGAAACTGCCGCGCGACCTGGCGCGCGCGGACGGCAGCGAGTGAACTAGAAAGTGATTGGCGCCCGCATCGTGAACGACACATCGGGCGTGTCGCGCGTGACGCCCACTCCCACCGAAAAGTTCAGCGTCGAGGTGGGGTTGTAGCGATAGGACACGCCTATCAACAGGTTCCCGAGCGTGGTGCGCACGGCGCCCGGCACCACCACGCCGTTCTGTTTCGTCCTGCCGATGATGCTCTGGTCGTAGCCGATGCTGAACGAGGCCTTCTCGTTGAGCGAGAGGCCCATGCCGACGTTGAACCCGAAGATGTCCCCGGGCGCGATCTCGCCCAGGAATTCCTTCTCGCCGAGCAGCAGCGTGCGGCTGAGATTGTCGCGCGGGAAACTGTGTAGATAGCTCACGCCGCCGAAGAACACCGCGGGGTCCGAGGCATAGAGCCACGTCAGGCCCGCCTGCGCGGCGTTGAATCCCGTGCCGGTGGGTGTCTCGAGGGGCAGGCCGGTGCCGGTGGTGTTGGCCACGCAGCGCTGCACGCAGTCGGTGGTCACCTCGAAGGGATCCTTGCCGGTATGCCAGCGATACCGCAGCCAGCCGAGCCAGAACGGCTTGCTGTAGTCGCCGCGATTGAACTGGTAACGCATGGTGGCATCGATGTCGCCGAGCCCGTGGCCATCGGCGTTGAACACGTTGTCCACGGCCGAGCCGGTGAGGATTTCGCGGCTCACGGTGTCGACCGAGGTGTACAGGTACGGCGCGCGCATCTCGAACTCGAACCGGTTGCGGACGCCATACCGCGCGGTCAGTGCGCCCACCATGTTCGTGGTCTTGACGCGCCGCACGTCGACGAGCCCGATGAGGATGGCGGGAATCACGGTGTAGCCGACCAGCGCGACGCGATCGCTGGCCCAGTACGCACTCTGCAGCGACGGCTCGAGCACGAAATCGCCGCCACGCGTCAGCGCCGTGGGCTCGGAGAATATGCGTGCGACCTCGGGCGGACGCGTATCGCGTTTTGGCGCTTCACCCACCGGCTGCGCCGGCGGCGCGGGTGGAGTTGCCTCCGCTGCGCCTGCGCCGCCGCCTCTTTGCTGTTCGAGTATTTCTTCGCCAACCGCCTGCCGCAGCGAGGCGATGATGTCTTCCTGTTCGCTCAGCTGCGCCTGAAGCTGCTCGAGCTTCGCGCTTTGCTCGGCGAGCTGGCGCTGCAGCGCTTGCAGTCGATCCTCCTGCTGCGGCGCCTGCGCATGAGCACCGAGCGAAACCAGGCAAGTGCTCGCCGCAATCACGAGGGCTCGCGTGAATCGCTTCATCGCACCCCCGGAATCGAAGCCAGCGAGTCGCGCAGGCCATCCTGGAAGTTCAACTCCCGGAATGCGCCGAGCGTGTTCACTTCGACGCCGATCGTGGTCAGCGTCAACAGGTGCTGGTCGTTGAGCGTGTTCTGGATGACGGTCGATGCCGGCCCGAGATCGGCCACGTCGAATGCGTTGTTAGGTCCGTTCTGGATCAGCAGCGTGCCGGCGGTATCCGCGAGCGCGGTCGCTTGCTCGGCCGTGATGTTGGCGATGTCGGGGATGCGGACGCTGGAGTTGGCGACGAGCTCTCCGTTCACATACGCCGACCGTTCGAGCGTCATCGCCGCGCGCAAGTTCGCAGCGGGAACCTCGACACCGCCGCGCACGGCATCGAGTGCGGTTTCGGTGACGGGTGTTGCCGCGGAAAAGGAAAACCCATCTGCGCAGGCTGCCGCGCCAACACAGGCGGCGATGCAGCCGAGCGCGAAACGTTGGCAGACGGTGGCGCGCATCTAGAACGCTCCCGCGCGCCGCACCGGCAGTGAATCGAGCATGCGCTCGCGTGTAACGGCCTGGAACAGCGGCGCGCCCGGGGCCACACGCCAGTCGCTCGCGAGATTGAATCGGGCCGTCTCGCGGCGGTTGTGCACGACGAACAGCAAATGGTTCACCCACAGGGAGCTGAAGCGGTCGAAGGAAAGTGTGCGTGTGCCCATGGCCGGGTCCCCCACCAGCACGCGGCCGCGAGCGATTCCCTTGACCACCACGAAATGCCGGTAGCCGCGTTCGCTCAGCAACACGATGGCCGGCAGGCGCTCCTGCTCGAGGCGTTCCAGGGGTTGTTCGAACCCATCGGCCAGGAATCCGCGCGACTCGAGGTAACGCTTCATGTCCAGCATCGAGAAACCTTCCTTGCGGATCTTGGCCTGGTCGCCGCGCTCGAACATCTGCGCGAAGACTTCGCGCTCGGTCACGGGAATGCCGTAGTGATGCGTGAGCAGCGTCGCAATCGCCGCGGAGCCGCAGCTGAAGTCGTACTGCTGTCGCACGGTGGTGGTGAAGCGGGCTTCCTTCACGCTGAGCACGCGTGCGGCGAAACCGCCGTCGTGCGGTCCACGCACTTCGACGGTCGCCGCCTGCGTCAGCGACGCCACTCCCCACGCCAGAATCAGCACGCCAATCCTCATGGATTGGCGCCTCATGGATCGGTGAACTGCACGTTCACGATCGTGGCGCTCTGGATCAGCACGTTGGCGCCGGTGTTCTGCACCACCGACAGGACACCGCTCGCGTTGTCGAACGAGCCGTCCTGGATGTTGTTAGCGCCGGTCACGACGTTGGTGGCCGAGTTGTCGGTGACATCGCCGGTCACGCGGATGTTGTTCTGGATCTCGGTCTCATCGCCGCCCCGCTGTTCGTCGAGCGTGGCGGAAGACACCGGCGCGCCCAGCGCCGTTTCGGGCTCCTCCCCGAATGACGCGGCTGGCAGGGCCAGAGCCATCGCCAGGGCAATGGTCAAAGTAGCGGCACGCATGAGCTGTCTCCTTGTTGTTGTGTTCGGGTGGCTCGCGCCACCCGAACAACCTTTCGCCCATTCGCGGATTTACGGTCCTCCGCCCACGTTCAGGTTCGCCTGCACGGTCACGCCCTGTTGTATCAGCGAGCCATGGCCGCTGTTGTTGCTGACAACCAGAACGCCCGCCGCGGATTGCGCGGTTGCGTCCATGTTTGCGGACATGTCGAACGTGCCTGCGTCGACGGTGATCGTCCCGCCATTGCCGCCGTTGCCGCCCGCTGCGCCCGAGCCATCGCCGCCCGTTCCGGCGCCACCGGTACCGGCACCGCCGGTGCCATCACCGCCCGCGCCGGCACCGCCAGTGCCCGCGCCGCCATCAGCGCCGTTGCCGCCGGCCGCACCTGCGCCGCCAGCGCCGCCACCGGCGTCGCCGTTCGTCGCCGTGGTGGAAGCATCGCCCGACATGGCGTCGCCGTTGCTCGCGTTGCCGCCAACGCCGCCGGCGGAGCCGGCACCACCGGCGCCACCCGTGTTAGCCGACGCGCCACCGGCACCGCCGGTTCCTGTTCCATCACCGGAGGTTGACGTGGCCGATCCACCGGTCCCCGAACCGCCGGTGTTGGTCGCCGCGCCGCCCGTTGCATTCGGCGGTCCATCACCCTCGCCGCTCGCGGCGCCGCCACTACCTTCGGCATCGCCACCCACGCCTGAGCTGATTGCGCCTGCGTCACCGGACGCGCCACCACCGCCACCGCCACTACCACTGTCGCCTTCGGCGCTGCCGCCGGCGCCGCCGTCGCCGCCGCGCGCACCGTTGCCCGCGGTCGCGCCGCCGCTGTGTGCCGTGCCGCTGGTCGCGGCATCAGCCGCTGCGCCGCCATTCAGGGCGTCGCCGCCGGCGCCACCGTCACCGCCGCGCGCACCATTTCCACCGGCGCCTCCACCACCGTCACCACCAGGGCCATCGCCCCCGGAGCCATCGCCGCCAGGGCCATTGCCGCCGGAGCCGGCGCCGCCCATGCCCGCGCCGCCTTCGCCGCCGCGCGCTCCGTTCGCATTGCCCGTGTTGTTAGCCACGTTGCCGAAGCCGGAGATCTCGACGTTCGACACCGTCGCCGAAAGCTCCGTCGTGGCCACCGCGGAACTGGTGTTGAACGCGTTGGTCAGCGTGGTCGTGAATGTATCGCTCGATGTTGCCGTCAGCATGTCGTCGCCGTCGGCCGTTGTCTGGATGATATCGTCGGCCCACACCGGGCCTAACAACGCGGCACTCACCGCCGTTGCGATTAGGGATCTGCGCATAAGTCCTCCGTCGGATTGCGCAGGAGTCGGGCGCTCGTGAACCGCCCGGCCCCCACCGTTTGAGTTCATTCGAAGCAAATCACATGCGCTGGTTCGTTCACTGTTTCTTCGCCAGCGGGCACGTGGGCGCGAATTTACGAAGTCTTTCGCGGAAAAACCATCGGCATACTTCCTCATGCCGAGGTTGTTTGCACATGCGCATGCGCAAGCACGATAGCCTAGGTGATGACTAACTACCGCTTTTTCCTAGGGCGGCGAGGCCGCGTGCGCGGCTCTCCACGATTCCTACAGGCGAACCGCCCCGGGGGCCGGTGCGGCGCGCAATTTCAGCCGCGCTGGCGACTGCGGAAAGCGGCGACCTTGGCGCGGTTGCCGCACGCCGTTGCGCTGCAAAACAGGCGTCGATGCGCTTTCGTGCGGTCGATGAACGTCAGCGTGCAACCGCCGCCCGCGCAGTTCCGGATGCGGAGTTCCACCTGCTGGATACGGGACACTTCGCACTCGAAGACAAGGGCGCCGAGATCGCAGCGCTGATGTGCGACTTCCTCGATCGCAAGGTCGCAACGAAGATCGCATCGCGTTGATCTCAAGCGCGCAAGGCCGCCGCCGGCTTCATGCCCATGGCAACCCGCATCTGCCGTGCGGCGGCCACGCCTACGATCCCCAACGCGGCAATCAGCGCCACGCCCAGCGCCCAATACGCCACCGGCGTGCGCTCGCTGAACGGCGCGAGATAGCGCGCAATGGCGAGCGCCGCCAGCGGCAAGCCGACGACGGCCGCCAGCCCGAGGATGGTGCCTATCTCCTTCGCCACGAGCCGGCCCACGTCCCGTCGCCGCGCACCAAACAACTTGCGCAGCGCAATCTCGCGCGTGCGGCGTTGCACGGCGTCGGTGGCCAGCACGTAGGCGCCAATGGCGGCGATGAACATCGCGACCAGCGTCGCGAGCGTGAGCAGGCGTGCCAGCGCGGCATCGTCCGCGTAGTTGGCAGCGTAGATCTCCCGCGCCGGTCTCATGTCGAGCGTGGTCTTCGGAAAATACCTGGGCCACAAGTTGCGCACGGCGGTCGCGGCGTCGGCCACGGAGCCGCGGGCGCGCACGGTCACGGTCATGCCGCCCGACCACAGGTGATAGCCAACCGCCGCCGGCGGCTCGCGCAACGAGCGAAGCCTGAGCTCTGGCGCGATGCCGATGACGCGCATCGTGTCCACCTTCTCCTGGAACGGCCCTCTCGCGAGCACGATGCTGCCCACCGCCTGCTGCGCGGACGCGAAGCCCAGCTCGCGCGCGGCAATCTCGTTGAGCACGACCGGCTCCGCCGCGTCGTCCTTGTCGAGCTTCGGATCAAACAACCTGCCGGCGAGGGGCCGGATGCCATACTCCTCGAAGAACTGCGGGCTGAGCTCCCGCATTTCGAACGTGACGGGTTGGCCACCTTCGCGCCTGAGCTCCTGGCTCCAGAGGTTGCGCGTGCGCCCGACCGCATCGACAGATAGCGCGACCCCGGCTATCGCCGGCTGCTGCCGGAGCGCGGCGATGAAGCCTTGCGTGGTTTTGTCCGCTTCCAGCTTGCGCCCTTCGTTCATCTCGAAGATCAGCATCGAGGTCGGATCGAAGCCGGGTGAACCGTTGATGGCGAACCGCGTTTGCCAGGCGACCGCCAGCGTGAAGCTGGCGAGTCCCATGGCCGCGGCCACCTGCAGCACGGACAAGACCTGGCGCAGCCTGCGCGCGGGCAGGGATTCCGTACCGGGTCGGCCGGCCAGCACCTGCGCCGGACGCACGTGGAACGCGACCCATGCGGGGTAGATAGACACCAGCAGCCCCACGGCCAGGCCGACGCCCACGGCCACCGCGATGTTGGCCACCGAGAGCATGGGAGCAAGATCACGGTTCGCGAGCTCGCCGAGCAACGGCAGCGCGAGCACGGCGAGCGTGAGTCCGATGGCGGCGGCGAGCAGCGACTCGCGCAGTGATTCCGCGAGGAACTGGAACGCGAGCCGGCCGTTGCCGATACCCAGCACCTTGCGCATCCCGATTTCGCGCTGCCGCCGGATCACGCGAATGGTGGCGAGGTTCATGTAGTTGATGGCCGCCAGCACCAGGATCAGCACCGCGATCGCCATCAGCCCGGCCACCACCGTGCGATCGCCGCGATCCACTCCCAGAGTGTGGGAGTCGACCACCACGTTGCGGTCGAAGTACGCCTCGCGCAGGGGCGTCAGCCGGATGTCCATCACCTTGGATCCGCCCAGCGCCGCCATGGCCGCCGGCGGCAGGTTGAGTCTCAGGACTTCCTTGTCGGTGAACGTCTGCAGGGCTTCCTGCACCGCCGCCACCGATGCATCGGCGTGCAGGCGAATGAGCACATGTCCCGGCCATCCCATCTGGCCATGCAGCGCTTCATCGCGAAACATGGGCGGCACGAGACCAAGGTTCACGCCATTCAGGCTGTCGAAAGGAATCGTGGTGTTCGCCGGCGGATCGCGCAGGATTGCGGCGATGCTCGCAACGCTCCTGGTCTCCACGGAGTTCAAGAGGAATGCGCGCCCCACCACATCCGTGGTGCCGAAGAGGCGCATCGCGGCGGACTCGGTCAACGCAAAGGCATCGGGGCGCGTGAGCGCACTGGCCAGATCGCCCTTGATCGCCTGCAGCCCCAGCATCTCGGAGAAGCCGGGCAACACGGTCAGGCTCTTCATCTTGTGAAGCTGCCCTTCCACTTCGATGTTGAGCGGGAACCATGCGACGTAGGCCGTCACGTCGGTGACACCCGGTATCGCACGCGCCGCTTCGCGCAGCGACATCGGCACCTTGTCCCACCAGCGCCGGCCCGCTTCGATATTCAGGCGGTGATTGACGACGTATACATGCCTGGCGTCCGGCACGTGCGCGTTGTAAGTCCACGAGTAGCGGGCAAAACCCGCCAACAGCAGGAATGCGGCGATGCCGACCGCCAGCCCCAGCTTCTTCATACGATGGCCCCGTCGAGCAGCCCCACCGTGCGCCTGGCGCGCGCGGCATGCGCCGGCGAGTGGGTGACCATGACGATGGTCGTACCCTCTTCGTTGATCTGCTGCAGCAGCTCCATGACCTCCTCGCCATGCGCCGAATCGAGGTTGCCCGTGGGTTCGTCGGCTAACAACACCGCCGGACGCGTGACCAGAGCGCGCGCCACGGCCACGCGCTGCTGCTGGCCGCCGGAGAGTTGCGAGGGACGATGTCTGGCGCGATGAGCCACGCCCAACTTGTCCAGCATCTGCGCCACGCGCTCGCTGCGCTGGGCCGCCGATGCGCTGGTGTATTTCAGCGCCAGCTCCACGTTCTCTTCCACCGTCAACTCCTCGATGAGGTTGAAGCTTTGGAAGATGAATCCGATGCGTCCGCGGCGAAGCGCGTTGAGCTGGTCCTCGCGATAACCCGCCACGTTCTGGCCGTCGAACCAGTACTCGCCGCCATCCGGTGTATCGAGCATGCCGATGATGGACAGCAGCGTCGTCTTGCCGCAGCCCGAAGGACCCGTGACGGCCAGGTATTCGCCCGCCCCGACCTCGAGATTGATGTTGTTGAGCGCCGTGGTGACGACTTCGCCGCCGACGAACTTCTTGGTGGTGTTGACGAACTTGAGCATGAGTCCCCTCGTTATCTGGCGATTTGCAGGCGCTCGACCTTGCCGAACGTGCCGTAGTTGGAAACGATGACGCGCTCGCCGGCCGCGAGACCGGAGGCGATCTCGACCTGGCGGTTGTTGCGGCGGCCGGTGCGGATGGTTCGCCGCGTGGCGCTCCTGCCATCGGGCGACAACACGAACACCCAGGCGCCGCCGGTGTCGTTGACGAAAGAGTCGTTGGGCAGGATGAGTCCCGGACTGGTCTCACCCAGCGTGATGCGCGTTTCCGTACTCTGCCCCGGGCTCATGTCGGCCGGCGCGTCGTTCACGAACAGCAGTTCGATGCTGAAGCGGCCGTTCGCCACCTGTGGAAATACCCGGCTGACGACCACTGGATAGTCGCGGCCGTTCACACTGGCCATGCCCTCTTTGCCCGCCGCCAGCCCGTCGAGGAAAAACTCGTCGACCAGGGCCGCAAGCTTGACCGCGCCGGGCTGGTCGATGCGCCCGATGTGCTGATCGGACTTCACGATTTCACCGAGCTGCAGGTGGAAGTCGGTGAGCCGGCCGGCGATGGGCGCTCGCACCGCAAGTCCGTCGATGGACTCGTTCACCACCTTGAGCCCGGCATCGAGCCGCTCGATGGCGCGCTCCATCTGCTTCGCGCCATCGCGCTTGATGCGCGCCTCGACCGCGAATCGGGTCTGCTCGTCTTCGAGCGCCTGCGTTTCGCGAGCCACGCGATCCAGGGATTCCTCGAGCGCCGCCGCCGACACCACGCCTTCCTTCGCCAGCGGCGCGAGGCGCGCGTGCTGCTTGCGCGCCTGCGCCAACGCGAAATTCTGATCCAGCAGCCGGCGCCGGTGCTCGGTCTCGCCGCTCTCGATGGCGACCCGCAGTATCGACAGGTTGGAAATCTGCTGCGCACGATCCGCCTCGCGCGCCACGAGCTCGAGGCGCAGCTGCGGATTCGACAGCCGAAACAACAGCGCCCCCTGCGCCACGAGCTCACCGTCGCGGGCCAGCACCTCTTCCACGCGGCCGGACTGAAATGCATCGAGCATCACCGAATGCAGCGGCTCGGCCGACGCGCGCATCACGAGATCGTTGCGGAACAAATCCTGCCTGACCGTGGCGATGCGCAGATCCATCTCCGCCACGCGCAATCCGCGCGGCACCAGTTGCCAGAACGCCGCGGCCACCAGGATGGGCAGCAGCAGGCACGCGGCAACCACGATGAGATTTCGCTGCCGCTTCGGCAGCGGCTGGTCCATCGCGGCGCCGGAAATGCGATTGATAGGCACAACCTTGGGGGCCATCGGGCATCCCTATGACTCGTGTGGTTGTTACTATGACATTTGTAGTTTTTGAAATGCAAGCCCGCTGCTCACCTCGCCCTTGCCCCGTTGTCATATTTGCCAGCCTCCGCGCAGCGACGCGTTTCCAGTTTCGTGAATCCCCCACACGCGGCCGCGGGCATCCGCCGCCTATGCTCACGCCAAATGCCCCGGCATCAATCACTTACAGGGACCCTCTTACGCGCATTGCTGCTGCTGGTCAGCGGCATCGGCGCGGCGCAGGCCCAGGTCACGTGCTTCATCAGCACGGATCCGGTGATCAGGAAATTGCAGGAACTGGCGGCGCGCGACGCCACGGCCACTCTGCCCCTCCTGCAGACGGAACTGGCCACCGCGCGGGCCGCGTCGCCGGTGGATCAGCGACGCATCGCATCGCTGCTCGCGGTCCAGGCACAGAGTTATTCGATCCTGGAGCTCGACAGCTCCGCACGTGAATCAGCACTGGCGGGCATGGCGCTCGTGCCCGATGTGAACGATCCGGTGCATCTCGAGCTGCTGTCCGTCCATTCCGAGAACGTGTACGGCGAGGCCAGCATCGACGCCGCCATCAAGTCGCTCGAAGCGGCGCGCACGCAACTGGTGCCCGACTCCGCGCTGGATTCCTGCCTGCGCATCGCGCTCGGCACCGCGCAATATCGCCAGGATCGTTCCGATCTCGCCATCGTCAATCTCATGCAGGCCTATCAAACGGCGCAACAGTTCGCGTGGAACGTGCAGCGCCGGAACGCCGCCTCGCAGATTTCCAAGGTGATGCGCGACATGGGCGACTACACCCAGGCGCTGGCGCTCAATGCGGAAGTCATCGAATTCGATACTGCGCAGAACGCATCGCTGAGCCTGTCGGTGTCGCGCTACCTGCGCGGCTCGATACTCAAGGAGATGCGGGAGTTCCCGGCGGCCATCGACCAGTTTGCGAAAGCGCGCGAGCTGAGTGTCGAGCTCGACGACATCCAGGGTATTGCCTTCTCCGACATGGACATTTGCGCGGTCCAGGTGCAGCTCGGCGAGTTCGCCGAGGCGCGCAAGCGTTGTGAGAATGCGCAGCGCATTTTCACGGCCGCCAAGTCCTGGCATCTCGTCAAGGAAAGCCGTTCCGGGCTTGCGAGCATCGACCTCGAAGAAGGCCACACTGCGCGCGCGCTCGCCACCCTGAACGAGCTTCTCGCGAACGGCGCGGCCGACGTGCCGCCGCGCGACGTGCCGGCCCTCTTCCAGCTTCGTTCGCGCGCCAATGCGACGCTCGGCAATTTCCGCGAGGCCCACGCCGACCTCAACGAATATCTGCGCCGCACGACCGCCGTCAACGATACGCGGCGCATCAAGCAGGTGGCGACGCTGCGCGCGCGCTTCGAAACCAATCGCCAGCTCGAGCGCAATGCCGAGCTCAAGCGCGAGCTCGACGGCGCAAAGACGCGGCAAATGGAACAGAAGCGCTGGACCGCCATCGCGATCGGCACCGGCGCGCTCATCATCGCCCTGCTCGTGATCCACGCGATCTCGATGCGGCGGCACCGGCAACAGCTCGCGCAGCTCGCCAACAGCGACAGCCTCACGGGTCTGCCCAACCGCCGTCACACCTATGAGAAGGGCAAGGCGGCGATGGAAAAAGCTGCCGAGGAACGGCGGCCGCTGACCGTGGCCGTCGTCGACCTCGATCACTTCAAGAGCATCAACGACCGCTGCGGGCATGCCGCCGGCGACAATGTCCTGCGCGAGTTCGCCAGCGTGTGCCGCGAGTCCATTCGCTCCACCGACATCATCGGGCGCTGGGGCGGCGAGGAATTCCTGATCGTGATGCCCGGTGCGACGCTCGACGTCGCGCTGATCGCGCTCGAACGCCTGCGCGGGCTGGCGCTGCGCATCGCGCTGCCGCCCACGGGCGCGGGGTTGCAGGTGGGCCTGAGCGCGGGGCTCGCGTCACTCGAGGCCAGCGTCAAGACGCTCGACGAGCTGATCGCGCGCGCCGATGCCGCGCTCTACAAGGCCAAGCACGAAGGGCGAGACCTGGTGCGCATCGCCGCGGAGGACTTCGACAACGCGTCGAGCGGCGTTCTGCGCGCGCTGCGCTAACGCCTCACATCTGCCGAAACAGATGTAGATAGGTCCGGCTCACGGGCAGCGTCTCCTGCCTGCCCTTCAGGTGAATGTCCGCCGTTTCGTTCGAGCCGCGCGTCACGTGGCTGATCGCGCGCAGATTGACCACCACCGAGCGATGAACCTGGGCGAACTCCGCGGCATCGAGCTGCGGGATGAGATCCTTGAGCGCGGTGCGAATCACCGCCTCGCGCGGCTGGCCCGTGTCGTCACGCCAGGCGACCTGCGTGTATTTCTCCTCGGCGCGCAGGAAGTCGATGTCCTGCACGGCGATCAGCCGCACCGTCGTGCCCACCGATGCGCGCACCCAGCGCAGCGTCTGCGAGACATCCGGATTCAGCGCCCGCGCCAGCTGCTGCAACAACGCTTCGCTGTCGAGCGCCGGCTGCGACGCGCGCAGTCGTTCCTGCAATCGCTGCACCGTCTCGGCGAGACGCGCGGGCTCCACGGGTTTCACGAGATAGTCGAGCGCGCCCTGCGCGAAGGCCTGCACGGCGTACTGATTGAACGCCGTGACGAACACCAGGTGCGCGCGGCGTCCGATGTACTGCGCGGCTTCGACGCCGGTCTTGCCTGGCATCTGCACGTCGAGGAAGCAGATGTTGGGGTTGTGCGCTTCGAAGAGGTCGATGGCCTCCCGGCCATTGCGCGCCTGCGCAACCACTTCGAGCTCGGGCCAAGCGCTGGCGAGCATTCTCACCAGCGCCTCGCGCAGCAGCGGTTCATCGTCGGCCACCAGCGCCGTAGCGTGGACACTCATGAAGGCACGGCGCGCATGGGAATGCTCAGCTCGGCACAGACGCCGTGCGGCGCGATCTCGGTCAGCGTGAGCTGCGCATCGCCGCCGAACGCCAGCTTCAACCGCTCGCGCAGCGTCGAAAGGCCCGTGCCCAGCCCGCGGCTCACGGTCTTGAGACCCACGCCAGTGTCCTTCACGCGCACCACGCAACGGTCGTCGCGGATCCAGATGTCCGCGTCGATGCGACCGCCCGCCTCGCTCGGGTCGATCCCGTGGCGTACCGAATTCTCGACCAGTGTCAGCAGTGTCATCGGCGGACATTGCAGGCGAACGGCGGCCGGGTCCAGGTGGATCGCATATTGAAGGCGATCCGGCATGCGCATCTGCATGAGCTCGAGGTAGGAGCGCGCCAGGTCCACTTCGTTTTCGAGCGTGGTGGTCTGCGAGTGCATGCGCGGCACCGCCGCGCGTAGATAGGCGATGAGGTTGCTGAGCACTTTCGAGGCCTGCGGCGAGCCCGAGTCCACGAGCTCCTGCACGTTCGCCAGCGTGTTGAACAGGAAGTGCGGCTCCACCTGCGCCTGCAGCAGGCGCAGGCGCGCGTCCGATTCGCGGCGCTCGAATTCGCTGCGCTGGAGCTCGAATTCCAGCGCCTGCTCGCGCGCGAATGCGTCGCGCTGGCGCAGGATGGTGCCGATGGCGATCCACGGCGCGAACAGCACTGCCACGCCGAGCAGCATGTGAACGTCGTGGTCGCGGCCTCCGCCGGTGATGTTGAACGCGATCTTGGTTGCGATCGGGATGATCACCACGATGCCGATGAGCCGCAGGACGGTGCGCGGCAGCCATTTCGGCATGCGCCGCGGCCATCGCTCCAGCCAGCCGAACATCAACAGGATGGCGGTGCCGACGAACAACGCGCGAAACACATCGGCGGGCAAGGCCGTCTGGCCGCCATTGGCGAGACCCATCACCACGCCGAAAGCCGCGGAGACCGACCAGGTGAAGCGCAGTCGCGGCCACGCGAGGATTTTCGAGGTGGATGCCATGGGCCGAACTATAGAGCAACGCTGATGCGCCGCACGCGCGCAGAGGTACCCGGCTCACAACCCCCGCCGCCGTTCGTCGCCGCCAGGCGCAACTCGGTTCGTTTTGCGGGTCGCCCGTCGCAAGGTCCAGCGCGCACGCGGCCGCGGATTCATAGTTTCACCATGAAAACAAGAAACCAGATCCTTTCCGGCGTGGGAGCGGTCCTCTTGATGGCCGTGGCCACGTTCGCCATCGCCTTGAGTTACGAGTCCGGCTGCCCGCCAGCGCCATCGCCGGCGACGGGTGCCGAATCCATGCGGGCCATCATGCATAGTTGTTATGGGTCGCCGGGCAAAGTGCTGACACTCGAACAGATTGCCAAGCCCGTGCCGAACGACGAGCAGGTCCTGATCAGGGTGCACGCCGCCAGCGTCAACCCCGCCGAGTGGCATCGCGTGACCGGCGAGCCCTATCTCATACGCATGGGCAGCGGCTTCGGATCGCCGAAGCGTTCGCGCGTCGGCTTCGACTACGCGGGCACCGTCGAAGCGGTGGGCGCGAAGGTCACGCGCTTCAAGCCGGGAGATGAAGTGTTCGGCGGCGCCGGCGGCGCGCTGGCCGAATACGTCCTCGCGCGCGAGACGGCGAGCATCGTTCCGAAACCGCCGCAGATGACGTTCGACGAGGCCGCCGCGATCCCGATCGCCGCCATCACCGCGTTGCAGGCGCTGCGCGACCAGGGCCGCATCGCCGCGGGGCAGAAAGTGCTCATCAACGGCGCCTCCGGCGGCGTCGGCACCTACGCCGTGCAGATTGCCAAGGCCTTCGGCGCCGAGGTGACCGGAGTCTGCAGTACTCGCAACGTCGAGATGGTGCGCTCGCTCGGCGCCGATCACGTCATCGACTACACGCAGCAGAATTTCACCGAAGGCCAGGAGCGCTACGACCTCGTCATCGACAACGTCGGCAATCACCCGTTGCGCGACGTGATCCGCGTCATCCCGCCCGAAGGCACACTGGTGGTGGTCGGTGGACCCAAGAGCAATCCCTGGCTCGGGCCGCTTTCGCGCGTGGGCAGGATGAAACTGCTGGCGCACTTCGTCGATCAGCGGCTCACGTTCTTCATCGCCAGCGTGAATCCCGCGGACCTCACGCTGCTCGCGGACCTGGTGCGCGCAGGAAAGATGCGGTCCGTGATCGACCAGCGCTTTCCGCTCGAGCAGGCCGGCGCCGCGCTCGATTACATCGGCAGCCAGCGTGCGCGCGCCAAGGTGGTCATTACCATTGCACCGGCCGTCGGAGCGCCGTCGTGAAGAGCGCGTACGATCGCCTGCGATCGCAATACGACCTGCATCCGGCGGGGAGCACGGCCGCGGCGACGTTCGAAGCCGCCGCGCGCACGGCGCGCATCGTGGCCGCGGATAGTTTGCCGCTGGGCATCGGTGTCGTGATGCATCTGTATCCGCTGTGCGCGTTGCGGTGCGTGCCGCTGCCGTGGTGGAGCACCGGCAATCTGCGCCGTGCTCTGCTCCTCGGTACCGTGGACCGCCGCTCGCTGATCCTCGCCAATGCCGGCAGCGAGCGGGCCGCCGGTGCGCACGCGCCCGTCAAGCTGTCGCGCACCCGCAATGGCATTCGCATCGACGGCACCTACGAGTACATGTCGCTGGCGCACGTGGCCGACATCGTGTTGTTCAGCGCGCCGCTTGCCGACGGAAGCGCCACCTTGTTCTGCGCCGCCGATCTGCACGGGGATTCGGTGCGCATCGGCCCCGCGAAGTTCGGCGGCAGCATGCAGCTCTCCGACACCTGCTCCGTGAGCTTCGATGGGCATCGCGTGCCTTCGCACCGCTACATCGTGATCCCCAATGAAAGCGCGCTGAGCTGCATGGCGCAGTATCAGCGGAGCTGGTTCCAGCTCCTGCTCGGCGAAAGTTACCTGGCGCGTATCGAGCATCTGCAACGGCAATGGGATCTGCCGCGGCCGGCGGACCAGCTCGCCAGCCTCAACGAGCTGGCGCAATTGCGGGAGTATGCGCGACGTTTGTTAGACGAAGCCGCCGCGCCGCATGCCGTGGAATCCCTGGGCCGCGTCACGGCCGCGATGAAGCTGCGTATCTCGTGGCACGCGCAATCGATTGCGGCCGCGCTGCGGGGTGTCGACGACGTGTCCGCGGGTGAGCTGGGCTTCCTGCGGCTTCAGCCCACGTCCGATGACCGCATCCTGCGAAGCATCAGCGCAGTTGTGCCAGCTCTTTGAGGTCCGGATCCGCATCCTTCCAGTACCTGCGCGCGGCGTCCGATTCCCTTTGCGCCACTTCCAGATCTCCGCGATGGCTCGCCACCAGCGCAAGCGCCAGGTGGCTTCCGCCGTACGCGGCGTCGTGGTCGATCATCTGCAGCGCGGTGAACTCCGCCAGCTCCCAGTCACCCACGTCGCGTGCAATGCGCGCGAAGGCCTCGAGCCGGAACAGCGCCTGCGTCCAGGCATCCGGGCCCGGCAAGGCACGCAGCTTCGCCTGCACCTCTTTCATGAGCGCGCCGCCCTCGCCCAGTTTGCCCTCGCGCAGCAGGATCTCCGCGCGTAACGCATCGACATACGGCGCAACGACTCCACGCCCCACGCCGATGCCGGCCACGAGCGCGGGAACCTCGCTCATTTCCGCTTCGGCCGCGGCGAGCTCGCGATGCGCGGCTTTCGGATCGCGCAACCCGAGGTATGCATGCCCGGCAAATGCGTGGCCGATGACGCGCGTGCCCGGGCTGTTCGATTTGCTCAAGGCGGTCGCGCCGGCCAGCGCTTCGCGCCAGCGCTGCCGGCCCAGCAGGAATACCGTCAGCGACTTCTGGTTGTAGGCCTGGTATTCGGTGATCGGCTTCACCGCCGCCGCTTCGCGCAGCAGCGCCTCGGCGCGGCGCATCTGGCCCTTGTGCTCGTACGAAGTGGCCAGCAGATCGAGGTTGTGCACGTGATGCCAATCCATCTCGGCGGGAATCTTCTCCGCTGCGTAGTACGCCTTCTCGAGATCGTTGGTGCGATTGAACGCGGCGATGGCTTCGTCGAGCCGGCCGACGCGCCGCAGGTCGTGTCCCCACATGTGATGCGCGTGCGGAATGGCCGACGCGATCCGCGCATACACTTCGCCGTGCCCGAGTGCGCGCGCGATCTGGTTGAAATTCTCGTACGAGTGGGTGAGGTAATGGTGCGCGGCGCCGTTGTCGGCAGCCGCGCGCAGCGCTTCCTGGTAGAACGCCGTGGAAGCAACGCCGCCGCGCTGACCGCGTCCGGCCGCCGTCGGTTCCTCGGCATTGCCGCGAATCAGCCATAACTCGACGTCGCCGATGTCGGCCACGAGCGCCCGGTCGATGGCCTGTTTGTACGCAGCATGTAACGCGGCATTGTCGAGATCGGCAATCGCGTCGAGCTGCTGCAGGCGCAGCGCGATGCGTCGTTGTTCGCGCGGCGTCGCCGCCTTGCCGAGCTCGGAGGCGCGCTTCGCCTGGATCACCGCGTTTTCGTGATCGTCGAGGCCCGAATAGATCCGGCTCAGTCCCCAGTGCGCCATCGCGAAACCGGGGTCGAGACGTATCGCCTGGTTGAAAGAGCGCGCGCCTTCGATCCAGGCATAGCCATGCAGATAGTTGAGGCCCTGCAGGTAGTAAGCGCGCGCCTCATCGGAGGCGGACGTGACGACGTCGGCCGAGTTGCCGGTAGCCGCGCGCAACGGCACGGGACGCACCAGGATTTCCTGCGGCACCCATCCGATGGACGCGCAGTGTACATGCGCGTCTTCCTGCGCCATGGCCGCGCTTGCGAACGAGGCCAGGAGCAACGTCACCAATAATCCCTGAGTCATGCGAAACGCTACTATCGCGCCATGCATAACGTCAACGCCCTGCGCGTCGCCGTCGCCGGCGGCGGCATCGCCGGGCTCGCGTCCGCCATCTTCCTCGCGCGTGACGGTCATCGCGTCGACGTGTTCGAGAAGTCGCCGGGCATCGTCGCCAATGGCACCGGCATCCTGCTGCAGCCGGCGGGAATCGATGTATTGCGGCGCCTCGCGCTCGAGCCCCAGGCGTTCGAGCGCGGCTGCGCCATCGAACGCGTGGTCACGCGCGCGCGCGATGGCGCGACGCTCATGAACCTGCGGTACACGGACATGCAGCCGGAGCTGCGCGCGCTCGGGATCCGGCGTCCCTCGCTTGCCTCCCTTCTCCACGAAGCTGCGCGAGACGCGGGCGCCACGATCCATTTCGGAGTGGCGATCGAGAAGGTCGACGAACGACCCGATCGGGTTTCGCTGAACGAACGCGGCGGGAGAACCCACGGACCGTTCGACCTCGCGCTGGTCTGCAACGGTCTGAACTCGCGACTGCGCGACGGCGTTGCACCGGGCGCAAAATTGCGTGCGCACGCACGCGGTGTGTACTCCGTGGTGGCGCCGTTGCCCGCCTCGCTATCGGGCGAGGTGTTGTTGCAATCGCTGAATGGCATGCGCGATGGCGTGGGCATGCTGCCGATCGGGCGCGGCGATGGCGCAACGCCACTCGTGAGCTTTTTCTGGAACGCGCGCGCCAGCGACCTGCCGGCGCTCGAAACAGAAGGCTACGCTGCATGGTGCGCCTACATCGAAGGCTTCTGTCCCGAAGCCGGCGAACTACTGCGCAGTTTCAAGGGTTTCGAGGAACTCACGTGGTCGACCACGGCCGATGTCGCGCTTCGCCGCTGGCACGGCGCCCGTACGCTCGTGATCGGCGACGCCGCGCATGCGCTGAACCCGCAACTCGGGTTGGGCGCGACGATGGCGTTGCTGGACGCGGAGTGCCTGAGCCACACGCTGCGCGAATGCGCCGCGGGCGCGGTTTACACGGCATTGCCGGCCTATCAAGCCCGCCGCCGGCCGCAGATCGATCGCTACGCGCGCGTCAGCCGCTTCTGGTCGCGCCTCGATGGCACCGGCTTCTCGCCGCTGCGGCGGCGCATGTTCCTGGGCCTCGCGAACGGATTGCCGGCGCTGCGACGCCGACTGCTCAAGCACGTCTGTGGTTATGGCTAGCTGAACTGCGCGGGTTTGAGGACGGCGCTCCGTCCATTCGCGGCGCGAACCTTGACCAGCTTTTCCCGGTAACGCACGCGCGCGTCGCCGCCGGGCTTGCCGCGCAGCCGGGCCTCGACCAGCTCGCCATCACGCCAGGCCATGTCCACCTCGAAGCCACCGCGCGCACGCAATCCGCGTATCGACCCCGTGGCCCAGGCGCGCGGCAATGCCGGCAACAGCTCGATCTCGCCGTCCACGCATTGCAGCAGCATCTCCATCATGCCGTTGGCGCCGCCGAAGTTGCCGTCGATCTGGAACGGCGGATGCGCATCGAACATGTTGGGATAGGTACGCGACGGGTCGAGCAGTAGTTTGATGACGCCATGCGTACGTTCGGCATCGCGCAGCCGCGCCCAGAGATTGATGCGCCAGGCGATGGCCCAGCCCGTGGACAGGTCGCCGCGCAACTCGAGCGAACGCCGCGCCGCGGCCGCGAGCTCCGGCGTGCGGCGCAGGGAAATCTGCTCGCTCGGAAACAGCGCATACAGATGAGAGACATGGCGATGGTCGCGCTCGGGCGCCTCCATGTCCCAGTCCTCCATCCACTCCTGGAGCTGCCCCGCCTTGCCGATGCGGTCCTCTGGCAGGCGCGCGCGCGCGGCAGCGCAGGCGGCCCGGAAATCGGCATTCCGCCCCAGGATCTCCGAGGCGCGAATGCAGTTGGCAAACAGGTCGCGCAGGATCTGGCTGTCCATGGCCGGGCCGGCGCAGATCGCCGCGCCGTGCGGGTGTAGATTTTCCGGCGAGATCGACGGGCTGGTGACCAGGAACTTGCCCGAGGGGTCCGGGACCAGCGTATCGAGAAAGAACTGCGCGGCGCCCTCGAGCAGTGGATAGACGTCGGCGAGATAGGAGCGATCGCGGCCGTAGTCGTACCGATCCCACAAGTGTTTGCACAACCATGCGCCGCCCGTAGGCCACATCCCCCATTTCGCGCCGTCGATCGGCCCGGTGGCGCGCCACAGGTCCGTGTTGTGGTGGGCCACCCAGCCACGCGCGCCGTAGTTCACGCGCGCGGTGACCGCGCCCGTGACCGCAAGATCCTTCACCATCGCCACCAGCGGCTGCACGCATTCGGCGAGGTTCGCCGGCTCCGCGGGCCAGTAGTTCATCTCGGTGTTGATGTTGATGGTGTATTTCGAGCCCCACGGCGCTGACAACTTGTCGTTCCACAGGCCCTGGAGATTCGCCGGCTGCGTGCTGGGCCGCGAGCAACCGATGAGCAGGTAGCGCGCGTACTGGAAATAGAGCGCAGCCAGTTGCGGGTCATCGCTGGTTTGCGAGTTGCGGATGCGCAGGTTCGTCGGCTCCGCGGCCGCCGGAGTCGACGGCAGCTCGAACGCCACGCGCCCGAACAGCTTGCGGTGATCGGCGACGTGCGCGGCGCGCAACGTCTCGTGGGTCTTCGCGGCGGCCGCCTTGATCTGCGTACGGGTAGTTGCTTCCGGATCACCGGACACGTCGTTGAAGCGCCGGAAATTCGTGGCGATGGCGACGAGCACCAGCGCGGAGTCCGCGCCGGACACCACGAACTCGCCGTCGCGCAGCTGCACGCCGCCGCCTTGCGGGATCACCGCCACGCGCGCCTGGAAACGCAAGCGGCCGTCGATTCCCTGTTGCGAGACGTTGTGACCATTGAGCACCAGGTGCGCGTCATCAATCGCCACCTTGCCTGGCATCGGCGTTTCGAAGCCTGCGCGGAAATCGAGCGCGCCCGGACGATCGACGGAAATGCGCGTGACGATCACCTGGTCCACGGCCGACGCGAACGACTCGCGAGTCAATGTCACGCCGTCGCGCGTGAACTGAACGCGCGCGCAGGCCGACTCGAGATCGAGATCGCGCCGATAATCCTGCGTGTATGCCGAGGCGCCGAAGGAAAGCACCAGGTCGCCCACCGTCTGGTACGACGGCATGCGGAGCGGCCGCGCCATCATCTTTTCGTCGACGAGGTTCTGCGCTTCGGAATATTTTCCGCTGGCGATGAGCGCACGCACCTGCGGCAAGGTAGTGAGCGCCTCCGGGTTCGATGGGTCGTATGGCCCGCCCGCATAAAGCGTGTCTTCGTTGAGCTGCAGGCGCTCGCGCGCGACGCCGCCGAAGATCATCGCGCCGAGACGGCCGTTGCCGATGGGCAGCGCTTCGGTCCACACCTCCGCGGGTTGGCGATACCAGAGCGTGAGTGGCGACGCATCACTCTGCGACTCCGCCGCACCGGCCCCGCGGAAAGCACCCGAGGCAACGGCGCCCAGGGCCAGCCCACCTTTCAACGTTTGTCTGCGCGTGATCATGGGCGTGAAAGGTAGCGTGATTGTCAGCAATGGACCACGCCTATCGTCAGAAAGCATCCACTGCCGCTGGCCTCGCGCGAGGCGAATACTGCGCACATGCCATACGTGACCATCGACGCGAACACGCAGCTCTATTACAAGGACTGGGGCCGCGGCCGGCCCGTCGTGCTGCTGCACGGCTGGCCACTCAGCGCGGACTCGTGGGACGACCAGTCCCTCGCACTGGCAAACGCCGGCTATCGCGTGATTGCCTACGACCGCCGCGGGTTTGGCAGGTCCTCACAACCCTGGAACGGATACGACTACGACACGCTCACCGACGACCTGCGCGCCGTGCTCAAGCACTGCCAGGTGTCCGACGCCGCGCTCATCGGCTTTTCCATGGGTGGCGGTGAAGTGGCGCGTTACATGACCAGGTACAGCGGCGCAGATATAACCCAGGCCGGGCTCATCGCATCCATCGTTCCCTACAAACTCAAGACCGAAGACAACCCGCACGGCACCGAGCTCAAGGCGCTCGAAGAAACCACGGCCGCCATCCTCAAAGACCGCGCCGGCTTTTTCGCGGAGTTCTTCAAGAAATTTTATGGCGTCGACAAGGCCGAGCACCCCGTGAGCGACGAAGTGCTGCAATGGTCGTTGAACGTCACCATGCAGGCCGGCCTCAAACCCACGCTGGCCTGCGCCGACTCGTTCTTCAAGACGGATTTCCGCCCCGACCTGGCGTCGTTCAAGGTGCCGACGCTCATCATTCACGGCACCGGCGATCAGAACGTGTCGATCGATGCGTCAGCGCGGCCCGCTGCGCAAGGCATCAAGAACTCGAAGCTCATCGAGTACGAGGGTTCGCCGCATGGCCTGCTGGCCACGGACAAACAACGCGTGATCGATCACCTGCTGGCGTTTCTCAAAGGCTGAGACTCAGAGCCGCTTGAGCCAATCGATGGCCGTGGCGAACGTGTGGCCCATGTTGTTGTGCCCCAGGCCCGAGAACAGCACGTAATCGAACGCGTGGCCCTCCTGGCGGAGTTGTTGCAGCCGCTCGATGGACAAAGCCACGGGGATGCTGCCGTCGTTGTCGCTGAATATCCAGAGCCCCGGGATCGACAGCTTCTTCAGGTTCTCGCTCGAGTCGGTGTCCTTGCCCAGGAAATCCGGCCAGATGTATTTCTGGGTTCGCGAACGCAGCGCTTCGTCAAACGTGGGTGCGACCGGGCTGTCCCGATCCGCCGTGAACTTGCTGTAGATGTCTTCCTCGCTCACCTTGCCCACCGGGCCGCTCCACAGCAGCAGGAATTTCGCGAGGCTGCTTTTCTCCGCGGCAACCGGCGCTATCCACCCTGCCTGGCTGATGCCGGCAAGTCCCACCGGTATTCCTTTCAGTGACGGGTAGCTCGACAGCTTCTGCAAGGCCGCATTCGCGTCGTCCGCCAGCAGCGCGATGTTCTTCTCGCTGACGTTCTGGTCGCCTTCATATTTGCCGCCGGATTTTCCGACGCCACGCTTGTCATAGACCAGCGCCGCGATGCCTTCCCTGGCAAAACGCTCCGCCAGCTTCAGATCTCTCGACTGCTCTCCCGAGCCGTGGATGAACACCACCGCCGCGTGGATGGGCTGGCCGTCGGGGAACACGGCGGACCCGGCTAACTTCGCGCCGTGGCTAACAAATTCGACTTCCTCGACACGCGGGTTTCCGCCGAAACTCGGCGCGCCGACCAGGAAGGACAAAAGGAAAAGTACAGGAGCTATCTTGTTCATGACTCTTGGACTCCCCAAAGCCCTTGCTGGTTTAAACGAAATCACTGCCGTCGATAGAGCCATACCGTGAGCGGCGCCAGCACCACCGTGAGCCCGATGGGCGCGATGAGCGCCAGCGTCACCTGCTCGAGCGTCGCGCTGCCGCCCATGAGCCCGCGCATCGCCGACGTCATCAGCGACACCGGGTTGACCACGACGAACGCGCGCAGCCAGCCCGGCATGGTTTCCGGGTCGACCATGATGTTGGACGCGAAGATCAGCGGGAACATGAACGTGAAGCCGATCGTCATCACCGTCATCGGCGTGCGGATCAACAGGCCCAGCACGATGAATATCCAGCCCGTGCCGAAGCCGATAACGACCAGCAAGGCGAACGCCGCGAGCACACCCAGGATGCCGGCCTCGGGCCGGTACCCCAGCAGCAGGCCGATGGTGAGGATGATGCCGCCCGCGATGAGATGGCGCAGTACGTCGCCCACCATGAGCCCCGCGAATGGCGACAGCGACCAGATGGGCAGCGACCGGAAACGGTCGAACAGGCCTTTGCCGAGGTCGGTAGACAGGCCCATGCCCGAATACACCGCGTTGAACATCACCGTCTGCACCAGGATGCCCGGCAGGAACACTTGTAGATAGCCGCCCGGCGAGCCCGCCAGCGCACCGCCGAACACGAACGTGAACAGCAGCGTGAACATGATGGGCGTCATCACGAGATCGAACAGCTGCTCCGGCACGTGCTTGAACTTGAGCACTGCGCGCCAGCCGAAGACCAGCGCATTGGAGAACGCCGAGGGAGCCGGCGGACGTGCAACTTGCGTGAGACTCATGATTTGCCCTTTCCGGTGAGAGCGAAGAACACTTCGTCGAGACTGGGGCTGCCCATCGAGAAATCCGCCAGCTCGATGCCGGCGTCGATGAGCGCGCCCAGCGCCGCGTTGGCGTCCTTCGGCGTCCTGGCCACCACGGCGAGCGTGGCGCCCTCCACGCTGCGCTGGACGGTGGCGCCGAGGTTGGTCTCGAGTAGCCTGGCGGCATCGTCCAGGCGCGCGGGATCCGCCAGCGCCACGTGCAGGAAGCCCGAGCCCGTCGCCACCTTGAGCTCGCGCGGCGTGCCCTCGGCTATCTTCTTGCCGTGGTCGATGACGGCGATGCGCGCCGCGAGCTGGTCGGCCTCGTCCATGTACTGCGTGGTCAGCAGGATCGTCACGCCCGAGCCCGCAAGCTGGCGGATCATGCCCCACACGCTCTTGCGCGCCACCGGGTCCAGGCCCGTCGTCGGCTCATCGAGAAACAGCACGCCCGGCGTCACGATGAGCGAGGCCGCGATGTCCAGCCGGCGGCGCATGCCGCCCGAGTAGTCCTTGACCTGCCTGGTCGCCGCTTCCGAGAGGTCGAACGTGCCTAGCAACTGGTCCGCGCGCTCGCGCGCCGAGCGGCCACGGAACCCCCAGAGCCGCGCCAGCAGCACCAGGTTCTCGCGGCCCGTGAGGTCTTCATCGAGCGAGGCGAACTGCCCGGTCATGGCGATGGACGCACGCACCTGGTCCGGCTCGGTCGCCAGATCGTGGCCCATGACGCTGGCCGACCCTTCATTCGGGTGCAGCAGCGTGGCCAGCATGCGCATGAGAGTAGTTTTGCCGGCGCCGTTGGGACCCAGGATGGCGAAGATCATGCCGCGCGGCACGTCGAGGTCGATGCCGTCGACGGCGCGCAAAGCACCAAATTGTTTCACCAGCCCGCGCGCGTGGACGGCGGGAAGCACTGAATTCATGCAGTTAGACCTGTGTTAGCGGGATCGGACCGGTTTGGAGTTCTGGGTGACTGATCAAGTTCCTGGGCGTTTGCCCTTGAAGTCGCGCTCGATGTCTGCCCTGACCCGCACGCGTACGGCTTCGTCGACTCGGGTCTGCGCAAGCAGCGCCAGCAGTTGCTCGCGCTCCACGATCCCCCGCCGGGCCAGCTCGCGGTTGAACGCAATGTCTTTTTCGCGGCGCGCCACGTATTTCGCAATCGCGAGGTCGTGCGGATCCAGGCACAGACCGCGCACACCATCGGTATCGCCGGCCGGCAACTTGACGAGGCGGCTCTTCCAGCCCTTCGGGAGCGTCGCGGTTTCCTCACCCACCGGGTCGGCGTAATAACCAAAATTCTCGTGAAAGGGAGAGTGCACGCCAATCGCGTTGAGCCATTCTGTCCGGCGCTCGTCGTTCGTGGCAATCAAGTCCACTTCCGCCGAGCGCACGATCTCATCGGGCAGATCGGGAAATGTCGCGTGCAGCGACTGACTACCGATGATCACGAACTGCTTTTCCCCGGTGATTCGGCCTGCCGCGCGCAGGATGTGATCAAGTTGCTGCTTCTTCATGCAGCCGCCTCACTTCTTCCCGGGAAAGCAGCCCGACGAACGGCATGGACTGGCGCAGTTGAACCGAACGCTCGTCCCGCCCGAGCATCGCGGCAAACAAGGCCCCATCGTCATCCCGTTGCGCAAGTTCGCGCCAGTCATCGAATGCCGGCACCCACATGCCCTGGGTTTTCCAGCGGTGCAGGTTGGCGAGGATCTGGCCGCGAATCTCCCGCGGCGTGAATCCGCGCACCACCGCGAGCGCAATCGAGCGCTTGAGTTCGTCGAGGATCTCGTGCGACTTCGCGGCGCCAGCCGGCACCCCGATGCCGCGCTGGTTGAGCTGCAGATGGTCGCCCTCGCTCAACCCCCAACGGTCGAGCGCGCTCTTGGGGATGATCACCCCATAGGAATTGCCGATCCTGCGCACGACCAGTTTCATGGCCGCGAGTTATACCTCGTTATAACGTGAGGGACAAGCCGGCGAACGAGCTGCGTGTCAGGGCGTCGTCACCAATGTGGGCCCAGTGACGTTGTAGGGCGCGCTGCCGTCGCCAACCTCGCCTTCATGATTCCTGCCCCAGCAGTAGATCTCGCCAGTCGGCGTGAGGCCGCAGGTATGGTTAGTGCCCGCCGAGATCGTCGAGACGAGTGCCGGCGGAGCATGCACGGGGACAGGAGAAGCCTGGAGCGCGGTTGAGTTGGTTCCAAGCTCGCCCCAGTTGTTCCCGCCCACGCAGCTTGCCTTCTGGGACGAGACTGCGCACACATGGTGATGCCCCACGGCCAGGCTTTCCGGCACTCCGAAGGGCGCCACATCGAGATTCAAATGGTCTCCCCAGCAATTCACGCCGCTGCCGGCAAGAGTGACGCAGCTACTGCTATGCGACAGCGCCAGATCGACGATGGAGACCAGCGTCCCGAAATTCTGGAAGAAGAACTGGCCGTGTTGCGCCGGGTTAGGACCCGTCGTCTGGTTCTCAGTGTCGCGACCCCAGCAGACCACGTCGGTGGCCCTGCTGGTGACCGCACACGTGTGTTCGCTGCCACCAACCACTTTGCTGAATTCGATCGTTGGCAGGACGTGAACCGGAGACTGATCGCTCACCTCTCTCATTACCAGCGGGGCGCCGGCCGATCCGAAGCCGTTCGAGCCCCAGCAAAAGAGCGCGCCGTCGCCGATTCCGCAGCCGTGACCGTATCCCGCGGCAATCGATGAGAACTCGATGGGTTTACCCCGCAGCGTCGCCGAGACCTTGTGATGAGCCGGCGCGCCGCGCCCCCACCACCAGGTGTCGCCGTTCGTGTCGATTGCCACGGTCAGCGTCTCGCCGGAGGCTATTTGCGTGAACCGGCACGGCGCGCCGGCCGGGCATTCGACGCGCAGAGGACGGGTGCTGCACATCGTGCGGGACGTGGATCCGCAAGTCGTGGTGGTGGGCGCGCCGAGCTGGCCCTGGTTGTTAGCGCCCCAGCAATAGGCGGCGCCGCTTTTCGTCAGCGCGCAGGTATGGATGACACCCGCGCTGAGCTGGGCCCAGGGGTCGGGGCAGATACTGACCACCCTGCAATTCAGGTCCGGGATACACAGAACGACCTTCGGGGGCACGTCGCAGAGATCGCCCACCGGCCGCGGAAAAGTCTCGCGCGGGCGAACCACGATCTCGAACTCTCCCAACCGATCGATCTCGAAGTGAGTCGGATCGGTCAGACCCCAGCTGACCTCCTTGGGATCGAGCTTCAAGCGATCGCCGCGCGGGTCGAACGCCTCGAGCCAGACATAGAAGCTGTTGGGATCGTCCATCGGCTTGGCCTCCAGCACCAGGCGCTCACGCGACAGCGAGATTACGAGCCCATTGCCGCCCTTTTCCGGTTCCGTGCCGGGCAGCGACAGCAGCCGCGGCCGGTCGCCCTCGATCAGGCCCGGAAGCAAACCCTTGCCTGAGTAGGTAGCGATGCCGTCTGCATCGAATGCCGTGATCTCGTATTGCGCGCCGGCCTCGCCGGGCAGCGCTACGCTGCCGACTATCAGTCCGTCAGACCCTTTGAAATGGTATTGGGCCAGTTCTTTGCCTTCCCTGGAGCGGAATCCGACTTCCAGGTAGGTGAGACCTTCGCCGGTCGCTTCGATGACCGCGTCAGGTTCCGATGAGAACGCCAGCGGTGAAAAAACCATGAGGATCAAGGCCAGCAGCGGCAGCGCAGCGGCCTGATAGCGATTGTTATTCATGTTGCTCCCCTATCGATTGATGAACGCTTCCTCCAGGTAGAAGCGCAAAAACCGATCGGAGAAGCTCAAAGTTGGCGCGATGCCGACTCGGGGGGGCTTATCCAGGCCTCTAGTGAGTTGCGTACACCCACAACACAGCGGCAACTCCGCCAATCAGGATGGCAGCCAGGAGAATTCCTGCCGAACGCCGTTTTGCCAGCGACTTTACTCCGCTTGCGTACCAGCAGATCGGTTGCCCCGGACGCGCACCAAGGAATCGAGTCCATGGCGCCTCCCGACACGCCTCGGGATTCCCATCTGACGCTTCGGCCACGCACGCGCCACTATACGGACACGGCATTGCACGCAGGTCAGCTGTTGAACAAAGTTTTCCGGAGGGCAGCAAATGACGCTGCGCGAAGTGAATGGCTGACTGCAATCGCCCGAAGCGCGCGGCATCCTTTTCGTCGCGGCCCACGATACCGGGCCCTATCCATTGAATGTACAAGCGCCCTTCAGGCTTTTCCTGAAGCACACAACAATCGAGAAGGCCTCCGACACGCTGCCGAAACCTGTGACCATCGAGAGGACTTCCCACCAGGGTCAACTCGAGAACTGGATTGATTGTGCGCAAGGCGAATCCCGCGTGAAACAACGCAAGGATGTCCGTTGCAGCTTCGTGCAACTCCGAGCCGGGCGCCAGTTCGGTCAATGCCGGCTTCAGCGTCTTCGAAACCATCTCCATTGCCTTTGCCTTGAAATCTGCAGTGGCTTCGTTCCGGATAACCTCGGGCAAACGACTTGATGTCGAAACTGGTGGTTTCGCGCGGGCAAGCTGTTCGCATAACTGAACGAACGCTTTGCCAGGCGATGACGCCAGTAGCGCACAGACGCCGAGATCGATTCGCTCGTTCGCTGTTGTTTCTCTGCCCACGAGATGATCAGCCAGCGCGCCAAAGAAGAGGTAGGGATAGGCGTCCGTGCTGTCGTCCAGGTCGAATCGCGGCGTGCCATTTACCCTGCGAATCTCGCGATCGACTTCGTAGGCCACGCCTTCGGTGATCAAATCGTAACCAATCGATACGACGCCGGCAGCGTGCTTTCCCCTGCGATCGCGACTTTCGACATGAACTTGTGCGCCTTCGATCGTATGTGAGCTCAAGACCAAATCGAACGATTCAGAAAGGTCCTGGATGCTGCCGAAACTCCATGTCGTCGCATTGCCGCCTTTGAATTCTGCAAGAGCGCTGTCCGCCCCTCCTCGCAACGCCTTGATCCAGCGGCTTGCCAACGAAACGCTGTGCTCCGCTTGCTCATGCGCCAACTTCTCCGGATCGACGTGTCCATTCGCGTCGGTACAGTGGGGTATGGCTCGAAGCAGCCAGATATTCGCCAGAAACAGGTGTGCGCCCGCACAGGTAGAAACGTTGTGCAGGAAATGAACGTATTCGTGCGCGTGTATCGCGACAGCCCCAGGTGTCGGCTCGTCGCCGTCGGGATCGAGGTCTGCCAGGGAATCCGCCCGAATGAAAAAACAATGCGGGCTGTAGAGACCCGCTGTTCCTCGATGCAATGAATCCTGGTGAGAAAGCACGGGGCGAGGTAGCTCTACGCCGCCATCACTTCATGCTCGTAATACGGCGCCTGCCTATCACTGAGAATCCTCTGCAACTCCTCTACCGACCTCCCCGCAGGCGCCAGCCACGCATCGAGATGCTCGGGCTTGAGATTGATGATCATCCGATCATGCCCGGCTGCTGCCACCTCGGGTGGCGGTTCATCAGTAATCGCGGCAAAGGATAGCAGCGCCCGCCCGCTCTTCGGATCCATCCAGGTAGAGCACAAACAGGCGATGAGCATCGTGTTAGCCGGCCGCGGCACGAAATGCAGCACCTGGTTCTTGCCCTCGCGCTCGACGTTCTCGAAGAACGACTCGATCACCATCACGGCGTGAGTAACGCCAAACAACCCTTGCCAGTATTTCCCGAGGCTGTCGCGCCGGGCGTTATAGAGACCGGGCAACTTGCGATCGATGAACTCGGGCTCGCCCGGCTTGCGGCAGTGATAGCGCGCGAGCCGCATGAGGCGCCGGTCGCCGGCCTGCATGACGATGGGCGCGTAGTGCATGGGAAAAATGCGCGCCTCGGCGACATGCGGTTTCGTGGCTTTCAGCCGCTCGAGCCGCGTCATCGCCTGCTCGATCTTGTTGCCGGCGATGCGCTTGCTCTCGGCCGCGGCTTTCGTCGTCCTGGACGCGAGCGTTCGCTCGGCATCGGCGAGCCGCTTGCGCTGGGCAAACACTTCGCGCTCCAGCTTGGCGATCTCCGCGCCGCGGTACTGGTCGATGAAACCCTTGATCCGCCGCTCGGCGTCGGTCTTGGGCTCATCGAACCAACGCTCGACGGCGCGCGGAATCCGGATACTCGAATCCGACACGCGGGCGCCGAAGATCTCGACGAACTGATCGATGTCCATCTCCGCGCCGGTCTCGCGCAGATACCTCATGTACGCGGCCTGGATCTGAGCTGAGTAACACATGACTCATTGTGAACCGGGACGATTGGGTTGCCTACCGTCTGCTAGCATCGGCCGCCAATCAGAGGGGGTCACATGCGCTTCTCACGAGCATTGCCGGCAACGTTGATCGCCGGTCTGCTGGTTCAGTCCATGGCTTTCGCTCAGACCCCGCGCCCCACCCCGCCCACACGCGCGCCCGACATGCCTGGCGCTCCTGCCTTCAAAGCCATCACCGGCAACGGTGCGAACGCGCCCATAAACAAGAACGGCGACTTCGTCATCGGCCCTGCTTACGTGCCTGCTCCCGAGGTCAACGTGGCGGACGGCGTTCCGAGGGGCACGGTCCAGCAGTTCGTCATGGACTCCAGGGACAGCCAGTTCTATCCCGGCATCGCGCGTGAGGTGTTCGGCACGGTCGACCCCAACAACCCGAAGACGCTGATCGTCGAGACGCACGCCAAGCCCTATCAACGCACGGTCACGGTCTATATCCCGGCACAGTACAAGCGCGGCAGGCAAGCCCCGTTCATCGTCACGCACGACGGTTCGCCGCTCGATCAGCCCGACATGACGCTGCCGCATGTTCTGGACAACCTCATCGCGCAGAAGCGCGTGCCGGTCATGTTAGCCATCGCGATCCAGAACGGCGGGGGCGATGCGCAGGGCAGCCAGCGCGGGCTCGAGTACGACACGATGTCGGGCAAGTTCGCGGAGTTCATCGAGGCGGAAGTGCTTCCCGCGGTGGAGAAGCAGTACGACGTCACGCTCACTCGAAAAGCCAAGGGCCGCGCCGTCATGGGCTGCAGCTCGGGCGCGGCGGCGGCGCTGTCGATGGCCTGGTATCACCCGGAGTGGTACTCCCGGGTCATCAGCTACTCAGGCACCTACGTGAACCAGCAGTGGCCGTTCAACCCGGAGACGCCCGGCGGCGCCTGGGGTTATCACGAGTCGATCATTGCGAATGCGAAGCGGAAGCCCATCCGCATCTGGATGCACGTGGGCGATCGCGACCTCTACAACCCGAACGTGATGCGCGACGACATGCACGACTGGGTGGTGGCTAACCACCGCATGGCAAAGGTGCTCAAGGACAAGGGCTACGACTACCAGTACGTGTACGCGCTCAACTCCGGCCATTGCGACCGGAAGGTGCGCGAGCAGACGCTGCCGCAGGCGCTGGAGTGGGTGTGGCGAGGGTATCGCGGCAGCTAGATAACCTGAAACGCCAACGGCTTCGGCGCCGCCCCGCCGTTGCACGTTGACGCCGGGCAGGCAGACAGCGCGATGGCCAGGTCCATCTCCGCTCGCAACACCAGGGAGTCTCCAGCGCGCGATCTCGGCGGCCGGAACTCTAGCTTCCCGTCGGGCAGCACCTGCGCGTCCATGAAGAAATTGAGCGACGTCGGCGAATTGCCGGGCTCGATGCCGAGCTCGCGCAAGGCGGCGCACAGGTTGTCGTTGCAGTTGGCGTGATAGCCGGTGACCCCGTACTGCATGCGATACATCTCGAGACTGCACGGGGCGTACAGCAGGTCGTGTCGCCCCACGTCGTCAGCGACGATGGTCAGCATCGGGTTGCTGCGGTCGGACCACAGAACATCGCCTCTCGACACATAGATCTTGCCGCCGTAGTCAAACGTGCGGCCGCTGGAAAGCCGCTGGCTGCCATCGTCCGAATACGCCACGAGATCGCCGCTCTGCCCGCCCTCGGTGTCGATGATGCGCAGTTGTTGTCCCCGACGCAGCCGGAGCGCCGCGCCCCCGCCCGCCGCAATGATGGTTCTCATGATGAAACCTATTCTAAGGGCCTGGTGTCGAACAAGCCCGTCCCGCATTCGGGCAAGGGTCTTGCGGCCGTCATTTTCGCAAGGCATCTTTCCCGCCAGAAGAAGTTAGCCTCCTTCGTGAACGAACTGCGTTACAGGGAGGGAAAACATCCACGGAGCAGGACATGCGTGCAGCATTCGCCGCCATTCTCATCGGATTCCCGATCCTCATGGGCGCAAACCCGGCGCTGGCCGCCGAGCCCATGGCGCTCAAAGACGCAAGCGCGGTCTTCAACCAGTGGATAGCCGCGTTCCAGGCGCACGATGCCGAGAAGATCATGACGGTCTTCGACAAGAGCCTCATCTACAGCGCGCAGGGCGACGCGGACCTGACCTACGCCGAGCTCAAGAAGAGCTACCAGGAGTTCTTCGCCATCAAGTCGCCACCCACGAAGTGGAAAGTGATCCCGAAGGAAATCCACACGCAGGCGGGCCTCGCGGTGGTGGTTTCCATCTGGGAACAGCGCCAGAAGGCCGGCTCCGGCCCGGATGAACTGGTGGCGCGACTTCGCAGCATCGATGTGTTCAAGCTCACCAAGGCGGGCTGGAAGATCGTCCGCACGATCAATTACTCGGAACCCAATTGACGAGTGGCCGGGTTAAGCCGGCCCCTTGAAAAATTCCGGCTCGTTTTTATTTTGCCCTCCGCAGGATCCCGCCGGGGTCCACCCACCAATGGAGGTGCTAGCTATGAACTTGCAGAAAATCGTGCCGTGGTCGCATGGCCGCAACAGCCCGGCCGCACGCTCCGTCACTGAAAGCCCGGTTTTCGCGCTGCATCGCGAGATGGACCGGATGTTCGATGATTTCTTCCGTGGCTTCAGCGCGGCCAATGGCCGAAACGGCGCGCATGGCTGGCCGAGCGTGGAGCTCCGTGAGAGCGACAAGGAGTTCCAGGTGCTCGCCGAGCTTCCCGGACTCGAGGAGCGCGACGTCGAAGTGACCTTTGCCGACGGCGTACTCACGCTCAAGGGCGAAAAGCGCCTGGAAGAGGCGAACGCCGTCTACACGGAACGCTGGAGTGGCAGTTTCGAACGCCAGATCCCGCTCAGCCAGGACGTGGATGCGGAGAAGATCAAGGCGACGTTCAAGAACGGCGTGCTGACCGTCATGCTGGCAAAACGGGCCGAGGCGCAGCGCCAGGTGCGGCGAATCGCCATCAGCTAACAAGGAGCCGGGGCACGCGGGCGGCGTGCCCCTTCCCTGCCACAGTGGTTAGAATGCGGATCATCTATGAACAAGATTCTGGAAGGTGAAAAACCCAGCGACGTCTTCAAGGCGTTGCTGCGTGACAAGCCGACGCTCACCACCGGCGATCTCGCGCTGGAGTTCCGCAGAGCGTTTCCGTCGACGGGAGTCGATGGAATGTCCGTGGTCTGGAAGTGGAAATTGCCCGGCACCAAGGTGGGTCTCAGCGACGAGACCCTGGATGAGCAGCTTCGGTATTGGTTGACCCAGTACGGCTATCTGAAGTAAGCCGCGGAGGTCCGCTACTGCACTAACGGATACGGAACAACCGCAACCCCTGATCGCGAATGACGATCGAACGGGTTCTGGAAGTGATGCGGGGACGGAGGCTGCGCACCCTCTGCGAGTCATCGTTGGCGACGATGAGCAATTCACGCGGCGGATGGGAAAGCCGGTCCGATGCCGTGTGCTCCATGCGCACAGCAAGATTCGACGAAGACATTGAAATGATCCTTGGGATGAAAAATCGCCGAGTGGCGACGGGGACGCAAGGTACCACGCACTCCCGGGTAGCCATGTGACGCATTCGAGGCAGAGCGTCTACCCCTTTTGAGGCATGGTAGTTAGCAATCGACTCCGCGCGTGGTACGGCGGCAATTTCTTGCCGCCCCGTTCCTCAGCGCCTCGGCTTTTTCACCGCCCTCACTTTCCCGCTCTTCCCGCCTCCGCAATAAAACCGATCCTTGCCATCGGACTCGAGCCCCGACACGAACACCCCGGCCGGCAACTCGACACTCTCCAGCACATTTCCCGACTGCGCGTCGATGTGCCGCAGCTCGCTCTGCTCGTTTTCCCAGGTGCCGTGCCACAGCTCCCCATCTACCCAGGTGACGCCGGTGACGAAGCGGTTGCTCTCGATGGTGCGCAGGACCTTTCCGTTTTCCGGATCGACCTGGTGAATCTTTCGCGCGCGGTACTCGCCAACCCACAATGACCCTTCCGCCCAGGCCATGCCGGAGTCGTTACCGCCGCCGGGCGCAGGAATGGTGTGGAGCACGCGGCCGGTCTCGGGATCTATCTTGTGAATCTGGGCCGCGGCGATTTGATAGAGGTGCTTGCCGTCGAACGCCGTGCCGGCGTTGGAAGCCGTCTGTATTGACCTGACGGTCTTGCCGCTCTCGGGATCGAATGCGTTCAGCTTGTCGCCGGAGCAGAACCACACTTTCTCGCCGTCGTAGGTGACACCATGTACGCCTTCGACTCCGTCGAACGGTCCGTATTCCCGGAGGATCTCTGCTTTTGAATTGCTCATGCGACGATGCTAGTCCAAGGTCAGCGCGGTGGGGAGTAACAATGCCGTCGTGAATCCGGGCAGCGGCGGAGTCAGCCAGCGCTTCGCGCGGCCGCGCCCGAAGGACTGCACTTTCCCCGCGACGGCGAGTTCGTCGAGCGCGCGCTGCACGGTACGCTGGCTGGTGCCCAGCGCCATCCCCAACGCCGAGCTCGACCAGGCTTCGCCGTCGGATAACAGCGCCAGAACCTGTGCGTACTCTTCTTCCACGGGCAGCGCGAGCACCACGACTTCGCGTGCACGGGTCCTCAGCGCGAAACCTTGTTGGGTCGCGGTGACCTCGGCGAGCGGTCGAAGCATGCGCCGCAACCTGCCGATTTCCACGCGCAGCCGCGCGCGATGCGATTCGTCCGCCAGCTTCAAACGAAAGGCGCGTGCCACGAGCGCATCGCGCGAGACGTCCCCGGGCCACGCTTCCGCCAGCGCGCGCACGAGCGTGAACAACACCGGACGTTTGCCGAGCGGAATCACGGTGGCGGCGCGACGAACCGTGAGGCGACACGCATCCACGACGAAAGCGCTGGACGCGAGCAGCGCTTCCACTTCTTCGAGCTTGAGCGGCTTGTCCTCGCCATTGGCAATGCGCCGCGCGGCAAGCGTGTGCAACACCCGCAGCGCACCGTCGACTTCGGCCCACAGCGCGGGAATTCCCGCTTCGCGCGCAGCCAGCTCGGCACGCATCAGCGCCGCGTGTGCGTCCTTCGTGCGGATGCGCCGTATCGCAATGCCCGCGATCACCAGCTCGTGCGCAGCCCGCAATGCGGGCGGCAACGCCGATGGGATCTGCGCCAACGCGCGCTCCGCGTCCGCGAGCCGCCCAATGAGCAGCAGCCGGCGCACTTCGAGATAACGCGCGTGCGCGGCGTTCGCGGAATCGCCATGCTCTTGCAGCGTGGCGCGCGCTGCCTCCAGCGTCTTTGCGGGAAATGCGAGGTCGCGCGATGCCAGCGCCACTTCGGCCTGCGCGACCACGCAACGCGCACGCGCCAGCGGCGCTTTCACTCCGAACCCGCGCACCGCGTTGCGAAGCAAGGCTTTGGCTTTCACGAAGTCGCCGAGTTGCGCCATCGCGATGCCGCGCAGCGCGAGCGCCGGCGGATCGTCGCGCAATGCCACGAGTTTGAGAGCGCCCAGCGGATCGCCCGCGGCCAGCGCGCGGCCCGCCGCATTGATCAATGAATCCATCGCAATCCCGACAAACTTGTCACTCCCACCGTCCGAAGCCTGCGCCCTAGGCTAACGCATCACCCACACGACGGAGACGAGTGATGACTCACAAAACCGGGACACGACAGCAATGGCTCGACGCTCGCATCGAGCTCCTCAAGTCCGAGAAGGAACTCACACGCCGCAGCGACGAGCTGGCAAAACAGCGCCAGGCCCTGCCCTGGGTCCGCATAGATAAGGAGTACCGATTCGACACCGACGCGGGCGCAGGCACGCTCAAGGATCTGTTCCGCGGCCGCTCGCAGCTCCTCGTCTATCACTTCATGTTCGGGCCCGACTTCAAGGCCGGATGCCCATCCTGCTCCATGATCGCGGACGGCTTCGAAGGGTTCGCGGTACACCTGGCGAACCACGACGTTGCTCTCTCGGCAGTGTCGCGCGCGCCGCTGACAAAGCTCCAGGCCTACAAACGTCGCATGGGCTGGACTTTCCCCTGGGCATCGTCGAACGGCTCGGACTTCAACTACGACTTCAACATCGCGTTCACGGAAGAGCAGCAGCGCGCGGGCAGCATCGAATACAACTACGAGCGCGCTGGCCATCCCATGGACCAGACCACGCAGGTTCCCGAGACACTCGTCAAGTTCGCCGCTGGCTGCGGCACCGACTGGGCCACGTTCACGCGCGACCGGCCGGGCCTCAGCGCGTTCGCCATGGAGGACGGCGTGATCTATCACACCTACTCCACCTATGCGCGCGGGCTCGACGGGCTGTGGGGCGCTTACCAGTGGTTAGACCGCGCACCGCGCGGCCGCAACGAGTCGGGAATCTGGTGGAAGCGCCACGATGAGTACGCCGCGGCGTGAGCAACATCGCCGCACATCGTGGACTGCTTGGCGTGTCGGCGGTGTTGTTCGCCGCCAGCGCCGCGACGACTGTCGTCTGGTGTGGATCCATGTCGACCATGCCCGGCATGCAAATGCCGGGCGGCTGGACCATGTCGATGACGTGGATGCGGATGCCGGGCCAGACATGGCCCGGCGCCGCCGCCACGTTTCTCGGCATGTGGTGCGTGATGATGGTGGCGATGATGCTGCCGGTGCTGGTGCCCATGCTGTCGCGTTATCGGGAGGCCGTGACCAGCGGTGATGACAGGCGATCCGCCTGGCTAACTACTATCGTGGGCGCGGGTTATTTCGCCGTTTGGGCGTCATGCGGGGCGGCGGCGTATCCCGTGGGACTCGGGCTTGCGGAAATCGCGATGCGTGTGCCGGCCGTGTCGCGCGCCGTTCCCGTCGTCTCGGGATTGGTGGTGATGATCGCAGGCCTGCTGCAGTTCACCGCCTGGAAGGCGCGTCAGCTAACCTGCTGCCGAACGACGCACCTATGTTCGAAGCCCGCGGACGCCGCAACGGCCTGGCGCCACGGGCTGCGACTCGGCCTCGCCTGTGTCCGCTGCTGCGCCGGCCTGACCGCTGTCCTGCTCGTCATCGGAGTCATGGACCTGCGCGCGATGGGGGTCATCACTCTGGCAACCGTTGCGGAACGCCTCGCACCGGCCTGCGAATATGTGGCAAAAGGCTCAGGTGCAATCGCCGTCGCCGCTGGGCTGTGGACGATCGCTCGCGTCGTCGGGCCTTGATCCGGAAAACTGCACGATCCATTGAATAATGCGCACTTCCGATGCGCATACTCGTGTGCTAGGTTCTGCGCATCAGTCGGAGGCCCCATGTCTCGCCCGAAATCTCGAACCACGACTTCCAAGCGCGCTACCAACGTCAGTGTTCGCAGCGATCTGCTCGCCGCCGCGCGAGAAGCCGGCATAAATCTTTCCGCTGCACTCGAAAGGGCATTGACGGAAGAACTGGCCAAGGTGAAGCGCAAGAAGTGGCGCCAGGAAAACCGCGATGCAATTGCGGCTTACAACCAACACGTTGAGAAACACGGGACGTTTTCGGACGACGTCCGGAGCTTTTGATTGGCCCAGTTCACCGTATTCCGAAATGTGAATGCGCGCAGCAAGGCAACCTTTCCTCTACTCGTTGATGTTCAATCTGATCTTCTCGATGAGCTTCAGACAAGGGTTGTGATTCCACTCAGCAAGATTGCAGCCCTCACAAAGAGGCCGGTAAGCCAGTTGACGCCCCTGCTCCAGTTCGAAGGCGTCTCTTACGTGCTGGTTACTCCGCAGCTTGCTGGCGTGGCAACTAACGAGCTTGGTCCCGCCACCGGCAGCCTGGCGGATCAGCGCACCGCTATCCTCGCCGCCCTGGATTTTCTTCTTCTGGGCTTCTGAAAACGCGTTAACGCCGAAACATACCTAGGGCGACTGGGCGCGCCGCCACGCAGGAATCCACGCGCAAATCCGACAGTCTTTTCTGCCGGTTAGTCTTACACTCCGCCCTTCCCAGGAAATCTCAATTCAAGCACCGACGTCTCCTGGACCAGACGTCCCCCGACGGAGCGGTGGTGAACGATCAGAAGACACCCGGCAATGAGCCGGCGGTGAATCCGCCCAATCAGAGTGTGGATCCGACCAACCCGGCCAGCAGCGCCTCTCTCCCCTTCCACGTCGTGGGCATCGGCGCCTCCGCAGGCGGCCTGCAGGCGCTCGAAGAGTTCTTCGAAAACGTTCCTGCCGACAGCGGCCTGGCCTACGTGGTCGTGCAGCACCTGTCGCCCGATCACACCAGCCTGCTCAGCGAAATCCTCTCGAGGAAAGCGCGTATTCCGGTCAGGGAAATCGAAGACGGCACGAAGGTGGAGCCCAACCAGGCCTTCGTCATAGCGCCGGGTCACACACTCACACTGGAAAACGGCCTCTTGAAGCTCGGCGAACCCGTGGAGCAGCGCGGCCATCGCCGCCCGGTCGACGATTTCTTCCGATCGCTGGCGGCCGAACAGAACGAGAAGGCCGTGGCAGTCATCTTGTCAGGCACCGGCACGAATGGAACGGCGGGCGCCCAGGCAATCAAGGCGGCGGGCGGCATCTGTATCGCCCAGCAGCCCGAGTCCGCGTCATTTCCCGGCATGCCCCGCAGCCTCATCCATGCGGGTTACGCGGATCAGGTCCTGGAAGCCCGCGATATCCCCGGCATGCTGATGCGATACGCGCGTTATCCGTTTACCGGCGATGGCGCGTCGCTGGCCGCCGACGATGCACTGCAACTCGATCGCGCGCATCTTCGCGAGATTCTGGCCATCCTGCGCACGAGGACCAAACACGACTTCGTCGGCTATCGGAAAGCGACGCTGATTCGCCGCATCCAGAGGCGCATGGGGCTGGTGGATACCCGGAATCTTTCCGACTACACCTCGATCCTGCGCAGCAGCACCAACGAAGTGGGCGCGCTGGCCAACGACCTCATGATCAACGTCACGGGATTCTTCCGTGACCCCGAGGCCTGGGAGGCGCTGCGCGTCAGCGTCATCATGCCGTTGATCGCCTCGAAACAGGAAGGCCAGACCATCCGCTGCTGGGTCAGTGCCTGCGCCAGCGGCGAGGAAGCCTACACACTCGCCATCCTCATCGCCGAAGAGCTGGGGAGCCGCGAACACATCGACGTGAAGATCTTCGCCACCGACACCGCGGACCGCTCTCTCGCGCTCGCGCGCGCGGGCGTATATCCCGGCGGCATCGAAGCGGATTTGACACCCGAGCGGCTCGAACGGTTCTTCGACAAGGACGAACATGCGTTTCGCGTGAAAAAAGAAATCCGCGACATGGTGGTGTTCGCGCCGCAGGACCTGCTGCGGGACCCGCCGTTCTCGCGCATCGACATCTGCTCGTGCCGCAACCTGCTCATCTACCTCGAGCCCGACACGCAGCGTCGCGTCCTCTCGCTGTTGCACTTCGCACTGCGCGACGGCGCCTATCTGTTCCTCGGCAACACGGAATCGTTCAGTGGCTCCGAGCATCTGTTCGAAGTCATCAGCAAGAAGTGGCGCATCTACCGCCGCACGGGCGCGGCCCAGTTGCGATTCGCGGGAGGCGCGGATACGCCCTCTCTGCGACTCCGGGACGAAACCGCGCGCTACAACGAGTCATTGCAGAATCCCGATGCGCCGCGCCCCACCGCCACGCTGTTCATCCAGCGCGCGCTGCTCGAGCACTACGGGCCGCCCACGGTGGTCGTCGACCGCACCGATCGCATCGTCTATTTCCATGGCGCCACCGGCGAGTTTCTCGATCCGCCGGCGGGTGAGCCCACGCGCGACCTGCTGCAACTGCTGCGTACTCCGCTGCGCGTTCCCGTGCGCACCGCGCTGCGCGCGGCCATGCGCGACAACACCGCCGTCACCGTGCAGGTTCCCGGCAACGAAACGGGCCGCCGCGAGGTGGACATCACCGCCGCGCCGCTCATCCACAGCAAGGCGCCTGACTACTATCGCGTGAGTTTCTCCCCGCCCGCGTCGGGCACGCTGATGTCGCAGTCCGAGATCGTGGTGCGTGATACCAGCGGCAATGACGCGGCCGCGGGCGAAGAACGGCGCCTGTTGCGCCTGGAACTGCAAAGCGCGACCGAGGCCTACGAAGCCACCAACGAAGAGCTCAAGGCCGCACACGAAGAAGCCACTTCGGTGAACGAGGAATTGCAGAGCGCGAACGAGGAGCTGGAAACCAGCAAGGAAGAGCTGCAGTCCATCAACGAAGAACTGACTACCGTCAACGGCCAGCTTCAGCTGAAGATCAGCCAGCTCGAAGCAACCACGAACGACATCGCGAACCTGCTGAGCAGCACCAACATTGCCGTCCTGTTCCTCGATTCGAAATTGCGCGTGCGCCGCTTCACGCCCGCGGTGTCCGACCTGCTGGAGCTCATCGATACCGACATCGGTCGGCCGGTCACCGATCTCGCGCAGAAGTTCACCGACGACAACCTGTTGACGGATGTGCGCACCGTCCTGCAACACCTGGCGCCCATCGAGCGGGAAATCGAGAGCCACAGTGGCCGCTGGTACCTGCGACGCACGCTGCCGTACCGCACCTCCGAGAACCACATCGAAGGCGTGGTCATCACTTTCGTGGATATCTGCGCGCGCAAGCGCAGCGAACTGGAAGTACGCAAAGCGCACGAACGCGTGCAGGGCGTGCTCGAACAGATGCCGACCGCCGTCGTCATCGTCGACCCGCTTGCCGGCCACTTGCAGTACGCCAATCGCAGGGCGTCCAGTCTGTTCGGCAAGAGCCTGCCGCCGCCGGCTCCGGCCGGTGCTGGAACCCGGTTCGAACCTTCGCTGAGCGGTGTGCACAGCGACGGCGAGGCCTACCTCGCGGATGAATGGCCGCTGGCGCGCACGCTGGCAACCGGCGAGACCATCACCGACGAAGAGATCGAGGTCATCGGCACCGACAAGATCATCCGCGTCTTTACGGTCAGCTCTGCACCTGTGCGCAATGCCAAGGGCACCATCATCGCGGTGGTCGGCACCTTCCTCGACATCACGCAGCGCCGGCGGGGTGAAGAAGCCCTCGCGGAAGCGAATCAGCGCCTGGGTCTGCTGGTCGAGAGCGCCATGGATTTCGCCATCATGACTCTCGATGACGATGGTCGGATTGTCAGCTGGAACAGCGGCGCGGAACGCATGCTCGGGTGGACCGAGAAGGAGCTGATCGGCAAGACCGCGGAAGCGATCTTCACTCCCGAAGACCGGCTCGCGCAGGTCCCGCAGCGCGAGATCCGTGAGGCGCTCGACACCGGGCGCGCCACCGATGAGCGCTGGCACCTGCGCAAGGACGGGTCGCGCTTCTGGGCGAGCGGCGTCATGGCCAGGATGACAGCGCCTTCGGGAGCGGTGACCGGGCTCGTGAAGATCATGCGCGACAACACCGAGGCCAAGGTCACCGAAGACCGTCTCAAGGCGGCGATGGCCGCGGCCGAACGCGCATCGGCGCATGCCGAAGAAGCCAACCGCGCCAAGGACGAATTCATCGCGGTGGTGAGTCACGAGCTGCGCACGCCGCTCAACACCATCCGGCTGTGGACGCGAATGCTCGCCAACGAAAAGCTTCCGCCCAAGGATCGCGCCGATGGCCTGGAAATGATCACTCGCGCCGCCGTCGCGCAACAACAGGTCATCGACGATCTGTTCGACGTGTCACGTATCGCCTCCGGCAAGCTCAAGCTGGCGTTGCACGAAACGCAGCTGGCCAATGTCGTCAAGGGCGCCGTCGAAGCCGTCGAGCCCGTGGCAACTGCGCGGGGAATCCGCCTGAGCTCGCGCGCTGCCAGCGACCTGGGCGTGGTGCGCGCCGATCCCGGGCGCCTGCAGCAGGTGATCTGGAACCTGCTGAGCAACGCCGTGAAGTTCACGCCCCAGGGCGGCAGCGTCAGCGTTGCCGCGCGGCGCGACGGCGCCATGGTGACGATCGAAGTGGTGGACACGGGCGTTGGCATCAAGCGCGAATTCCTGCCGCATGTGTTCGACCGCTTTCGCCAGGCTGAGGTGGGCGCGGCGCGCGCGCATGGCGGTCTCGGGCTGGGGCTGGCCATCGCCAAACAGATCGTGGAATTACACGGCGGAACGATTACGGTCTTCAGCGAGGGCGACGGCCAGGGTTCCACGTTCCGGGTCGAGCTGCCGCTGCCCGTATACGCGGGCGCTGACGACTCGGGCGAAGCCCGCGCGTTCGACATAGGCGACCAGCTCGATGACGTGGAAATCCTGCTCGTAGAAGACGAAAGCAATGCACGCGAGGTCATGCAAAGGCTGCTGCAGGAACGCGGCGCCAAAGTGCGCGCCGTCGAATCGGCGGCGCAGGCGCGCGAGGCCCTCGAAATGCGCCGGCCGCGTCTCATCATCAGCGACATCGGGCTGCCGGGCGAGGACGGTTATGCGTTCATGCGCGAAATCCGGGCGCGCGAGACCAATGGCAGGATCGCCGCGCTCGCGGTCACCGCTTTCGCGCGGCCCGAAGATCGCCAGCAGGCGCTCGACGCCGGCTACGATGAGCACGTGCCGAAGCCCGTGGATCCGGACCGGTTGCTGGAACTCGCCGCGAAACTGGCCGCGCGCCCCTAGCCCCGGGTTCTGAAGAAACCGACGATCGCCGCCAGATGACGGGATGGCGTCCGATAGCGGCGCCGGTTTTCGGGTGCCACGATTCCGCGCATATTGCATGACAGCGAAACCTCCAAGTCCCGCTGGCGACACCGCGCCGGATGAGCGGAAGCGCCTGCGGGCAATCCTCACGCAATACCAGCGGCCATCGACCGCACGCGCAATGTGGCAGATCTTCAACACGATCGTGCCCTACGTGCTGCTCTGGTTCCTGATGTATCACGTCAAGGAGATCTCGCTGTGGCTGGCGATTCCGCTGGCCATGCTGGCCGGCACCCTGCTGGTGCGCGTCTTCATCTTCTTCCACGACTGCGGCCACGGCTCCTTCTTCAAGTCCCACTGGGCCAATGCCCTCGTCGGGTTCATCGCCGGCATCCTCACGTTCACGCCTTACTACCACTGGCGCTGGCAACACGGCATCCACCACGGCACTTCCGGACATCTCGACAAACGCGGCGTCGGCGATGTCTGGACGATGACCGTGCAGGAATACCTGGATTCTTCGCGGTGGAAACGCTTCTCCTATCGCTTCGTGCGCAACCCGTTCGTGTTGTTCGTCATCGCGCCTCTGTACGTGTTCCTGTTCCGCCAGCGGTTCGCGTCGTCCACTGCCAGCGCGCGCGAACGCCGTTCCGTATGGTGGATGAACTTCGCGCTGTTTTGCGTCGCCGCTGTCATGAGCTGGCTGTTCGGGCTCGGCGCGTACCTGCTGTTGCAGACCGTGGCGTGGATGGTGGCCGGCGCCACCGGCATCTGGCTCTTTTACATCCAGCACCAGTTCGAAGACGCCTACTGGGAGCGCGATGAGCAATGGGACTACACCGCTGCCGCGCTGCGGGGCAGCTCCTACTACAAGCTCCCACGCGTCCTTCAATGGTTCTCCGGCAACATCGGGTTCCACCACATCCACCATCTGAGCCCGCAGATTCCTAACTACAATCTGCAGAGGTGCCACGAGGCCGATCCGGTCTTCCAGCAGGTGCAGCCCATCACGCTGTTTTCGAGCCTCAAGTCCCTGAAATTCCGCTTCTGGGATGAACCCGCCAAGAAACTCGTGGGCTACGCCCGGATGAGGCAGATCCGGCGGGAGCAGGAGCGTGACCGCCGCTGACGAGTCGCGCCGCGTCATCGGCGCGGCGTTGTGAAAATTTTTCCAATGGGCGGCGTCAGCATGGTTTGTATCTTCTTCCATTGCCGTCGTCGGACAGCACGGGATGGAAGCGCCCAGTTCCTACAGCTAACGATATTGGACCGGTTCTTAATGACGACCCTTCTCCACATATCGAGTACGCATCATGATCTCCGCGCAATTCATCGAACTACTCCTGCAGTCCCTCGAGCACGAACGAGGCGGCGTCAAGGTCTACACCGCTGCGATCAAGTGCGCACAGCGGCCGGACTTGCAGGCCGAGTGGGAAAAATACCTGTCGCAGACCGAAGAGCACGTCGCCACGCTCACCAGGATCTGCGAGGTCTTCGACATCGATCCCTTCACCATGACGCCCGGCACGCAGATCGTCAAAGCGCTGGGCACCTCGCTGGTGGAAGCCATGAACACCGCGCTCGCGGCGGGCAATCCGGCGGCCGCGCAAATCGTGGCCGCGGAATGCATCGTGCTCGCGGAGACCAAGGATCATCTGAACTGGGAGTTGTTGGGCGAGGCGTCGAAGTACCTGAGCGGCGATGAGCGCCAGGCCCTGCAGGATGCATACGAGAAGATAGAGGACGAGGAGGACGAGCATCTCTATCACACGCAGGGCTGGTGCCGGGAGTTGTGGCTGGAATCATTGGGGATAGATGCCGAGTTGCCGCCCGCCGAAGAAAAGCGCGAAGTGACCACTGCGGCCGAGGCCCAGCACGCCAAAGAAACCCGTCAACCGAGGCACTGATATGGCCAACCGCAAGCGCGGCGCGAAGCCGACTCCCCGTTCAAAAACCTCCGAACCCGCCAGGACTTCCTCGCGCGCGACCACCAGCGGGCCGTCGCGCAAACCCGCACATGTCGATCCGGGCGATCTGCCCGCGCGCAAGGCCGCGGGCGCCGCGGCGCTCGCCGAAGCCATGCCGTTGAATCCACTCAAGCCTGCCGAATTCGGTGAGCGCGCACGCAATCCCCCCACCGGCGTTCCTCTCGAGCCGGAAGACGTTGCGGTTACCGGCAGTACGCTGACGGAAAACAATCCGTCTCCCAAGGTGGGATCCGCGGGGCCCACCGTCGGATTCAACAGCACGATCGGTCCGCTCGACCGCGTGCGCGCCGATGGCGGAGGCCGCGCCCTAACCACCAACCAGGGCGTGCCGGTTGCCGACAATCAGAATTCGCTGAAGGCCGGCCTGCGCGGACCCGCGTTGCTCGAAGACTTCATCCTGCGCGAGAAGATCACGCACTTCGACCACGAAAGGATTCCCGAGCGCATCGTGCACGCGCGCGGTTCGGGCGCGCATGGATTCTTCGAGTGTTACGAGCCGCTCACGAAACTCACGCGCGCCTCGCTGTTCTCCGAGGCCGGCAAGCGCACGCCGGTATTCGTGCGTTTCTCGACCGTGGCCGGCGAGCGCGGATCGACCGACACCGCGCGCGACGTGCGCGGCTTCGCGGTCAAGTTCTACACCGACGAGGGCAACTGGGACCTGGTCGGCAACAACATCCCGGTGTTCTTCATCCAGGACGCGATGAAGTTCCCCGACCTCGTTCACGCCGTGAAGCCTGAGCCGCACAACGGAATGCCGCAAGCGGCCAGCGCTCACGACACCTTCTGGGATTTCGTGTCGCTGATGCCGGAGTCCGTGCACATGCAGATGTGGGTCATGTCGGACCGCGCGATTCCGCGCAGCTACCGCATGATGCAGGGTTTCGGCGTGCACACGTTCCGGCTGGTGAACGAGCGCGGCGACAGCGTCTTCGTGAAGTTCCATTGGAACCCGCGCGCCGGCACGCATTCACTCGACTGGGACGAAGCCGTCAAGATCTCCGGCGCCGATCCGGATTTTCATCGCCGCGATCTGTGGGAAGCCATCGAAGGCGGCGCCTATCCCGAGTGGGAGCTGGGACTGCAGACCTTCACCGAAGAACAGGCGGAGAAATTCAGCTTCGACGTGCTCGACCCGACGAAGATCGTTCCCGAAGAGCTGGTGCCGGTGCGTCCCGTCGGACGGCTGGTGCTCAACCGCAATCCCGACAACTTCTTCGCGGAGACCGAGCAGGTGGCGTTCTGCGCCGCGCACGTCGTGCCGGGCATCGACTTCACCAACGACCCGCTGCTGGCGGGACGCATTCATTCGTATGTGGACACGCAGATCTCGCGCCTCGGCGGACCTAACTTCCACGAAATCCCCGTCAACACGCCCGTCGCGCAGGCGCACAACAACCAGCGCGACGGCATGCATCGCCAGGCCATTCACCGCGGCCGCGTATCGTACGAGCCGAACTCCCTGGGCGGTGGATGCCCGTTCCAGGCCGGTGCCCGTGGGTTCACGTCGTTTCCGGAACCCATCGCCGAAGACAAGGTGCGCGGCAAGCCCGAGAAGTTCGGCGATCACTACACGCAGGCTGCGCTGTTCTACAACAGCCAGACAAAGGTGGAACAGGCGCACATCGTGCGCGCGTTCCGCTTCGAGCTGACCAAGGTGCAGGTGCTGCCCATCCGGCAGCGCGTGGTCTCGCAGCTCGTCAACGTCGATGCGGATCTCGCGCGCCAGGTGGCCGAAGGGCTCGGGATAGATGTGCCCGCGCCGCAACCCGCGGTGCGGCCGCGCAACATGAAGCCTGAAGTGAAGGTTTCGCCACCGCTGTCGCTGATGGCGCGGCCCGGGGACGGCAGCATCCGCACACGATGTATCGCCTTGCTCGTGGCTGACGGCATCGACGGAGCGCCGCTGCAGGCGTTGCATCGCAAGCTGGCGGATGAAGGCGCGGTGCCGCGCTTCATCGGCGCGCGGCTCGGCACGGTGCACACCGAAGACGGTCTCGACCTCGACGTCGAAGTGACGTTCGAAACGGCGCCGTCGGTGGTCTTCGATGCCATGGTCATTCCGGATGGCGCCGGAGCGCGCTCGCTGACCGGGATCGCGCATGCCGTCGATTTCGTGAAAGAGCAGTACCGGCACTGCAAGACCATCCTGGCGCTGGGCGCCGGCGACCAACTACTGGATGCGGCGAAGATTCCGCTGGGTAAGGACGATCCCGGCGTGCTGAAGGTCGCCGATTCGTCGAAGGCGGCAGCGCGTTTCATCGCGGCCGTGGCGAAGCATCGTCATTTCGAACGTCAGACCGATCCGCCAGTCGTGTGAGGAGAGCAACATGGTCAAGCGAAGTTCGAGGGAAATTCACAGTGACGCGCCGCCCAGCGCGGCCAGGGATCCGAACCCCGCGGCCGCGGGCCTTTCATTCGACCCGGACGATCCCGGAGACCTTCTCGGGCGCACGGTGACCATCAACGCACCGCGGCAGGCGCTCTACGCCTTCTGGCGCGATTTCCGCAACCTGCCGCTGTTCATGGACAACATCGAGAGCGTCCAGGTTTTCGACGAGCGCCGCTCGCACTGGAAAGTGAAAGGCCCCGCGGGCAGCACGGTGGAATGGAATTCGCTCATCAATGAAGACGTGCCGGGCCAAGTGATCGGCTGGATTTCCGAGGAAGGCGCCGAAGTGCCGAACAGCGGACGCATCGAGTTTCGCGACACCAGCAATGGACGCGGCACCCAGGTCACCGTGAACATCGTGTACGACCCGCCCGCGGGCAAACTCGGCAAGGCCGTGGCCAAACTATTCGGCCGCGAGCCCAACATCCAGGCCCGCCAGGACCTGCGCCGCTTCAAGCAGCTCATGGAGACCGGCGAGATCCCGACATCACAACTGCCAGAAACCCGGGGAGAGCCGCGATGAGAGCACTGACCTGGCAAGGCAAGCACGATGTGCGCGTCGAGACCGTCCCCGATCCGCAGCTCGTGAATCCGCGCGACGCCATCATCCGCATCACCTCCACCGCGATTTGCGGCTCCGACCTGCACCTCTACGACCACACCATTCCCGGCATGAAACATGGCGACATCCTCGGCCATGAATTCATGGGAGAAGTCATGGAAGTCGGCGCGGGCAACAAGAAGCTCCGGGTGGGCCAGCGCGTGGTGGTGCCCTTCGTCATCGCCTGTGGCAACTGCTTCTTCTGCCGGAAGCAGCAGTTTGCCGCCTGCGACAATTCCAATCCGGCTGACAAATCCGATCCTTCGGAATTCGCCTATGGCTATCCGATGGCGGCAGCTTTCGGTTACTCGCATCTCACGGGCGGTTATTCCGGAGGCCAGGCGGAGTTCGTCCGCGTTCCCTACTCGGACGTCGGGCCGCTCGTGATCCCCGAAGGCATCGATGACGACAAGGTGCTGTTCCTCTCGGACATCCTGCCCACCGGATGGATGGCCGCGGTGAACTGCGACATAGAGCCCGGCGACGTCGTCGCCGTGTGGGGCTGCGGGCCCGTGGGCCTGTTCGCCATCCAGAGCGCCTTCCTGTTAGGCGCCCATCGGGTCATTGCCATCGATCACCACCCTCGCCGCCTGCAGCTCGCGCGCAGCCTGGGCGCCGAAGTGCTGGATTTCGAGGAGGTGAAGGTGCGCGAGGCGCTCGCTGAAATGACCGGCGGCATCGGCCCCGACGCGTGCATCGACGCGGTCGGCATGGAAAGCCACGGGCTGACGCCCGACAACATTCTCGATCACGTCAAGGTCGCCACGTTCCTGGCCACGGATCGCGTGCACGCGCTTCGCCAGGTGATTCTCGCCACGCGCAAGGGTGGACGCGTTTCCATACCCGGCGTGTACGGCGGCATCGCCGACAAATTCCCGATCGGCGCACTCATGGAGAAAGGCCTGCAGATCAAGAGCGGCCAGACTCACGTGCAGAAGTTCATGCCGCAGCTGCTCGAGATGATCCTCGACGGAAAGATCGACACCACTTTCCTCATCAGCCACCACCTCGACCTCGAAGAGGCGGCCGAGGGTTACAAGAACTTCAAGGAGAAGCAGAACGAATACACCAAGGTGGTGTTGAAGCCACGCTTCACGCGCCACTGACCGGCTCGGCGGTTACCGCACCTTGCCGCCCTTCAGGCGCAATGACGCCGCCCGCGCCGGCGTGCGCGCACCTAACACCTGCTTGAGGCTCTTCACGGCAGCGCTCAGTGCGGCGCGCGAGGCGCCGGCGATCGAATCGACGGGGACGATGAGGTCGAGGCCCCGCGTATGCGCGTCGCAGGCCGTCATCCATACGCAGCTTTCGGCGGAGACGCCGATCAGGATGAGCGTGTCGATGCCGAGATCGTCGATGAGCACGTTCAACGGGGTTCCGAAGAATGCGGAATGGCGTGGCTTCAGGATGATCGAGTCGTTCTCCGCGGGCAGCAGCCCGCGCACGAGCTCCGCGCCTGCACGTTCCGGCGCGATGCACCGCGCGATCAACGCCGCGGAATCGCTGCGCCAGGGGCCCAAGTTGTCGTTCGCGTAGACGACGGGGATGCGATTCGATCGCGCCCGCGCCAGCAGCGCGCGGATGGCCGTGGCGCGCGTCGCCAGCGCGGCCCGCACGCGCGCGCCGTCGGGGAAGGCAAAGTCGGAGATGACATCGAGCGCGAGCACCGCGGCGCGGCCAGTGTTGTCGTTACGCGGCTGGAGTCCCCTGCTTGGTTGCATGGCTCGAGTTTGGCGCGCGCAGGTTTTGCGCCGCATCAGCAGTCTGGCCTGGTGTGAGTCAGAAAACGTAGCGAGCCGAAGACCGGGTTCGCGGCGATGGAAAAGGGAGAGCCCGGCGTCGTGGCTGGTGCGTCCAACAAGCTGCGCCAGGCGCTCGCCAATATCATGCCCAACGTGGTGCTGGCCGAGCAGCACCGGAAGATGGCGGAACCGGGTTCGGCACGAAACTAGCTAGCCCCGCATGCGGGCGGCGTCACTCCGACGCCGCCCGCCCTTCGCAGCAACGAGGTCAGTTGCGTTTCTGCTTCGACTGTTCACCCTCGTCGCTGCCCTGGGACGTCCTCCCGGCCGGTGATCTCCCGGCCGACTCCATCCCGCGTTCCCCGGTCTTCTGCACACGCAGGTTGTTCTGCACATCCTGCATGCCGATCTGTTCGGCGACATCCTCGATCGCATTCTTCGTTCGACGGCTGTCGACGGTGCCCTCGAGCATGATCCTGCCGCCCTGCACAGTCACCGTGACTTCGCTTGCATCGATATCCGGATCGTCGTGCAGGCGTTCGCACAGCAATTCCTTCACGCGCTCGTCGCTGCGCTGGAAATTCTTCGGGCCCTTGCCGCGATGCATTCCCTGCGAGTAGCCGCCCGGCGAACCGTACTGCTGGCCTTCGCCGTAGGGCTCGCGCCAGCCGCCCTGGCTGCTCCAGCCCTGGCTGCCGTAGCTGCCCTCGCCGCCATAACCTCCGTATCCCCTTTGCGAACCCATGGAGCTGCCGCGCCCCGAGCCATAGGTGCTCGAGCCGTAATTGCTGGTGCCCGAGCTGCCGAACTCCTGGCCGTAGTTAGGCTGGCTCTGGCCGTAGCCACCCTGGCCGTAGCGCCCACGTGCTGACTGGTTGTAGTCGCCTTGCCCGAAGTCTCCATATCCTGCGTAGCTGCCCGATCGCCCGCTCGATTCATTTTCCTGCCCGAAGTCGCGCCGCCGGCCCTGCTGCCACCGGCCTTCTTCATAACTCTCGGCGTGTTGTCCGTAATCACGTTCGTAGTCGCGCGCTGACCGGTTATCGTCCTCGTCCGACGGACGATAGTTGGCGTAACGCTGCGATCCCGGTTGATGGTTTTGATGCCTGTTAGCCATGGTCTTCTCCAGTGATGAGTTGGAAGAACATCGAAAAATGACCGAGCACTGTCGAGCAAGTTCCACGGTCGATTCGCAATTTTTTTTCGCGCGCGCGAGTGTACGAATTACACGCGCGGGTGCTCGATGCGAAGCGTGCCGGTGGCGCGGCGCGCAAAATCTTCGCGTGTGAGCGCGCGGTTGATGCCGAACGCCGCGCGCGCGCCTTCGGCCGCGGCGACGATGGAGAGCTGCACATCGCGAATGATGTTGCCGGCCACGAAAACGCCGGGAACACTGGTGGCCTCGTATCGTCCGCAGAGAATTCCGCCGTGTCGCGTGTAGCGACAACCCAGCGAGTCGGCCAGTGTCGATTGCGCGCGCGAACTCGTGTCGAAGAACAGTCCCTCGCGTACCAGCGACTCGCCGTCGCGAAACCGGATGCGCTGCAGTTTTCCGCGCTGCCCTTCCAGAGCCGCGATCCGACTTTCCACCAGGCGAATGCCATTGCGCGCGAGTTGACGTCGCTCCGCCGTGGTGTAGTTCGCGTGTCCGTCGGTGCAGAGCACGATGTCGCGCGTCCACGCGGTCAGCGCACGCGCCATCTCGAAGCCGCGCCGGCGGCGACCGTAGACGGCGAGCGCCTTGCCGCGCATTTCCCAGCCATCGCAGTACGGGCATTGAAAAACCGTTCGCCCGAAGAATTGCTCGAAGCCCGGGATGGGCGGCAGGACGTCCATGACGCCCGTGGCGATGAGAAGTTTCCGGCACGTGGCGCGGCCGTCGCCTTCGAGCCACACCTCGAACCCGTTTCGCCGGCGCAGGGCTTTCGTGACGGCCACATCCTTCACGCGCACGCCGGGATATTTTCCGAGCTCGCGCCGGCCGATCTGGCGGAACCGCCGCGGATCGATGGCGTCGCGGGATAGATAGGCATACATGCGCTTGGACGCCCAGCTTCGCGGAGTGCCGCTGTCGCAGACGAGCACCGATCGGCAGGCCCTGCCGAGAATCAGCGCCGCTGAAAGGCCCGCTGGGCCCGCCCCTGCAATCACCACGTCCCAATGCTTCATGCATGCAAGGTTTGCAGATGCCAAAGCGCGGCGATGCAGGACGGCGCCCACTGACACCCGTACGTTGCCGCGCGCGGACAGTGTGGGCCGGCGGCCACAGGCAGACTGTGAAAGACCGACCGAGGTAATCGACATGGACGCCCTGCGAAAAGAACCCACCGGCCGCAACGGCGCGGAATTGCTCATCGACTCGCTCATCGCCTGGGGTGTCGACACCATCTTCGGCATGCCCGGCGATGGCATCAACGGAATCATGGAGGCCATTCGCGAGCGTGAGGGCCAGGTCCGGTTCATCCAGGTGCGCCACGAGGAGTCGGCCGCGCTCATGGCCTGTGCGCACGCCAAGTGGACCGGGAAGTTAGGCTGTTGCCTCGCAACCACCGGGCCGGGCGGCATTCACCTGCTCAACGGGCTGTACGACGCCAAGTTCGACAAGGCGCCCGTCATCGCCGTGACCGGGCTGCCCTATCATGACCTCATCGATACCTTCACGCAGCAGGACGTGGATCTTGGAAAACTGTTCGCCGACGTCGCCGCCTATTCGACACGGATCATGAGTGCGTCGCACGTCGAAAATGCGGCCTCGCTGGCGTGCCGCATCGCCGTGACGCAACGCGCCGTCGCACACGTGTCCATGCCGGTGGACGTGCAGGAGCAGACCATCGAAGAAGCGGAGCCGTCCTCGCGCAACGTCGCGCATCACGTGTCGTTCGCAAAGACCGACGGGCAGCGCGTGCCCGACGAGGAAAGTATTGCGCGCGCGGTGGACGTCCTCAATCGCGGCAAACGCATCGCCATCCTGGCTGGCCAGGGTGCGCTGGGTGCGCGCGACGAGCTCCTCGAGCTCGCGGAGCTGCTGGGCGCGCCCATCGTCAAGGCGCTGCTCGGCAAGGCGGTGGTGCCGGACCAGCACCCGCTGACGACCGGCGGCATCGGCTTGTTAGGCACGCGCGCCTCGCAGGAGGCCTTCGAGGAATGCGACACGCTGCTGATCGTCGGCTCGACGTTCCCGTACGTGGAGTACTACCCCAAGCCGCGCCAGGCGCGGGGTGTGCAGATCGACCGTGACGCGTCGCGCATCGGCCTGCGCTTTCCCGTGGAGGTGGGCCTCGTGGGTGACGCCCGGCAGACTCTCAAGTCGCTGACCGCGCGCGCCAAGGCCCACGGCGACCGCTCTTTTCTCGAGCTCGCGCAGCGTCGCAAGCAGGAATGGACGCGCCTGCTGGAGCACGCCGCCGATGCGCAACACCACGGACGCCTGACGCCCGACCGCCTCGCGCGCGATCTCGGGCGCCGGCTCGCAGACGACGCCATCGTGGCCTGGGATTCCGGCCACAACACCGGTGTGCTGGCGCGATACGTGCACGCGCGCTCGAACCAGATGTTCGCGGGTTCCGGCATGCTGGCGACCATGGGCTGCGGCGTGCCCTACGCCATCGCAGCCGCGCTGGCGTATCCGGGCCGCCAGGTCGTCACCTTCGTGGGCGACGGCGGCCTCACCATGTTGTTAGGTGAGCTCGCGACCGTGGTCCGCTACGGGTTGCCGATCAAGATCGTGGTCATGAAGAACAACACGCTCGGCCAGATCAAGTGGGAACAGCTCATGTTCCTCGGCAACCCGGAATACGAATGTGCGTTGCAGCCCATCGACTTCGCGGCCGTCGCCGAAGGGTTCGGCGTCCGCGGAATTCGCGCCAGCAGCGCGTCGGATCTCGACGCCGGACTGGACGCGTTGTTCGCGGCGCCGGGCGCCGCCTTGCTCGAAGCGCTCGTCGATCCCCATGAACCGCTGCTGCCGCCGAAACGCATGCCGAAATACGCGGAGAACCTCGAGAAGGCATTGAACCGCGGGACGCCAGGCGCCGACGAGATTCGCGCCGCGCTGGAGCGCGAACCCGCGCACACGCAGCTCAGCTAACTTTCGCGCACCCGGCTGTAGAGCCGGTAGGTCTCATCGTTGATGGCCATGAATGGCTTGAGCCTGACGCGCGTGCCCCTGGTCACCACGGCCCACTCGTCCTCGCCTTCGCGTCTCGCGGACAGCCACTCCGCGCGGGTCAGCGGCGCTTCGGGCGCATCGATGGGAAACAGCACCAGCGGCCCGGTCATGAGCGCGACCATCTCCGGATGCGCTTCATTGAGCGGCTCGAGCCGCGTGCCCATGTCGAACCGGATCTCGACGAAATCCTTCGGATGCCACTTGCGCCGGATCTCGGCGAAAGTGCCGGGTTTCAGCGTACCCAGGTTCTGCGTGCCGTTGACGACGATCCGGGTTCCCGGGCCTGCCCAGGCCGGGATGCGCAGATGGATGGCGAATCGCGCCGGGCTCAACGCATCGAAGCGAAGCCGCGAGACATTCGCGAGTGGATAGGTGGTGGTCTGGACGAGCCTCACGTCCACGCCGTCGATCTTCGTGCGCAGCTGCGACGGCACGTAGAGGTTCACGTAGATGGACTGGTCGTCGAACAGATAGGTGCTGATGCCGTAATCCGCGGTGAGCTGGATGAAGGTGCCAGAACAGCACGGCCACGGCTCCCCCTTGCGGTAGAACTTGGTCGCATGCTCGTGGTAGTCGGAGTAGTAGAACGTGCTGCCATCCTCGAGCGTCGGCTTCGCGCCGAGAATGGTGTTGTAGAGCACGCGTTCCATGCTGTCGCCGTAACGGCTGTCTTTCGTGATACGCAACAGCGACCGCGTGATCTTGAAATGTGCGTAGGCTCCGCAAGGTGTTTCGAAGGACCGGTGCGTGTTCCCGAGCATGGCGAACAGCGTTTCGTGATCGCCGGCGGCGAGCAGCTCTTCGTCAGGCCCCCACCCGCCCGTCGCATAGGACTGCGCCTGCACGAACGCGAAACCATTCCGCGCCGCCGCCAGGTACTTGTCGTTCCCGGTGGCGAGAAATGCCTGGACGGCCGAGCTCAGCGCATTCACATGGCTGTACGCGTGTTTTCCCGCGAGCGGACTCACGCCCCTGGCCAGCGGATCGAACAGCGCTGCGTCCTGCAGATAACGCGCGGCGAGCGCCTGGTATTGATCGCCCATCCCGCGCTGCGAGGCCAGGTAGAGGTTCTCGGGCAGCGTGTAAGGTTCGTCCCAGATCTGCGCTTCGCGCGTGTATGGACGCGCGCGCCGCTCTTCGCGCGTCAACGCCTTTTCGGGCAGGAACGGCAGCACGGCATCCGTGACTTTCCTCAAGGCCTCCTTCGCTTCCGTCACGCCGGCGAGGTGGTACGCATCGACGAGGCCGACGACCAGTTTGTCGTAGGTATAGGCCGGAAGATTGTAGTCGGCGAAGAAACGCGGCGAGATCGCCAGCGCGAATTTCCGGACGAGGCGCGCCACCTTCTGCTGCGTGTCCGTGTCGCCCGTGATCGCGAAGCCTCGCGCAAGCCCCGACACGTACTGGCCGAAGCTGTGACCGGGAATGAAGCCGTGCCAGTTGGCGGAGCTCCAGTCGTCAGGGTCGATGTGAAAGTCCGCGGAATTGTCGTACCACCCGCCCATGTCGTCGCCGGGCGCCGGCAGGCCGGCGCGCGCGCGAAACGGCTTGAGCAGCATGTCATCGCTGATCGAGAGGAACAGTTCCTGCTGCTGCTCGAACTGCATGAGCATGGGGCCCGGCGCGAGGCTCACGGCGCCATGATGGAACTCGTGCAGGGCGCGCTTGAGCACGCGTGCCCCGGCGCCCGCCATCGCGAATCTGAACGCCGATGCGTGGCAGGCGCACGCCAGGGCGCCGCTGGCCAGCACGCCTCGCCGGGAAATCATGGCTCTTTCAGGTTGATGAGAGACAGGAACTCGCGCCGCAATGCGCCGTCCTTGAGGAACACGCCGCGCATGACGCTGTTGGTCATCTTCGATGCATTGTCCTTCACGCCGCGCCAGTGCATGCAGAAGTGATCCGCCTCCATCACCACGGCCACTCCATCGGGAACCACGCGCTCGACGAGTATGTCGGCGAGCTGGATGACGGCCTCTTCCTGGATCTGCGGCCGCGACATGATCCATTCGGCGAGCCGCGAGTATTTCGACAGACCGATCAGGTTCGACTGCTGGTTGGGCATCACGCCGATCCACAACCGGCCCATGATGGGACACAGGTGGTGGCTGCACGCGCTGCGCACGGTGACGGGGCCCATGATCATGAGCTCGTTCAGGTGCGAGGCGTTCGGGAATTCGGTGATCTTCGGGATGGGCACGAAGCGCCCGCGGAACACTTCGGTCACGTACATCCTGGCGACGCGCCGCGCGGTTTCATGCGTGTTGTGATCGTTCTCGACGTCGATGACCAGGCTCTCGAGCACGCCGGACATCTTCGACGCCACCTCTTTCGTGAGCTCGTCCAGCTCCCCGGGCTCGATGAACGCGGCGATGTTGTCATTGGCGTGAAACCGCTGGTTCTTCTCCTTCAACCGGCGGCGAATGCGGTGCGAGACAGGTTCTGGTGCTTCAGGCATGTGGCTCACCCGGCAATGACTGTTGTTGCTGTTGGCTGCGCAGGATCGCATCGGCGCCGGCAATTGGCCACCGTCATGGATTGCATGTTTCGGGATGTCTGACAGACTCGGCCCTGCAAATGGACGCAAACACCACTCCGCCACAAAGCGAGGCGATGAAGTTTCTCGCGGGCGGCGGGGAGATGGGCGAACGCATCCGCACATTTTCCTGGGCAGACACCGCGCTGGGGCCGCCGGAGCAGTGGGCGTCCGGCCTGCGCACGTCGCTGCGCACCCTGCTCACTACCCAGCACCCGGTCTTCGTCTTCTGGGGCGCGGAACTCACCTGTTTCTACAACGACGCGTACAGCCGCTCGCTGGGGCCGGAGAAACATCCCGCCATCCTCGGCATGCCCGCCCGGCAGGCCTGGCCCGAAATCTGGCACATCATCGGTCCGCAGATCGACCAGGTGATGCGCGGCGACACCGCGACCTGGCATGAGAACGCGCTGGTGCCCATCATCCGGCACGGCGCGTTGCAGGAGGTGTACTGGACCTACAGTTACGGCCCCATCGATGAGCCCGGCGCGCCGCATGGCGTCGGCGGCGTGCTGGTCATCTGCACCGAGACCACGCAGCAGATCATGAGCGATCGGCGCAAGGATGAGTTCCTGGCGATGCTGGCGCACGAGTTGCGCAATCCGCTGGCGCCCATCCGCACCGCGGCTGAAGTCCTGTCGCGCCGTGTCGTCGGCGACGAAGCCGCGGAACGCGCCGCCGCTGTAGTGAGGCGGCAGGCCACGCAACTCACGCGCATCGTCGACGACCTGCTCGACGTGTCGCGCATCTCCATGGGCCACGTGGAATTGAAGCGCGAGGCCCTGCTGCTGTCGGATGTGCTCGACCTTGCGATGGAAACCGTCACGCCCATGTGGCGCGCCAAACAACACACCATCACCACGCACGCGAACCTCGAACCGCTGTATGTGCAGGGAGATCGCGCGCGACTGGTGCAGAGCTTCGGCAACGTGATGACGAATGCGGCGAAGTACACCGATGCCGGCGGCGAGGTCGGGATCCACGTGTCCGCGACCGCGAACGCGGTGAAAGTGGAGATCAGCGATACGGGTGCCGGCATTTCGTCGGAGTTCATGCCGCACATTTTCGAACTGTTCGCGCAGGCGGGCCGGACGCTCGATCGCTCGGAAGGCGGGCTGGGCATCGGGTTGTCGGTCGTCAGGAAACTCGTCGAGATGCACGGCGGCACGATCTCGGCGCGCAGCGAAGGTCTGGGACGCGGCTCCACGTTTCAGATCGTGCTGCCGCGTGTCGAACCGCCGCCGCTGCAAGCCGCCGACGCGGTGGTCGCGCGGATTCCCGCGCGCCGCATCCTCATCATCGATGACAACGCCGACGCGGCCAATTCGCTGTGTGAACTGCTGAAGATGGACGGGCATTTCACGCAGCCGGCGTTCTCCGCGGAGGAAGCGCTGGCCATTGTCACGGAGTTTGCTCCCGACGTCGTGCTGCTCGACATCGGCCTGCCGCGAATCGACGGCTATGAGGTGGCGAAGCGACTGCGTGCATCCTCGCTGTGCGCGACCATCGTCGCCCTCACCGGCTACGGCCAGCCAGAAGACCGTGAGCGGGCTCAGGCCGCGGGTTTTGACGCTCACTTTGTCAAACCCGTGGACCTGGCCGCGCTCACGAAACTGCTGGCCCGCTAAACAACTTCACGCATCACAGCGTCTTGAGGTACTCCACGAGATCAGCCTGCTGATCCTTGGTGAGATTGAGCGAGCGCTCCTTGTTGTAGTGCTCCACCACCTCGCCAAGCGTCTTGGCGCTGCCGTCATGGAAGTACGGCGGATGGTGCTGAAGCCCGCGCAGCGGCGTCGTGCGGAACGCCTTGTTAGCCGTGCGCATGGCGTAGGCACTGTCCTGGCCGGTATCCGCAGGTGCATGCATCTTGCCGGCATCGTTGTCCGTGCCGTTGCCACCCACGTGGCAGGTGGCGCAGGTGCGGTTGAACGTCACCTTGCCACGCTGTGCGCCGGTGGCGTCGAAGCTCGAAGACGCCGCCTTGGGCGCCTCGAGGCTGTGCTGGTAGGCACGCAGCGCCGGTAGTTTGGGGGTCACGAGGTCCGGCGAATGCTTCACGTCTATCTTGAGGCGGTCGTCCTTGAAGTTTCCCTGGCCGCCCATCTGCGTCACCGCGACATACGCGTTCCAGTAGGAGATGGGACCTTCGGCCGTGTACGTCTCGTTCTTCACGTTGGCGAGTCCGTAGGCCGGAGGAATGACCAGCGGATTGTTCTTGCCATCCTGGTTATAACGCGGGTCGTACTTGCCCGGGCCCCAGGACGTGTAGACCTTTTTCTGTTCGGCGGTCAGCGCCGGCGACAGCGCGATGATCTTGCCGACGTCGAGGTCGCGGTTCGGCCAGCCATCGAGCCGCTTGCCGATGCCCTTCTGCACGGAATCGTCGACCGTGGAATGGCACAACGCGCAGGTGACGCCGAGCTTGGTGATCTTGTTGTTTGCATCCACCTCGGCCTTGAGTCCCACGACTGCATTCATCTTGAGAAGCGCGACCGTGGTGGCCGGATCCTTGAGATCGACCTTCTCGAGGATGCCCGCGGGCAACACCTCGGAATCGACCTTGAGCCCCACTTTCAGCGCAGTGGTCGGATCAACCTTTGTTTCCACTACCTTGTGGAGGCCCAGCTTGTCGGTCCACAACTGCTCGTCCCCGAAGGTATCGAAGCGGAACACTTTCTTGCCTTCGGTGATGAGCTCTGAATCCGCGGGGGCGGCGGCGGCCATCGTCGAGAATCCGAGGATCGCCAACCCTAATAATCGAATCCGTGTCTCGTTGTTCACTATCGCCTCCTGGCAGTGTTCAGCAGTATTGCGATTGCACGCTACGCCTGACACCTAAGGCGATATGTAGGAGACGGCAGGTTTCAGGACGCGGCTTTTTCTCTCATAACGCCGCGTAATGCGGGAAGCGCAAACTATGTTCCCGCTAATCCGCTGCCAGCATGTCAGACATGAATGCGGGCACTGGTCGACCGGCATTACGCAACCATGTCGCCATCGCGCCGACAACATTTCTCACGGGTGCGCGCTGCCCCATGCGATGGCGCCAGGCGAGCAGGCGCGGTGTGCTCGCGGTCAACGGCGCGCTCTGGCGTTCGCCAAACACCGCCGCCATGTAGAAGGCGATGTCCGCGAACGAATAGTTCCCCGCGAGCCAGTCGCCCGAACCCAGCCGCTGTTCCATGTCCGCGTAGAAACGCCGCGCAGCCTCGATGGCGGTGACCGCCGGCTCGGTGTCCAGCACATCCTGCAGGCCCATGAGCCTGATGATGTGCGGGAAATACACTTCGTCGGATTGATGCTCGAGCGCGCGCGCACGGGCGCGCGCGATGGGATTGCGCGGCCACAGCGGCGGCTCCGGCGCAATGTCTTCGAGATACTCGAAGATCTGTGTTGAATCGAACAACTCGAGTTCGCCGTGCACCAGCACCGGCACCTGCCGCTTGGGATTGATGCGCAGGACTTCGGGATGTTTGGGGTTGTAGCCGAGCTTCGAGTCGTACGGAACCATGACGAGGTCGAAATCGAGCGCCTTCTCGAGCGCCGCGATCTGCACCTTGGCGCCGAACATGCTGAGCGGCCCGGAGTAGAGGGTGAGTCGTTCGTTCGTTGACATCCGGGTGAGCCTAACGCTTTTTCGGTTTCTCGGGCACGATGGTTTCGCCGCGCGCCAGCATGGCCACCAGCGTGGCGATCTTCTTCGCGCGCCCTTCGGCGGTTTTCATGTTGTTAGTACGGAAGGCCAGCGCAAACAGATTCATGCGGCCCAGCGTTTCGAACTTCCTGCTCGCCTTCGCATTGGCCTTGATGGCGGCCATCAGGTCCGCGGGCATGGAGGAACGCGAGGCGCTGCGGATCGGCGCATAGGCGGCGCCCCAGCGGCCATCCGCTTTCGCGGCATCGATCTGCTTCTGGCCATGCGGCGTCATGCGGCCCGCGGCGATCAATCGCGCGACATGCTCGCGGTTGATCTGGCTCCAGATGCTCTTCGCGCGGCGCGGCGTGTATCGCTGCAGGAAGGACTTGTCGTCGAATCCCTTGCGCAGGCCGTCGATCCAGCCCCAGCAGAGCATGACGTCCAGCGCTTCGGCGCAGGTGACCGAAGGCAGCCCCGAGTCTTTCTTGTGAACCTTGAGCCACAGTTCGGGAGTCTTGTCGTGGTGACTGCGCATCCATGTTTCGAGCGCCTTCGTCGTCGCAAAGCTGCGAATGCTCTTCGCATTGGGAATGACTGCTGCCATTTATTGCACCGCTCCGTTCATCACCGACATGAGATGTTCGCGAAACGCGCGGCCGATGGTGAGTTGCGTGCCGTCCTTGAGTACGGCCACCTGCTCGCCGCGCGACCAGGGCAACAACTCGCGCAGCCGCTCGACGTTGACGACCGAGGATCGATGCAGGCGCACGAACACCTTCGGATCGAGGCGCTCACTCAGGCCCCGCAGCGTCTCCCGCAACATGTGCTTTTCGCGGCCGGCGTGAATGGTCACGTAGTTCCCCGAGGCCTCGAACCAGTCGATGTCGCAGACCCTGATGAAAATGACCCGGCCCGCGTTGTTCACGACGAGACGCTCGGCGTACGGCGCGCCCCTGCGCACCTGGACCATGGCATTTTCGAGCGCAGCGGCGGCGGATTCGGGCGCACGCAGGTCGCGCCGCACGCGTTCGACCGCGCGGCGAAAGCGCTCTTCGTCGAAAGGCTTGAGCAGGTAGTCGACCGCGCCGGCATCGAAGGCGCGCACGGCGTACTCCTGGTGCGCCGTTGCGAATACGACGATGGGCATGGCCGCCGCGCCGATGGCTTCGACTACGTCGAAGCCGTCGATGCCGGGCATCTGCACGTCGAGGAACACCACCTGGGGCTGCAGCCCGACGATGGCGCGCACCGCCTCCGCGCCATCGGCGCATTCGTGCACCACCGTGAAATCGACCTCAGCCTTCAGCAGCGAGGCGATCCGCGTGCGCGCCCATGGCTCGTCGTCCACGATCAGCGCTCGGATGTTCATCAGGCTCCTTGTTGAATGGCAGCTCGACCGTCACGACGACGCCACGCGGCGCACGCGCGGCGATGCTCAGGCTCTGCCTGTCATAGAGTTGCGCCAGGCGCCTGCGCGCATTCGTGATGCCGACGCCTTCGCGCGGCGTCGTCACGAATCCGCGCCCGTTGTCGGTCACGGTGAGTGTAAGGCGCTCGCCGTCACCAGTGTCATCACGCCGGGCGTGAATCTCGATGAGACTCTCCGCATCGGGAGCGACAAACCCGTGACGCACGCAATTTTCCACGAACGGCTGCAGGAACAGCGCCGGCACCAGCGCATCGAGCGTCTCGGGGGCCACGTCGATGCGCATGGCGAGCCGCCCGCCGAAGCGCTCGCGCTCGATGTCGAGGTAGGCCTCGACGAACGCGATCTCATCCGTGAGGCGCACTTCCTGGCGCTCGATGTTGTTGAGCGTCATGCGCAGCAGCTCGCTCAATCGGCTCAACATGCGGTCGGCGCGTTTCACGTCGACATGCATCATCGCCGACACGGTGTTCAGCGCGTTGAACAGGAAGTGCGGCTGCAACTGCGCCTTGAGCGCCTGCAGCTGCAGGCGCGTGATCTCGCGCTCGCGTTGCTGGTACTTGCGGAAATACTCGAACGCCTGCGTGAAGCCGACGAACGCCCAGTAGGTGATCAGGTTCGGGTGGAAACGTACGAACAGCGTTTCGCCGACGTCGCGCCAGGCATGGCACGCCACGGCGTAGAGGAACGAGTGCGCGACCGAGAACGCGAGGCAGGCCACCACGTGCACGGCCAGCGACCGTTGCCAGCGGCCGCGTTCGATGGGGAACCGCCGCGTGAGGAACACGATGCCCGGAATGAACACCAGCGCGATCGCGGAATTGATGACCGTGAGCTCGACCGTCTCCAGCCAGGAGATGGGCGCGTTGCGCAGGTAGAAGTTGAGATAGGCCTCGGGCGCGAACAGCAGCGACAGCGCGGCCCATCCCAGCAGGAACAGTACCCATCGGGTCCAGCGGCCGCGTAACAGCGATTCCATGCCGCGAACGTTATCAGGCGGAGCGCAGGTCGTGCTTGCGGAACGGCATGGAATAGAGGCGCTTGCCCGTGGCGGCATAGATGGCGTTGGCCACGGCCGGGCCCACCGGGCCCACCGGCGGCTCGCCCACTTCCGAGCAGCGCTCGGCGCCCGTCAGGCCGCCGAAGTGAACCCGCAACCGCGGCATTTCGGCCATGCGCAGCATCGGGTAGGTGTCGAAGTTGCCTTCGACGATGCGCCCGTTTTCGATGTTGAGTTCTTCGTTGAGCGCCAGGTTCAGGCCGAACAACAGGCCGCCCTGCATTTGCGCTTCGACGGCGTCGCGGTTGAACACGCGCCCGCAGTCGAAGGCGATGTCGAGCTGCAATACCTTGAGCACGCCTTCGGGCGACACCTCGACATGCGCAACCACGGCCGCGGTGGTGCCACCGACCAGGTCCTTGCCCGCCCAGTTGCCCCAGTTGGCCACCGCAATGCCGCGGCCCTGTCCCTTGGGCAGCGGCGTGCCCCAGCCCGACTGCGCCGCCACTTCATCGAGCGCCTTGAGCCAGCCCGGGTCGCGAAAATCCTTGAGTAGTTTGCGGCGGTATTCGAGCGGTTCGATGCGCGCCCTGGCCGCGCACTCGTCGATGAAGGTTTCCATCATGAACGCGTACGAGTTGTATCCCGGCGCGCGATACGAACCCCAGCGCACGTGCAGCGGCAGCTTGCTCTCCTCCAGCCGCACGTTCGGGATGACGCCGTTGACATACGCGCCGTTGGTGATGCCGGCCGTGCCGTAACCCGGGCAGCAGAGCCGCGAATGAATGGCCGTGGGCAAACCATCGGGGCCGAGCGCCGCACGCAGCCGCGCAGCCGTGAGCCAGCGGTAGCGGCCCTGGCGGAACATCTCCTCGCGCGACCAGATGACCTTGATCGCCTTGCCGGGAAATTGTTTGGCCACCGCGACGACGAGGCGCAGATCGTCGGCGAAATTCCGGCGGCCGAAGTGGCCGCCGATCATGGCCTGGTGGTGATGGATGTTCTCGAACGGCTCGCCGGATTCTTCGGCGGCGACGATGAACGACTGTGCCTGGATCGAGCCGCTGTGCCAGACCTCGAGTTTCCCGGGCGTGTAGCGCGCGACGGCGTTGAGCGGTTCGAGAGGCGCCTGGTCGGCGTAGGGTGTGAGGTAGGTAGCCTCGACGATGCGGCCGGATTTGCCGAGCACGCCCAGCGCGTCGCCGACGTCCTTCTCGATCTTGTCGCCGGCAGTGTCGAGCCGCGCGAGAACCGCCGCGTTCAATTGCGCGGTGGTTTTCCAGCGCGCGCCGTCGCCGTCTTCCCACTGCACCGGCAACGCGTCGAGCGCCTGCCTGGCCTGCCAGTAATGTTCGGCCACCACGGCGACGGTGGCGGTCTCGATGCTCTCGCCATCGTTGACGGGCGGCGTGAGCCGCTTGCGTGGTTGATCGGGATCGACGACGGCCACGCCGATGACGCCGGGCATGTTCCGGATGGCTTCGAAGTCGTAGCTCTCGAGCCGCCCGCCATGCACGGGCGACTGCATGAGCGCGCCGTACACCATGCCGGGCACCTTGACGTCGATGCCGTAGGGTGCGGTGCCGGTGACGATCTGCTGGTCCACGAGCTTGCCCACGTGGCGATCGCGCAGCAGGTCGATGTCCTTGTAGAGGTGGACCTCGGGCTCCTGCGGTAGTTTGATGCCGGCCGCCGCGGCGGCCATCTCGCCAAAGCGCAGCGTGCGGTTCGAAGCGGTGTGCGTGAGCACGCTGTCGCGCGCCTCCACTTGCTCGACGGGCACGCCCCACTCCCGGGCCGCGGCCGCCTTCAGGCGCTCGCGCGCGCTGGCGCCCGCCTGCCGCATGGTGCGCATGTGGTCGGGCGACGTGGAGCGGCCCGAGAACGTGGAGAATTTGCCATCGATGGCCTTGTACACCCCGGCTTCGCGCGCATCGCGATTGAGCTCGATGGGTTCCGCGCGAACCTTGTTCCAGTCCGCGCGCAGCTCCTCGGCCATGAGCAGCGCCGCCATGGTCATGGCGCCGTTGCCGCACTCGTGGAACGGCACGCGCAGCAGCACATTGTCGTCGGCGTCGATGGTCAGCCAGGCGCTGACTTCGGCCGGTTCGGCTGGCGCCGACTTGTCGCCGGCGCGCGGCCACAGGATGGCGAGCGTGAGGCCACCGCCAGCCACGGCGGTGCTGATGAGAAACGTGCGGCGGTTGAGCAAGGTCACGTGGGCGCTTCCTGCTTCGCGGCTTCATGAATCGCGGCGCGCACTCGCGCATACGTCCCGCATCGGCAGAGGTTGGTCATGTGCGCGTCGATGTCCGCGTCCGTGGGCCGCGGCGTCGCCTTCAGCATGGCCGCGGCGGCCATGATCATGCCCACCTGGCAATAACCGCATTGCGCCACGTTGAGCTTGAGCCAGGCACGTTGCAGCGGGTGGCTGCCATCGGGCGACAGGCCTTCGATGGTGATCACATCGGCGCCCGCCACCGCTTCAACAGGCGCGCGGCAGGAGCGCGTCGCGGTGCCATTGATGTGTACCGTGCACGCGCCGCACATCGCGATGCCGCAGCCGAACTTCGTCCCGGTCAAGCCGAGGTAGTCGCGCAGCACCCAGAGCAGCGGCGTCGTGGGATCCACGTCCACCGACTGCTCGGCGCCATTGAGCCGGAATTTGATTTGCATCGCGCGCTTGTAGCTCCACGTCGCGGCGACGCAAAGCAGAATGTGACGAACGCCATCCCCGCAGGGACGAACGGGTCAGTGTTCGCGGCGGAAGAAACTCAGGGCCAGCACGGCGAGCCCGGCAACGGCCGCCACGGGCGCCATGTACTGCACCACGTTCATGGCGCTCTGCCCGCCCGACAGCATGAGCCCGGCCGTAAGCGGGCCGAGGATGGAGCCGACGCGGCCGACGGCCACGCTCGCGCCGCTGCCGGTGGCGCGCAACGGCGCGGGGTAGTAAGACGGCGCCACGCCGTACAGCGCGTAGTTGGCGCCGAGCAGGAAGAAACCGGCGATGCCGCTGTAGGCGACCATGGTCGCGTGATCCGTGGCCGCGCCGAGCGCGACCAGCGACGCGATGAGGGCGCCGTAAGCCAGCGTCAATGGCCAGCGCGGCCCGAAGCGGTCCACCAGCCAGCCGATCAGCAACGCGCCAGCCACACTCGCCCAGTTGAACGCCAGCGAAGCCTGCGGCGCGATCGCCTTGTCGAGCCCCTTGGCCACCACCAGCGTCGGAAGCCAGTTCAGCATCAGGTAGAGGATCAGCAACGTGGGCAGGAAGGTGAGCCACAACAGCAGCGTGGGCAGCGTGCGCCCGCCGCCAAACAACGCTTCGGTGACTGGAGTTCGATCCTTGGGCGCCTGGCGTTGCGTGCGATCGAGCGTCTCCGGCAACAACCACCGCAATCCGGGCAGCAGGACCAGCGGCAACACGCCGCCGGCGATGAACCAGATGCGCCAGTCGAAGTCCGGCGGGAAAACCTGCGTGAGCAGCGCCACCGTGCCGCCGCCGATGGGCAGGCCGCAGAACACCAGGGCGGCCGTGATCGTGCGGCGCGCGGGCGAGCTCAATTCCGCCGCGATGGCCATCATGTTAGGCAGCGCCGCGCCGAATCCGAGCCCCGCGAGAAAACGCACGACCACCAGCGCCTCGTAGCTCCTGGCGATCGAGACCCAGAACGTGAACAGCCCGAACATCGCCACCGCGCTCAGCAACACCGGCCTGCGGCCGGTGCGATCCGCAAGCCAGCCGCCCACCGCCGCGCCCAGCACCATGCCGATGTTGTTCACCGTGAACAGCCAGCCTTTGGCGTTCGCGTCGAGGCCGAACTCCGGCCCCAGCCTCGGCATGGCCACACCCATGGCCTGGATGTCGAAGCCTTCGAGCACGGCAACCGCCATGCACAGCGCAATCGGAACGACGACCTTCACTCAACCCCCTCCGGACGGCTCGAACGGCAGACCGACGTAGTTCTCCGCCATGGCCGTCTGTGCGGCGCGCGATTCGAACAGGTGCTCGAGCTCGGTCTGCTGCAGGCGTTCATCGAACGCGTCGCCCGGGAAACGGTGGAGCTGCCGCGTCATCCACCATGAGAATCGTTCCGCGCGCCAGATGCGCCGCAGCGCGCGCGACGAATATGTATCGAGTGCATGCCCGGCGCGCTCGCCGGACCTCTCGCGATAGTAGTCGCGCAGCGCCTCATGTAGATAGAACACGTCGCTCACCGCCAGGTTGAGCCCCTTGGCGCCGGTCGGCGGCACGATGTGCGCGGCGTCACCCGCCAGGAACAACCGGCCGAACCGCAGCGGCTCGGCGACGAAGCTGCGCAACGGCGCGATGCTCTTTTCGATCGAAGCTGCGCTGGGCACCCGCGCGGCAATGTCGCCGCCGATGCGGCGCGCGAACTCCGCCCAGAAACGCTCGTCGCTCCACTGCTCCACGCGCTCGCTCAGGTCACACTGCACGTAACAACGCACGCGCGTCGGTGAGCGCAGGCTGGCGAGCGCGAAGCCGTAATCCGAATTGGCGTAGATGAGCTCGTGCCAGGGCGGCGGCACATCGGCCAGCACACCCAGCCACCCGAATGGATAGACACGTTCGCAGACGCGCAGCGCCTCCGCGGGAATGCTGCGGCGGCTGACGCCGTGGAACCCATCGCAACCGGCGATGAAATCGCAGGCCACTTCGTATGTCTGGCCCTCGTGCCGGTACGTGACGCGCGGAGTGGATCCGGTGAAGCCGTGCACCGCCACGTCCTCGGCTTCGTAGACGGTCGGAGCGCCAGACCGGGTGCGCGCGTCCATGAGGTCGCGCGTCACTTCGGTCTGGCCATAAACCGTCACGACCTTGCCGGTCAGCGCCTTCAGGTCGATGCGATGCCGCAGGCCGCGAAAGCCGATCTCCACGCCATCGTGCGTGAGCCCTTCGGTGTGCAGGCGCGTGGCCACGCCGGCGTGCTCGAGCACGCTGACTGTGCCCGGCTCGAGCACGCCGGCGCGGATACGCCCTGCGACGTAATCCGCGCTGCGCCGTTCCAGCAACAGTGTGTCGATGCCCTCCCTGTGCAACAACTGCCCGAGAAGCAACCCCGCGGGTCCCGCGCCCACGATGGCTACCTGGGTTCTCACCACGTCAGAACTCGAATTTCAGCGAGGCGAACCATTCCATGGGCCGGGCGTACGCGATCTCCGCGTAACCGCTGCCCGTGGTCAACGACGAGTTGCCCGCGATCGGGTATTCCTCGTCGGTCAGGTTGTTCACGCCGACCGTGACACTCCACGCAGAATCGTCACCGCCATTGACGACCACCGACGCGTTCACCGTCAGCACGTCGTCGAGCTGTGCGATTTCCGGCGTGTTGGTCGCATCGAAGAACGTCGTGGGCTGGAACGATGCATCGACGCGCGGCTTGAAGCCGAGCTTGCCGATGTGCCCCAGGTAAGCCACTCCCAGGTGCGTCTGCCACTCCGGCGCGTACGGCAGGAAGTTGCCTTCGACGAGGCCCGGCGGCAGCACGGCCAGCGGGATGTTGTCGAGGCTGTCGATGGTCGCCTGCAGGTAACCGACGCTCGCGTCGATGAGCAGGTTGTCGGTCGGAGCCCAGGTGAACTCCGCTTCTGCGCCATCGATGCTGGTTTCACCCGCGTTGGTGATGAACGGAGCCACACCGCTCGCCGCCGGCGGCGCGCGGAATGGGCCGCGATAGGTCATCTGCATGTCGGTGTAGTCGGAGGTGAATACCGCCGCGTTGATGCGCAATGTGCTGTCCGCGAGCTCTAGTTTGACGCCGAGTTCGATCGTCTGCGCTTCCTCCGGGTCGAACTGTTGCAGTGCTGCCTGCTCGGCGGCCGTGAGCGGCGGATCGTTGAAGTGACTGTTCCAGCCACCGCCCTTGAAGCCTTCCGAGTAACTCAGGTAGGTCATCGCGTTGTCGGACCACTCGACGCTGAAGGACGCGGACGGCGTGAACGAAGTGAAGGTCTGGCGGTACCACTGCACGGGCACCTGCTTGTTGTTCGGCGTTGAATAGTCGAACTGGTCGGGATAGGAGCCCTTCTCGTCTTCGGTGTAGCGCCCGCCGAGTGTGATCGCGAATTTGTCGGCGAACTTGTAGGTCCACTGCGTGAATGCCGCCCAACTCGAATTGTCGACGTCGTTGTTGTCGCTATCCTGCTGTACGCCCGGCGGCGGTGGGTTGAGGGACACCGTGGCGATGTCTTCGGAAGTCTGCTCGAAGTAATACAGGCCGAAGACGCCGACCAGCTGCTCGGTTTCGTAGAGGAACTGCAGTTCCTCGCTGAGCTGATCGCCTTCCACGTCATAGATGGTGTGCAGGATCGGCAGCGGCGTGTTGTCGGCATCGCGCGCGCCCGTCCATTCGGACTCGCGATACGCGGTGATCGATTTGAGAGTGATGTTATCGGTGAGGTCGTAGGCGAAATTCGCCGAAAGGCCGAGGTTGTCCAGCGTGCTGAAGAGCGGCAGCGTGCCGTTGTTGGCGTACGGCCCGGCATTCTGGAAGTCATTGGCGCAACGGGCGTCGTTGATCATGGGCACCCGGGGCTGGTCCGGCAGTCCCGGTGGCGGAACTGCGCCGTCGGTGAGTCCCGGGCAACCGGCATTGAGACTCGCGACACGCGGGAACGTCGCGGCTTCGTTGATGGCCGCGAACACGAGCGGAGAGCCGTTCTCGTTCGAGCTGGTCATGTCGGCGATGAACGTGGCGCGCAGCCGGTCGCTCGGCGTCCACACTGCTTTCCACTGGCCGAAGAACGTGTCCGTGTCACCGAGATCGGTGCCATCCGAACGCGTTACATAGCCGTCCTGCTTGCGCATGCCGAGCGCGAGGCGCGTCCTGAACGAGGGCGCGAATGGCATGTCGAGCGCGACCATTCCATCCATGAGGCTGTTGTCGCCGATTTCCGCGCGGAACTCGCCGCCGACTTCTTCGCCGGGATCCTTCGTGGTGAGGAGCACGGCACCACCAATGGTGTTGCGGCCGAACAGCGTACCTTGCGGGCCGCGCAGCACCTGCACGTTGGCGACGTCGCGCAGCGCCATCGAGGCGCCCACGGCGTTGCCGATGTAGACGTCATCGATATAGAGCCCCACGCCGGGATCGACCGTGGACGTGGGATCGGTCTGGCCGATGCCGCGGATGAACACCTGCGATGAAGAGTTGTTGCCGGCCAGCGGCGCGTTGTTGGCGAACTGCAGGTTAGGCACCACCTGGTCGAGCACGTCGGTGCGGAAGATCTGGCGGTCTTCGAGCGCGGCGCCGGTGATGGCGGTGATGGAAATGGGCGTCTTCTGGAGATCTTCCTGGACCTTGCGGGCGGTGACTGTGATTTCCTCGAGGCGCGTGACTTCCTCCTCCTGCTCCTGCGCGAAAACGGCAGGCGTGAACGTCACCGCGGCGGCCGCGGCGATTGCCTGACTGATCGCGAAAGCCAGAGGCTTTGCTGGTGGTTGAGTTTTCATGGTTCTCCCCTGGTCTAAAGGTTAGTTCCAAACCTCGCGCGCGGTCTCGGTCACGAGCGCGAGCTTGGCTTTCTGCTCATCCAACGAGAGCGCATTGCCCTCTTCTGTCGACGAAAAGCCGCACTGCGGGCTCAGGCAGAGCTGTTCGAGCGGCACGAATCGCGCCGCCTCGTCGATGCGGCGCTTGAGCTCGTCCTTGGATTCCAGCCGGCCGAATTTCGACGTCACCAGACCGAGCACCACCTGCTTGCCCTTCGGCACGAAGCGCAGCGGCTCGAACGTGCCCGACCGCTCGTCGTCGTACTCGAGCAGATAGCGATCGAACCGCGTGCGCTGGAAGACGTGCGCCGCAATCCGGTCGTAGCCGCCCGAGGCGTAGAACATGCTCTTGTGATTGCCGCGGCAGATGTGGATGCCGAAGGTCATGCCCGGATGCCC
>DASTXR010000085.1:0-2745 GCA_035765415.1 Steroidobacteraceae bacterium | reverse complement strand
TGCGCAAGGAGCGCCCGGCAGTCGACGAGTTCCTGGCGCGCTCGGGCTTCGAGGCGGCGGCCGTGGCGGCATCCAACGAGTCCGTGGAGCCTAACTACGAGCAGGTGGAAGGCCGCAACGGCAACATGCGCTCGGTGCAGGACGGCAACATCGCGCGCCAGGCCCTCACCATCAACACCACCGATATCGCGCGGATCGTCGCCGCCAGCCGCGCCATCGTGCAGTTCGAGGCCGACGGCCACCCCGTGAGTTACGGCGCGCCGCAGTTCCTGGTCTCGAACCTCGAAGAGGTGAAGATGTCGCTGATCGGCGCGGCCATGCAGAACTCGCGCGCACGCGCGCAGGAGTTCGCGAAGAACGGCGGCGTGAAGGTGGGTTCGATGCGCTCGGCATCGCAGGGCGCGTTCTACATCCTGCCGGCCGGCGCCGACCAGGACGTGAGCGACTGGGGCGGCACCTACGACAAGTCCACGGTCGACAAGGTCGCGCGCGTGGTGGTCACCGTGGACTACGGCATCAAGTAGTTCGACCTCCGTGGGAGAAATTCGCGTCCAGTGACAGAAGGTACTGGGGCGCGGACCATACCAGGAGGATATATGCGTACGAGTGGACTTGTGGGGCTATGCGTCCCGATCGCGATGATGTTGATGGCCGGTGCTGCGCCGGCTGCTGTGCCGCAAAACGGAGTGCGGGTGAAGTCCGCCGAAACCGTCACACAGCTCATCGTTCGTTACAAGAAGGATCCCAGCGACGCGGAGCTGACTCCACGCATGGCGGTCGCGAAGCGAGCCGGCGCAGCGCGCGGCCTGGCGCTCGCGCACGGACGGCGCGGCGCGTTGGGCATACACGTGCTGAAGATCGGCAGGCAGATTCCGGTGGGTGATGCGCTGGCGCTGGCGAAGGATCTGGCCGCGTCCGACCCGAACATCGAGTACGCCGAGCCTGACTACATCGTGTATCCGGATCTCGTGCCGAACGATCCTTACTACTCCAGTTTCCAGCCGCATTACCAGAACACGCCGGGCGGCATCTTCGCGCCGCAGGCATGGGATCGGGCCACAGGGACTGGTGTGGTGGTCGCGGTCATCGACACGGGATACCGGCCTCACGCGGACCTGGCGCCCAATCTGCTGCCGGGTTATGACTTCATCAGCGATTCCGCGCGCGCCCGCGACGGTAACGGTCGCGACGCTTCCGCGCTCGACGAAGGCAATTGGCACAACTGGCCTGAGTGCGGAATAGACGAAGGCGGGAGGAATTCGAACTGGCACGGTACGCACGTGGCGGGGACGATCGCCGCGGTAACCAACAACTTTACGGGAGTTGCTGGCGTTGCCTTCAACTCGCGCGTCGTTCCTGTGCGAGTGCTGGGCCGATGCGGCGGAAATACCAGTGACATCGCCGACGCCATCGTGTGGGCATCTGGCGGCTCTGTCAGCGGTGTACCGGCGAACCCGAATCCAGCGCGCGTGCTCAACCTCTCGCTCGGGTCTACAGAAGCCGGCGGATGCGGTTCCACGTACCAGAATGCGATCGACTCCGCGCGCTCGCGCAATGCGGTGGTCGTGGTCTCCGCCGGAAACTCGAATACAACGGCTAACCACCGCCCTGGAAACTGCAATGGCGTGATCACGGTGGCAGCGACCAACTACGCCGGCGGCCGTGCGTCGTACAGCAACTATGGTCCGCTGGTGGAGATTGCCGCGCCGGGCGGCGATACGGACGGCTATGTCTGGTCCACGATGAACACGGGTACGACGACGCCTGGGTCTGACACCTATGGAGGCATGGCAGGCACCTCGATGGCTGCGCCTCATGTCGCCGGCGTGGTGGCGCTCATGCTCTCGGGCAATCCCAGCCTGACGCCTGTGCAGGTAGTCGCCACCCTCGTGAACACCGCGCGGGCATTTCCCGCTCCCTGTAGCGGATGTGGTGCGGGAATCGTGCATGCGGCCAACGCAGTCAACGCAGTCATCCCCCCGAGTCAGCCCACCATCACGTTGCCGGCAATCCTGTCCATCTCAGGAACACATCCAACCGATCAGGCCGTAGGGATGATCTGGCTCGATGCCTCGGGCGAACTCCTGATATCACAGGGACCGTACGTAACCCCTTACGGATCTTGGATAAACCCGAGGGTTGGCATGGCCAATTACCAGGCGAGAGCGGTCAGCAACACGGGATGCAACGGGCCTGGCGCCGACTGGGTGAGTCTCGCGCAGGGCGTCGCATGGGACATTACGAGTTCCGGAGGTCCGGGAAGTTACAGCTTCTGCAGCTTCTTCCTGCAGATCCGGCACGTCTCGGATCCGTCGACCATCCTGGCGCACTCGGAGATCTGGCTCTCGGCGTCCACCGACATGTATTGAGCTTTCGCGCTGCCCGCGGGATGAAAATCCCGCGGGCCCGCTATTTCGATCAGGCCAGCAGCGCCTCGTCGACACGCGACGCGCGCTTGCGCTCGTGCTCGAGCAGCATGCGCTTGCGGATGCGGATGCTCTTCGGCGTCACTTCCACCAGCTCGTCATCGGCGATGAACTCCACCGCGTATTCCAGCGTGAGCTCGATGGGCGGCGTGAGGATCAGCGCGTCGTCCTTGCCGGCGGCGCGGATGTTGGTGAGCTTCTTGGTCTTGATCGGGTTGACGACCAGGTCGTTCTCGCGCGAGTGGATGCCGATGATCATGCCTTCGTACACGGCTTCGCCGTGCGACACGAACAGCCGGCCGCGCTCCTGCAGCGAGAA
>DASTXR010000084.1:0-38789 GCA_035765415.1 Steroidobacteraceae bacterium | reverse complement strand
GGCACCAAAAGCCGTAGTTGAGTCGCCGTCAGCGAGTCGGCCAGCGCTCGCTCAACTACGGCTTTTGGTGCCCGGCACCGCCCTCTACGCCGTAGCGCCCGCTTCAGAAAGCAGCTTCTTCAGCTCGCCGCTGCGGTGCATATCGAGCACGATGTCGCAGCCGCCCACCAGTTCTCCCTTCACGTACAACTGCGGGTAGGTAGGCCAGTTCGAGAACTGCTTGAGCGCGTCGCGCAGCTCAGGGTCTTCGAAGATGTTCACGGCGTGGAAACCAGCGCCCGAAGCACGCAACGCGGCCACGGTCTGCGCCGAAAAACCACACTGCGGAAAATCCGGCGTGCCTTTCATGAACAACACCGCGGGACTGGTTCCGATATGGGTCTTGATGCGACTGACTACGTCTTCTGCCACTGTCTTTCTCCTTTGATCCAGCGCTCCGAGGAGCGCCCATTGCGCTTCCGCGCTCATTGCGGGCCACGCCGCGATTTCATCCACCGTACGCAAACATCCCGCGCACCGGCTGCCTTCGACCAGTACACAGACTTTGATGCAGGGAGATGGCGGGCGTTCAATCATTGGGTCCGGCCCACGCGGAGCGCGTTGAATTATGGGGGCTCGTCCCCTATTCTTCAAACCGCTCACCGGGGAGATTAAGACAATGAAAATACTGACGAATCATCGCTACGCACTCATCACGGGCATCGTCCTGGCGCTGGTGCTCTCATACATCCTGCACAGCGCGCTGGTGCCGGATTCCGAATTCAACCACCTGTCCCTGGCCCGCTGGGTCCACATCGTGGCCGGCGTGTTCTGGATCGGCCTGCTCTACTACTTCAACGCCGTGCAGGTTCCCGGGCTTGCGGACGCCGCCGCCGACAAAGGTGGCCCCGGTGGCGCCGGCATCACCAAGTACGTCGCTCCGCGGGCGTTGTTCTGGTTCCGCTGGGCCGCGCTCGTCACCTGGCTCGCGGGCGCCTGGCTGCTCGCCGAACGCTTCGTGCCGGCGTTCACGCTCGGTTACTCGAACGGCTCGCACGACTACCAGACCGTGGTCATCGGCATCGGCGCGTGGCTCGGCACCATCATGCTGTTCAACGTCTGGGGCCTCATCTGGCCTAACCAGAAGAAGATCCTGGGATTCAAGCCGGCCACGGACGAAGAGAAGGTCAAGGCCCGCAAAGTGGCGCTGTATGCCTCGCGCGCCAACTTCATCCTGTCCATCCCAATGTTGCTGTGCATGGCCGCCACCTCGCACGGCCTGCCTATCTGATCGAGAAACCGGACAGCAATGTCATCGCGCGGCAGGTCGCTGCCGCGCTGGCCGAAGACTTGGGTGCGGGCGACGTCACCGCCGCACTGGTTCCCGCCTCGCAGCAGGTTCGCGCGCAGATCATTGCGCGCGAACCTGCGGTTCTCTGTGGCGTCGACTGGGCCGAAGCCACGTTCAAACAACTCGATCCGGCTATCCACCTCGACTGGCAGGTGCGCGATGGCGGACGCCTCGCGCCCGACCTGCCGGTGCTGAAGCTTTCAGGTCCCGCGCGTCCCATCCTCACGGGCGAACGCACCGCTCTCAATTTCCTGCAGACGCTTTCCGCCACGGCGACCGCCGCCAGCCGTTACGTGGAAGCCGTCGCGGGCACCGGCTGCAGGATCCTCGATACCCGCAAGACGCTGCCGGGTCTGCGCCTCGCGCAGAAATACGCCGCACGCTGCGGTGGCGCGCAGAATCATCGCCTGGGGCTCTACGACATGGTGCTCATCAAGGAGAACCACATCATCGCCGCGGGCTCCATCGGCGCCGCCGTCGCGCGTGCGCATCAAACCTCGCCCGGAGTTCCGGTCGAAGTGGAAGTGGAATCACTCGCGGAATTCGACCAGGCGCTGGCCGCCGGCGCCGACATCATCATGCTCGATGAACTCTCGCTCGACGACATGCGCGAAGCCGTGAAGCGCAATCGCGCGCACGGCGCCAGGGTGAAACTCGAAGCCTCCGGCAGCGTGACACTGGCCACGGTGCGCGAAATCGCGGTCACGGGCGTCGACTACATCTCCATCGGCGGCATCACCAAACACGTGCAGGCGGTGGATCTGTCCATGCGCTTCGAGTTTGCCGCATGAATGCGCGCGCCTTTGCCGTGTTCGCGGGCTCAATGCTGCTCGCCGCCTGCGGGCGTTACAACGAAAGCACGCTGCCCGGCACGCTCGAGCGCGATCGCGTGGAACTCGTTGCCGACGCGAACGAAGCCATCATTTCATTGCCGTTCGCCGAAGGCGCGACGGTGAAGCCTGGCGACGTCGTCGTGGTGCAGGATCGCGCGCTGTCCACCGCCGACCTCGACGCGGCCCGCGCGCAACTCGCCGAAGCCGAAGCTCGCGTCGAAGAGCTCAAGAACGGGCCACGCCCCACCACGATCCGCGCCGGCATCGCGCGTCGCGACACCGCGCGCGTGCAGCGCGACAACGCCGTGCGTGAACGAGACCGGTTGCTCGGCCTCGTCGCACGGAGTCTCGTGAGCCAGCAGGAGGCGGACCGGCAATCGGCGGCCGCCGATGCCGCCGAGTCGAACCTCCGTGAAGCGGAAGCGGATCTTCGCGAGCTGCAGGAAGGCACACGCGCCGAACAGCTTGCACAGGCACGCGAGGCGGCCGGCATCGCCCGCGCCAATCTGCAAAGCCTGGAAACCACTTCGTCGCGGCTCGAAGTCCGATCGCCGATCGCCGGGACCATCGACTCGCTTCCCTTTCATCCCGGCGAGAAACCGGCGCGCGGCGCCACCGTCGCCGTGCTGCTGGCGACCACCGCGCCGTTCGCGCGCGTGCACGTGCCCGAACCGATCCGCGCCCAGGTGAAGATCGGCACGGCCGCCACGCTGCGCGTCGACGGCGTCGAGCGCACGTTCAAGGGTCAGGTGCGCTTCGTCGCCAGTGAAGCCGAGTTCACGCCTTACTACTCGCTGACCGCCGCCGACCGCTCGCGCCTGTCGTTCCTGGCCGAGGTGGTGATCGACGGTTCCGATGGAGCATCGCTGCCTTCCGGCGTGCCGGTGGACGTGACACTGGAGCTCGCGCCGCCGTGAATGGCACGGCAATAACCGCGCGGCAACTCACGCGAAAATTCGGCGACAAGGTCGCGGTGGATCACATCGACCTCGACATTCCTTCGGGGCGCATCTACGGCTTCCTCGGGCCTAACGGCTCGGGCAAGTCGACCACGTTGCGCATGCTCTGCGGCATGCTGCTGCCCAGCGACGGCCATGCTGAAGTGTTCGGCCTCTCGGTGGTCAAGGATGCCGAAGCCATCCGGCGCCGGCTTGGTTACATGCCGCAGAAGTTCTCGCTGTGGGAAGACCTCACTACCGACGAGAACCTGAGCTTCATCGCCGACCTGTACGGGCTCGAAGGCGACGTGGAAGCGCGCATCGCCGAGCAACGCGCCACGTACAACCTCGAGGCATTGCGCAAGCAGCGCGCCGGGACCATGAGTGGCGGTCAGAAGCAGCGCCTCGCGCTGGCCGCGGCCACGCTGCACGCACCGGAACTGCTGCTGCTCGACGAACCCACCAGCGCGGTCGATCCGCAGAGCCGGCGCGATTTCTGGGAACGGCTGTTCCAGCTCGCCGAAGGCGGCGCCACCATCCTCGTGTCCACTCATTACATGGACGAGGCCGAGCGCTGCCACGGTCTCGCGATCATTGCCGAAGGCCGCGTCGTCGCCGAAGGCACGCCGCGCGCATTGATGGCGGGCGTCGAAGCCACTATCTACGAGATCGAAGGCGCCGATGGCAGCGAAGCGCCGCGGCACATCCGCGAGCTTCCGTGGGTGCACGGCGTCACCCAGCTCGGCATCCGGTTGCGCGTGCTGGCCGATCCCAGCGTGAAGGACGCCGAACACCAGCTGCGCGCGCTGCTGAAACAGCACGACATCGATGCCCGGGTGGAGCTCACCGACGCCAGCCTCGAAGACGTGTTCGTGGTTTCGACGAGGCCGGAAAAGCTTGGCCGCTAACAAGCTCAGCGCGGCGGTACGGCGGCTGAAGGCCGTAGCCACCAAGGAAGTCCGCCAGCTTTCGCGCGACCGCGTGACGTTCGGCATGATCGTCGGCGTGCCGCTCATGCAGATCATCCTGTTTGGTTATGCCATCAACTACGACGTGCGCAATCTCGCCACCGTGGTGCAGGACGATGCCAACTCTTCGATGTCGCGCGAGTTCATCGCGCAGCTTCGGGCAACGCAGGTCGTGCACGTGAGCTACACCACGAACTCATCGGAGGAACTCGCGCGGCTCATGCGCGAGGGCCGCGCGAGCATGGCGGTGGTGATCCCGCGGGATTTCGAGCGCCGCCTGCAGGCCGACACGCGCCCGGTGGTGCAGATCCTGGTCGACGGGTCGCAACCCCAGCTCGCAGTGGTGGCTGGCGGCATCGCCGCGATGCCGCTGCTCACGCGCCACGGCGAAGGCCCCTACTCGGGCGGCAAACGCATGGCGCCGCGGCGCATCGAAATCCGCACGCTCTACAACCCGGAGAAGCGCACCGCGGTGCAGATCGTGCCGGCGCTCATCGGCGTCATCCTCACGATGACCATGGTGCTGTTCACCTCGGGCGCCATCGTGCGCGAGCGCGAGCGCGGCAACCTGGAGCTGCTCATCGCCACGCCGCTCAGCAGTCTCGAGCTCATGGTGGGCAAACTACTGCCCTACGTTTTCATCGGCCTCATCCAGACGACGATCATCCTGATCGTGGGCGCCTGGCTGTTCAGCGTTCCGGTGGTCGGACGACTCGTCGACCTGTACGCCGCGGCGCTGGTGTTCATCGCGGCCACGCTGGGCCTGGGGCTGTTCGTCTCCACGCTCGCGCAGACGCAGTTCCAGGCGTTCCAGCTCGCCTTCCTCACACTGCTGCCGTCGATACTGCTGTCCGGATTCATGTTTCCGTTCGAGGGCATGCCCGTGGCCGCGCAGTGGCTGGCGGAGTTCCTGCCGCTCACACATTTCAACGTGATCATCCGTGGCGTCATGCTGCGCGGCGCAGACCTGCCCGAGGCGTGGCTGCAGCTGCTCAAGCTCGCGGGATTCCTCACCGTGATGCTCCTGGTCGCCGTCGTGCGTTTCAAGAAGCGCCTGGATTGATGAAATGACGACCCGCCTCGCCTTCACCGCAATCCTGTCCCTGGCGATCTGCTCGCAGGCACACGCGCAGTTCGCGTGGCCTGAAGGCAAGGCCGCCGCGGTGGTGCTCACCTACGACGACGCACTCCATTCGCAGCTCGACATCGCCATCCCGCAGCTCGACGCCGCGAAGTTCAAGGGCACGTTCTTCCTCGACGGCGACATCTCATCCACCGACATGGTTCGCTGGCGCCGGGCGCAACGTGCGGGTCACGAACTCGGCAACCACTCCCTGTTTCATCCCTGCCCGCGCTCGTTGCTGCCCGACCGGAAGAACTATCTGACCGAAAACTACGACGTCGATCGCATGCTCGGCGAGATCGCCGCCATGAACCTCGTGCTGTTCGGCATCGACGGCGCCACGACACGCACCTATTCGGTGCCCTGCAGCCAGATGCTCGTGGGTGGCGTCGACTACACGGATGCGCTGCGCCGCTCGGGACTGGCGAAATACGCGCGCACCGGCGGCGATCAATACCGGTCCGTGATCACGGATTTCAAAGCTCTCGACGTCTTCCAGGTCCCGAGTTGGGGACCGGTGGACAAGCCCGATGGCGCCGCCCTCATCGCCTATGCAGCGCGCATCCGTGACGCCCGGGGACTGGGTGTATTCCAGTTCCATGGCGTAGGCGGCGACTACCTCGAAGTGTCCGCCCAGGCCCATCGGCAACTGATCGACTGGCTGCGCCATCATCCCGACATCTGGGTGGGAACCTTCCACGAGGTCATGGATTACGTGAGCACTCACTCTCGCTAGACTTGCAGCCCGGGAAATTCGCGAGGGTGGCATGGACGACAAGGCTCAACTCGAACGCGCGCAGCGTTTTCGCGCGCTGCACGCCAGCGGCACGTTCGTCATCGCCAACTGCTGGGATGGCGGCACGGCGCGCATCCTCACCGCACTGGGTTTTCCCGCACTGGCCACCTCCAGTGGTGCGTCCGCGGGCACGCTCGGCCGCCTGGACGGCAACGTATCGATCGACGAGGCGATGTCGCAGGCGCGCACCATTTGCGGCGCCACTTCCCTGCCCGTCTCCGCCGATCTCGAGAAAGGTTTCGGTGACGATCCGGCGGCCGCCGCAAAGGCCATCGCGCTCGCCGCCGGTGTCGGCCTCGTCGGCGGTTCCATCGAAGACGCCACGGGCCGCAACGATGCGCCGATTTTCGACATCGGCCTCGCCACCGAACGTGTCGCGGCCGCCGTCGAAGCCGCACGCCGGCTGCCCTTCCCGTTCACGCTGACCGCGCGCGCCGAGAACTATCTACACGGCCGGCCCGATCTCGATGACACCATCGGGCGACTGCAGGCTTTCGAACGCGCGGGCGCCGACGTGTTGTTCGCGCCCGGCCTGCCGGATCTCGCCGCGGTGCGCACCTTGTGCTCCTCGGTGAGCAAACCCGTGAACTTCATGGTGGGCATTCGCGGGAAATCCTTTTCCGTCGCGGAGCTCACCGACGCGGGTGTCCGCCGCATCAGCCTCGCCACCTCGCTCTATCGCGCGGCCATGACCGGCCTCGCCGACGCTGCGCGTGAAATCCGCGAGTCCGGCACGTTCGACTATCTCGACCGCAGCATGTCGAGCGGCGACTTCGCCGGGTACATGAAGGGCTGACGATGCGCCTCATCGACTGCGAACCGCGGCGCCATTCCGCAGCGATTCTCGCGATACTCAACGAAGCCATCGCGAGCTCCACGGCGTTGTACGACTACAAGCCGCGCACCGACGAATCGATGACGGGCTGGTTCGAAGCGAAGGCGCGCGGCCGCTTCCCGGTGATCGGCATCGAAGACGACGCCGGCACGCTCATGGGCTTCGGAAGTTACGGCACGTTCCGCGCGTGGCCTGCCTACAAGTACACCGTCGAGCACTCCATCTATGTCGACGCGCGCTTCCGTGGCCGCGGTCTCGGTCGCGCGCTGCTCGAAGCCATCGTCGCCGCCGCGGGCAAACAGGATTACCACGTCCTGGTCGGCGGCATCGACGCGTCGAACGCGGTGAGCATCCGCCTGCATGAAAGCCTGGGCTTCCGGCATTGCGGCACCGTCGCCCAGGCCGGCTTCAAGTTCGGGCGCTGGCTGGATCTCGCGTTCTACCAGAAGATCCTGGCGACCCCCGCCGCGCCCGTCGACGGTTGACTCACAGCATCTTCAGATAGGCCACGAGCGCTGCGGTCTCTTCGGGCAACGGCTGCCGATCGAAGCGCACGCCATCGGTCGTGGTGAACGGCGGCACGACACCCGGCGGCGCCAGCACCTGCGCCCGCTTGTAGAACGCGATGTAGTGCTCGATGACCTGCTCGAGCGTATCGGCGCTGTTGTTGTGGAAATACGGCGCGGTCTTCGCGATGCCGCGCAGTCCGTTGATGTCCAGCTTGTTCCAGTCATCCGCGGGCGCCGGGCCGCCGACGAAGCCGGTCAGCAGCGCACGGCCCGGATCGGAGCTCGTGCGCCTGACGATCGAGCCATTCGCGAGCGTGATCTCGTAGGTGCGCGCATTACGCGCCAGCCGCGGCGGGCAAGGCGCAAAAGTGAAGCGCGCGGGCACCGCGGTGTCGACCGGTCGCGGACACTGCGAATTGATGTCGTGAAAGCGCAGCGGCAACGGCGCCTGCGTGGTCGATTGACCCGGCCCGCCATGGCACTGCGCGCAGGCTCGCGTGAAGACCGCCTTGCCTTGCTGCGCCAGTGCACTCAGCGGCGGATCCACATCCGGCAGCGGCGTGATCCCCGCTCTCACCGCATCGGCCAGCTCGCGCACGCGCGACGAGGAGAACAGCACGTTCTGAAAAGCGGCGAGATCGTCGAGCAACCGCGCGCCCGGCGCCTTCCTGATCTGCGCGTGCGTCTCGAACGCGCCCAGCGCCTGCTCCTGCAGGTTCGCCTTGCGACCGTCGAGCTGGTATCCGCCGGTCGTGTTCGGCCCGCGCGGCCATGCCGGGCTTGCGCCATCGGAACCGGTCAGGCGCACGTCGTTCACCGACGGCACCATGCGCCAGACATCCGCCGTGGTCTCGGTCGACACCGCGTTGGTGAGCGGATCGATGAGGCGCATGTTAGGCGGCAACGGGATGGTCACGCGCACCAGGCCGTTCTTCGTGAGATTGCTGAAGTCACTGGCCTTCTCGCCATTGATGCGGAAGTCGTCGGCGTCGATCGGCAGAAACAGCGGATCCACCGCGCGCGGATTCCATCGGCGGCGCCACTTCAGAAGATCGAAGCGGGCCTGTGCGCTCGCCGGAGAAAGTTGCAGGTGATCGTTGGGCAGATGGCAATCCGCGCAGGAGCGGCCGTTGCCGCCGAGTCCTTTCGGGTTCCGATCCACGAAGGCGATGAGACCACGGAAGACCGCCGCGCAGCTCTCGCCGCCGCATTGTTCGACGTGGCTCGTTTCATGAGCGTGCGCCACGGCCTCGGCCAGCGGCTCACGCGAGAACGCGCCGGTTGCAGCCAGCGCGAACGCAACTATCCCCGCATATTTCCATGACTTCATCGCCTTCTCCCTGACCCGATATCGTGTTGACCCTGGATAAGACGCATCGCCGCGGCGTTTTGCGCCATCGCGCGCGAAACTTCGCGTATCGTGAAACCCAGGTCGAAGGCGGGTTGGAATGGGCAAGATCTCTGTCGAAGATTGGCGCGAAGTGTTCGTGTTGCTCGATACCGCGCTCGATTTGCCGGTCGCGGCTCGTGCCGCATGGCTCGACACACTCGAACGACATCCGCCACGGGTCACCGGCGCGCTGCGCGAACTACTCGCCCGCCAGACCGCGGATCGCTTTCTTCAGGACCTGCCGCAGTTCACCGGGTCGCCGGACCTGCCACGCGATGCGGCCGCGTCTGAATCCGTCGACGTAGGCAGCACGGTGGGCCCCTATCGTCTGACCGGCAGACTGGGCCGCGGCGGCATGAGCTCGGTCTGGGTGGGCGAACGCATCGACGGCATGCTCAAGCGCCGCGTCGCCATAAAACTGCCGCACGTGAGCTGGGCGATGCCCGAAGCCGCGGCGCGCATGGCGCGCGAACGCGACCTGCTCGCCTCGCTAGAACATCCCGGCATCGCGCGCCTGTATGACGCAGGCGTTGGCGGGGATGGGCGTCCGTATCTCGCGCTCGAACTCGTCGATGGCCAGTCCATCGACGAATACTGCGCCGGCCGCGAGGCCGACATCGCCACCCGCGTGGACCTGGTGTTGCAGACCGCGCGTGCCGTGGCCTACGCGCACTCGTGCTCGATCGTGCACCGCGATCTCAAACCCTCCAACATCCTGGTCGACGGCGCAGGCAAGGTGCGCCTGCTCGATTTCGGCATCGCCAAACTACTGGGCGCCGACAACCCGACGGCCAGCCAGGACACGCAATTCGCCGGCCGGTTGTTCACGCCCGACTACGCGTCGCCCGAGCAGGTGCGTGGCGAACCAGTCACGGCGGGCACGGATGTATTCTCGCTGGGCGTCGTGCTCGGGAAAGTTCTCGGTGCGCGGCCGCGATCGCGTGACGACCTCGACACAATCATCCAGAAGGCGGTCAAGGAATCCGTTTCCGAGCGATATTCCTCGATGTCCGCCTTCGCCGACGACCTCGACCGGTTCCTGTCGGGTGAGCCGGTGCTGGCGCAGCCGGACAGCGCCTGGTATCGCCTGCGAAAGTTCACCACGCGCAATCAGCGGATGCTCCGCGCGGTCGGCGCCGCCGTCGCGTGCACCATGGCCATCGGCATCGGTTTCGCCATACATCAATCGCGTGCGCACGACGCCTCCACCGCACTGGCCGTCGAACAGTCGGTCGACGCTATCGTCGAGCGGTCAGTACCGCGCGCGATGCCCACGCGCGATGTCACGGCGTACCGCGAATACCTCGAGGCGCGGTCGCTCATGCTGCGGCCCACCGAAGAAAACCTGCGCGAAATCGTGCGGCTCGCCGAAAGCGCGACCACGCGCGATCCGCAGTTCGCACATGCCTTCGCGCTGCTCGCGGGGTCCAACGTGCTGTTCCTGGACATCGGTTTCCCGCGCCTGGACGCGCTCGCTCGCGGCGAGCCCGCCGCACGCCGTGCTCTCGAGCTCGACGCACAACTGCCAGGCGCGTACGCGACGCTGGGCAGCATCGCGGCGCACCGCGGACAGTGGATACAGGCGGAGGAGGAATTCAGACGCGCGTTCGCCATCGACGACAAGTCCGGGCGCATTCACGCACGCCACGCGCAATTGGTACTGACTTCGGCCGGGCACCTGGAGGCCGCACGCCGGCAATTTCAGGCAGAGTTTCGTCTCACTCCCGGGCATGCGCGGGGCGCGATGCAGGTCGCGACTGCGCTCGGCATGCAGCCTGGCCACGAAACGGAAGCGCTGAAGTTCGTGGACATCGCGATGAGCCTCGGCTGGCCGGCGGACGCCGAGGACATGCGCAGGTTATATGCGGACGTGGCCCGGCGCGCCGGCCGCCACGCCGAGGCCGTGGAGTATCAGACGCTCGCGATGCCGGAGGCCATGCGACAGTCAGACGGCGCCGCAACCGTTCGCCTGCTCTACGAAGCGCTGCGGTCTCCAGCACAGCGCGAAACGGCATTGCGGTCTTTCGATGCTCTCGCGGCCCGACTGCGGGACGCCGGAACGACGTCGTTCGCCTCGCTGATGTTCTGCATCAACGGCTACGCGATGCTGGGCGATCTCGACCGCGCCTACGCCGCGAGCGCGCAGTGGCTGCAGCTTTCAGCGAACAGCGGCCTTTCCGGCATTCCCCACAATTCCGGTTTCTGGTTGCCGGAGATGCGCGCGTTTCGCGCGGATCCGCGATTCGAAACGCTGGCATCGAACATGGGCCTGGTTGCCTGGTGGCGCAGGTACGGGGCTCCCGATCACTGCGAGCTGAGCGCGAAGCTGGTCTGCAGCGCGCCGGCACCGCCGACTGGTTAGTCGAGGGCGGTGGCCAGAAACAGCCGCGCCTTTTCCCAGTCGCGCGTCACGGAGCGCCGGCTCAAATCCAGCGCATCGGCGACCTGCTCTTCCGTCATGCCGGCGAAGTAGCGCATCTCGACCACGCGGACCAATCGCTCGTCGATCGCGGCGAGTTCCCGCAGCGCTTCGTCGATTCGCATGACTTCGGTTTCGCGCGGATCGGCGACACCGCCGGCGACGTCGTCCAGGTCGATATGAACGGCATCGCCGCCGCGCCGATCGGCAGATCGCCTGCGAACGAAGTCGACGACCACCGAGCGCATGACCCGTGCCGCATATGCCATGAACTGCATCCGGTCTTCGGCGTCCAGCGAGCCGGCCTTGAAGAGGCGCAGGTAGGCTTCGTGGACCAGGCCCGTGGTGTCGAGCAATGTCAGGTGACCGCTTCGACGCAGGCGTGCGTGCGCCATCTGGCGCAAGTCCGGGTACAGCAGGCTGAACAGCTCGTCCACCGCCCCGGCCTCGCCACGGCGAACGGCGGCGAGCAACGAGCTGATGCGTTCGCCTCGCGTGCCGCCTTCGACCAAAGTTTCAAGCACCGGGTCCATCGGTGCCATTGTGGCAGTCACCGGTGGCTGACGGCTCGCTGAAACCCACATGCGTGGCAGGTTTGTGGAAAACTACCGCTCCGCAGAATGCCCGGGGGGGCCATGAAGTCAGTTCGCAGCACAGGAATGAACATGGGATTCAGGCAATTCGCGCTGGCCGCGTTGCTCGCATTCCCGATATCCGCACAGGCACAGACGCCCGTGGCGAATCCGGACGCGGACAAGGAAGACTGGATCGTCCTCTTCAACGGCAAGGATCTGAAGGGCTGGACGCCGAAGCTCGCCAAGCACGAGCTCGGTGACAACTTCGGCAACACCTTCCGCGTCGAAGACGGCCTGCTCAAGGTTCGCTACGACAAGTACAAGAGCTTCGACGCGCAGTTCGGACACCTCTTCTACAAGGAGCCGTACTCCTATTACAGGCTGGTGGTCGAATACCGCTTCGTGGGCGACCAGGCACCCGGCAATCCGGGCGCCTGGGCCTTCCGCAACAGCGGCGCGATGCTGCATTCGCCCGACCCGCGCACCATGCCGCGCGACCAGACTTTTCCCATCTCCATCGAAGCACAGTTCCTCGGCGGGCGGAGCGATGGCAAGCCGCGGCCCACCGCGAACATGTGCAGCCCGGGAACGGAAGTGGTCTACCAGGGCACTATCTACAAGGATCACTGCCTCAACTCTTCGTCGCCCACGTTCGACGGCGAGCAGTGGGTGCGCGCCGAAATGGTGGTGCACGGCTCGGGAACCATCACGCACTATGCCAACGGGCAGAAGGTGCTCGAATACTCCATGCCGCAGTACGGCGGTGGCGTGGTCGACAACTACGACGCCACGACGAAACTCGACGGCAGGCTCATCGAAGGCGGATACATCTCGCTGCAGAGCGAGTCGCATCCCATCGACTTCCGCAAGGTGGAGCTGCTGAACCTCGCCGGCTGCACCGACAAGGCGGCCACTAACTACAAGAGCTACTACGTCAAGCCGGTGCCCGAAGACTGCAGGTTCGCCGAGGGCGCAAAACCCGCGATGCGCCGGCCGGGCGAATACCCGGTGAGCGCCGAAGCGCTGCCGCAGGAAGGCATCCCGAAAGGCCGCCTCGATGGCCCGTTCGAATTCCGCAGCTCGGTCATCGCCGGCACGGTGCGCCGCTACTGGATCTTCGTGCCTGCGCAGTACAACGCGAAGAAACCGGCCAACGTCCTGGTGTTCCAGGATGGCCAGCGCGCCACGAATCCGGACGGCCCGCTGCGCCTTCCGCAGGTCATGGAGAACCTCATCGGCAAGGGCAAGATGCCGGTGACCATCGGCATTTTCATCACGCCGGGACATCTCGGCGAGACGTACCCGACGGATCTCGAGATGCGCAATCCGAATCACCGCAGGGAGGAGTACGACGCGTTGAACGACACGTACGCACGCTTCCTCATCGACGAAATGCTTCCGGAGGTCGCGAAGAAGTACAACCTCACCAACGATCCGGAGAAACGCGCCATCGGCGGCACGTCGAGCGGGGCCATCTGCGCGTTCACCGTGGCGTGGCAGCGGCCGGACGCGTTCCGCCGCGTCATCAGCATGATCGGCAGCTACACCTCGATCGGATATTCGCCGGCGGTCGACGGCAAGCCGATGGTTCCCGGCGGCGACCTGTACCCGACGCTGATCCGCAAGAATCCGATCAAGCCCATCCGCATCTATCTACAGGATGGCGAGAAGGACCTGTCCAACGAACACGGCAACTGGTACCTGGCGAATCTCGAGATGCTGTCGGCCTTCGAATACGCCAATGCCAGGGCCGACAAGGAAGGCACGCTGGGCACGCGATACGAGGTGAAACACAAGTGGGGCGACGGCGCGCACTCCGACGCGCACGGTGGCGCCCTGCTCCCGGACATCCTCACCTGGATCTGGACCAACGATTAATAGGGACATTCCTGATTTGCTAGCAAAAGGGGACGCGCCTCAAGGGGGTCGGGGATGACCAACCGCCTGCTGACTTTCACACACCAGTCGCCCATCGGGCATTGGAGCGTGAGCGTCTGGAAGACGGACCCGCGGCTCTCCGAGATGGTCGCCAGCATGTGGTTCGGCGAAGGCAAGACGGCCTATCAACGCGACCGCATACTGCCCTCGGGGCAGAGTCAACTTCTGATCAACCTCGGCCCACCGCAATACCGCGTCGAGCCTGGCCCACCCGAGGTGCGCGTGCCTTTCGTCGATGTCTGGTATTCGGGCCTGCACCAGGGACCCATCGACACCGAAGCCCCGCACGGCAATGCGTTGTTAGGCGTGGCGTTCTCGGCACACGGCACGTTCCCCTGGCTGGGTGAACGCATGGATGACCTGAGCGACCGCATCATCGCGCTCGCCGATGCGCTGGGTGACGGGGCGCTGTCGCTTCGCGAGCGACTACTGAACACGCCAGCCCTCGAGGCGCGCTTCGAGTGCGTCGAGCGATGGCTGCTGGCGCGGTTGAAGCCACGCACCATCGTGCATCCGGCGGTGCGCTGGGCCGTGGATCGCATAGCCGCCACGGGTGGGCGCATCCCCGTCGAAGATCTCGCCACGCAGACGGGCTTTACGCGCAAACACCTCGGCAACCTGTTTCAGCAACAGGTCGGACTCAGCCCCAAATCGCTGGCACGCATCCATCGATTCCGCGGCGCCCTCGCCCTGCTCAACTCGGGCGACGGCCAGGTGCCCTGGGCCGCGCTGGCGGAGCAATGCGGCTACTACGACCAGTCGCACCTCATCAACGAGTTCCGCCGCTTCACCGGCTTCTCGCCGGCCGACCTGGCGCGCCGCGACCGCCCCGACTCGCAGAGCGTCGTCCTCCGATAAGGGGATCACGCGCGCAGGGAAATGGGGGAAATGGGAATGGGGACACTCCCCAATTCCCCGCTTCGCGGGCAAATGGGGTCAGACCTCGTACGCGTTACCGGCGATCAATCGCATCGCCTCAAGAGGTCTGACCCCATTTGCTAGGAATTGGGGAGTGTCCCCATTTCCATTTCCCCATTTCCCATTTTTCCAAGACGGCGCACGACTCCCGCGCGCAGAATCCCGCCACAACAAAAGGGAGGGCACCATGCCTGAAATCAACTGGATCGCGGTCGTCGTCGCTGCCGTTGGCAGCTTCCTGCTGGGCGGTCTCTGGTATTCACCAGTCCTGTTCGGCAAGTCCTGGCAGCGCGAAGCCGGGCTCACCGACGAGCAGCTCAAGAACGCCAACATGGCGAAGATCTTCGGCCTGTCGTTCGTGCTCGCGCTGCTGGCCGCATGGAACTTCGCGAACTTTCTCGGGCCGCGTCCATCGATCGCGTTCGGCGCGGGCGTCGGGTTTTCGGCCGGCCTGCTCTGGGTCGCGAGCAGCTTCGGCATCAACTATCTATTCGAGCGCAAGAGCCTGAAGCTGTTCCTCATCAACGGCGGCTATCACACGTTGCAGTTCACGATCATCGGCCTGGTGCTCGCGCTGCTGCCGTGCGCGGAATGCGCGCAGATGCCCTGCCCGTAGTGAAAGTCGAGCGCAAAGCCGACCACGCGGTCAGCGAAGCCTCCTGCAAGAGCGCCACCGGCAAGACCCTTGCCGACTGGTTCAGGGCGCTCGACGAGCACGGCGGCGTCGCCCTCGGACGCCGCTCCCTGAGCAACTGGCTCATGACCGGACAGAAGGTAGAACCGTGGTGGAGTGCGACCATCGTCAGCGAGTACGAGATCGCGCGCGGGGATTTCGCCAGGGATGGCAAGCCCAAGGGGTATTCCATCTGCCCGACCAGGAGCATCAAGGCCAGTGCCAGGGACTGCTACGCCGCGTTCGCGACCGCCAGAGATCTCGATACCTGGTTCGGCCCGAAGCACGACGTTGACCTGCGCGACGGCGGCCACTGGCGTAACGCCGACGGCAACCGCGCCACCATAAAAAAGGCCAACCCCGGCAAGAACATCCGCCTCATCGCCGAAGACGAAGGCCTCACGCTCCCCACGCCCGTCGATATCAAGTTCGAGGCCAGGGGCGAAAAATGCACCGTGATGGTCAGCATCGAGCGGCTGCAGACCCGCGCCGAGGCCGATGGTTATCGCCGCGCCTGGGGCGAGGCACTCGGACGTCTCAAGGCAAAACTCGAAGCCGTTTGAGGCGCCCGCGTGATACGTTCCGCGCCCTATGCCCACCCTCATGATCCTCGTCGCCGGGCCTTACCGTTCCGGCACGAATGACGACCCCGCGCTCATCCGGAAAAACGTCGACGCGATGACCGACGCTTCGCTCGCGCTGTTTCGCGCGGGCCACCTGCCGGTGATGGGCGAGTGGTTTGCCCTCCCCCTCATAGAACACGCCGGTTCGAGCGGCATCGGCGATCCGGTGTTCAACGAGATCTTCCATCCGGTCTCGCGGCGGCTCGTCGCGAAATGCGACGGCGTGCTGCGTATCGGCGGCGCGTCGGCGGGCGCGGATGAGATGGTGGCGATCGCGCGCGAACACGGCAAAGCGGTCTACAAGACCATGGGCGACATCCCCCGGCCTGACTAACCCGCCTGCGGCTCCGGGCGCGAGCCGCGGTTGGCGCGCAGCAGCATCCAGCGCGTGAGTCGCGGCAGATGCCGCGCGATGAATACGATGACCTTCGCGTGCGCGGTCACGACGACTTCCTTCCTGCCGCGAAGGATGCCGCTGACCATAACGCGCGCGGCCTTGTCGGTTTTCATTCGCAACCAGGCCGGAATGGGGTCGCGGGCCCGCGGGTGCAGGCCACCCCGGTTGTCGACGCGGCGGATATCCGAGTCCACGAAGCCCGGTGAAATTAGCGTGCAGCCGACATTCACCGCGCGAAGCTCGCCATGCAGCGACTCCGCCAGCGCGCGCACCGCAAACTTGCTCATGTTGTATGCCGAACTGCCCGAGGCGGACAGGTAGCCGGCAATGCTGCCCATGATGACAAATCGTCCCTGGGTTTCGCGCAGGCAGCCCGCGGTTTCATGAAGCGTCCGCACCACACCGAACACATTCGTCTCGAATTGGCGCCGATAGTCTTCGATAGTCAGATTCTGCGCATTGCCGACGACGCCGAAGCCGGCGTTGGCGATGACAATATCCGGCCTCACTCCCGCTGCCGCCAGCTCGGCCACGACCCGGCCTATGTCACCATCTACCGTGACGTCGCCGCGATGTGCGGTGGCCTGCCCGCCGGCGGAGCGCAGGTGCGCGGCGAGCGACTCCAGTTGCTCGAGCCGGCGCGCCACCAGCGCCACGCTATGTCCACGCCGGACGAACTCGCGTGCAAGGCCCGCGCCAATTCCCGAAGACGCGCCGGTGATCAGCACCGTGTGAAGAGTGACTGGCGTCGAGGCTTTCATGCGGCGCAGGTTCTAACATGTCCCGGCGTTGACGCGTTAGTTCTCCCGTGGTGAAGTGCGGCCAGAACTAAAAGAGGCCGGGAGGCCCACTTGACCGACGAAGAAGAGCTCTACGGTGAAGTCAAACCCGATGTGCGCGCGCTCGCACAGCCCCTGCTCGAGTTGTCGGAGAAGGCGCTGCGCGAACGTGGAAGTTTCCTGCCACACGCGGCCGCGCTCACCGAGGGCAAGGTCAGGCTCGTCGGCGCCATGTGCAACACGGCCAACGGCGTCGCCAGCTCCACTCACATCCTGCCGTTGCTGCGCCAGGGCCTGAAGGCGATGGCGCACGAGCGCCCGGTCACGGCCATCGGCGTGGCGGAAACGGTGACGGTGGCTCCGGATGGGCAGGCCCCGTCGCAGGCCATCAAGGTACTGCTGGAACACCATCGCGGTCTCACGATGGCTGTCTACCTGCCCTTTGCGCAGGACACCTCGGGCGACATCAAGTTCGGCTCAACGACGTCGATGTTCGTGCCGCCCGAAATCAACGCCTGGGACGAAGACTGAGCCGCCGGGGATTTCTCCCCGGCAGCTCACGCCATACGCTGGTAGATAGAGCGTCCCTGCCCGTTACCAGGTATACAGACTCGCCCACGGGAACGTTCCCGCGGTGACCGAGAAGTAGAAGAACCCATCCGCCGACCGGGTCAGCGGCAGCTGGCCGCAGGTGCGTGCCACGCCTCCGACCGTCACCGTGCGTCCATCGAAGTTCGAGCAGCCCCAGCCGGACACGTTGGCGCTGGTGCGATAACAGGCCGCACCGGTAGTGTTGAAGTTGCCCGTGTTGTTGGTGAAGGTGATGGGGTTCGCGCACGTCGTGCCCGTGCCGGTCGTATTGAACGTCGCGGTCACGTTGCGAGCCGCGGTCATCGACGTGACACAAGCCCCCGTGCCCGTGCACGCACCGCTCCAGCCGGCGAACGTCGAGCCGCTCGCCGCCGTCGCCGTGAGCGTCACCGACGTGCCGCTCGCGTAGTTAGCGCTGCACGTGGTGCCGCAGCTGATGCCCGTGGGCGAGGACGTGACGGTGCCTGTGCCGGTACCCGCCCTGGTGACGGTGAGCGCGAACGTGTTCGCCACCTGGAAGGTGGCGGTCACGGCCCGCGCCGCCGTCATCGACAGCGTGCATGCGCCCGTGCCGGTGCACGCGCCGCTCCAGCCGGAGAAGATCGAGCCGGCCGCAGGCGCCGCCGTGAGCGTCACGGAAGCGCCGCTCGCGAAGTTGGCGCTGCACGTGGTGCCGCAGCTGATCCCCGCGGGCGACGACGTGACGGTGCCCGTTCCGGTGCCCGCCCGCGTGACGGTTGCTGCGAACGTGGTCGTCGAGCTGTTGAACGTGGCCGTTACCGACCGCGCCTGCGTCATCGAGACCGTGCATGCGGCGGTGCCGGTGCACGAGCCAGACCAGCCCGCGAACGTCGAACCCGCGGCCGCCGCCGGCGTGAGGGTGACGGATGCGCCGCTGTTGAAGTTGGCAGTGCAGGTAGCGCCGCAGTTGATACCCGCGGGTGCCGAAGTGACAGTGCCCGCACCGGTGCCGTTCTTCGTGACCGCAAGGCTGAAGGAAGTCACCGGACCCGCCACGAACGGCGAGATCAGGTTGCCGCCGATCACCGTCAGCGGAATGCCCGGGCCTTCCCAGGCCACGGCGAAGTGATCGCCGCCGGTGGCTTCCTTGTGCAGCACTTCGATGTAGTACTTCTGGCCGGCAGTGAGGTTGATGCCCGCCGATCGCTGCGTGCCGAACTTGTTCCACTGGCGCGGGTCGGTCCACTCCGCCACGAACGCGATGCGCGTGGCGTTGGCCGGGTTGTCGCTCGTGCTCAGCAACAGGTCGCCGGCGTCGTCGCTGGCGAACGAGAAGGTGTACTGGCCCGTGATGAGCGGATGGATATACCCGCGGATGCGCGCGCCGTAGTTGTCGGCGATGTTGGTGGCGCCTTCCAGCGTCGCGAGCATTTCGCTGCCCGTCGGGCTCGCCGGGTAGGCGGCGTTGCCCGTCAAACTACTGATGGTGGTGCCGGTCACGTTCAGCCAGTACTCGCGCAGGATCTGGCCGGTGCCCCCGGTTCCCTGCGGAATGAAGTTCGCCGTCACCGTCGTGTTGGCGAGCATCCGGATGGTGATCGGGTTGGTCGGCCCGCTCGCGCCACCAGTCCAGCCGGCGAACTGGAAGCCGGCCGCCGGAGTGGCCGTGAGCGTCACGGACGTGCCGCCCTGCAGGGGGTTGCCCGTGGGGGTGCGGCTCACCGTTCCCGAGCCGTTCACGGCCGTGGTGATCGTGTAGGTGCGCGTCGGATCGCCGACGCCGGAACCCAGCAATACGGCGTCGAGCACCGCCTGGTCGACGATTGCGCCAGTGCTGCGGTTGAAGATCGCGAATGCGTCGTTGGTGCCGGGCTGCGCGCCGTTGTCCCAGTAGAAAGTCTTGACGCCGTTGGCCGCCGCGGCCCTGTTGATGTATTCGTTCCAGTACGCGCGGGCTTCCAGGTTCTTGCCGGGACGCGTGCCCACGCCGTATTCACCGAGGATCACCGGGATGCCCTGGTCGACCCACCTCGCCCTCACCTGCGCGAACGTGCTGTCGACGTAGCTTTCGTACGCCCAGTTGCAGTTGGCGCCCGAATCCGGGAAGCGCGATCCCCAGACATTGCATGCGCCGTTCGGGTTCAGCGTGAAGTCGTACGGGTCGTAGTAGTGCACTTCGACCATCAGACGGTTCGCGATGGTGTCCGTCGGCATGTTGAAGAAGTTGAGACCGTGCTGGATGTTCGTGTTGTACGTCTGCACGACGAGCGTGCGCGAGGCGTTGTTGCCGCCGGTGGCGCGCACCGCGTTCACGAAGGTCTGGTTGTACGACTGCTGCACGGTGTTGTGCTCCGCGGTCGGCGTGCCGAAATCCGCGTGCACCTCGTTCGTTCCGGCGAACAGCAGGTGGTGGTCGTAGGTCCTGAAGGTGTTGGCGATCTGCGTCCAGTAAGCCTGCTGCTTCGCGTTCACCGCGGCCTGGAACGCAAAAGTGGGATGGTCCTGCAGCCAGCCGTTATCCCAATGGATATTGATGATGACGAACATGTCCTGGCCGATCGCGTAATCGACCACTTGTTTGACGCGCGCCATCCAGTCCGCGGGAATGGTCGTCGTGCCGCTGGGCGCCGTGTGACAGTCCCAGGACACGGGAATGCGAATGGAATTGAAACCGGCCGCCTTGATCGCGTTGATGAGCGTCTGGCTCGCGGCCGGATTGCCCCACGCAGTTTCACTGCAGATGGCTTCGAGTGTGTTGCCCAGGTTCCAGCCGACGGTCATCTGGCTGGCGACTTGCGGGGCGGTGGGAAGGGTTTGAGCGAAAGTGGAAATGGACGAGAAAAGCAGCGCGCAGAATGCGGCAGCAGTCCGCCATTTCGCAGCGGAAGGTCTGCGAAGCGACATAGATGAGAATCCCCCTGTTGATCAATCCATCGATCGTGCGGCCGGACCCAAGTCCTGGAACTGGTCCACCGAACCTGCGGCGGATTTATGCACTGACGCAGTCACTAATGCAATCTCGTTTTACGGGAAAAAGATGCCAGAGGGCCCGTACAGCCGTGTTGCTTTGCGATTGGGCGTATTCTTTGCGGCCGTTACCGCTAACGTGGCCTAACAACATCGTGCGATATCTTTTTTACACTGCGATTGTCTGGCTCGCTGTCACTTCGAATGTCCTCGCCGCCACCGTCCACGTCGACGCAAGCGATGCTTCACCGCAGAGCGCCTATGCCAGCCGGAAGTTAGGCGAGGTGCTCTCCGCTTCCGCGGACGGCTATATCGTCACCTTGAAAGTATTGCCGAAGGCGCTCGGGCCGGAAAGCTTCACGATCGATCCCCGCGGAAAAACCATCGCGATCACCGGCGGAGATGCGCGTGGCCTCATCTACGGCGCGCTGGCGCTGCGCGAACGGCTGTTGAACGGCACACCCATCGAAAAAATCACGCCGATGCGCGAGAAACCCGCGCTGGCATTTCGCGGGATCAAGTTCAACACGCCGTGGGACACCTACCGCCCGAGCTCCGCGCTCGACCAGCACTACGACACCGCCCGCGATCTGAAATTCTGGGAAGCCTGGCTCGACATGATGGTCGAGAACCGCTTCAACGCGTTCTCGCTCTGGACCCTGCACCCGTTCACGTACATGGTGCGCCCGAAGAACTTTCCCGAAGCCAGCAAGTGGTCGGATGCGGAGTTCGCCGAATGGCAGCACCTGTACCGCGGGATCTTCCGCATGGCGAAGGAACGCGGGCTCGACACCTACGTGGTGTTCTGGAGCATCTTCGTCAGCGAGGAATTCTCGAAGGCGCACAAAGTCGCCGGGCAGAATTTCTACCCTCACTACTACGTGCCCGGCGACACCGCCACGGTCACCAGGCGTTATCTGCGCGAGAGTGTCACGCAGATGCTCGAGGAGTACCCGGACCTCGACGGCATCGGCGTGTCGCATGGCGAAGGCATGGCCGGCATGACGCCGCTCGAGCGACAGCAGTTCGTCGACGAGGTGTACATCGCCGGCGCGTTGAACGCGAAGCGCGAACAACCGGTGAAACTGATTCATCGCGTACCGTTCTCCTCCGGCCTGTCTTCCGGGCCCGGCGTCAGCGCCGACGTGGAAAAGATCACGCGCACGGCAATGGAAAACCTCGACGACCGGTTCTCGGGTCCGATCTGGGTGGAAATGAAGTTCAACTGGTCGCACGGCCATTCGACGCCCAAGCTGGTCAAGGTGCACGGCGGCGCGCTGGGCGACACTTACTTCAAGCCTGCGCCCTCGAACTACCGGATCGTCTGGCAGGTGCGCAACGAAGACTTCTTCGCGCTGCGCTGGGGTGTACCGGAATTCATCCGCCAGCACATCGCGCTGAATGGCACGCAGGATTACGTCGGCGGCTATTTCATCGGCTCGGAAACCTACATCCCCGCGCTCGATTACTTCACCGCGGTGAAGAAGCCCGTCGACTGGAAGTGGGCGTTTCAACGGCAGTGGCTGTTCTACAAACTGTGGGGCCGCCTGCTCTACGACCCGAAGACGCCGGACGCGTTGTTCCAGGCGGAGTTCACGCGCCGCTATGGCAAACGTGGCGCAAACCTGTTGCAGGCCTTTGCGCTCGCGTCCAACACGCAGATGCGGCTCGCCTCGCTGTACGACTCGCGCTGGGATTTCACGCTGTATGGCGAAGGCATGCTCGCGTTGCAGGGCGAGCACACGAATTACATTGGTGTCGACGCGCTCATCAACCAGCCGACGATGGATCCGGCGTACGTGTCCGTCGCCGAGTACGTGAAGACCGCGGTCGCCGGCGGAACCTTCGGCGCAGACCGCGTCACGCCGCTGCAACTCGCCGACCTTCTGGTCCGCGACTGCAACGCGGCCCTGCAACTGGTGCGCAATATCGACGTCGCCGACGACGCCGCGCTGATGTACGAAGTGGCGGACGTGCGGGCCTGGGCGTCGCTGGGCCGGCACCTGGCGGAAAAGCTGCGCGGCGCGGTGGCGCTCGCCACATACCGGGCGGCGGGAGATGAAGAGCTCAAAGACCGGGCCGTGACCCATCTGCAGAAAGCGCTGCGGATCTGGAACCAGCTGACCATCGACACCAGGCCTCTCTATCGCCACATGAAGCTCACGCACTACAACGGCAATTCATTCGACGCCAATCCCGACAACCTCTTCCACTGGGAACGCATCCGCGTGGAAGTGGAGCGTGACGTCGAAGTCGCCGTGGCCGCAACGCCGCCCGCAAAATGAGCCCTTCACCTTGCCGTAACGTCAAGCCGCAGGGTGCGCACTCCCACTAATAAGGAGTGCATCGTGCTCAGGATCGTCGTTGCGATCCAGCCGTCAGACAAGTCCTATCGCTGATCCGGTGAGCGCCGCGTAAATTACCCTCACTTGCGGTCATCAGGCGGAAATCGCAGGCGTGAAAGTCATCATCAACGTCGACGTGCCGGAGCTCGCACCCGCCATCGCCTTCTATACGGCGGCGCTCGGGCTCACGCACTCGCGCACGCTCGACGACGACGTCGCCGAGCTCACCGGCGCCTCCGCGACACTCTATCTACTGCAGAAGGATACCGGCACGCCCGCGGTCCACGAACCGCCGATCGAGCGCAACTGCCGCCGCCACTATGGCCGCCACTGGACCCCGGTGCATTTCGACCTCGTGGTTCCGGACGTCGATGCCGCCGCGGCGCGCGCGGTCGCCGCCGGGGCCAAGCAGGAGACCGGCCATGTGGACTGGCGCGGCTCTCGCTGCATCAGCTTCGGCGATCCCTTCGGCCACGGCTTTTGCTTCATTCAGTTCGACCGCGGCGGCACCTACGAATAATGCGGCGGGTCGCGGGCCCGTCCTTTGACCCGCGCTCCCGCCTCCTCTCTCGAGCTGCTTCCCTTCAGCTCACAATGAGTCGAGGAATGCCAATACCTGGTTTTTCTGCGTCGTCGTCAGTGCGTCGTAGGCCGCTCTCACACCGGAGGCCTGCCCCGCGTGACGTGCAATCGCCTCCTGCTTGGTGAACGACAGTCCGTCATGCATGAGCCGGTTGCGCGTGCGCAGCGCCCAGAGCGGCGCCGTGCGGATCTGGTTCGCGGTCGAGGCGAACTCCGGACCCGGCAGCACGGGAATGCCATCGCCCGTGCCGATGTCGTGCAAGAGGAAGTCGCTGTACGGATGGAAGATCTTGTTACCCACCGCATCACGCACTCGCAAGGCTCCGCCGTTGATACGCGTACCCGGCGCGGCCGTCCGCAACGTTCCGACGTGGCAGCCGCTGCAACCCACGGAATTGAACAGCGCCTCACCGGCCCGCACCGTGGAGTTGATGGGCCCACGCGGCGGCGCCTTCGTCGACCGCATGAAGTTTGCGAAGGCGATCACGTCGATGCCGTCATCCTCGGGATCCGGAACCGGATCGTAAGGAGTGCCGAAGCCCACGAACCGGCCCAGCGAAGTGTTCTCGTCGGGCAGGATCGGCGTGGTGATGCCCATCTCGTTCAGATAGGCATCGGCCGCGAACGACTCGAGACTGGCGTGCTGGTTCTTCCAGCCAAAACGCCCGAGGCGTGGCGCGTTGTTGGCTTCGAGAACCGCCACTTCCAGCGCCGTTCCCCGGATCGCCGCCGGCTGCCGGTCACGAATGGCGATCAAGGTCGAATTCGCCACGGCCTCGATGAACCCGGCGCCAAGCGTGTTCGTGGAAATGCGGAAGGTGCTGATGCTGTCTTCGAATGGCACGAGCTCGAAAATGTCCGGGTGTGTCGAACGGGACTGGATCAGCGAACCACCCACGGACTCCACGAATTGCAACAGCTCCAGGCGACCGGTGCGATGCTCGGCAATCTGGCTTGCCCCACCCGTCACGATGTTCTGATGACATTCGCGACAGGCCTGGGCGTTGAACGTGGGCCCGAGCCCATCGGCAACACCTTCCACTTCCTCGAATATGAACCGGTTGTCATTGAAGGACCGCAACGGCACGACCGTTTCTTCGTCGATCGTGTCGAATGCCGGCCCCTGTGGATCGAAGCCGTTGGTGCGATTGTCGAATGCGGCTGGCGCCTCGCGGAACGTACCGCCCGGCCCGCCCTCGCCTGGCACGGAGAGAGTGCCGACCGCCGGCGCTTCCGCCACGCTCGACTCCGGATCCACGCGCAGTGTCGATGGTTTGAAACGATGAAAATCAGCGCTGGGCGCGATGTGCTGTGCAACCGAGACCTGGCTGACACCCATTGTTACCGCCACGATCGCTCCCGCGAATGCGGCTGTAGTTAGTTTCCGATTGATCAAATGCATAAGGTTTCCCCTTTTCCATGGAGAATCGTTGATGCGCTCTGGAGCACGCAGGGACGTGCTTCCTTCCCTTGACTGCGCGGCAAAGATAGTCTGTAAGAGGAATCTTTCAAGTGACTCCAATTGGTGACAGTGTTTAGGTAGATCTTTCGATCCAGTCGTAGCCGAAAGGCAACTGATCGCTACGCATCAAGCCTGGCGAGTGCCCGGCGGGTGGCGAAATGCCGGTAGCTGTCGAGAAGATAGTCGCGCAGCTCGCGCTCGTTCACGCTCTTCGAACCATCGAGCGCGATCCAGCCTTTGTGGCCCAGGTAAGGCGGAATGGAGAAACGCGGGTCCATTTCCAGCGGCCCTTGCCTCTCGATGCCCACCCAGAACTGGACGGTGAGGCCTTTGCCGAAGTCGTAAAGCAGCGCGAAGCTGCGTTTGCCGACGCGCCACACCGGCGATCCGAACTGCGTGCTTTCGTCGGTTTCCGGCAACGAGAGACAAATTTTACAAACGCGTTGCCGCAGTTTTACCGCCGCCGCGGTCTTCAACCGATCGATTTCCTCGGGCCTCATCCGCCGCGACGGCGCCGCGATCGCGGGCGGCTTCTGCAACTGCGCCACGAAACGCGCCGGCGAGCTGTTGACATAAGCCATGTGCACCAGCTCGATCACGCGCTTCCAGGAAAAGCCGCGATTGAGCTCGACGCCTATCCAGCCCGACGGACCGACGTACTGCGGCTTGAAGATGTGCCTGGGCGCGGACGCGATGAGCCGCGACTGCTCCATCGCCGGAGTGTTGAGCCACAACGCGACGCGCCCGTCGCCGTGGTGGTTGAGCGCGAACATCGCGAACACCTTGCCCTTGCGCGACCCCTCCCGCGCCCGGTAGTTAGGCGCGCCGTGCGATTGGAATTCCTCGACGCACGGCAACGCCAGGCACAACTCGCGCACCACCTTCGGGATCGTTCTTTCCTTCTCAGCCATCGCAGAAGGCGAGCTTCTTGGTGTCATATCCCTTGCCGAAATTGAAGACGAGGACCGGCCCGAGATCGATGACCTGCTGGGCCGTGGCCAGGTGGATGGACACGCTGCTCCTGTTTTCGGCGATGCTCGCGCTGGCGACGCGGAACGCGCAGTAGCTCTGCCATTCCCCGGAAATCTTCGAAGTCATGTCGAGCACCGAGCTGTATGGAGGGCCCGCGAGCTGGATGCGCGCCGTGAGTGAGCTGCCACCCTCGGCCGGCGCTTCGGCGCGCGCAAAGTAGTTGAGCATGATCACGTCGCCTTCCTGGATCGCCCCGGCAACCGGCGAGCTCGCCTGCACGTCCCACGGGTTGACGCCCCTGGTCGCCTTCACGCGGAACGCATATCCGCCCGGCACATCGGCCTTGATCTGTTTTGCCTTCGGCCGATCCGGCTGGATATACCACGCGCCATTGGTTTCCCTGTTGATCATGCGGCTGGCTATGTCTTCCTCGGCGGCAACACCTGCGGCCAGCGCCAGGCCGGCCAACACATAGGCCCACTGTCTCATCCGATCCCCCTGTTCTTTATCCTTGTTTTTTTCCCGTCTTCAGGTTTTCAGGTACGTATCGAAGAAATCCATCGTCCGGCTCCAGGCGAGCTTCGCGGCCGGCTCGTTGTAGCGCGCGGCGCTCGCGTCGTTGTGGAAACCGTGCTGCGTGCCCGGATACATGTTCAGGCTGTAAGGCACACCCACCGCATCGAGCGCCGCCCGGAATTCGGGGATACCGGCGTTGATGCGCTCGTCGGACCCGGCGTAGTTGAGCAGCACGGGCACCTTCAACCGCTGTGTCTCATCGGTGGTCAGCTGCCTGCCGTAGAAACACACGGCGGCGTCCACACCTTCCGTTTCGATGGCGGCGCGCAGCGCAAGCCCGCCTCCGTAGCAGAATCCCACGGCGCCGATCTTTCCATTGCACTGCGGATTCTTGCCGAGCCACGACACCCCCGCGAGCACGTCGCCGGCGATGCGGGCGGGATCCTGCCTGGCGAACAGATCGCGCGCGGCTTCCTGGTCCGCAGGAGCGCCGCCGGCCACCGAAAGGCCGTCGGGAGCAATGGCGATGTAGCCGCCGAGCGCGGCGCGGCGCGCCACGTCTTCGATGTGCTCGTTGAGGCCGCGATTCTCGTGAATGACGAGGATGCCGGGCAGCTTTTCGTCTTTCCTGAGCTTGCGCGGCATGGCGACATACGCCTTCACGCCGCCTTGCGGCCCCGCGAATTCGATTTTCTCGGCCTTGAGCCGCTTGTCGTCCGGCTCGACCTGCCTTGCGTGCGCGTAGTTAGGCTCGATGAACGGAAGGATGGCCATCGCGGCGGCGGAGCTGCCGGCGATGGACGCGAGGCGCGTCATGAATTCGCGCCGCGGTAACGCCGAGTGAACGTACTCGTTGTAGAGATCGATGATGCGGCGATCGACTGTCATGAGATCTCCTTGCCAGCCCCCGGTAACCGGGCCGGCAACCTACTCCCAGTAGACGTGCTTCTTCATCTGCGACAGCGGCACGCAGCCGTGGTACGCCGTCGGCACCGCAACGTACTCCATATTCTCCGTGATGCCCACTCTCGAGGTGAAGAACCCCAGCAGCGTGAGCTCGCGCGCCATGAGTATGAAGGGCTTGGGAGTGCGCTCGCCTTCGAGCGCCGTCTCGAGCGACTGCTTCACATAGGCGACGCGCTGCGCGGGCTCACGCCCCAGAAACGGGCTGCCGCTCGTCGCCGCCATGGCCGCAAATTCCTGGAGGCCCGCGGTGAAGCGCTGCTGCGCATCCTTCGGATATACATCGGCCAGCACCAGGTCGATGAAGGCCGGCACACCGGCATCCTTCGCGCCGCTGGTGTCGGTCTTCGGGATGATGATGTCGGCGATCTCGGTGACGATGTCCATGTGCGAAGGGCCGGTGAGGAACTTCGGCTTGAACGCATCGGCGCTCCCCGGGTCTTTCGCCGAACAACCTTGCAGGATGGCGAGCGCGGCCGGCGCGGAGACGGCACCGCCGAGTATCCACGCGGCACGCCTCAGGACTTCGCGCCTCTGCATCATTTCGTCGCTCATAGGTTGCCCTTCTTCAGTTCACCGACGGCGTGATCGGCGGCGCGCGCCGTGAACGCCATGTAGGTCAACGAGGGATTCTGGCAACCCGACGAAGCCATGAACGATCCGTCGGTGACGAACACGTTCTTGCAGGCGTGCACCTGGTTGTACTTGTTGAGCACCGATTTCTTCGGGTCGGCCCCCATGCGCGCGGTGCCCATCTCGTGAATGCTGTTGCCGACGTTGTAGTTGTCGCTGTTCACCTTGACGTTCTTGTAACCCGCGGCCTCGAGCATCTCCGCCGCGTCGTTGCGCATGTCCTGTTCCATCCTGCGCTCGTTGTCGCGCACGACGGCATTGACCACCAGCAACGGCAGGCCGTGTTTGTCTTTCCTGCTGCGATCGAGCTTCGCGTGGTTCTCGTGGTACGGCAGGATCTCGCCGAACGCCGTCATGCCGAAGTTCCACGGACCCGGTTCCTGGAACTCCTTCTTGAGCTCCGCGCCGATGAGCGCGCTGTCGTTGAAGCGCCCGAAGCCCGCACGCGCCGCGCGCCCCTGGTAGCCGAAGCCGCGTAGATAGTCCCGCTTGTCCTTGCCGACGTTGCGGTAGCGCGGAATGTAGAAGCCGTTCGGCCGGCGCCCGGTGTAGGCGACGTCGAGGTAGCCTTCGACGCTGGCGCTGGAACCGCCCGGCTTGTTGTGATCCATGATGTTGCAGCCAAGCTCGCCCGAATCGTTGCCGAAGCCATTCGGAAAGCGGCTCGAGGTGGAGTTCAGCATGATGTACGCCGAACCCAGCGCGGATGCGCACAGGAACACGATCTTGGCGAAGTAGTCAGTCTGCTTGCCGGTCTCCGCATCGAGCACGCGAACGCCGGTGGCCTTGCCCTTGTCGTTGTCGTAGATGAGCTCGTAGACGATCTGGTTCGCCATGAGCGTCAGGTTGCCGGTGCGCTCGGCCGACGGCAGCGTGGCCGAGACGCTGCTGAAGTAGCCGCCGAACGGACAGCCGCGTATGCACATGTTGCGCGACTGGCAGGTGCCACGCTGCGGGCTCTCGTTGTGCGTGAGCGGCGCCGTGAGATTGGCGACACGGCCGACGATGAGCTTGCGGCCCAGCTTCTCGTCGATGCGTTTCTTGAAATCGACTTCGACGCAATTGAGGTCGAACGGCGGAAGAAATTTTCCGTCGGGCAGTTGCGGCAACCCTTCGATGCTGCCGCTGATGCCCGCAAACGTCTCCGCCTTGTCGTACCACGGCGCGATTTCGTCGTAGGTGACCGGCCAGGGAACACCCACACCTTCCTTCGCGTTCGCCTGGAAATCCATGGGGCTCAGGCGATAACTCTGGCGCGCCCACATGAGCGAGCGGCCACCGACGTGATAGCCGCGCAACCAGTCGAACGGCTGCTCTTCGACGTAGGGATTGTCGAGGTCGTCGACGAACCAGTGCTGGTTGGCAGGCGTGGGGTAACCCGTGCGCGACTGCACCGGTTTGCGCTGCCGCGTTTCCTGCGTGATGCGGTTGCCGTAAGGCAGGTCCCAGGGATCCTTGGTGGCGGTTGGATAATCCGGATGCCGGACCATGCGGCCACGCTCGAGCACCAGCGTCTTGAGGCCTTTTTCGGTGAGCTCTTTCGCGGCCCAGCCGCCACTCATGCCCGAGCCCACGACTATCGCGTCAAACGAATTCTGTTCCATGCTTTACTTTAGTCCCCCGAGTGTTCGGCGCCGCATTATGGACTCATTGCGCGTTCTTCTGGTTCCGTTCCATCCAACCAACCTGCTGATGGTTGGAGTCTTCGCCGTCCTCGTCACGTTCTTCCTGGGTGTGGGTTTCTACGGCTGGTTCTTCGTGGCGTTCCTGCAGGTCTGGGTATTCAAGTATTGCTATGCATTGATCCAGCATCTCGCGGACGGCGCGTCCGAACCGCCGGTGATGGACACCGATATCCTGAGCCCGATGGAAGTGCGCCCATGGATCCAGGGCGCACTCGTTTTCGCGGGCGTCGTGCTTTGTCAGGCGATCGGCGGCAAAGCGGGCCTTGCGCTCGGCATCGTGCTCCTTGCGCTGTTTCCCGCGACCGTCGCCATTCTCGGGTTCGGCGAGCAGCCCTGGCAGGCGGTGAACCCCGTCACCTGGTTTCGCGTGATTCGCGGCCTGGGGCCGTATTACGTGGGCCTGCTGCTGGCGCTCGCGGTCTGCGCCGGCGTTGGCGTCCTTCTCTATCGCGTGGATCTGTGGCGCATCGTCGCAACCTCGATTGCACTGTGGTGCGAGGTCGCGTTCTTCAGCCTCGTGGGCGCCGCGCTGTTCCTGCGGCGCAGGCAACTCGGCTTCGAGCCCAGCCGCAGCCCGGAGCGCGCCGCGGCTCGCGCCGAAGCGGAGCGGCTCAAGGAACGCGCAAGGATGGTCGACGATGTGTTCCAGCTCGTGCGCATCGGCAAACACGTCGATGCCACCGCACCGCTCGCACGCTGGTTGAACGACACCGAACCGGAACATCTCAGCAAGGATGCGTACCACGTCGCCGAGCAGGCATTGAAGTGGGAGATGCCGGCGGCCGTGAACACGCTCGGCAGCACGCTGATTCGCCATCTCATGCGTTATGGCCGGCCGGACGCCGCGCTGGCCGTATTTGAAATCCTGCGAACGCACACCCCCACTTTCACCATGGATTCGGTTGCCGACCTGCGCACGCTGGCCGAGTTCGCCGAAAGCATCGGGCGCGAGACGCTCGCGCAGACCATGCGTCTCGAAACCCCGGTCTTCCACCCGCAAAAGTGACGCCCGCGCGGCATGACAGTTGTCATCGGCAGCGGCTGACAAGGGCGACTTAGATTCGCATCGCCCGCGCGCCATGCTCTTCCCCACCGGAGGGAACATGTCGCAAACCACACTCGCAAGCCTCAAAGGCGTCCGCAAGCGTTATGGCAGGGTCCAGGCGCTCGATGGCTTCGATCTCGCGGTCCAGCGCGGCGAGCTGCTCGCCGTACTCGGTCCCAATGGCGCCGGCAAATCCACCGCCATCTCTCTGCTGTTAGGCCTGCAGGGCGCCGATGAAGGTTCGGCCGAGTTGTTCGGTCATGCCCCGCAGGAAATCGACGGCCGCCGCCGCATCGGCGTCATGATGCAGGAGGTCATGCTGCCCGGCGTGATGCAACCGCGCGAGCTGCTGCAACAGGTGGCGAGCTACTACCCCACGCCCTACGACGTCGACGCCGTGATCGAGCGCATGTCGCTCGAGGGCCTGGCCCGGCGCCGCTACGGCAAGCTGTCCGGTGGCCAGAAGCGCCAGGTGCAGTTTGCGCTGGCGATCTGCGGCCGCCCGGAACTGCTGTTCCTCGACGAGCCCACCGTGGGCCTCGACGTCCAGGCGCGCGAGGCGTTGTGGAAAGTGGTGCGGGAGCTCAAGCATGAAGGCTGCTCCATCGTGCTCACCACGCACTATCTGGAGGAAGCCGAAGCGCTGGCGGACCGCGTCGCGGTCATGGCGCGCGGCCGGCTCATCACCAGCGGCAGCGTCAATGAAATCCGCGCGCACGTGACGCGCAAGCAGGTGAGCTGCGTGACGCGCCTCGATGCCGATGCCGTGCGCACCTGGCCTGAAGTCGCGCAAGTGGAGATGGAGCGCGACCGGCTGGTGATGAGCACGCGCGATGCCGAAGCGCTGCTCAAGCGCCTGCTGCGCGAGGACCCGGGGCTCACGGACATCGAAGTGAAACGCGCCGGCCTCGCCGAAGCGTTTACCGAGCTCACCAACGAATCCGCCAGGGAGGCCGCATGAAAACCGCCGGCAACATGTCAGCCACGCGGTTGTGGAGCGCCTATTTCGGCGAGATGCACTTCGAGCTCATCAAGTCGTTGCGCACGCCCGCATTCGCCGTGCCGACGCTGTTCTTCCCCATCATGTTCTACCTGCTGTTCGGCGTGTTCCTCGGCAGCATGCGCGGCAACAGCGCGATGTCGCAGTACACGTTCGCCACGTATGGCGTGTTCGGCGCGATGGGCCCGGGCCTGTTCGGCTTTGGCGTGTCGCTCGCCATCGAGCGCGAACAGGGGCTGCTGACGCTCAAGCAGGCGCTGCCGCAGCCTCCCGGCGCCTATCTACTGGCGCGCGCCGCCATGGCCATGCTGTTCGTCGCCATCATTTCGATCCTGCTCACGCTGATGGCGGTGTTCGCCGGCAACGTGCCGCTGACCTTCGGGCAGGCGGCAAGACTATTCGCCATCGACGTGTTCGGCGCCCTGCCGTTCTGCGCCATCGGCATGTTCCTGGGCGCGCTGGTCTCGGGGGCTGCGTCGCCGGCCATCGTGAACCTCATCTTCCTGCCCATGGCGTTCCTGTCGGGCCTGTGGCTGCCGTTGCAGTTCATGCCGCAGTTCCTCCAGGACATCGCGCCGGTGTGGCCTGCCTACCACCTGGCGCAGATGGCGCTCGCCACCGTGGGCGCGCCGAGCGCCGGCAGCACCGCGGGACACGTGGCGGTGCTCGCGGCCGTCACGCTCGGGTTCTTCCTGCTCGCCATGCGCCGCATGCACGGCAGCGGATTCCGGTTGTTAGGCGCGCGGCCGAAGCGGACGCTGGTGCTCGTCGGCAGCGGCTGTGCGGCCATCCTGGCGCTCGCTCTGTCGGGCGTGTTCGGCGGCCCCCCTGCAACGTCGGCGAACGGATCCGCTGTAACGGATTCGACCGACGCGGCCGCCGGCACGCCCGCCCCCGAGGCGCCGCCCGGGGTGCCGGCGCCCGCCGCGGGGGTGATCTCCGACTTCGACGCAGGCTCCATGAACACGGCGTTCGGTGTCGGCTGGAACGCGGTCGGCGATGACATGCGCGGCGGCAATTCCACGGCCACGCAGCGACTCGTCGACGGCGGCGCGAACGGCAGCAAGGGTGCGCTCGAGGTGAACGGCGTCATCGGCGGAGCAATTCAGTATCCGTTCGCGGGCACCATGTTCTTCCCCCAGGCTCCGCCGATGGAAGGACTCATGGACTTCTCCGCCAGGAAGACGCTGTCCTTCCTGGCGCGCGGCGACGGCAAGCGATACATGGTCATGGTGATTTCGGGCCTCGTGACCGACGCCATCCCGCTCATGTATGAATTCGAAGCGGGCTCCGAGTGGCGGGAGGTCCGGCTCGAGTTCGCCGGGTTCGTGAACATCGACTTCGGGCGCGTGCGCGCCATCGGTATCGGCACGATGGGTCCGGTGGGTGCTTTCAGCCTGCAAATCGACGACGTGCGGCTGGAGTAAGATCACGCCCGGATCGAGCACCCATGCGACTCAAGCAACTACTCAGGAACATCCGCGAGCCGCCACCGGATTCGATGGTCGGCTACATGATCGGCAGCGAAGGCCGCGTCATGCGCAACATGCCGTTCGTGATCCTGTTCAACCTGGCGTGGTTGTTCCTGTACCCGGTGCTCGCGCGCGTCTCGTTCGTGAAGGTCATCCTGCCCACGCTCATCAGCGTGCCGCTGTTCGTCTATCTGCACCTGTGCACCTATTACTACGGCGGGCCGAACACCGTGCGCCTGCGGTACATCGCCGGCGTATTCCTGCTGGGTTTCGTGGTGGTGAACTTCAACCTGGCCGGCCTGGGCTATCTCATATTCGGGTACTTCAGCGTCGCGTTCTGTGTTCCGACGCGCATCGGGTGGAAGGTCGTCGCCGCCGTGGCCGCGTTGTACATCCTCCAGATGTACCTGCTCGGTCACAGCAAGGAAACGATACTGAGCTGTGCGCTGCCCGCGATCCTGCTCGGCATATCCGCGATCTACACGGCCTACACCTCGCAGCAGCAGATGGCTTTGCGCCGCAGTAACGCGGAGATCCTCAGGCTGGCGACGCTCGCCGAGCGCGAACGCATCGGCCGGGACCTGCACGACCTGCTGGGCCACACGCTGTCGGTGGTGGCTTTGAAGTCGGAGCTGGCGCGCAAGCTCATCGACCATGACCTCGACGGCGCGCGCCGCGAAATCAGCGAAGTGGAACGCGTGGCGCGCGACGCGCTGGCGCAGGTGCGCAACGCGGTCTCGGGAATCCGCAGCACGGCGTTGTCGGCGGAGCTGGTCGCGGCCACCGCGCTGCTGGAAGCGCAGGGCCTCAAGGTCAAATGCGAAACCGAAAACGTGAAGCTGCCGCACGACCGGGAGACCGCGCTGGCGCTCAGCTTGCGCGAAGCCGCCACCAATATCCGCCGCCACTCCGGCGCCACCGGCGTCACGATCCGCGTGCGGAAGGAACCCACCGAGGTGGTGGTCGAGGTGGTGGACGACGGGCGCGGCGGGCGCATCGTGCCCGGCAACGGGCTCAACGGCATGCGCGAGCGGCTCGGCAGCGTCGGCGGCACGCTGTCGCTCATGCCTAACAAGAACGGGGGGACGCTGCTCCGCGCCTCGGTTCCCAACGCCGCATGATCCGCATCCTCCTCGCCGAAGACCAGGCCATGGTGCGCGGCGCGCTCGGCGCGCTGCTCAAGCTCGAGCGCGACATCGAAGTGCTGGGCGCGGCGGCCGACGGGCTGCAGGCGCTGTCGGAGTGCCGGCGGCTCAAGCCCGACATCGTGGTCACCGACATCGAGATGCCGGGCATGACCGGCATCGAGCTCGCGCAGAAGATCCAGACGGAAGGACTGGCCTGCAAAGTGGTGATCGTCACCACGTTTGCGCGCCAGGGATACCTGCGGCGTGCGCTGGATGCGGGCGTCAAGGGCTATCTGCTCAAGGACTCGCCGGCGGAGAAGCTGGCCGAGGCCCTGCGCAACGTGCACCGCGGCGGCAAGGCCATCGACCCCGCGCTCGCGGTGGAAGCATGGAACGAGTCGGATCCGCTGAACGATCGCGAGCGGCAGACGCTGCGGCTCTCGGGTGAGGGTCTCTCCGCGCCGCAGATTGCAGAACAGTTAGGCCTGTCCGCAGGCACCGTGCGCAACTACCTGTCCGAGGCCATCGGCAAGCTCGGCGCCAACAATCGCATCGATGCGTACCGCCTCGCCCGCCAGCGCGGGTGGCTCTAATGGGGACATTCCTGATTTGCTGCAAAAGGGGACGGGGCTCAGCGGGGGAGCGCCAACGTCGTGCCTCGATCCCGCTTGCAAGGAAATCGGAAATGAGGACCTCCCCATTCGCGTCCCCTCTTGCTAGCAAATCAGGAACGGCGCCGATGCGGCGCCTCACCCCATCAACCCCGGCCGATGTAGGGCATCTTGGTCGCAAGGATCGTCATGAACTGAACGTTCGCCTCGGGCGGTAGTTTGGCCATCTGCAGCACGGCGTTGGCGACATGGTTCACGTCCATCATCGGCTCGGGTTCGGGCAGGCGGCTGCCGAGTTTGGTCATCGCGTTGCCGATGTCGATCTGTCCGCAGGCGATGTCATACGGCCGCCCGTCCAGCGATGTCGACTTGGTGAGCCCGGTGAGCGCATGCTTCGACGCGGTGTACGGCGCGGAATTCGGCCGCGGCGTGTGCGCCGATATGGACCCGTTGTTGATGATTCGCCCGCCGCGCGGTTCCTGGTCCTTCATCAACCGGAACGCCTGCTGCGTGCACAGGAACGCGCCGGTGAGATTGGTGTCGATGACTTCGCGCCACTTCTCGTAAGGCATGTCTTCGAGCGGCAGGAACGGCGCGTTCAGGCCCGCGTTGTTGAACAACACGTCGACGCGGCCGAACCGGGCCTTCGCCGCGTCGAACAGCGCGCGCACATCGTCGGGTTTCGTCACGTCGGCGAGCACGCACAGCGTTTCCGCACTCTCGCCCGCCTCGCGCGCCACGGCTTCGAGCTTGTCCGCGCGGCGCCCCGCGAGCACCACACGATATCCCTCGCGCAGGAACGCCAGCGCCGTTGCCTTGCCGATGCCGCTGCCCGCCCCCGTGATCAATGCCACTCGCTTTTCCACGTCCTGATCCTTATGACTACGCGTCCCCGCGACGCACTACCAGTTCGCTGAAAGCGCCGTTTTCGTCGACGCGCAGCTCCATGTCGATGGGCTGGCAGCAGACCTGGCAGTCCTCGACATAAGTGCACAGACCCGCACTCGCATCGACGCTAGTCTCGAATTCTTCGCCGCAATACGGGCAGGCGACGCGCACGAACTCCGTGCTCACCGCGCTGTCGACTGATGCAGAGTCGCCGCCGATGACGGGCTCGAGCCCGTAGAGCTCGTCCACCTCTGCGTCGGACAGCGGTTTTTCTGGAGGGTGAATGCTCATTCGCGTTTCGATGATCGCACGACTCGTGGGGCTCTTCGGCATCTGGCTGGTAACCTCGGGCACCGTCGCGTTCTGCAGTTTTCAGTCCGGGCCGGGCGCGGGCCTCAACCCGGGAGGCCCCGGTGGGCCGGACAGCTTCCGCACCACGCTCGTTCTGCGCGACGTCAACAATGTCGTAACCGACAACTTCGTCTTCGGCGAGCCGATCCGTTTCGACGTCACCATCGAAAACCTCACCAACCGCGAAATCAGCGTCCAGTTCCGCGATGCGCAGACCTACGATTTTCTCGTCGCCGACAACGGCACCCTGCAGATCCGCTGGCAGTGGGCCGATGACCGGGTATTCGCGCAGGTCGCCACGGAGGTCGTGTTCGCGCCCAATACCAGCAAGACCTACACAGCCCTCTGGAGCGGTGTTCTCGCCGACGGCAGGCACCTGCCGCCCGGCAACTACCAGGCCCGCGGCGTGATGTTGTTCACCGGCTATGAAACCAATCCGCTGGCGCCCAGCGAATTCGGGTCCCCGCTCGAGCCGTTCCGGGTTCGCTGAAAAGAAAGCCTTTTGTGCACCCGCGCCGGGCTCCCGCCTCGTATAGATGGCAGGACACGCAAATCAGGAGCCCGCCGTGAAATTCAGCAGTCTGGTCGCCGCATTGGCCATCGCCCTCGCCTTGCCCACCGTGGGGGTGACGGCGAGCCCCGAGCTTCGGATCCCCGATTTCAGCCACCTGCGCAGCAAGGCCTCGGAATCGACGGACATCACCATCGACGGGTTCCTGATGCGTGTCGCGCGCAGGTTCGCCGCTACCCACGCCGCTGACGAGGCCCATGACCAGGCGCTTTCGCTGCTCCAGGACATAAAGTCAGTCCGGGTCCGGAATTTCACGTTCGACAGCGACGATGCGTACTCGAACGCGGACATCGACAGCGTCCGCAAGCAACTTCAGGGGCCCGGGTGGAGCGCGCTCGCCACGGTCCGCAGGCGCGAGCCGCGCGAAAACGTGGACGTCTACATCTGCCTCGACGGCGACAAGATCGAGGGGCTGGCGGTCATTGCCAGCGAGCCGCGCGAATTCACCATCGTGAACATCGTGGGCAGCATCGATATCGATAAGATCTCGCAACTGGAAGGCCAGTTCGGCATTCCTGAAATGAGCGAAAAACCGTGACCCGGACCCGTCGTGAGTCTTTCCGCCGCGCAAACGATGCCTGATTCGCTGCTGCTGCAGGCGCGTGCGGGTGACCGCGATGCTTTCGCCGCCCTGGTGCGCGCGCACCAGCGCTCGGTGTTCAGCATCGGCCTGCGCATGCTCAGCCGGCGCGATGCGGCCGAAGACCTGGCGCAGGACGTATTCCTGCAGCTGTATCGCAAGCTCGATTCCATCGAGTCGCTCGAACACCTGGGGTTCTGGCTGCGGCGCGTGGCGGCGAACCTGGCCATCGACTGGCTGCGGCGCCTGCCCTACAGCGCAACGCGGCCGCTCGACGAAGGCGCGGAAGTCGCCGCGCAGGAAGCAGACGACGATCCGCTGATGAGCCGCGAGCTCATGCGGTTGTTAGGCGAGCTCGCGCCGCATCCGCGCGCGGTGATGCTGCTGCGTTACCAGGAAGACAGGGATGTCGCCGAGATCGCCGCGATGCTCGACATGCCCGTGAATACCGTGAAGAGCCACATCAAGAGATCGCTGACGGCCCTTCGCGGCCGCATGATCGGCGCGAAGCTGATCGATTGCGAGGAACTGCCATGAACCCGAAACCGCCCGAGAGTTTTGAAGACGAGCTTCGCCGGCGCCTGCGCCCGATCGACGCCCCCGAGGGATTCGCCGAACGGCTCATGGCCGCGCTTCCCGCGCAGCGAAAGCCCGCGGTGGTGCAGCCCGGGGCCGCGCGCCCTTCGCTGCGCCAGTTCGGCTTGCCGGCGGCGCTCGCCGCATCGCTGCTGGTGGCCGTGTTCCTCGGCGTGCACGTGGCCAACGACCGCGCGCTGCGCGAACAACAGCTGGGCATCGCCGCGAGCGAGCAGCTCATGCAGGCGCTGCGGGTCACCAGTGAGAAACTCGACCTCGCCTATGAGGCCGTGAACAACCCGCCGACGGCGGGTGAAGAGGAGAATCGCTCATGAACGCCCGCGTCCTGATCTGCCTCGCCGCAGTGTTCCTGGCGGCGCCAGTGTTCGCGCAGACCAAGGGCCAGTTGCGGCTGCCCGAGTTCGCCACGCTGACCGACAAGGCGAGCGAGTCCGTCACGGTCACTCTCGACGCCAACCTGCTCGGCATGGCGGCACGATTCCTCGACAACAACGATCCCGACCAGGCCAAGGCGAAAAAGCTCGTCAACTCCCTGACCGGCATCTACGTGCGTCACTACACGTTCGACTCCGACTACGCCTATCCCAAGGGCGACATCGACGGTGTGCGCCGGCAGTTGACCGCGCCGGGCTGGAGCCGCATCGTCGAAGCGCGCAGCAAGAAAGAAAACACCAACGTGGATGTGTTCGTGCTCATCGACGGCGAGAAGGCCCAGGGCCTCGCCATCATCGCCAGCGAGCCGCGCGAGTTCACCATCGTGAACATCGTGGGCAACATCGACCTCGAGCAGTTGCATGACCTCGAAGGCAACTTCGGCGTGCCCGAT
>DASTXR010000083.1:0-167403 GCA_035765415.1 Steroidobacteraceae bacterium | reverse complement strand
GCACACGACGCCCGACGATACTCACGGCGGGAAGTCGCATATCGAAAAGAAATGGGGTACGACATTCATCAATGTCGCAGAGTTGACTCAGCATCACGGCCCTTCGGAGAACCAGGTCCCCAGAAGCTGGTTGCTGACATTTACCGACGGGAGTGACGAAGTGCGGGCGCAGTGTTACCTGCATTCAGACATTCATGCGCCGCAAGGGTGGTACGACAAGGTCGCGCGGACGATAAAGCTGGCCAAGCCATTCAGGATGCCGGACCTTTCGAAATCATCGCATTGAGCGTCTAACCAGTATCCGCCACGGCTTGCGATGAAATAGCGCGACAAGGCAAGCCTTGCCCCGCGTTTGTCCGGTGGCGTGCCGCCGCAGCGGAGACCAGACGCAACTCGTACAGGTGACGCACAAAACAGCGCGCTTCGTCAATTGGCAAACGGGACGCTGTCCGTCTCTGCCAGGCAGTCCTATGTTTGGACTCTATGCTCAAGGGCAGAACCGTCCTCGTCCCGCTGATGCTCATGGCGCTGGCCGCCGGCTGCAGCAGCATTCCGGTCGACCAGCGTGCCGCGGCCCGCGAACAGATCGGGAAAGCGGGCGATGAGACGAAGGCCCTCTTCGTACGCGAGATGCCTGGCCTGGAACAGGAGCTTGCTGCCGCGGCCGGGTATTTCACGGCGCGAATTTCCGGCGGCAAGGTGGTGGTGGGACGCGCCGACGGCGTTGGCGTGCTGGTCGACAACGCCAGCAACAGCCGCACGTTCATGGATGCGACCCGCGTCGACGTGGGCGTCGCCCTGGGTGGTGGCACTGACGCGATCCTCGTGGTGCTCGAAACGCGAGAGGCGTTTGAACAGTTTCGCCGCGGAATCCGCAAGTTCGGCTTCGGCGCCAAAGCCGGCATAGGCGACGCCGGAGCCAAGATGCATTCTTTTTCGGAGGAGGGTTACAAGTTCCTCAGCATCTCCGAGAGCGGCGCTGCGATCACCGCCACGGCCGGCATGCTGAGTTTCTCCGTGAACGACGACCTGACCGATTCAGGCGTGTCCGATGTGAGTGTGCCGAACACCGGTTTTCGCACGGCCGACAAGCGCAGCGGTGACTCCCCGCGAGTGTGGAATCACGCGTTGCCATTCCTCGCGCAGAAGGTCATCGACAAGGGCTACAACCTGCCGTTGCCGTACGGCGCTGGCCTGATCTTCTCGGTCAACGACCAGGAGCAGTCGATTTCAGAGCTCGAGGTGGGCATCAACGGGCGTGACAAGATGCCCTTCGAGTTCGTCACCTTCGACAAGGCCATCACCAAGACCGACAGCTTGAACGCCAAGCTCGACGCCTGGCTGTTCCCGTTCCTGAATGTCTATGCCGTCTATGGGCCGCTCGATGCCGATGCGGACATCGAGTTCCTAATAGACGGCAACGGCATGCTCGAGCACCTGGGAATTTCTTGCGAAGGGCTGATACGTCCCCGTCTGTGCGACCGGTTGCAGGACCAGAGCTTTCTGCTTCCCATACACACGACGCCGGGCGGGACGTCCTGGGGACTCGGCGGCGTACTTGCCGGCGGCTGGAAAGGCTGGTTCGCGACCATCCCGTTCAACTACTCGAAGGTCGACCTCGGCGACACGATCGCGGAAGGCAGCCCCATCGTCACGGTTACGCCGCGTTTCGGGCGCAATTTTGTGCTGGGAGAGCTCGGCAACTTTGCCCTCTTCGCGGGTGGCAACTACCTCAAGTCCGAACTTCAGATCTCGGGGACATACCGGATCCCGGTGGAGGACCAGGAACTGTCCTTCGACTACACCGTGCAGCAGAAGAACAAGGATGCCTGGAACCTCGTCTTCGGCTTCAACTGGGACATCAACAAGCAGTTCTCCTGGAGCATGGAATACGATGGATTCATCGGTAGCCGCGAGGCGTTCATCGGTTCGGTCACCTGGAGATTCTGAAACACACTGACGGCTCCTCACCCGTCGGCAATCTTCATCACGATTCGCCCTTCGATGGCGCCTTTCCTCATGCGATCGAAGATTCCGTTGATGTTCTCGATCTTGTCTTCGCTGTAGACGGTGTGCACCTTGCCCTCGACGGCAAACGCAATCGCCTCCTGCAGATCCATGCGCGTGCCGACGATCGAGCCACGGATGGTCTTCGCATTGAGCACCACGTCGAAAATCGGCAATCCGAACTCACCAGGCGGCAGGCCCACCAACGACATCGTGCCGCGCTTGTGCAGCATTCCGAGCGCCTGTTCGAAAGCCTTGCGCGACACTGCGGTCACCAGCACACCATGCGCTCCGCGCAGCTCGCGCTGCAGCACCTGTGCGGGGTCGGCCTTCATGGCATTGACGACCAGCTCGGCGCCTATCTTCTTCGCAAGCTCGAGCTTCTCGTCGTCGATGTCGACGGCCGCGACGTGGAATCCCATCGCCTTGGCGTACTGCACGGCCATGTGACCGAGACCACCGACACCCGAGATTGCAACCCAATCGCCCGGTTTGCAGTCGAGCACCTTCAGTCCCTTGTAAACCGTCACGCCCGCGCAGAGCACGGGTGCCATGGCCGAGAAGTCGACTTTCGTCGGCAAGTGCCCGACGTAGCCGGGATCCGCCAGCACATATTCGGCATAACCACCGTTGACGGTGTAACCCGTCATCTGCTGGCCATCGCACAGCGTCTCCCACCCGGTCATGCAATGCTCGCAATGGCCGCAGGCGGTGTGCAGCCATGGGATGCCGACGCGGTCACCTTCCTTCACGTGTTTCACGCCAGCGCCAACTGCGCTGACGAAACCGACACCTTCGTGACCGGGAATGAAAGGCGGATTCGGCTTGACGGGCCAATCGCCATCGGCGGCATGCAGGTCGGTGTGACAAACACCGGACGCGATGATCTTGACGAGGATGCTGCCCGGAACTACTTGCGGAACCGGCACCTCCTCGATTCGCAGCGGTTGTTTGAAGGCATGCACGACGGCGGCTTTCATGTTTGGCACATTGCACTCCTTGCAGACGGTGGAGCCTATGGATGCTGCGCCTCCGGCAAGTCGAATTCAGTAAGCCTTTGGGGCAACAAGCCCCGGGCACGTGTAGCGCCAACGAGTCTGGAAGGCGCGGCGGCGCACCAATATGCGACAAAGGTTTGGCAACGCGCTGTGCTCTGCCGGATCAGTCGAGCAGCCCTGCCAGAATCGACCAGTCAATCGATTCCCTGGTCCGCTGCATCCACAGATCGGTTCCGGATCCTTCGCTGAATCCCACCTTCACGGTGATGAGTTTTATCCGCGTCGAATTCGCATCGAGGAAAGTCGGATCTTCCTTGAACGCCATGGCGGTTTCGCTCGTGCCTGGCTTGATGTGACCGATCTCGTACTCCGACATCGCATACAGCACCGGATCGACCGAGCGCTCCTCGTGGACCTTGCGCAATTCTCGTGCACGCAACGCCAGCTCGCTGGACTTCGCGCGCAACTGCGCGGCCTGCTCCTTGCTCGTCTTGTCGAGCGCCCGCGCCTGTCGATCCAGATCGCGGCTCTCTCGAGTCCATGCGTCGTAGTTCTGCTGATCCGCTGGCGGCAGCAGTTTCATATTCGCGATGCGCGCATCCAGCTCGCGCTTGTCAGCGCCGGACGCATCGCTCCAGGTGGCTGGTCGTGAGAGCTCTTGCGCAGAGAAGGAAGCACGATACTTCCTGTAGTCGTCTAACTCCTTCTCCAGTCGCGCGGTCGTCGCGGGATAGACGACCTCGTTGCGGTGCTTCAGATCCGCCTGCATGGCCTGCATCTGGGCCAGATATTTCCGGGCGCCTTCCCGATCCGTTCTCGCGAGCAGGTCATGCGTCTTGCGAATCGTCGCATCGTCGGGGCTGCGCTGCTTCGCGCGTTCGGAACGCCATTCGGCAAGCCTGCGCTCCCGGCGCTGCCCCTCCTCGTCGAGAACGTCGGCGAGTGTTTTCGGAATGAACGGCAGCCGGCCATCTTTCGTCAGCACCACCCAGCCTTCGTACTCGGGAAATCCTCCTGCCTCACCGGTCTTTCTGGGCACCCTGGAATGACGCAGGAAAGTCTCTTCCACTGAATGGTTGAAGAACACGTATGCGCCGCCGATGGTGGCGGAAAGCCGCTCGACTTGCGGGATGACTTCGCATTCCCCCGTCCAGAGTTGAATGCCCACGAGGCTTTTCTCGGGATAGGCACGCATGAGCATGCGATGCGTCGAGTAGATAGTCTTCAGTCGCACCGGGACCGGCGACGTGTGATACGCCGGCTTCGAGTGAAACATCTTTTCGGCCACCTTCATCTTGTTCAGCACGGGTGCCCACTTCGCACTGGTCACGTTGTCCTGGTGTTCCGGGCTCGTGTGGCACTGGGTCGCGGCATACACGCGGCCATGCAGAGTGAGTAGTAAGGCGGCGCACAGAGACAGCGACGCACCGATGGAGCGCTTGTTCATGGGATTCCTCACAAGATCAGGCGGCGCAGTGTGGCGGCGGGTCCCGGAACCCACATCGCCCACGGGGAGCCATTGAGGAACCATTCGAGGCGAGGCAGGACCCTCGCCTATCCAGTCACGCCCCGAAAAATCAATACCTTAGCGAAGGGCATCACCCGCGGCCGAGCACGAATGCTCCCGCTCGCATAACCTATGCAGCAGCATTCCGTCGGCAACAAGAATGGAATCGGCAAAGACCGAAGTCGGAAATCAGCCTCGACCACTTGCTCCGGTCTGGCCAGGCGGCGTCACCACCAAGTTTCGGGCACCACGTGTGCGACGGGATGCAGTGGCACGGGACGCCCTCTTGAAGCGCGCCCGCGCCTTTGCCATGGAAAAGCGCGTCACGTTGATTCATGCGCCCGCGGGCTCTGGCAAGAGCACTCTCATGGCCCAACTCGCGTCGGACGGCGCGGATGCCACCATCGTCTGGCTTTCGCTCGACGAAGACGACTCCGATGCCAATCGCCTGTTCACCTCCCTGCTTGCGACATTGCAAGGAGTCAGGCTCGAGTGGGAGGTCGACCCGCTTGTCATCGCTTCGCAGGTCAACGGGTCCCGCGAACATTCGCGCGCGGCGGTCAACCTGCTCATCAATGCGCTGTGCAGCTTCGATGGCGAGCGTCTTCTCGTCGTGCTGGATGACTTGCACCGCGTCTGCGATGCGAGCGCACTCGAATTGCTCGACTACCTGATCGAACGTCTGCCGCCCGAGGCTGGCTTTGTGATCGGCACTCGCGTCGCGCCCGCTCTGGCATTGGCCCGATGGCGCACGCGTGGGGAGCTGGGTGAACTGCGGATGACGGACCTGCAGTTCGACGAACACGACGCACAGGTGCTGGCCGACATGCGATTTTCCGGTGCAGCCTCTCCGCGGTTCGTGCGTAACGCACTCGAACGCACGCATGGCTGGGTCGCGGGTCTGCAACTCGTGTTCGGCGCGGGTCAGCAACCGGAACCGGGCGCCGTGGGCGTGGCCGATCGACACACCTTCGATTTCCTCGCACACGAAGTGGTCGCGGATCTGCCGCGCGAACTGCGCGAATTCGCGATTCGCTGTTCGATACTGCCGGAGCTTTCCCCGACACTGTGCGCAGCCGTCGCCGGCGCCGCCGATGTCCGCCCGTTCCTCGAAGAACTTTATCGCCGCCACCTGTTCCTCAGCGTGATCGACGACGTGACGCCGGTGCTGCGCTTTCATGACCTCTTCAGGGAGTTCCTGCAACGCGAGCTCGAACGGCTGGTCACCGGCCAGGAACTGCGCGAACTGCATGCACGCGCGGCGCGCGCCGAATCCGCGCCGACGCGCGCGATTTCCCACTGGCTCAAGGCTGCGATGTGGGACGTCGCGGTCGAGGCCATCGAAAGTTGCGCCGAACCTCTGCTCGCGGAGGGAGGCCAGGCACTGGTCGAGCGCTGGATCGGTCAGTTGCCGGCGACGCACCGTCAGGACCGTCCCGGTGTGTTGCGCCTGCTGGCGTTGTGCGCCTGGGCGAGATACGACACCCCGGGCGTGCGCCAACTGATGGAACGCGCGTGCAATCTGTACCGCGAGCGTCGCGATCATCGAGGCCTTGCGCGCACCTTGCCGATCGTGGCGCGAATGTGCAATTCCACCGGGGACCTCGACACCTGCGATCGACTGGTGCAGGAATGCGAGAAGCTGGAACTCGAGCCGGCGGACCGGGCGACGATCAGTGCCGTGCGTGTCTGGAATGCCATGGCATGCGGTCGCGGTAGTGAGGCCGTTCGTTCGCTTCAGGAACTCGTGGACGCCGCAAGGCAGAACTCCACGGTGCTCTATCCGGCAGTGTGCGATTTCTTCAACAGCTTCTTCTACGATGTGCCGGGCGCATTGGCGCCCATGCGTGCCTTGAAAGCGCTGTGCGCCTATGCGGAGCAGATGCGCCCGATTCACTGGCAGGTGTCGGCGCAGGCGCACAGCGCCTGGCCGGAATTCTGCGTGGGTGATTATTCCGCAGCGATCGAGGCGTTCGCCGACCGCGAGAAGTTTCAGCAACGCCATGCCACTCTCCCGGCAACATGGCTGGACATCAATCAGCTACGCGCCGTGCACCTTGCTGCGAGCGGCCGTCATGCGGAGGGGCTGGAACAGCTCGAGAAGAGCATCGAGTTCCTTCGTGGGTCCGAACTTGCGGAGCTTCGGGAAAGCTGGCTGCGCCCTGTGATGCTCGACGCCACGCGATTCGCATGGGCGGCTGAAAATGCGCCGGCGCTACGAAAGTTGCTGGCGCCATTTGAAGCGCCGCGTGTCCCGGCCGAATGGCCTGCCCTGGAATCGGGTGCCGCCCTGGCCCGAGGGCAGTGCGCGTTGCTCGAAGGGCGTCTCGACGTGGCCGAGCACCAGCTCATCGAAGCCTGCCGGCTCCATGACAGATGGCCTCACGTCATGTTCATGCGTCAGCCCCGCGTTGCACTGGCGTTCCTGCGCATTGCCCAGGGCGATTCGCGCGCAGCCTGGACCACGTTTGCGCCGGTGTGGCAACGCGCGCTGGATGAGGATGCCGTCGGCATGTTGCTCCTCGAGCCACCTGCCCGGCTCGGCGAGCTGCTGTCATCGATGCCGGACTCGCTGCGCCAGCAGCCCGCGACGAGGGCGCTTCTGGATCGCCTCGCAACCTGGAAGCAGGCGCCAGACAAGGCGCGCGAACGTGCGCGCGAAGTTGCGAGCTCGCTGGCCGTGCTCACCGAGCGGGAACGCGAAGTCGTCGCGCGCATCGCCGCCGGCGACAGCAACAAGCTCATCGCCCGCTCGCTGGACCTGAGCCTGCACACGGTCAAGCGTCACGTCGCCAACATTCTCGGCAAGCTGAACGTGCCCACGCGCAGCGCCGCCGCCTCGATCTACCGCGGTAGCTAGCAAGCCGGATCCCGACGCACGGGGCGTTCCGGCCTCGCCTCCATGGCTCTCCGCATGGCTCCTCGCGGGCGATTCGGCCCGGCAGCTCGCGCCTGATGCTTCTCCCGACAACAAACAAACCTGCCAGGGAGACTCAAATGATTGCGCGTTGCGGAGCCGTTTTGGCGCTCATCCTTTTGCCCATGTTCGCCGCGGCAGCCGAGGGCACCGCCCCGGCGGAATCCGCCTCGATGTCGAGCTCGTCAGCCGGGACCGGGTTCTTCGAGAACCCGCTCGACTATCTTCTCGGCCGCCACCTGTTCGAACGGGAGACATTCGGCGGCAACGGCCGCACCTGCCTCACCTGTCACAGCCGCGAAACCGGCACGGTCTCGCCAAAAGACGCGCGCCTGCGATTCGCACGGAATCCCCTGGATCCGCTGTTCAAGGCCGACGGCAGCGACGACGGCGCTGGAAACGGCGCTTCGCGAATGCTCGAGCACGCGACAGTGCTGGTGCGCATTCCGCTGGCGCCCAACGTACGCCTGTTGCAGGAACCCGATGCGCGCAGCGTGGTCGTGGCGCGAAGCATTCCTTCCACGCTGAACACGCCGGCGCTCGAACCGGTACTCATGCAGGACGGACGTCAGCCCGATCTCGTCTCGCAGGCGCGAGGCGCGATCTTCGATCACGCGCAGCCGAAGCGCTCACCCAAGGCGCGCGAACTGGACCTCATATCCGCATTCCAGCACACGCCCACGTTCTTCAGTTCCCCCACGATGCTGTTGTACGCCTACGCTGGCGTCACACCCCGACTGCCGGCAGGACGCACTCCCGAAGAGATACGCGGCCGCCGCTTCTTCGTCGATGCGCCCGTGGGAGGTGACTTCAAGTCGGGCGTGTGCGCGCATTGCCACAGCGGCCCGATGCTCAATGAAACCAATGAATTCGTGCCGTTTCCGCCATTCCGGCGCGGCGGCAGATTCGCGACTATCGGAGTGTCCGAGATGAATGTGGCCGGGAATCCGGTGCGCGAATTCGAATTCACGAATCCGGACGGCACGAAGACCGTCGTGTCGAGCCCGGACCCTGGCCGCGCACTCATCAATGGCTCGCTCGATGTCGAGAGCCTCAATGCGTTCCGCATTCCGTCGCTCTGGGGCGCGCCGCGCACGGCGCCCTACTTTCACGACAACTCGGCAGGCACCCTCGAGGAAGTGGTCGCGCATTACGCGCGACTCTTCGGCTCGTTCGGGCTCGTGCTCACGGAGCAGGAGCAGCGGGACATGGTGGCCTACATGAAGCTGCTGAAGTAAGGGAGCACACTCATGTCCAGCACATTTGACGGCGCGGCCCGCGAGGCGCTTGCACTATCTACCGCGGAGCGCAGCAGGCGCATCGAGCGTCGATTCTTCACCGGCATGGCCGTGGCGCTGGCGGTCGCTTGCTTCGCCGGATTCGCGCCGTCGTACTACCTGAAGTCTCACATCGACACAGCGGCGTTGCCGCTGCGAGTCCACGTGCACGGCGCGGCGTTTTCGTTGTGGATGCTCCTGTTGATCACGCAGACCTCGCTCATCGCCAGTGGCCGTGCGCACGTGCACAGGAAACTCGGCATCGTGGGCGGCGTACTCGCCATCGTGATGGTTGCAACGGCCGCCGCGGTGATCTGGGGCCGCGGCACGACACCCACTCCGGCGATGCCCCACGATTTCGTCCTGCGGTTCCTGGCCCTGTCGATCGTCGCGCTGCTGGCCTTCTCCTCGTTGATTGCGATGGCGCTTCACTTTCGACGCAATGCGGCCATTCACAAGCGGCTGATGATGCTCGCGACTACGGTCATGGCAGGCGCCGCCGTCCATCGTCTGTTGATCTGGCTCTTCGGTCCCACCGTAGGGCCGCTGGCGTTCTTCGGCGCCACGGATCTGTTCATCGTCGCGCTCTGCGTATTCGACTGGAGCAGTCGTCGCAAACTCCATCCGGCGACGCTTTGGGGAGGCGCCGCGGTAGTCGGGTCACAGGTTGCTGCATTGCTGCTCGCCGGCTCGGATACCTGGCTGAATTTCGCGCGGTGGGCGACGGGCACCTGAAGCTGGTCTTACTGCAGAGCGACTGAGCGTGAAGATCGGCCGCGCCCATTTTTCCGGAGGCTCACGCTCAGCCCGCCGCAGACCAGCAGGGTGCCTCCGACAAGGATGACTTGAACGATCAGCCATTCGGAATCGCCCCACGGCTTCTCTTGCACAGGTATCAGAATCGAGGCCTTGCCGGCGGGCATCCGAAAGATCAGATCGCGCGTCCAGTTCCAGGCCGCATGAACTCCGATCGCCGCGGGGATGCTGCGCCATCGCAGAAACACCAGCGCGAACAGGAGTGACCCGGCGGTCGTGTGTACCAGCGCGATTTGCCACGACCAGCCACACACGACATGAAATACCGCGGAGACCCCGGCGACTATTGCCTGCGCCGGCCACATGCCTATCAAGTGGCAAAGCCGTGAAAAGCCATAACCGCGAAACCCGAGCTCTTCGCACGTGTTGGTGATGAGGTGGAGGACGAGCAGCATCAACACGCCAGACCACGGGATCGAGGCGTTGAGACTCCAATGCATGGGAACGCAGGCCCTGATGATCAGGGCGAGAACGCCGAGGAGCAGTCCGCCGCCCAGGAAACCCGCGGCCAGGCGCTGGAAGGCAAGTGCCGGAGGCGTGAATCCGAATTCGCCGAGATGACTGCCTTCCCGGCGCAACAGCCAATACGTGGCGAACAACAGCACGGAGATTGAAAGCACCGCGCTCAGTGGTGCAGCGGGTCCGCGATAGCCGATCAACACCAGCGGAAACGCAACGAGGAAAAACAGGGTTGTCCGGGCCCAGAGCACAGTTCTTGGTTTCATCTATCTCATTGCATTCTGTTTCCAGGAGCCAGTCTAGGCCGGGACGATGCTCTCGGCCAACACGGCAGGTCATTTGCTAACAAGGTCACCGACGCAAGGTCCGCGTTCCGCGGACCCGGCAATCCCCTCGCCCCGATCAATTTTCAGTGGCTACGACGACGCGCTCCAGATGCGCGACCAACCTTGCGCGCATTCTTTCCTGACCGGCGTCGTGCGCCCTTCCGGACACGCGTGAGTGTCGCGTTGTAACCCATCTTCTTGCCTGCCTGGGTCCAGTCCCAACGGCCCTCGAGCACATTGCCGCCGTCGCTGAAGCGCGCAACGAAGGCGCCGTGACGATCGTCCATATCGATGGATATCTTCAACTGCTCGGCATCCACTTCATATGTGTACTCGAGCACGGTGCTGCCGGATCGGTCGAAAAACCATGAGCGCCATGACTGGCTGTCCTGGTCGAAACGAATGACTTCAAAACCCCTGGTGTCACCGAGGCTGACATGCTGGATCAATGCGGATTTGCGGTCGAACCACTCGTAACGCACGGTGCCGCGCGCTCCGCCAGACACCTTCCAGGTCCCAACCATCCGGTCGAGCGACTTCACACCCGGAACTGCTTCACCTGTGCTTCTTGCTGCGCGTTTAGCCATGGATTCCTCCTTTCGTCTAGTTAGAACGATGCGCTCCCGCCGGCGTTCCGTCCGACCACTCGCCGGCGGGGACCATGAAAACAATCACGGGGTCACGCGTGCCGTCCGGGAGCTGGTCAGGAGTTGCAACGACGGGCGACGCTGGCAGGTTGGCCCCCCAGTCCGCGCCCCGCACGGTGCTGGGGATGTAGAACATGAGGTGTGGCCGCCAGTGCGGGTCTTGATCGCCGAGGTACTGCTCTTTGGACATCATGTACGACATCGAGCCGGTGTCGGGCAGCGGGAGTTCTTTCGCGCCGATGGCGGCGCGCATACGAGTGGCGATCTCGCTCTTGGCAAGGCCCGCGAGCGCCCACTCAGTCCGCTTGCGGTGAATTGGCAGCACAGATCGCGTCGCCTGCGGGTTGAGGCAAACGGGCGCGCGCACCTTGGGATTCCAGAAGTCCGCATCAGCGACCATCGACTGCCACGCGCGATCCACCAGACACACGAACCCATTCTTGCCCGTCATCGCGGTTTCATATCCGCGGCGCGTCAGCACCAGGACGGTAGCATCACGCGAGATCGCTGCCGGCGCGGCGCTGCGCGCCAGCGCGACTTCGGCATTGCGATCGGCGATCAAGTACTGCTCTATGGGGGCCTGGCCGAGCACCGGGACGGTGACCAAACCTAACGTTACGCCCCACGTGATCAATTTCGCCATGGGCTTTCTCCTTTTGCAGCCTCGCGGATTGCGACGAACAGGATCGCCCCATCGTCCGACAGGCCATGCTGCCTGGCGCGATCGAGCAGAATTTCGAGCGCGTCTTCCAACGCGCGGCTTGGGCCGGCCGCAGCCAAACGGCGTTTCGCCTGCTCCTCGATCTCGCGCAGAGGGAGCGGCTGCAGGATCAGCCGGTGGCGGCAATCGATCCGCCATTCGTCGCGGCCATTGAAGGGACGCGCGAGCTGCGCCGCGGTGACGCTGGGGTCGTGGACCATGGCCAGCCGGCGATCGATTCGTTTCAGCCACAGATCGAAATCGGCGGCGACGCGCTGCGATTCGACAGACAGGTCGTACCAGGGATCGAGCACGACCACCGCCCTGCGAGCCACGCGCATCGCTTCGGCCAGCCCGAGTTCGAGATGTTCGACATGGTGAGCCACGTAGTCGAACACAACGACATCGAAGCTCAGGGCCGGGAATTCCAGCGATTCGGCACGTCCGACGCGCGCGTCCAGGCCCTCTGCCTTCAGCGCGGCGACAGCTTCGGCATCGGGCTCTATGCCCACGCATCGCGCGATGCCCGACCTCATGCAGTTTCGCAGTAGTTCGCCGGTGCCGCAGCCGACGTCGAGCACGGACGCGGGCGCAAAGGCCGTGATCTCGGCGAAGAGATCTTGCTTGTAGCGCTCGTGCGGGCGCTGGGGTGCAGGGCGCTCGATGCGTGCGATCATCTTGGTAGTGGCCATGATGTCCTCGTGCACTGGCTGGGAGCCGCATCAGAATTTCGAGTTGCCTCGATTTCGTCCGCGAGTCTGGTCAAGCCGCGTGCCGCGTTGAAGCCATGTTTGACGAAAACGGACAACCTGTTCTCGAGTGGGCTTGTATGGGATGACGAGCGTGCAATTGAGTCCCGGAAATCACGCCCGAAGGATGACGCCATTCCGTCATGGCCGAAACGCGGCAAACGGACATGATATGTTTCTGATCGGACAAACCGCGTGAGACGCACGTGAAGAAGTGGGAGGCATGGACGTCGAGGTAGAGCACACGAGCTATCCACCCGGATTCGCGAGCGGCTGGCATTCCCACGACTTCGCGCAGCTCATCTATCCCAGCCGCGGCGTGATGACGCTTCGGATCAGGAGCGGCACGTGGATCGTCCCGCCGCTGCGGGCATGCTGGCTGCCCGCCTTCGCCGAGCATGAGGTCGAAGCCCCGTTCGGCCTCGACATGCTCAGCGCTTATTGCTCCGGTGCCGGGCTCGACCGGCTTCCGGGCGAAAGCGGCATCGTGCAGGTCTCCGGACTCCTGCGTGAGTCGATCCTGGCACTCGAGGCCGGGAAGCGTCCGGCGCGCCAGCATCGCGCCATCGTTGTTGTATTCGCCGAAGAGGTGCGGCTGCAGACGCCAACGCAGCTGCATCTGCCCAATCTGCGGTCGCCAAAACTCTCGCGAATCGCAGCGGCCTGGCGACGTGACCCGGCCGACGGCCGAACGTTGGAGGACTGGGCGCGCGAACTGGGTGTGGCCCCGCGGACGCTCGCGAGAGAGTTCCAGAAGGAGGCGCGGATTACGTTCACGCAGTACCGAACGGAATTTCGGTTGCAGGCCGCCATCGAGCGACTGGCCGCGGATCATTCCGTGACGACGGTCGCCTATGACCTGGGGTTCGGGTCGCCCAGCAACTTCATCGCGATGTTCCGAAAGGCGACGGGAGTGACGCCCGCAGCTTATTTCAGGCACACAGCGAAGTAAGGCGCATCGCGATCAATCGAATGACACGACCGAATTCGGCGCTGGCCGTTCGCGCTTTCGAATGCCCGGCTGAGTCGATGCGGATTCGAGCCAGCGCGAACTCCCGAAAGTCTCCATGTCCTCGAAGTGGCCGAGCCTGGTGAATTTCTCGAATACGAAAGGCATGCCTTCGCCGAGTAGCGGCGAAGCGCCATCCGCCACGTGGAAATGCAAATGGGGACCGGTCGAGTCCCCGGTGAAACCCAGTGATGCCAGCACTTCGCCCTTGTGCACGCGCTGGCCTTTCGCCACGCGAATGCTGTTCGGCTTGAGGTGCTCGTAGATTGCGAATCGTCCATCGCCCAGGTCGAGCACGACGAAATTGCCGGCTGCATCCTCGAGAGCATTGTCGGTGTTCGCGGAAACGCGCGGACTTTCCTTCACACCATCGCGCACATTGGCGACACGACCGTTTGCCACCGCGAGCACGTCCACGCCGTAGCCGAAGAAATTCGCGACGAGATCCGCGTCGCCGCGAGCCTGCATCCCTCGCTCGTCGAGCAGCACCCAATCGATCGCAAACCTGCCCGGCAACCTGGCCCGGCCGTCGAGAGCATAGAAAACGCGCCGGTGGCCGCGGGGCCACTCCCAGCCATAAATCGCGGTCCACGGACCGCCGCGCAGCGGTGGTCCGAGCGCAAGCTTCGGCGCGGCCGGCACCGTGACCGCTGCCGTCACTGTCTGCTCGACCGTTGTGTCGCTGCCCCTCGTGTAGTCGATACGGTGCCGCAGCGTACGTGGTGGCGGGCCCGAGGGAAGCGGAAGCTCTGCGTACAAGATCGCGCCCTGACCCGGCCCGACGATTTCACCCGCGAGGCCGGATGAAGAACGTGCCACAAGTCGCGCGGCCAACTCCGGGCCGTCTCGAGATGACAGCAGTCGATCTCCTTCGAACGCTTCGATCTTCCGCAGATGGAGCGGCTCCGCGCTGAAGTTTGTCAGGTGCAATTCGTACACCAGCCAGGGGGCGCCTTCGATGTGCACCAGACCCGGCGCGGCAGGAATCGATGCATCGAACGATTCGCGCATTTGCGATGCCGCGTCCCGACTCGACAAGAAGGCAAGAAGTGCAATGAAAGCCACAGCAATTCGGGACAACGGTTCGCTCCTCAAAGGTTGTGAAAGGCCACGCCGACTAGGTGGGGTTGTTCATCCACTGCTTCACGACGTCGTGATACCCGCGGCTCGACTCCAGTCGATCACCACTGCGCAACACCACGACGAACTGGCCACGCCCTGCGTTCTGCACTTCGACAATCCGGCTCACGTTCACGATCAGCGAGCGATGGATACGCAGGAACTGCGCGGGATCCAGCGAGTCGTGCAACGTCTGCAGGGCCATGTGAACGAGATATCGTGCAGGACCTGCGTACAGACACACGTAGTTCTCTGCGGCCTGTATCCAGTCGACGTCGTCGACATTGACGAACTGAGTCTTGCCTACCGCGCGGATCGCAAGGCGGGCGAGGTAGCGCGGCGGCGACTTCACGGTCTGCAGAAGCGACAGCAGCTTCTGACCATCCTGCCGCGTGAAGCCGTGCCGCCCCTGGATGCGCCGCACCGCCGCCGCAAATCTCTCGCGGGCTACGGGCTTCAGAAGATAGTCGATGGCATTCATCTCGAATGCCTGAACGGCATAACGATCGTGGGCCGTGACGAAAACGACGGCCGGCATCTGGTCCGTTCCAATTTCCTTCAGGACCTGGAAACCGTCCATCCCCGGCATCTGCACATCGAGGAACACGATGTCGGGAAGCTCCTCGCGGATCATGCGAACCGCCTCGGCCCCGTGCCGTGCCTCGATCACCCGGGAGAAGCAATGCGACTCCCTGAGCAGCGATCTCATGCCCTTGCGAGCGAGCGGCTCATCATCGACCACCAGCGCGCACATCCGCTGGCCCGTATCGAGTTTTCCAGCCTGCTCAAGCATACGCCGGGCTCATGGCGGTATCGCGCCGGGGCGCTGCGCACTCCGGCAGCACCAACGTGACGGTGGTTCCCCGGGCCGCGTTCGACTCGATGGTGAGGTGCGCGCTTTCCCCGTAGAGCTGTTGCAAGCGGGCGCGCAGGTTGGACAGTCCGACACCTGCGCCCTTCGTGGCCGCCTGGGATACGAAACCCACCCCGTTGTCCTTCACCACGAAATGCATTGCGTCGTCCTGCGAAAAAACGCGAATGTCGATTCTGCCCTTTTCCACGAGCCCGCTGATCCCGTGGCGGACGGCATTCTCGACGACGGGTTGCAGCACCATCTGCGGCACTGCCGCCTCGAGCAGATCCGGATCCGCTTCAATGCTCACTTCCAGCCGATCCGAGAAGCGCATCTGCTCGATAGATAGATAGAGCCGCAGGTATTCCAGCTCCCGCCACAGGGGGACGTGCTGCACTTCCCGATCGTCGAGCACTGCGCGAAGCAGGTCGCTCAAGCGCGTCAGGGCCTGCTCCGCCTGCAGTTGCTCGCCTTCGCGCACCAGCACGACGATCGCATTCAGGGTGTTGAAGAGAAAATGCGGCTGCAATTGCATCCTCAGGGCATCCAGCCGGGCGCGAGTCACCATTGCGTTGAGCTCGGTCGCATGCAGCTCGAGGCGCGCCGCCGCCCGCTCGCGCTCGCGAAACTTTTCGGAATAGCGGAACGCCGCCTGCAGACTCAGGAACAACCAGTAGCGGACGAACGCCGAGAAAAACCCGTAGACCATCACGTTCCACAGGGCCGCCTCCACGTTTTCGAGCGGCAGGTCCAACGCGTTGTAACCGGCCAGCAGGAGCGGATAGAACAGCGCAATTTCCAGGACAGAGCGCAGCAGCGCGAAACAGATCGCCGCAACCCCATGGACCGAAACATGCGAAAGGCTCAGGCGTTCGATCGGCCAGCGTGCGCCCACCCAGAAGACGAAGGGAGTCAACGCGGCGGAAAGAAGCACCCGCACGCACCATACCCATAGTTCCGGAAAGTAGGGCTCATTGCTTGCATAGAGCAGGAAGCTGAACTTTTGCGCCAGGACGAGTAGTTCGATCAGCGCCCAGGGGACCAGGCACACGAAGACCGCGCGCAGGTAATGCAGGAACGCCCCTTTGCCCGAGGGAAATTCGCCGCGCAAAGTGGACAACACGAAGGCAGGCGCAACGAAGCCGCGCCTGCCTGAATTGTCATCGACCTCAGAAGGGCTCGACATCCGGGATCACTTCAATGGTTATGTCTGGCGTCCGGCCTGGCGTCCGGCCGCGCAACTCTAGAGTTGCGCAGCACGTTGATCAAGCGGGCCCGGTCAGGCGCATGCCTTCTTTCGCGTGCGCGATGCCCGATATCGGGCACTCAATTGCACGCTCGTCAATCCACGCAGCCCCACTCGACAACGGGTTGTCCGCTTTCGTCAAACATGTCGTCAACCCGGCACAATCGTGGTCCCCCTTCGCGTCCGCGAGTGGATCAGGGTTTGAAGAACGCAGTCGCGCAACGGCGGCCCATGTCCGGGCCGCCTGGCGGTAGATTGATGCGCGTGCCGAACTATTGAAAGTCGTGCCAACGCCTTGCCGTGCACAAGGTGCCGGTCATCTCCACATCGAAGGTGCCGTTCAACGAACGCCCATGGAAAAACATGATGCCGGTGGCGCCTTCGTACCTGCCTGTCCCGCTTGTGACTTCGATGATGCTGCTGAGAACTCCGCCCTCGGGATTGCCGGGCCGCGGATACGTGACGCCGGTCTCCCGAAGGAACAGCTGGCCCAGTTCAGTGGTTATAGTGAAAACACCGCTGTACGAACGAATGCCGGGAGATGTCGGGGGTGTCGCGGCGCCACCTTCCACGCTGAAGAATGTCGTCCCGTCGAGCCCGTGATTACCATCAATAGTGCCCCTGGTGCAGAAGTTGAGCGGGCTCGTGCAGTTTTCGCTCGTTACTACTTCCTGCACGTCTGCTCGAACCGCCTTGCAGCGCATCGCCTCTGCGGATGCGTTCGCAGATGCAGCGCACAGCAACACACCGAACAGGCTGGTGAACGCAGTGGACAAACGGATAGCCATGGCAAGGATCCTCCTTCGTGTGGAACCGATGAACACTCGCGCTGTCACGAGTAGGTAGGCCGACTGTAAGAGGAAGCATCGTGAAGATGCGGTACCACTTTTCCCGCCACGCTTAGGACCAATTTCGGCGCATGTACCTGCAGCTCGATGGCAACGGCGCCACTTACGAACAGCTCGCGCGGGCAATCCAGGCGGCGATTCGCAAGGGGCGAATCCCCGCGGGCGGCAAGCTGCTGCCCTCGCGCGAACTCGCGTCGCAGTTGAAGGTATCGCGCAACACGGTGGTCAGCGCCTACGAGCTGCTCTGTTCCCAGCGTTGGACCCGCTCGCGTCTCGGTTCAGGGACATACGTGCTGCGGGTGCCAGAACAACCGGTTCGTGTGCGCGATCGCGATGTCATCCCGCCGCAGTCGAGATACTCATCACTTCTGCGCAGTACACCGCCCGGCTTTCCCGGCAGCCGGATGCTGCAGGTCCGATACGATCTCCAGTACGGCCATCCGATGGTGAACGCGGCACTTCCCAGGACCTGGCGGTCGCATCTGCTTCGTGCGGTGCGTGAATCGACGCTTGATTATCCGATGGTGCAGGGACTGCCCGAATTGCGCGAAGAAATCTGTCGCTACCTGGCTCGACGCCGCGGGTTCGTGTGTTCACCCAGGAACGTGATCATCGTCGGCGGGACCCAGCAGGCGATGGCGCTCGCGCTGCGCGTTCTGGTTGACGAAGGCGATGTGGCCGTCATCGAAGACCCTTGTTACAAGCTCGTGTCGGATGCGGTGCGAGCACATGGCGCTCGCATCATCAGTGTCCCGGTCGATGATCAAGGCCTGGTGTGCAGCGAACTGCCTGCCGTCCGTCCTTCGCTGATCTGCGTCAGTCCATCGCATCAATTTCCGTCGGGAGCGATCATGTCGCAGCCCAGGCGCGAAGAATTGCTTCGCTACGCGATGAAACATTCGAGCTGGATCATCGAGGACGACTACGACGGAGAATTTCGCTACGACACCGCGCCGATTCCGGCGTTGCGATCGCTCGATGCGGGTGAGCGGGTGCTCTACGTCGGCAGTTTTTCCAAGACACTTTTTCCCGGCATGCGGCTCGGCTACATCGTGTGCCCGGCAGGCCTCCTCGAAGATGTGCGTCGGGCAAAACGTTATGACGATCTTGGATGCGCGGGCATCGAACAGCAGGCGCTCGCGACATTCATGCATTCCGGGGCATTCGAACGGCACCTCCGCAAGGTCATGCTCGAACTGCGCAATCGTCGCGCCGCGCTCATCGGCGCGCTGCGACGGCACTGTCCGGAAGCCCGGATCAACGACTCGCGTTCGGGCATGCACATGGTTGCGTGGCTCCCGCACTTCACCTATCAGCAACTCGATGCACTGTTGCTTGCGACTCATCGGCGCAGCCTCGGCGTGCGTCCCATCCACGCCTACTACGCAAACCCACCAACGACGCCGGGTCTGCTGCTGGGTGTCGCGAGCTTGTCGGCGGCGCAGCTGCGTGTGAGTGCGCGACTCCTGGGGGAAGCTATCGCGGAAGTCAGGGCGCGCGAAGCTTGATCGCCTGCAGGCAGAACTCCAGCAACCCTGCCGTCACTTCGCGCATGACCTTGCGCATTTCTGCATACGGCGGGTGAAACGGCGTCGAAGCGTGCGTGCGACCCCATTCCATCGTGTAAGAAATGATCTTTGATTTCTTCGGGTCGATGAAATGCCGGCTGTACGCGTAGTCGTCGGTGGAGCCCGCCGTGGGATAGAGCCCGACCGACTGCTGGACGCGATACTTGCGGCCGCGCACCTGCCGGATGGCGCCGGCCAGTTTGGCCCCCATGTGCAGCGCGACCCTCTGATCTTCGGCCGGCATGTACTCGCGGTAGCCATCATCATGAATGAGGCCACGCTTGCCATCGTAGGTCTTGTTCCAGAAACACATGCCCGGATCTTTCGACTGGTTCTGGTCTCCTCCCCAGCTATATAGCAACGTCTCGCCATAACTGTGCAGGTCGATGAAGAAACGAATCTGCGGAAACTGATCCAGCAGCCACATGACGTTCTTCGTCTCGGGTTCCGATCCCGCCCGAGGGCCGACATAGGATTCGTAGTCGCCGGGATTTCGCGTGCTGTCGATGGTGCCCGGTGCAAAGTACCGCTCGAACTGCCACTGCATCGGAAAATTGCGGTTGATGTCGACACCGATGCTGCGCGTGCCACGGCCTTTCGGTGCGGGACGCCGATTCTTCCGCCACATGGCGTGACGCGTCATGCTGAAGTGACGGCCATCCGGATTGACCTGCGGGAAGACGACGATGTCGCCTTCCTCGACGATGGTTTTCACCTGCGCCAGCGTGAATGTCTTGCTGCCCAGTTTGATGGGCTGGCGATCGCGATAGGCGCGCAGGAGCCGGATGCCGAAATAGACGAGGATGTCCGGGCCGCCCCACTCGCGTCCGTGGACGCCCGCGATGAAGCAGATGCCGACTCGCTTCCCGCCCCTCTTGTTCCCGGCCTTGCCCACGCGGAACGCATGACAGCGTCGCTTCTCCCAGGTCTTGTGCGGCAATGCGATGCGGTGGAAATAACCATGATGGTTCTGCTCACCTAACACCAGCGCCCGCTCGATCTCGTCGGTGGTGAGATAGCCGCCGCCCCAGATCACATCGCCATAGCGGCCGTTCGCGAGGCGCCTGGCGGCGTCCCGTTTCCCGTCGTGTTGACGCTGGCGTGCCACGGCGTCGATGGCTTCGAGCCGGGTTATGCCAAAGCCTAGCTTCCGGAGCCGCGCCTCCTGGCGTGGCGAAATATAGGCATCCACGGTGATCCTGCCGGTGCGCGCATTCTCTTTGTGACCAACCACGACGATGCGCTGCCGGGTTCCGAGTGCGGTCAGGCTGCGGCGATCCAGGCCTTCGATGGCGACATGAAGCAGACTCATGGGGCGCCGATCATGCAGCACTGCGCGACCGTCGCGCCGGTGGCCCAAGGTCGTATTTCGCCGGTCGCGGTGACGATCACATGATGGGCTCCATCGCGCCTCTTCAATGCGTCTGAGGGTTACATGGCTGCCCAAGCGAATCGCACCTGCACATTGACCTGGCAATTCATCGTTGCCGCAGCCCTGACGTCGATCGCCGGCACAACACACGCCGAGGGCTGGCAATTTTCCGTCACCCCCTATCTCTGGCTGCCGAACATCGAGGCCAACGGCGCCGCCGACAGCCCTCCCGACTCGGGCGGAGGTGGAGAACCCTCATATGAAGTTGGCCCGGTCGATTACCTCGAGCATCTGAACCTGGTGCTGATGCTCGCGGGCGAGGTGCGGCGCGAAAACTGGAGCCTGCATGCGGATGTGATCTACCTCGACTTCAGCAACGAACGCGCGGCGGTGAGAAGCGTGAGCGGCCCCGGCGGCGAGGTCGAGTTTCCCGTGGACGCGGGCACGTCGAGCTCGTTCACGGGCCTGGAAGCGCAGTTGACGTTGGGCTATTGGTTCGTGGACCAGCCCAGAGCCGCGGTGGAGATCTTTGGCGGTGTTCGATACTTCGATATCAGCTTCGAGCTCGACTGGGAGTTCGATGGGCCGCTCGACCTTCTGCCGCAGTCGGGCAGCATCGAGCAGGGCACCAATCCCCTGGACGCGATCGTGGGTGCGAACGCGCGATTCGCATTCGGCAATGGCAAGTGGTTCGTGCCACTACACGCCGATGTCGGCGCCGGCGACTCCAGCCTGACCTGGCAGCTCGTTGCGGGAGTCGGCTACTCGTTTTCCTGGGGCGACCTGCTGTTCCTCTATCGTCATCTCGAGCTCGAGCACGATCCCGTCGACGTGGTCGAGAGAATGGCGCTCAGTGGTCCCGCGATCGGCGCCAGCTTCCGTTTCTGATCGTGCGGCGGAGTGGCGCCGCCTGACATGCCGCCGATATCCAAATCGTGATCGCAGTTCACGACAACGAGTGGATAGGGGCGCTGCGCGATCGCCGCACCGTGCAACTGAGCGAATGAACGACCCGCACTACTACGACACTGGCACGCTCGTGGCGCAGGGGAACCAGTACATCAACACGACCGGGCAGTAGTCAGACTGGCGCCGGAGCGAGGACGCTGCGGCGCCTCGTCAGCGAAGCGTCTTCGCCACCCGAATCCCGATCGAATCATCTCGATGCACCGGCGCATACGGAAACCGCTCCGCCGTCCGCAGATTGTTTCCTAACGTGCCCCACGAGCCGCCCTTGGCGATGCGCTTCGCGCATGCACCTTCGACGACCGGCGGCGCACCCGCCTCGGAGACGGCGTCGTGCGACGGTGCGTGACAGTCTTCGATCCACTCCGAGACGTTCCCGATCATGTCGTAAATACCGAAAGCATTCGGCTCGAGTGAACCGGCGGGATTCGTGTTGAGCCAACCGTCCGTGCAGGCCAGCGGGTCGTAGACCTTGTACCCCGACGTGTCCACGCGTTTGTACATCGCCACCGCGGTCTGATCGAACCCATTCGCGAATGGACAACCCTTCGCAGCATCATCGCCCCACGGATACACGGTGTTCGCCGCGCCTCCGCGTGCCACGTACTCCCATTCGACTTCCGTGAGCAGGCGATAGCCCCCGCGAGTCTGCGCGTTCAGCCAATCGACATATGACGTGGCGTCGTCCCAGTTCACGCAAGCGACCGGGTGATTGCCGGTCTGTGCAAAGCCCGGGTCGCGAAACGTGGTCTCGGCGTCATAGACCCAGTTGCCGCGTTGCCGCCGATCGCTGAGGCATTCGCCTGCCACGCGCCGGCCTGTCGCGCGCACGAACGCGTCGAACTGGTCGCGCGTAATTTCGTAGCGGCTCACGGCAAAAGGTTCGCGAATGGTGAATGTGCGTTCGGGCAGCTCATCTGGCCTGCGAAATCGATCCGCAGCCGTGGCCCCGAGAATCGCAACGCCGGCTGGCACCGTCACCATTTCGGGACACTCTGCGCAGTCGCGCAGGGCGCCGGGTGCATTGGTCACGGTACAGCCGCCGAGCAGCACGATGGCGAGCAACGGAGCTATCCGCATTGGTGTCCTGACCGGATCCGCCTGGATCTAACTACTACATCTTCATGCAGAACGACCACGACGGCCGGCCGCGCCGTTGCAGCCGGCTGGCCGATCCACTCGCGCATCGGCGGGCAGAAGTACGTGTTGCACGTATTCGAGCGCAGTTCGCGAGGCAACGCACATCCGTGATCGCCGTGGAAAATGCAGGAGTGGTCCATGCCGTGCCCGGGCACTGCGTTTTCGTACAAGGCAACCAGTTCGCCGGGACCCAGCTCCGGCCTCTGCGAGCGGACCCGTCGGATGGTGTTCGCATCGATGTATGCGGTGTCACCGCCACCGCGGCAGCAGGATCCGCGGCACGCCGCGCATGCCGAGGCGATCGCCGCCGAAGGTGACGCACGATCATCCGGCGGGAGTGGTTCGGCGGCGATGCCGGGCTCGGGCTCCGCACTGGCGCTCACCGCTTCGGCAACACTCTCGCGCAGACGCTGGCGTCGCTCAGATGTCACGGATTGCAGCGAAGCGATCGAACCGGACACGACCACCATGGCCACATCCGCCGCGCCTGCCTGCCCTTTCGTCACCAACGTCTGCAGATGAGCGCGGGCGATGGACTGCCGCCTGGCTTCCTGCGTGGCCCGCAGCTGCGAGATCCGGCGCTTCGCGCCTTCCGCGCGACACCTAAAGTCGTCACACGTGCCCCCACGAACCTGCTGATGGACGTTGATCGGCATCGCGCAGGAACTGCACGTGGCCCGCACAGGCAGCCCAGGCATCGGCAATGGGCGCAAGAACGGAGTTTCGATTCCCGCGTTCAAGGCCGCGGCTGAAGCGATGGCCGGTCAGGTGAAGAAGAGATCACCTCGCGCCGCGTCGGCGCGAACACACTTGCGCCGATCCAGCGCCAGACGTTGCGGGCATCGCCCGCCGTGCCATGTACACGAACCTCCCCGCGCTTCATCACCTGCTCAGGCAAGGAATCGCCGGTCCATACCTCGGTCAACGCGCGCACCGTTGATTCGACGATCAGCGTGACTTCGTGGCCGGGGTCGTCGCGACACAGATCGACCTCGCCATTTTCGACGACTAACCACCAGTCCCGTTCGCCCTGCCGCGCATCGGTGAAGCGAAACTGCACGACGACGCGGCGCTCCGCCGGAAACAGCTCGCGCCTGGCGAAACGGCGGACATCCCACATGAGGAACCCGGCATCGAGCTGGTCGCGCTTGAGACGGCTTCCGATCCAGCGCGAGCCCCAATGACCGAGCGCCATGACGATGGGTCGCAACTCTTCTCCGGCGGCGGTCACCTGGTATTCGCCAGCGCCATTGGCCCTCGTGACGACGCCGATTTCTTCGAGCTTGCGCAGCCGTTGCGAGAGCAGCGTGGTGGACATTCTCGGCACGCCGCGGCGGATTTCATTGAAATGCGTACTGCCGCACAACAACTCGCGGACGACGAGCGGCGTCCAGCGCTCGCCGAACACCTCGGCGGCACGCGCAACCGGACAGAACTGGCCGTAGTCGAGCATGGAGGCAAGCTACTCCCGTGCTTGCCGAACGCCAAGTGCAGATTCTGGACTATGCGTACGCACGGGTGCTGCGCATGCTGACGCCGATCTTCCGGGGGTATCCGAAAAGGAGGAATTCGCCATGAAAAGAATTACTGGTCTGTTGTTATGCGGACTTCTGGCCGGCGCCGCGGGCGCCCGCGCCGACGTGGTTGCCGATCCAGTGGTCGATTGGAATCAGATCACCGTGGACGCTGTCACGGCCGGACGGCCGGGTCCGATAGGCATGGTCGATATCGCACTGGTTCACATCGCTGTCCACGATGCAGTGCAAGCCATCGAGAAGCGCTTCGAACCCTACCACTTCGAGAGCCGCCGGGCTTCAGGCAAACGCTCCGCGGCGGTTGCTGCCGCAGCGCACGATGTGCTGGTCGGCATGTATCCCAATCAGACGGCCACGCTCGACTCCATCTACTTCAACTATCTGGCCGACCACGGCCTCGGCGGCGACCCTGGTATTGCCGTCGGACAGCAGGCGGCCCTGCGGATTCTGCCGCTGCGCCGCGTGAATCCGGATCCGTTGCCGCCACCCTTCGTCGGGGGCACGGCAGTCGGTCAGTGGCGTCCGACACCTTCCTTTCTCGGCAATCCGCCAGCACCCCCACCGTTCGCGCCGATGGCAGTGCCATGGATGGGCCACCTCGACCCCTTCACGCTCACCAGTCCCACGCGCTTTCGCTCCGAGCCGCCGCCCGCGCTGACGAGCGAGCGCTACACGCGGGATTTCAAGGAGGTCAAGGACCTCGGCTCGCTCACGAGCACGGCGCGCAGCGCCGAACAAACGGATCTCGCGTATTTCTACAGCGGCAACATACCCGCGCAATGGAACGGCGCGCTTCGGGGAGTCGCCACGCGATACCTGCGCCGGACCGGCGACTCCGCGCGACTGTTCGCGCTCGCGACCATGGCGGCTGCCGACGCTCTGATCAGCAGCTGGGACAGCAAGGTGCACTACGTGTTCTGGAGACCTGTCACGGCCATCGTCGAAGCAGATAACGACGGCAATCCCGAAACGATCGCCGACGCCTCATGGCAGCCGTTGATCAACACGCCGAACTACCCCGACTACACCTCGGGCGCGAACAACGTGTCCGGTTCGATGACGCGCACGCTGGAATTGTTCTTCGGCACGGATCGCGTCACGTTCGACGTGACCACGGCCGTTCCGAACGCCGTGCAAAAGACAAGAACGTATCGCCGCTTCTCGGATGCTGCCGACGACATGGTCGAGGCGCGCATGCTGCTCGGCATCCACTTTCGGTTCGCGGATACCGCCGCTCGCACGCAGGGACGTCGGGTAGCGGATTGGGCGTTCAATCACTACCTGCTGCCGTTGCGGCGGTGAGCCGACACTAACTGCGGCCAAGGGATACGTTTGCAGCTCAAATTGGTGAGGCCGTGCGGACCGTGATTTCCCTGACGAACATCGACGTTCGTCCCCGGCGCTGCGCGGCCTCCATTGGATGACCCGCTTGAGCTATCCAATCCAGGCGCCAGTTGGCAAGAAATAACAAGTATTTGGCAGCAGCATACGATCACGCCTGCCGATCTGCGTCAGCACCTCACGTTCACCGTCACTCTGAACTCTCCCAAGGCGGTCGGCTTCACAAAATCCTCATTCAGCGGCTCCAGTTCGTCATCGCCTGCCGATAGCACTCGGCACAACGAATCAACCATCGAGGTAGTGATGACGAACATGAAGCAAGTCCTGACTGGCACAGCATTGAGCCTTCTTTCGCTGACGGCAGCTGCAGATGGCGGTGCCTATGCGGGAATCGGCGCAGGACAGGTGACGATGAAGGATAGTTTCGAGGACGTTTCAATCCAGGGATCCGATTCAGCGTACAAGCTGTTTGCCGGTTACCGATTCAATGAAAACTTCGCATTGGAGGCGGCATACGTCGATGCAGGCGCTCCCAGCGACACCATCTACGGCATCTCTCTGTGGGTTGATTCCAGGGCCGTTGAATTCTCCGCGATCGGCAATTTTCCGGTGTCGCAGCATCTGGGTTTTTTCCTGCGCGGCTCGCTCGTGTCGTGGGGCTCCACTATTACGGCCATCGACGGATATGACGTGTACTTTGAAGACAACAGTGGAACCGACCTCGGGTGGGGCCTTGGCATGGCAGCAGAACTGACGGAGCACTTCAGCATCCGTGCGGAACTCGAAGGCGCGGATATGGCTGGAACCGACTACCGAATGATCACGCTGAGTGGGGTGTTCCACTTCTAATCGAAGGAACGCGCTCTCAGAGGACAAGTCCGGCCTCGAGGCCGGGCTTGTCCGTGCGCGGAATCTGGTCATTACGAGCAAGTCGCCGGCGGCGTCGACTAGCCACTTCACATCCGCGTATTCCGAATATCCCATTCATCCGTCGGCCAGCCTCAACACGATGCGGCCTTCGATGGCGCCCTTCTTCATTCGATCGAAGATATCGTTGATGTTCTCGAGCTTGTCTTCGGTGTAGACGGAACGCACCTTGCCTTCCGCCGCGAACGCGATGGCTTCCCGCAAATCCATGCGCGTGCCGACGCTGGAGCCGCGAATGGTTTTCGCATTCAGCACGACATCGAATATCGGTAACGCAAACTCACCAGGCGGAAGGCCTATGAGCGACATCGTGCCGCGCTTGTGCAGCATGCCCAGCGCCTGCTCGAAGGCCTTGGGGGACACCGCGGTGACGAGCACGCCATGGGCTCCTCGCAGCGCGCGCTGCAGCTCCGCGGCGGGATCCGCATTCATGACATTGACGACGAGTTCTGCGCCGAGCTTTTTCGCAAGCACGAGTTTCCGGTCGTCGATGTCGACTGCAGCCACGTGAAACCCCATGGCGCGGGCGTACTGCACCGCCAGGTGGCCCAGGCCGCCGACGCCCGAAATGGCAACCCAATCGCCGGGTTTGCACTCGAGCACCTTCAGTCCCTTGTAGACCGTTACTCCCGCGCAGAGCACCGGCGCCATGGCTGAAAAATCGACGTTCGGCGGCAACTGGCCGACGTAACCGGGATCGGCGAGCGCGAATTCGGCATAACAACCGTTGACGGTGTATCCCGTCGTTTTCTGGCGGTGGCACAGCGTCTCCCAGCTACTGATGCAGTGCTCGCAATGACCGCAGGTGGTGTGCAGCCACGGTATGCCGACTCGATCACCTTCCTTCACGTGTTTCACGCCGGCGCCGACCGCGCTGACATATCCGGCACCTTCGTGGCCGGGAATGAAGGGCAGCTTCGGCTGGACGGGCCAATCGCCGTCGGCCGCGTGCAGGTCGGTATGGCACACACCGGATGCCACGATCTTGACGAGGATGCGACCCGGCACGACTTCAGGCACCGGCACTTCCTCGATTCTCAAGCGTTCCTTGAAGCCGTGAACGACGGCGGCTCTCATGGTGGGTATGTTCTTCTCCTCGGCGGGTTTTATCGGAATGTTTCGGTCAGCCCACAGGCTTCGGCGCCATCGCCACCGGCTTCGCCACCATGTCCGCGCTCACCGTGCGCGATGCCGCGAACAGCACCAGCGCGCAGCAGAACGCCAGCGTGGGGATCACGTACATCGCGTCGTGCAGTCCCACCGCGCGGAAGGCCTCGGTCATCGCGGGCGCGCCGGCATCGGCCATCGCCCGCTTCGCGAGGAACACGGACAACTTGCCCGTGAGGTACGTGCCCATGCTCGCACCCATGACGTACATCGCGAAGAAGTAGATAGCCACCGCACTGCCGCGCAGCCGCGGTTCGACGACGTCCTGGATGGCCGCGTACACCGTGGCGTAGTAGACGAAGCTCAGCGTGGTGCCGAGCGCCATCGGGATCATGAACGCGACGATCGATCCGGGCGGCTGCGCGAGCGCCAGGAACACGCAGGGAACCGATGCCATCATCGTGCCTGCCGCGAGCAACAGGCGTCCGTCGGCGCGGCGCCGGCTCAGGCGGTCCGAGGCCCAGCCGCCGCCGAGCAAACCGATGGCGCCGACCAGCCCAACGACCAGCGCCGACACCAACGCGGCATTGCGCAGGTCGAGCGCGTGATAACGCTGCAGGAACGGCGTCTGGAACGCGTTGATCGCGTACACGTTGAAGTTGTGCAGCGCGCCGGAGATCACGATCCACCACAACGTCCTGATGCGCATGACGCGTTTGTAAGCTTCCCAGCTCGTCGCGTGCTTCGCGGGCTGCAACGTGCCCGGAGCATCGGCGCCACCGCGCGGCGGCTCGGGTAGTTTGAGGACCAGCAGCGCGACGACGAAGCCGGGGATCGCCGCGAGCACGAAGCAGGTGCGCCAGCCGTATTCCGCACCCAGCCACGCGCCCGTGAGATAGGACAGGCACAGGCCGAACGGCAGGCCGAGCATGAACGCACCGAGCGCACGCGAGCGCTTCTCGGGTGGATAGAGATCGCCGATCAGCGACTGGCACGCGGGCGAACACGTCGCCTCGCCGATGCCCACGCCGAGTCTTGCGGCCACGAGTCCGGAGTAGGTATGCACCATGCCCGAGACGGCCGTGAGCGCGCTCCACACCGTGAGGCCGGCGGCGATGAGCCGCGTGCGCACCCAGGTGTCCGCGAGCCGGCCGATGGGCAGTCCCACGGCCGCGTACATGAGCGTGAACGCGGTGCCTATCAGCCCGAGTTGCGCATCGTCGAGGCCGAACTCCTTGCGAATGGGCTCGCCGAGCACGCCGGGCAGCTGGCGGTCGAAGAAATTGAGCAGGTTGACGGCGAAGAGCAGCAGCAGCGCCTTCTTCGCATTTTTCTTCTTGCTGTCGTCATTCATGGCCCCTCGCCCGTGAAAGCTCGCCTCTAGACCACCTCGAACAACCCCGCGGCGCCCATGCCACCGCCTACGCACATCGTCACCACCACGTAACGCGCGCCGAGGCGTTTGCCCGCAATGAGCGCATGACCCGTGAGCCGCTGCCCGCTCATGCCGAACGGATGGCCCATGGCGATGGCGCCGCCATCGACGTTGAGGCGGTCGTCGGCAATGCCGAGCCGGTCGCGGCAATAGAGCACCTGCACGGCGAATGCCTCGTTGAGCTCCCAGAGCCCGATGTCCTGCACCGTGAGACCGGCGCGCTTCAGTAGTTTGGGCACGGCGAACACCGGGCCGATGCCCATCTCGTCGGGCTCGCAGCCGGCGATGGCGAAACCGCGGAACACGCCGAGCGGCGTGAGATTGCGGCGCGCGGACTCGCGCGCACTCATTACTACGCAGGCCCCGGCGCCGTCGGAGAACTGGCTGGCATTGCCTGCGGAGATGGTGCCGCCCGGCTGCGCCGCACGGATCTTCGACACACCCTCGTAAGTGGTGTCGGCGCGCAGGCCCTCGTCGCGCTCCACCACCACGTCGCGGGTCGCGAAGCGGCCCCCGTCGCCGACGACCGCCATGGTGGCGGGAGTCGCGACGATCTCGTCCCGGAAATGCCCCGCGGCATCGGCGGCGCATGCGCGGATCTGGCTGCGTACGCCGTACTCGTCCATGCGCTCGCGCGGAATGCCGTAGCGCTTGCCGACGATCTCCGCCGTCTCGACCATGGGTAGATAGAGCTCGGGCTTGTGCGCGGCCGTCCACGAATCGCGCGCCATGTGCTGGTTGCGATTCGGCTGCACGGTGGAGATGCTTTCCACGCCGCCCGCGACGTAGATGCCCTCCTCGCCCGCGAGGATGCGTTGCGCGGCGATCGCGATGGTCTGCAGACCCGAGCTGCAGAACCGGTTGACCGTGGTGCCGGGCACCGTCACCGGGCAGCCGGCGCGGTAGGCGCTGGTGCGCGCGATGTTGCCACCCGTCGCACCCTCGGGATAAGCGCAGCCGAGGATGACGTCCTCGACTTCGCCAGGCTCGACGCGCGCGCGCTCGAGAGCGGCCCGCACCACTACGCCGCCGAGATGCGCGCCATGGCTCATGTTGAAGCCACCGCGGAATGATTTCGCGAGCGGCGTGCGCGCAGTGGAGACGATGACGGCCTCGCTCGAACCGTTCGATACCTGGCTCATGCCGCCACTCCCTTTTTCCCGGCGGTCCGCTGGCCGGACACGTCGGCCGTGGGCGCCACCGCTGATTCGAATGAGCCGCCGCTCGCCACGAGCCGGTCGATCAACGCCGCGGGCTTCCAGACCTCCGCGTCGCCATGCGGGTTGCGCGCGAACTCGCGCATGCGCCGCTGCACGAGCGGCAGCCCCACGAGCTCCGCATGGAACATCGGTCCGCCGCGCATCGCGGGAAATCCATAGCCGGCGACATAACACACATCGATGTCCGACGAGCGCGCGGCGATTCGCTCGTCGAGGATGCGCGCGCCCTCATTGACCAGCGCGTATACCAGCCGGTCGACGATCTCCGCGTCGTCTATCTTCCGCGGCGTGACGCCGATTTCCCTGCGGTGCGCCGCGATGAGCTCGTCCACGGTCTTTGACGGCAGTGGCTTGCGCCCGTCGGGGTACTCGTACCAGCCCGCGCCCGTCTTCTGGCCGAAGCGGCCGAGCTCACAGAGTTTGTCGGGCAGCGTGGAAAACCTGTAACCGGGCTTCTCGGCGCGACGCCGCTTGCGGACATTCCAGCCAATGTCGTTGCCGGCGAGATCGCCCACCTTGAACGGTCCCATCGCGAAACCGAAAGCCTCCATCGCCGCGTCGATCTGGCGCGGGCTCGCGCCCTCCTCGAGCATATAGTTAGCCTGCCTGGTGTATTGCTCGAGCATGCGGTTGCCGATGAAGCCGTCGCAGACGCCCGACACCACCGGCACCTTTCGCAGCGTCTTGCCGAGCGCGAGTGCGGTGGCCAGCGCGTCCTTCGCCGTGTCCCTGCCGCGTACGATCTCGAGCAGACGCATGACGTTCGCGGGACTGAAGAAGTGAGTGCCCAGCACGTCGGCCGGCCGCCTGGTGGAACGTGCGATGGCGTTCACGTCGAGCGTCGAAGTATTGGTCGCAAGAATGGCGCCGGGCTTCATGACGCGGTCGAGCTCGGCGAACACCGCGAGCTTAACGTCCATGCGCTCGAACACTGCTTCGATGACGATGTCGGCCGACGCGATGGCATCGTACTTCAGCACCGGCAACAGCAGCGCCATGCGCTTGTCGCGCTCCGCGATGGCGAGCTTGCCCTTTTTCACCTGCGCGTCGTAGATGGCCGTGATGCGGGCCACGCCGCGGTCGAGCGCGGCCTGGTCGGTCTCGAGCAGCCAGGTGGGAATGCCCGCGTTCAGGAAACAGATGGCGATGCCGCCGCCCATGGTGCCGGCGCCGATGACCGCCGCCCTGGTCAGCGGGCGCAACGGCGTCGACTCGGGAATGTCGGCGACTTTGCCGGCCGCGCGCTCCGCGAAGAACGAGTGGCGCAGACCCTGCGACTCGGGCGTCTGCATGAGCTCGAGGAAAAGCCGGCGCTCGATGGCGGCGCCTTCCGCGAACGGCTTCGCTGCCGCCTTTACACATTCGATGCAGCGCTGCGGCGCGAGCGCGAGCGGCGCCTTCGCCTTCACGGTCATGAGCGCGAATTCGCAAAGCGCCTCGAGATTGGGCTCCACGAGCGTGAGCTCCGAGATTCGGCGCGGTCCCTGCTTCGCCAGACTATCCACCAGGTCGAGCGCGGTACGCACCGGGTCGCCGTCGACGACGCGCTCGAACAGCCGCGTGCGTTCCAGGTCGCGCGCCGGCACGCGCTCGCCGCTCAGGATCATGTTGAGCGCGGTTTCCACGCCGACGAGACGCGGCAACCGCTGCGTGCCCCCCGCGCCCGGCAACAGGCCTAGCATCACCTCGGGCAGACCCACGCGCGCGTCGGCGCGCGCGACGCGGTAGTGGCAGCCCAGTGCGAGCTCGAAGCCGCCACCCAGGCACAGACCGCCGATCGCCGCGATCACGGGCTTCGCGCTGGCCTCCACCGCCGCGATGATGTCGCGCAACTGTGGCGCCGCCCGCGCTGCGGGAGTACCGAACTCGCGAATGTCCGCGCCCGCCGAGAACAAGCCGCCCGCGCCTGCGACCACGATGGCCCGCACACCGTCGTCCGCCGCGGCGCGATCGAGCGCATCCAGGAACGCGGCACGCACCGGGTGCGAGATGCTGTTCACCGGCGGATTCGAGATTGTGATGACGGCGGCCGCGCCGTCGCGCGAGTAATCGACGTGGTGCACGAAATGCTCCTGCGTGTCGGTGCAACTTGATGAAGCATTACTTAAGGCTTAGGCTGCTTTCAAGTTTCGCAAAACTACATTCCGCACAGCGAAATACGGATACCGCGATGGACCTCGAATACTCCGCCGCCGAAAAACTGTTCCGCGATGACGTCCGCGCCTTCATCGGCGAGAAGCTGCCGAAAGACGTCGCCGCCAAGGTGTTAGGACACAAGCGGCTCTCGCGCGAGGACTACCTCGGCTGGCACCGCGTCCTGCACTCGCGCGGCTGGTCGGGTTCGACCTGGCCCCGCGAATTCGGCGGCCCGGGATGGACCGCCGTGCAGCAGCACATCTTCGACGAGGAATGCACTGCCGCGGGCGCGCCGCCGCTCATCGCGTTCGGCATGCGCATGGTCGCGCCGGTCATCATGAAATACGGCTCCGCCGCGCAGCAGCAGTTTTATCTGCCGCGCATCCTCTCGGGCGAGCACTGGTGGTGCCAGGGCTACAGCGAGCCCGGCGCGGGCTCCGACCTCGCCTCGCTCAAGACCACCGCAGTGCGGCGCGGCGACAGCTACGTCGTCAACGGCCAGAAGACGTGGAACACGCTGGGGCATTTCGCGGACTGGATGTTCTGCCTCGCGCGCACGTCCACCGAGGGTCGCGCGCAGGAAGGCATCTCGTTCCTGCTCATCGACATGAAGACGAAGGGCATCAGCGTGCGCCCCATCGCGTTGATCGATGGGGAATACGAAGTGAACGAGGTGTGGCTCGACGACGTCGAAGTGCCGTTGACGCAGCGTGTCGGCGACGAGAACAAGGGCTGGACGTACGCGAAATACCTGCTGACGCACGAGCGCGTGAACATCGCGCGGTTGGGTGAATCCAAGCGCGAGCTGCGCTCGCTCAAGGCCATCGCCGCGCGCGTGCCGAATGACGGGCGGCCGCTCATCGAAGACGTGCGCTTCCGTGACGCCATCGCTGCGGTCGAAATCGAACTGCGCGCGCTGGAATACACCGTGCTGCGCGTGCTTTCGGCGGAAGCCGCGGGCCGCGACCCCGGCCCCATCTCCTCGGCGCTCAAGATCTCCGGCTCGGAGATCCAGCAGACCCTGGCCGAGCTCAAGATGCGCGCACTCGGGCCGCGCGCGCTGCCGCACGTTCCCGAGGCGCTCGATGCCGGATGGCAGGGCGAGCCGGACGGCGCCGAGTGGTGGGCCGCGCTCGCCGGCCGATACTTCAACATGCGCAAGACGTCTATCTACAGCGGCTCGAACGAAATCCAGCGCAACATCATCTCGCACCGCCTGCTCGGGCTCTGACAACATGCAATTCGAAATCGACGACGAACAACTGGCGCTGCAGGAATCCGTGCGGCGCTTCCTCACCGAGCGCTACGACTTCGAGACGCGCCGCGGCTGCCTCGCGAAACCCGCGGGCACCAGCGACGAGATCTGGCAGGCGTTCGCAGAACAGGGTTTCCTCTCCATCGGGCTCCCCGAGGCGCAAGGCGGCATCGGCGGCGCCACCGAGCTCATGCTCACGATGGAGGAGATCGGCCGCGCGCTCGTGCTCGAGCCCTATCTATCCACCGTCGCGCTGTGCGCGCCGCTGATCGCCGACCACGGCACCGAAGCGCAGCAGGCCGACCTGCTGCCGCGAGTCGCGGCCGGTGGTCTGAAACTCGCGCTCGCGCACGGCGAGGCCGACGCGCGCTACGCGTCGACCGTGCGCGCCGAGGCGCGGCGCGCCGGCGATTCCTACGTGCTCAGCGGCGCAAAGGCCACGGTGCCCGACGGCGCCGTTGCCGACCTGCTGCTCGTGAGCGCGAAGGCCGGGAAGCTGCTGGCGGTGTTCCTGGTCGATCCGAATGATCCGGGCGTGCGCGTCGTGCGCTACCGCACGCACGACGGACGCAGCGCCGCCGATGTGTTCTTCACCGACGTGAAGCTGCGCGCGAGCCAGATGCTCGGCAGCGGTGATGCGACGGCGGCGCTCGAACGCGCCGTGCAGCGGGGCATCGCGGCGCTGTGCGCCGAGGCCGTCGGCGCCATGGAGGCGGCGAATGCCGCCACCATCGAATACACGAAGTCGCGCAAACAATTCGGACAGCCCATCGGCCGTTTCCAGGCGTTGCAGCACCGCATGGCCGACATGTTCGTGCAGGCCACCCAGGCGCGCTCGATGAGCATTCTGGCCACGGGACGCTGCGTGGCCCCTGGCACTCTCGAAGCGGGCGATGCGGCCTCGCGCCGGCGTGACGTGTCCGCGGCCAAGTGTTACGTCGGCAAGGCCGCACGCTTCGTGGGCCAGCAGGCGATCCAGCTTCATGGCGGCATGGGCATGGCCGACGAGCTCGCGGTCAGCCACTATTTCAAGCGACTGACCATGATCGACATGACTCTGGGCGACGCCGCGCATCACCTCGCCGTGGTCAGCGATGCGGTTCTTCGGGAGGTCGGATGAGCGTGCGCGATGCATTCAATCTTGAAGGCCGCACGGCACTGGTCACGGGCGGCTCGCGCGGACTCGGCCTCGCGATGGCGGGCGCGCTCGGCGAAATGGGCGCGAAGGTCGTCATCTCCGCGCGCAAGTCCGACGAACTCGATGCGGCGGTCGACAGTCTGCAGCGGAACCGCGGCGTGACCGCTGTGCGCGTCGTCGGCGACCTGTCACGCCCCGAGAACGTGAATCCTTTCGTCGATGCGGTGGCCGCGGCGGCCGGCACTCCCATCGACATCCTCGTCAACAACGCCGGCGCCACCTGGGGTGCGCCCGCCGAGGAGCACCCGCTCGACGGCTGGAACAAGGTCATCGGGCTCAACCTCACGGGTGTGTTCCTGCTCACGCAGCAGGTAGGCGCGCGCTGGATGATCCCGCGCAAGCAGGGCCGCATCGTCAACATCGCTTCGGTCGCGGGCATCCAGGGCTCGCGGCCCGAGGTGCTGCGCGCCATTGCCTACCACACCAGCAAGGGCGGGCTCGTGAACTTCACGCGCGCGCTCGCCGGTGAATGGGGCCAGCACGGCATCTCGGTGAACGCCATCTGCCCGGGTTTCATCCCGACGCGGTTCACGCGCGGCATGCTCGACCAGATCACCCCGCGCGTCATCGAGAACACGCCGATGAAGCAACTCGGCGAGCCCGCGGACCTCGAGGGCCTCGTCGTGCTGCTCGCGAGCGGCGCCGCGCGCCACATCACCGGGCAGATCATCGCCGTCGACGGCGGCGCCTCGGTAGTTTGATGGATCCCTCCGCCACCATACCGGTGCGCGAGGCGCACGCCATGGATGCGGCGCGGCTGGCACGCTGGCTCGGCGAGCGCCTGCCTTCCGCCGGGGCGTTGACGATCCGGCAGTTCCGCGGCGGCCAGTCGAACCCCACCTATCTACTGTCCACGGACGGCGGCCGCTACGTGCTGCGGCGCAAGCCGCCGGGCGCGCTCCTGCCGTCGGCGCATGCCGTCGACCGCGAATTCCGCATCCTCAACGCACTCGCGGGCACCTCCGTGCCGGTGCCGCGCGCGCTTTCGTACTGCGATGACGCCAGCGTGGCGGGCACGCCGTTCTATCTCATGGAATACGTCGAAGGGCGGATCTTCTGGAACCCCGCGCTGCCAGGCCTGACGCCGCCCGAACGCGCCGCGATCTACGAAGAAATGAACCGCGTGATCGCCGCCATCCACGCAATCGACCCCGATGCCGCCGGCCTCGCGGACTTCGGGCGTCGCGAAAACTACGTGGCGCGCCAGATCGAGCGCTGGAGCAGGCAGTACCGCGCGAGCGAGCTCGAGCGCATCGACTCCATGGAGCAGCTCATCGACTGGCTTCCCCGGCACGTGCCGCCCGATGAACCCGCGCGCATCACGCACGGCGACTTCCGCATCGACAACCTCATCTTCGACCATCACGAGTTCCGCATTCGCGCGGTCATCGACTGGGAGCTCGCGACGCTCGGCAACGCCCTTTCGGACTTCGCGTACCACTGCATGCCGTACCGCATGCCCGAAGCCGTGCGCAAGGGCCTCGCCGGGCTCGATCTTGCGCCTCTCGGCATTCCCTCCGAGCACGACTACGTCGACAGATATCTCCGGCGGACCGGACGGCCGGCTGCGTCCACGTCCGCATTCGATTTCTACATTGCGTTCAATCTATTCCGGCTCGCTTCGATCCTGCAGGGCGTGGCCGCGCGCGCGCGGCTCGGCAATGCATCGAGCGAACACGCTACCGAAGCCGGCAGTCTCACCCGCCCAATCGCAGACCTCGGCTGGGCGCAGGCCCGCAAGGTTCATTAGAGGCACCCGTATGTTCGAGTATTCCGACAAAGTGAAGCGGATGTGTGCGCGGCTCGATGAGTTCATGCGCGCGGAGATCTACCCCGCCGAACCCATCTACGCGACTCAGCTCGCGGAGACCCGCAAGACTTTTCCGTGGCACAGCCCGCCCGTGATGCAGGAGCTCAAGAAAAAGGCGCGCGCGTCCGGTCTCTGGAATCTGTTCCTGCCGCAATCGGAGCACGGCGCGGGGCTCACCAATCTCGAATACGCTCCCCTTTGCGAGCTCCTGGGCCGGTCGCCGATCGCATCCGAAGCCTGCAACTGCAGCGCGCCCGACACCGGCAACATGGAGCTGCTCGAGCGCTTCGCATCGGCCGAGCACAAGAAACGCTGGCTCGAGCCGCTGCTCGCGGGCGAAATCCGCTCCGCGTTCGCCATGACCGAGCCCACCGTGGCCTCGAGCGACGCGACCAACATCGAGTGCCGCATCACGCGCGATGGCGATTCCTATCTGCTCGACGGCCGCAAGTGGTGGGTCTCCGGCGCCGCCGACGCCCGCTGCAGGCTGCTCATCGTCATCGGCAAGACCGATCCTGACAATGCGAATCGGCATCGCCAGCAGTCGATGATCCTCGTCCCGCACGACGCGCCGGGTGTACAGGTGCTGCGCAGCCTGCGCGTGTTCGGTTATGACGACGCGCCGCACGGGCACGCAGAAGTGGTGTTCGAGAAGGTGCGCGTGCCGGCCGGGAACCTGCTCGGCGGCGAGGGAGAAGGTTTCGCCATCGCGCAGGCGCGCCTCGGCCCGGGACGCATCCACCATTGCATGCGCGCCATCGGCCTCGCCGAGCGCGCGCTCTCGCTGCTGTGCCGGCGCACTTCGACGCGCGCCACGTTCGGCCGCAAGATTTCCGAACAGACCGTGACGCTCGAGCGCATCGCGAGTGCGCGCATCCAGATCGACAGCGCGCGCCTGCTGGTGCTCAACGCGGCTCACCTGATGGACACCGTCGGCAACAAGGCCGCCGCCAAACAGATCGCGATGATCAAGGTGGCGACGCCCGCCATGGCCTGCCAGGTGCTCGACTGGGCCATCCAGGCGCACGGCGGCGGCGGCGTCTGCGAAGACTTCCCGCTCGCGGCGGGTTATGCGCACGCGCGCACGCTGCGCCTCGCCGACGGGCCGGACGAGGTGCACAGCAACCAGATCGGACGACTCGAACTCGCGCAGCAGCTGGCTACCGCGTAAGAGGACCCCATGCCCCGCAAGCACAACTACAAAGAGGCGCCCGACAATCCGCAGTTGCGCACGTTGCATCGCGTGCGCGAGTCCGGCGATCGCCTGTTCGTCGCGGCGCTGGCGCGCGGGCTGGCAATCCTGCGCTGCTTTCGCTCCGGCGACCGTTATCTCGGCAACCAGGAGATCGCGCGGCGCACCGGCCTCGCCAAGCCCACGGTCTCGCGGCTCACGTACACGCTCAAGCGCGTCGGGTTCCTCACGCACTCCAAGGCGCGCGAGGAGTACGCGCTCGGCGCCGGCGTACTGGCGCTGGGCCATGCCTACCTAGCCTCGCTCAACATGCGCGAGCTCGCGCGCCCGCTCATGCAGGAGATGGCGGATTTCGCGCAGGCCACCATCTGCCTGGGCGAGAACGACGGCCAGCACATGGTCATCGTCGAGATCTGCCACGGCAGCCCTACCTACCTGCTTCGCCTGGACGTCGGTCAGCGCGTGCCGCACAACACGACCGCGCTGGGCCGCGCCTATCTCGCCGCCATGACGCCCGAGCAGCGCGAGCAGCGCATCGAGGCGATCACCCGGCCGCTGGCGCTCGCGGCCCGCGCCAAGCTGGCGGCCGAGATGCAGTCCAGCCTGCGCAACTACGACAAACACGGCTTCGTCTATTCGTTCGGCGACTGGAATCCGGACATCTTCGCGGTCGGCGTACCGCTGATCTCGGCAGACCGCACGCGCGTGATGGCTCTGTCGTGCAGCGGCGCGATGTTCGACATCACGCGCAAGCGAATCGTCACCGAGCTCGGGCCGCGCATGGTGGTGCTGCGCCAGCGCATCTTCACGGCCTCGCGCGGGGTGTTCTGATGACGAGGGACGTGCCCAAATCCTTTTTGCCGCGCCGCCTGCCCTTCCATCTCACCGTTCCCGAAACTTCGCTCTGGTACAACCTCGAAGTGTCGGCGACGCGATTCCCGAACGGCCCGGCCCTGACCTTCGGCGGGTCCACGACCAACTACCGCGAGTTCCGCGTGCAGAGCGAGGCGATCGCGGGCTACCTGCAGAAGGAATGTGGCATACGCCGTGGCGACCGCGTCGCGCTGTTCATGCACAACTGCCCGCAGTTCGTCATTGCCTATTACGGCATTCTGCGCGCCGACGCCGTGGTGGTGCCTGTCAACTGCATGAACACCACGGATGAGCTCGAGCAACTGCTGCGTGACGCCGGCGCCACGACGATCATCACGGCGCAGGAGCTGCAGCCGCGCGTCGACCCGTTGTCAGGCAGCGTCGTCCGTCGTTCGATCGTCGCCTGCTACGCCGACTATGCTGGTGATTCCGGCGGCGACGCAGCCGCCTCAGTCTTGCCCGAGGCGCTGGCCGCGCCTCGCAAACAATTCTCGCAGCCGCAGGTGGCGCACTGGCACGAGGTGCTTGCCAACGCCATTGCGCCGGCTCCACACACGGCCGGGCCCGATGACCTGGCATTGATCTGTTATACCTCGGGCACGACGGGCAAACCCAAGGGCTGCGTGCACCGGCACCGCGGCGTCATGCACAGCTCCGTGGCCATCGCGCACTGGCACGACGTGCGCCAGCACGGATGCGCGCTCGTCGTTCTCCCGCTTTTCCACGTGACCGGCATGCAGAACTCGATGAACACGCATGTTTACGCCGGGTCGCGCATGGTGCTGATGCCGCGCTGGAATCGCGAGGCCGCATTCGCGGCCATCGCGCGCCACGAGGTGTCCACCATCACCACTGTGCCCGCGATGATCGTCGACCTCATTTCCAACTACGACCCGGCGCGGCACGACCTTTCCTCGATGCGCCTCATCGGCGGGGGCGGCGCAGCGATGCCCGGGGCCGTCGCGGCGCGACTGCAGGAAGTCTGCGGGCTCACCTACATCGAAGGTTATGGCATGACCGAGACCTTGGCGCCCACGCACATCAACCCCGGCGACCGGCCGAAGCCGCAATGCCTCGGCATCCCGATCTTCGATACCGACGCGCGCATCATCGATCCGCAGACTCTCGCCGAGCTGTCGCAGGGCGAGGTGGGGGAAATCATCGTCTCCGGCCCGCAGGTGCTCGACGAGTACTGGAACAAGCCCGACGAGAACGCCGCCTGCTTCCTCGTGCGCGACGGCCGGAAATTCCTGCGCACCGGCGATCTCGGGCGCGTCGACGAAGACGGGTATTACCATTTCGTCGACCGCCTCAAGCGCATGATCAACGCTGCGGGATTCAAGGTGTGGCCGGCCGAGGTCGAAGCGCTGCTCTATGGCCATCCTGGTGTGCAGGAAGCCTGCGTCATCGGCAAAAACGATCCACGCAGCGGCGAATTGGTGAAGGCGCTCGTGGTGCCTCGTGAAGCGGCACGCGCGACACTCACTGCCGCCGAGCTCATCGCGTGGTCGGGCGAACGCATGGCCGCATACAAGGTGCCGCGCGAAGTGGAGTTCGTGGCGAGCCTGCCGAAGTCCGCCACCGGAAAAATCGACTGGCGGCTCCTGCAGGAACAGGAAGCCGCCAGAAGCTGAGCGACGAAGCGGAGCGCAGGGGGAATGCGCCCGCTCCTTCCTGCATCAGAACTGGAACCGCAGCGTGAGCCCGTAGGTGCGCGGCGCGCCGAGGTATGCGTTGTAGGTGCCGGTCTGCAGCGTCGCATCGAACACGACCTGGTAGTACTCCTCGTCCGTGAGGTTCTGCGCCCACGCCTCGAGCGACCACTGGTGATCCTGCGCACCGATGCCGAGCCGCGCGTTCACGAGCGTGAGCGCCTCCTGTAGTTTGACCGGGTTCAGGTCCGAGCCCGTGTTGTATTCCGAGGTGTACTTCGCGCCGACGTTGAAACGCCATTGCATCGAGCTGCCGAGGTTGCGCTCGTAGGTGGTCGCGAGCGAGGCGGACCACTCCGGCGCGAACGACATCTGCGCGTTCGGCAGCCGGAACAGCGCCGCGAATGGCGGCGTGAAGTCGCCGTATTCGGTGTCCGCATACGTGACGCCGGCGTTGAACACCAGGCCGTCCATCGGCGCCACGTCGAAGTCGAGGTCGACGCCGCGCGACGTCACTTCCGGAATCGACACCACCACGAAGCTGATGCCCGTGAACGTGTTGAGCTGGAAGTCCTCGAACTTCTGGTAGAACAGCGAAGAGTTCAGCCTGAACATGTGGTTCGATGACGCATACTTCGCGCCGGCCTCGTACGAATCCACGGTCTCGGGCCTGAAGCTGGTGTCCGGATCGAAGGCGAACAATGGCGCGCCCGTCGACGCGATGGGTGTGCGCTCGCGATCGAGGTTGAAACCGCTGGCCTTGTATCCCCGCGCATAGGAGATGAAGGTCATGAGCTGGTCGTTGAAGTCGAACGCCAGCTTGGCCGTGCCGCTGGTTTCGCTCTCTTCGATGCTCTGCGACGTGCTGACGCCGTTGTAGATGGGATCCGCGAACGTCGCGCAACCGAAGTTGTACCAGCCGGCTACCGCGGCCGCGGGCAGCACCGCCGCGACGATGGGATAACGCGCGCGCGAGGCCGCACATCCCGCGCCGTTGTCGGAGTTCGTGTAAGACGAATCGAGATCCTTCTGCTCACTCGTGTAACGCAGGCCGATCGTGCCGTGCAGGCGCTCCGTGAAATGGAATGTGTCGTTCGTGAACACGGCGAAGCTGTCCGAGCGCTGCTCGAAGCGGTCCTGGTAGCCCGCGCCGTTCGGATATGCCGTCTGCGCGGGACGGCCCGTGAGGACGTTGACCAGCGTCGGCGCCATTCCCGCGGACAACACGAGGCTGTAGTAAGGCTCGAAATCCGCGCCGTAGCGCAGGTTGAGGTCCGAATCCAGGTCTTCCATCGCGTAGAAGGCGCCGAACATCCACTCGATCTTGCCGGTCTCGCCGGAGAAACGCAGCTCCTCGGACAGCTGTTCGAACTCGTTGGCGTTGGGCCCTGCGGTATTTCGCCACAACACGTCGCCGGTGCTGTAGTCGGCGTCCTGCCCGATCGTCGATTCGAAATTGCGCCATGCGGTGATCGAGGTGATGTTGCCGAACGACGTTTCGAAATTGAGCTGCGCCGACAGTCCCATGTCGCGTATTTCCTGCTCGTCCGAACGATTCGCGTACTGCACGCGGGCGAACGGATCCGCGGGACGCGACACTCCGGAGTCGGCGGAGACCGCGTCCATGAGCGCCGCGGTGGGACCGTCGTTGATCTGCACGGCGCCGCAGCAGTTCTCGGTACGCCGCGCGTAATCGGCGATGAACAGCGCGCTGGTGCTCTCGGACGGCGTGAACAGCAGCTGCCCGCGACCGACGACCACATCGCGATTGGCATCTTCCGTGGTCTCGCGCGTGCCGTCACCGGTGTTCACATCGTAGAGACCGTCGCGGCGTCGATACGCGGCGTAGAACCTGGCCGCCAGTTTGTCGTCGACGAGCGGTCCATTGATCGACGCTGCCGCCTCGTAGCCGTTGAAGTTCGTGCCGGTAACCTCGGCGTTCGCGTCGCCCTCGAAATCCGGCCGCTTCGAGATCACGTTGATGACGCCGGCCGAGGTGTTCTTGCCGAACACCGTGCCCTGCGGACCCTTCAGCACTTCGATGCGCTCGAGCTCGCCCAGATCGCCGAAGCCCACGCCGTTGCGTGGCCGGTAGACGCCGTCGATGACGACACCCACGGAAGACTCGAGGCCGATGTTGTCGCCCACGGTGCCGATTCCGCGGATGCGTGCGGTCGTCGACACCTCGCTCGAGGTCGACGTGACGACCAGCCCCGACGTCAGCAACGTCAGGTCCTTGATGTCCCGCACACCGGAATCGCGCAGCAGCTGCGAGTTGATCGCGGTGATGGTGATCGGCACGTCCTGCAGATCCTGGTCGCGCTTCTGCGCGGTGACGGTGACCGTTGCCAGCAGGCGATCGTCTTCGTCCGCGGCCTGCTCCGCCGACTGCGCGATCGCGCCGCAGGTGAAGACCAGGCTGATGGCGAGCAAACCGCATGCGACGCGGCGGCGGATGGAACTGTCGTCCATTTGAGAACCCCCCGTATTTCGTTGTGCGAAACATCGAACCGCTCGATGCGGGACAGATTGCATCAACACATCGGCGGCGACAATGACTCGGCCGCAAAATCAACGTTGGATTCCGCTCTGCGGAACGGTGCGTGAAAACGCCGCGCAGCCATCGCCGCGCAGCCTAACTAGTCACGCATCGAATGCATTACGCGCCGCAGGCGCAGCGGCAGTCCTCGAACCGCAAAGCCGCCCGGGAGATCGCCGCAGACAAGCCCGCACGTCGTCTCGCCGCCCAGCGTGGGCAACCCACTTGCGACGGTTCCGCGCGTGACAACGCTTCGGCCGTGGCCAGCACCGGGGATGCGGCGCAGCATGCGCCCCTGCTCCGCCGCCAAATGCGTGAAAAGTCCCAGATTGGCGACGCAACCGGCCGTCGCGGCTCGATGTTCACGCCTGCCGCTGGTAGATAGGAAGCTCGAGGAGGAACGCCGATGAGCCAAGGACTTTGCGTAAGGGTGAGGGAGTCGCCTCGTTCCCAACGTCTCTACAGGTGCATGTCCTGTCAAAGCTTGCAGCCCGGGTCACCGGCTGCGGGGTGACAGGACAACTGATCATCGACAATTCGTCTAACCAGAGGGTAGCGACCATGATGCGAATATCCCGAATCTTGTACGTGGCATGGATTGCCATCCTGCCGTTCACACTGGCCCCGGCCACGATCGCCGTTGCGCAGACTGCGACGGTGCCGGAATTGACTTCGTCCGGACTCCTCACGTTCTCGGCACACGATAGCGTCATCCGCGTCGCGATCGTCTTTGCCAGGGAAAACACCTCAGTCGTGGATGCGACGGTCAGGTTCATCGACGCGACAGGCGTCGTCCTGAAGACGCGGCGCGCCTACCTGAGCTATGGCGCACCGATCATCGCCGAGCTATCGCGAAGCGACGTCGGTGGCCGGGATGGGGTGCTCGTGCGGGCCGAGGTCCTGCTCAACCTGCCAGCAGAGCGCGCGGTCAGACACCCAATTCTCGTTTCGCTGCAACCAATCTCGGGGGACGGCATCGGCCGCTACCTGGTTACGTGGAACGGCGGAGGGTGCGGATGCCCGACGAGCGGGTCGGAGCCCACGGGGCGATGGGCGAGCTGCATTCCTCCGACGGAAGCACAGCCGGAGTTATCGCCGGGATGATGCGGCGTGCGGCGAGGAGTGGCCGGGGCGTGGCCTTGCGGCGCCCTTGCACGCTCGCGGGCGCGCTCATTCTCGGTGTATTGAGCCAAAGCGTCTGGGCCGCGCGAACATTCGACAATTGCGCTGAACTGGTCGCGGCCGAGCCGACTGCCTACGAGCCTTACCGCTGCTATTTCGAGGTGGCGAGCAGCACGGGCGAGTGGCAGTCGGCTGGAATGCAGCTGAACGCGTTGGCAGCCGCGCGACCGCAAATCGACTGGATTGTCTTCGTCCGCGGACTGGTGACACCGCCCCAGGACAAGGTTACTGCCGAGAAGTTGTTCCTGGAAGCGGCGCGGCGCTTCAAGACCAATGGGAATGTGCGAGGTGAGGTGCTGGCGCGGGCAAACCTTTATGCGTTGTTCTACCAGTCCGGCCGGATTGGGAGCGCCGTGCGCGAGGTCGAGCAAATCACCTCGCTTGCCGAACGGGCGGAGGATCCCGAGACACGAATTCGCGCGCGCGTCGTCGAATCGCGATTCTTCCTCGACACCGGGACGAATCTGGGACGCGCGCTGCGCGCCTTGCAACAGGCGGAGGCAGATCTCGATCGAATGCCTACCTATTGGTTGCGTCACCAGGTTCTGCACGGTCTCGGCGGCTTGTTCCTGTTGACCGGGCAGTACGACGAAGCGGTGAAGTATTTCCGCCGGCTGCTCGAGCAAGCGGCAGAACAGCAGGACTTGAGCAATGTTGCCCTGGCACGGATCGAGATCGTGAACGCACTGTTGGAGAAGCGCAGTGAGGAACCCGACGCCGTGGATGCGAGTCAGCTGTTCGCGGATGCCGAGGAAGCGCTGGCTGCCGCGAGACGCGCGAAGAACATCGATCGGGAGCTCGGCGCACTCCGCCTGCTGGCCGAAGCGTTGATGATCGAGCAGGCCGAGCGCTCTCGTATGTACGCAGACGAGTGCATCGGACGTGCCGAGGCGCAGCAGCGTTTGCAGTCTCTGAGCCAGTGCCTGTGGATCCGTGCAAGTTTGCTCGCTGGCAAGGATCCGGTCGGCGCGCAACGCGACATCGTTGCAGCCATTGACCTGCTGCAGAACGCGGAAGGTAGTTACGTCGCGTTGCTCGCTTACGTCTGGCGCCAGGCAATGCGCGTCGCCTGGCAGACACAATCCCAGGACGCGGCGATCGCGACAGGGAAGCAGGCGCTCTCCGCGATCGAGCGCCTGCGCGATCTGCAGCCAGGCTTGCAGGGCCGGGCCGCCGCGTTCTCGGCCTGGACGCAGGACTACTACTGGTTGTCCGGAAAGCTGTTGCGCATGGCGTCGGATCCGGCGTCATCTACCGATGCGGCGGGCGCAGAACGTGCGCGCATGTTGCTGGACGAAGGCTTTCAGATTGGCGAACGGATGCGCGCCCGGTCACTGCTCGACCGCTTGAGGGCTCCCGGGCGTCCACCGGCTGACGTCGACGCCGCGACACTGCGGCGCCAGGAGGCGCTCTCGAAATCGATCGTCGACATCAATCGGCAGCTTTTGAAATCGAGGGGACAACCGAGTGCCGAACTCAAGAGCGCGCTGGCCGACCTCGAGCGCCAGGAAGCCGACGCCCGCGAAGCTACGGTGCAACCGCGCGTGGCGATGCGGCCAGCCTCGATCGCGCAAATCCAGCAGCGACTGGAAACAGATGAAATGTTGCTTTCCTTTCAGCTGGGCGTGCGCAGTCAGCAAGCAAATGGTGACGCAGCCGGTGCATGGCTGATCAGCATCACGCGCGAGCAGGCCGCGGCTTTCCAGATCCCGGACCGTCATGAGCTGCGCCGATCCGTGGCTCTCTACAATGGGTTGAAGGATGAATCACCCGCCCGCGCACGCGCGGGTCGCGCGATTCACGATGCCTTGCTGCATCACGCGTTCGACCAGATGCCCCGAGGCATTACACGACTCATCATCGTGCCCGACCTGCCGCTCGATACGTTTCCGATCTCGACGCTCAGCGGCTCGCTCGACCACGAGCCGCTGGCCGAGCGTTTCGAAATCTCGCTCGTGCCGTCAGCGACGCTCTGGCATGACTGGCGCGCCGCTTCTGCCAGGGTCGATGCTCGCACCGCGCTCGTGCTTGCCGATCCGCTGCTCGAGGTCAGCACTAATCTGGCTTCGCCATGGCGGTCATGGACGGAAGATTCGGGCTTGACGCTCGGCCGGTTGCCGCAGGCTCGCACGGAAGGGATCGAGATCGTCGAGCGGCTGCGTGGCCGTGGCACGTTATGGACAGGGGCAGAAGCGTCCGAAGCTGCTCTCAAGGCGTCGGACCTCTCGCGCTACGGCCTGCTGCATTTCGCCACGCACACCGTCATCGACGTCAACGCCGAGCGCTCCGCCATCCTGTTGGCCAGCGGCACCAGCGCCCAGGACGGGCTGTTGCAGAGTCGGGAGATCGCCGATCTTCCGCTCGACGGCCACATCGTGGTGTTGTCGTCCTGCCAGAGCGCCACGGGCACGCAGATGCGCGGTGAAGGCGTGCTGGGCCTGGCGCGCTCTTTCTTCGCCTCCGGCGCACGCGTCGTCATCGGTAGTTTGTGGCCCGTTCGTGACGAACATGCACGCGCGTTCTTCGATCCGTTCTACGCGTCATTGGGCGAAGGCCACACTGTCGGGACCGCGTTTCGCGCAGCGCAACGCCGCCTCATCGATCAGGGATTGCCGTCGCAGGCGTGGGCCGGGTTCATTCTCATGGGTGACGCCAACGCGACGGTGATGAGCGCACACGAAGTGAAGCGCGACAGGCTTCGCACCGCGCTCGCAGGCGCAGCACTGGCCATGCTGCTCGTGCTCGCCGGCTGGTCGGCGAAGTCCTGGCATTCGAAGCGCGTCGCGTCGCGAAGTTAGTCGCTGTTCAATCCGGCGTCACGACGAAAGTCTGTGAGGTGACGCGCTGGCCATTGGGTAGATGGACCTCTACCTGCCACAGCAACGGCTCGCCCGCGGGCACCTTCTCCAGCATCGCGGCAGGCACCGCCAGCTCCACCCCCGTGATGTCCTGCTTCTCGAACACGAGGACCAGATCGGCAGTGGTCAATCGAACTGCATACGTGGAGCCCTCCGGGCCCGCGGACCATCGCAGGACGAATTGACGGCGCGACAGCCTCTCGCCGATGCGCGAGACGGGCGCCTGTCCGTTGGCGACGTCGCGATACTGCGGAGGCTGCTCGTACCCGGGCCTCACGAAATACGCGGTCAATCCGACCGCGACCATGACGCTCGCCGCCGCGGCATACCTGGGGAGCTTCGCACGTGCGGATTCTCCGACGCGGCTCGCGGGTCGCGCGCCGAGCTCCATCGCCAGTCGCCACGCTTCCGCGCATTCGGCGCACTTCGACACGTGATCGACGATCGCGAACCGCCGCTCGCGGTCGAGCCCTCCGGATGCGGCCTCGAACAACTGCTCCGCAGGCGGGCAAGCGGACGGGTCGTGCCTGCCCTGGCGCGCAGCGAATGCGCGCGCCAGCGTTTCGAGTTCGCGTCGCGCGTCACTCATGGCCGCAACCCCAGCTCACCCAGGAATTGGCGCAATTGCGCGAGTCCGCGATGCACGAGGTTGTCGGCGCGCTTGGTATTGCATTCGAGCATGGCTGCCACTTCCGGCACGCTGTAGCCGAGCAGATGCAAGGTCAATGCGCGTCGTCGATCGGGCTGTAGTCTTTGCAGGGAAACTTCCATCGCATCCCTCAATGCCGTGTCGGGAGCATCCTCCTTCATCTGGTCGGCTGCGTCGGCGATGTCGATGCGGTCGGAGGCGAGATCCGCAGCGGGCTCGCGCCGGCGGCGACGAAGCTCATCGATGACGGCGCTGTAAGCCACCTTCTTGAGGTACGCGGCGGAGAGCGTGCTCTGGCCGTCGAGTTTGCGCGCGCGCATCAGCCGGATGAAGGATTCCTGGACGAGGTCCTCCGCGTCCTGCACGAGCGACCGCGGGCAGACGCGACGCACCGCCCGCGCCAGGTCGCGAAGCAGCGACTGATGGCTCCGTATCTCGGCCTGCGCAAACGACTGAGGGTCGCCATCTTGCAGAGTACCCACCTCCCTGTAGGAGGCGATCAACATAGCCGAACCACCGGGAGAGGGAAACACCCTCAAGGAACCCACGCGTTGTCGAAAGCATCCCGGAGTAGTCGGCACTGGTAGTCGATATCGCCGCGATCCGAGTTCATGACAAGCGCGGCCTCCACCACGATCGGGAAGGCGACGACGCAAGTGTGCAGTGCCCCGCCCGGGTTGGGTCCCGCCGGATTCTTGGCCCAGTCGCCGCCATGCATCTGGTACACACCGAAAGCACCAGTGGGATGAGACCAGTCTTGCGGATCCATCAGGCCGAGAAAGCCGTCGAACATCTCGTTGCGCATGTCGGTGGACAGCAGCTGCTGCGTGTATCGGAGCGTTGCCATCACGCCGGCGAGCTCGTTGGCATTGATATTCCAGCCGATGCCGCCGCAAGCCAGTGTGTTGTCGGGCTCCTCCCAGCCGGTGACACCGGCGTCCGGGAGACGATACAGAAAAGTGGGATTCGCATCCGTCGCAGTGCAGTCGACCGACACACCGATCGAGTCGTAGAGCGCCTGGGCCAGGACGAGGAAGGCGGCCGCCGTGAGCACGTCGGGCTCTTCCGCTGGATAGTCGACCGGATCGATGCCGAGCAGGCCCGCCACCGCGACGCGCAGCAGGCCGAAGTTGGCGTTTGCGTAGGACCAGCCCGTCGCTCCGACGTCCTGTGCGATCACCGTCTGCAGGTTGCTGTAAGTGTTGTGGCCGTCTCCCACCTTTTGCCCGAAGCCGGTGTGATGCGTCATGAAGTCGCGGAACGTGAGGTCTTCGACACCGTCACCCAGCACCCAGTCGCCCGGTAGATAGGGCGCGACCTCCTCGTCCGGTGTCAGCCCGAGGTCCTGCAGCACGCGCAGCGTCGCGATGGTCGTAAGCGTCTTGCTCACGCTCGCGACATGCATGTCCTTGTGCGGCGACTGTGCGGTTGCCGGCGGATCCGCTGCCGTGCGTGCCTGGCCCTCGGCGTGACCGCCGTTGTAGGTTTGCCCCTCGAACGTTATCGACAGCGCCCAGCCGATCGCCTCGCCGCTCATCTCGGCGATGACGTTGCTCTCGAACAGTTCGATATCGAAGGTGATGGTGTCGGCCGCGAAGCCGAGCGAGTCGTCGAACCAGTCGCTCGCGAGTGCGTAGTTCAACTGATTCAATGCGCCCTGCGCGCGCTGGAAGCTGTTGTTCGCCGGCGCGAGCGTGCCGCTCGACACGCCGGCACGGCGCGCAACGTCGATCACATCCCTGGCCATGCGTCGTGTGATCGACGCCAGCTGAGATTGCATATCGAGCACGACGGGATTCTGCCCGCCGCTGGCGAGAGCGGCCTTGAGGTTCGTTTGCGCAGCAGTAATGTGCTGCGCGCTCCTCGGCAGATAGCCCAGCCTCGCGTCTGTCGAACCCGCGTGCAGCGTCGAGAGCGAGAGTCCGAGTTCGGTGTGCGCCCTGACGAGCAGCGTTCGTGTCGTTCCGGCCGTCTGCGACTTGATCAGCGTGCCGAGGCGCGCAATGACGCCCGGTAAGCCGACGCCCGGTGTCTGCGGGTCCGGTGACCCGAGCCTGGGCGGCTCGCTCTCCCCGCTCTCCCCGCTCTCCACGGGCTTGGGCGCCCTGCGAATGCGATCGAGCATGCTGAGCATCGCCTCGGTAAATTCACCACGCTCGGTAAAAACAGCCGACGATGGAGGCGGCAGCGGCACTGAAATGCCCGCCGATGCCGTCAACGTGGTGGCGGCGAGAAACGCGCCGGCGAGATACGCAGTCGCTGCGAAAGCTCTGAGCGTGAACATGATGTGCTCCTGAGGATGCTGTCGACGTCGTACTGGATAACGACGGCCGACACGGATTCCCCTCAGGGTGACTTCGACGTCGCGCGCCTGGCGGCGAGCTTCAGATCCTTGACCAGCCACTGCAGCGGGCAGCACCACGACTTCGGGGCGCCGACTACCCGAAAAACTTCGGTGCGCGATTGAAATGATTCCCACTGATGCGGCAGTTCTGGAGTATTGGCCCGGCAGATCGCGTTTACATGCCCGGGTCATCTCGCACGCGGCGCGCGCAGAAGCTTCACCAGCAACCAACACATGGAAAGGGACAGACAATGAGTGCCTGGGAAAATGAATGGAACATCAACGCGACCGAATTGCTGATGGGAAATCCCGACTATTCGGTGATCAAGATCGTGCAGCAGGGTTCCGGGAATTCCCGGCACTTCACGATCGAGAGTGAATCCGGTGAAGCGTCAGATTGCTGGCGGGGATGCTGCCTGGCGCCGCGTGGCAAAAAGCCGTTCATCTACAGCGGCAGACCGCTGGACCCGTGGGTCCCGGGCGATGACGACCTCGCCGAAGAGTACGCGTTGACCATTCGAAAGCAGCTCCAGCGCACCGATGCGAACACGAATCGCCTGGAAGGTGAGTTCGAGATAGAGGGTGTGCTGCACTGGATAAAGCTGTTCCTGTGCCGCCAGGCCGTCGTGAATCCGGCCGGCGGGCTCAAGGATCTGCTCATCATCCGCTACAGCGACAAGTTCCCGTGGACCGCCCGCGCGGCGGGGCTCGGGAGAATGGGCGATGAGGGTGGCGGCGCCGGCGGCATCGAAGACGGCACGGGTCACGGCAACAAGTCCTAGCTATCCGGCGTGGAAGGCAGTCATGACACTTGAAGCAACTCGAGAGGAGACCGGCCGCTTCATCGGTATCCTCGACCCCGACCTCGCGGGCGCCTTCTACGCCCAGGCGGAAAAAGGCCTGGACGGAAATCTGATCGATGCGCGCTCAATCGAGGGCCACGGCGATTTCGTCAAGCGCGTCGGCAACTCGAATGTATTTTTCCGCAGGCTCGGAGTCGTCGTTTTCGCGCGGCCGCCTACGCGGAGCGCCGAGCGATTCTTCCTGCGCATGGAGCCCGAGTGCATGCGAATCGGCCAGGTGCCTCCTGACGCGCTCACGCTCAAACTGAAGCACAAGGCAGATCTGCATCTCCGGGACTACTCGATGAAACGCGTCACGTCCGACGCGGCGCGCGACAGAGCGCCTCCGCCCACGGGCCAGGGCGTCAGGGTCGGAATCATCGATTCCGGAATAGCGCTGGAACATCCCGCGTTCGAGGGCCGGAATCCGCTACGGCGCTCATTCGTGTCCACGCCGGCGCACGAGGACGAAGCCGGGCACGGCACCGCGTGCGCGAGCATCCTGTGCGGAAAGCCCGATGCGCAGGGTGAGCATGCGGGCGTCGCACCTGGCGTCGAGCTGGTGGTCGCCAAGATCTTCAAGCGCCGCTTGTACGCTCCGGACATGGTCATCATCGCCGCGCTGGAATGGGTGCTGGATCAGAATTGCTCGATCGTCTCCATGTCGATCGGCGATCCGGTGGCTCTCAGAAATTCGTTTTCCCGGGCGTTCGAGGACGTCGCGAGCCGCGGCAAGGCCGAAGGCGCCCTCATCATCGCGGGGGCCGGCAACGACAGTTATCGCGGAGCGGGCACGTTGAGGCCTGTGAATCACCCCGCCAATTGCCCCAGCGTGATGGCAGTGGGAGCGATCGCCGACGAGCAGACGGTTGCGGACTTCTCGAATCAGGGAGAGCTCGGCAACGGCAATGGCGACAAAGTGGACATAGCCGCGCCGGGCGTGAGCGTGAGTGCAGCTGTCCGCGGCTCGGTGCGACGCTTGTACGAGCCGAAACACGGCACCAGCTTCGCCGTGCCGTACGTCGCCGGAGTCGCCGCGTTGTGGAAGCAGGCGCGGCCGCAGCAGACCAACACTGCGCAGGAACTCTGGGATCTGGTCACGGCCAATGTTCGGCCACTCGCTCCGCTCGCGGAAGTGGACGTGGGTGCGGGGCTCGCGCGCGGCCCGTGAAGACTGTCGCCGCGCAATAGTCGCCGGCACTCGACTCAACTGCGCTCGAGCACCACCGACGTTTCGATCTGCCGATCGGGAATGTCCCAGTATTTCCTGAGCAGCGCCGCGGCGCGCGGCGCCGGAACCAGCGCGAATCCCTCGCGTTCATAGAAGCGAATGGCCCACGCAGCGTCGGCCCAGGTGCCCACCAGCATGCGCCGTGTGCTCAGGCCCCGGAGATGCGAAATGAGTGCTGCGCCCACACCGAGCCGTTGGCTTCCCGGCCGGACATACGCATGGCGGATGAGGTCGACGTCGCGCACGGGCTGAATGCCCATGACGCCGATGAGCGATCCTTCGAGTTCGTAACCCCAGAACGCGACGCCCGCGGCCACGTCACGTTTCAACTGCGCCTCGGGCATGTAGGGCTCGTGCCATCGATCAGCGGGGATCACGTCCCGATAGGCCTCGGCGGCCGCGTTCACGATGGCGAGGATGGTGGGGATTTCGTCTTCACGGCAGCGGCGGATGTCATGCATTGGCCTGCAACCTCAGCCTGGTCGCTTGAATGACTTGCGCGCCTTCGCCACCTTGCGGCGGATCACGCAATCGTCGGCGTGGTCGTTGACGAGCCCCATCGCCTGCATGAATGCATAAACGGTGGTCGGCCCGACGAAGCCCCAGCCAAGTTTCTTGAGGTCTTTCGAAAGCGCCACCGATTCGGCGGACGTCGAAGCTGTCTGCGCCCTGGCCGACATCTTCGCGTCCGGCTCGTAGCGCCAGATGAACGCCGCGAGCGATCCTTCGCGCTTCACGAGCTCACGCGCGCGCTGCGCGTTGTTGATGACCGCCTCGATCTTGCCGCGGTGGCGCACGATGCCGGCGTCGGCCAGCAACCGCTTCACGTCGCGCGCACCGAAGCGTGCGACGCGGTCGAAATCGAAACCGTGGAATGCGGCGCGGAAGTTCTCCCGCTTCGCGAGGATGGTCCGCCAGCTCAGGCCGGATTGAAATCCCTCGAGCGCCAGCTTCTCGAAGAGTCGCTGGTCGTCCGCGACCGGGAAGCCCCACTCGGTGTCGTGATACGCCAGGAATTCCGGCGCGGCCGCGCACCAGCGGCAGCGCGCCTGGCCGTCTTCTCCGACGATGGTATTACCCATGGGCGAAAGATTGCGCTCGCGGTGCGCGAACCCGCCTCTCTCTTTATAGAGAGGATTTTTCCGGATTCTGTGACCTGCTTCGATACGTCAAAGTATTAGGTGCAGCGTCAAAGAATGACGCCATGCCACATGCAACGCGGCCGCCCGGATCGTCTAACATCATCCGCATTGCTTGATCGAGGTAACACCGGCCGGCCCTGGCCGGAAATATCAAGAAAATGGCAGGAACCGACATCCGGCCCTGGCGGGCTCCCTCCAACATGAGCCCGACCGTCGATGCTGCGCATGCTCCGTACCCTGATTGCAGTCCTTTGTTAGGTCAGTTATCTACGGTGCCGCGGCTACACCAGCCAGCGGGGCTTCTCTAACCGATGCTCTCAAGCCGATTCCGATCGATAGGCGTCTTCGCACTGCTCGTGTGCGGCGGCGCTGCTTTCGCCGCCGATGGTGCGAATCTTTACGCGCCGTGCGTCGCCTGTCACGGCAAGAAGGGTGAAGGCAACCCGGCGCTGAACGCGCCCGCCATCGCCGGCCAGGACGCGGCATATCTCGAGCGCCAGCTACGCAACTTCCGCAGCAACCGCCGCGGCACACACAAGGCCGACACGTTCGGCGCCCAGATGCGCAGCTTCGCGGCCGCCGTGGGCAACGACGCGGCGGTCGTGAAAATTTCAGGTTTCATCGCGGGCCTCCCGAAGACTGTCAGCGCAGCGCCCGCGGGCGGCAACCTGCGCAACGGCAACAATCTCTATCACGGCAATTGCGGTGCATGTCATGGCGGCATGGCCGAGGGCAATCCGGCGCTGAAATCGCCGCGGCTCGCGGGGCTCGACGCCGCCTATCTCAAGCGGCAGTTCGCGCACTTCCGCGATGGCGTGCGCGGCACGGATCCGCAGGATGTTCCGGGCCGGCAGATGGCGTTGATGGCCAAGACCCTGCCGGCCGCGCGCGATCTCGACGATGTCATCGCGTTCATTCAACAACAGGGCCGGGCGAAATGATCCGGGCGCTGGTGTTGCTCGCGGTGGCCATGGGGACATCCGCCTCGACCTCACCGACTCGCGCCGACTTCACTCTCGAGTCAGCCTGCCCTCCCGGCTTCGAAAAAACCGGCGCCGGCGTGTGCGAGCTGCGCACGCTGTACCAGTTCTACGCGGTGAAACGCGGCCTCGGCGGCACGCGCACCGCGTTGCCGCCGCACCGCGACGGATTCACGCCGCAGCAGATCGATCTCGGCCGCTATCTGTTCTTCGATCCCGTGCTGTCGGGCGACGGCACGTTGTCATGCGCGAGCTGCCATGAACCCGCGCGCGGCCTGGCCGATGGACGCCCCCGCTCCATTGGCATCCACGGCGCGGACGCAGGCCGTGCGGCGCCCACGCTGTGGAACGTGGCGTTCCTGAAGCGGTTCTTCTGGGATGCGCGCGCGGACTCACTCGAGGCGCAGGCCGCAGGCCCGCTGTACTCGCCCGCCGAGATGGGCAACACACCGGCGAAATTGCTTGCGAGCCTGAACGGCAATGCGACCTATCGTCGCCTCTTCCACGAAGCTTTTCCGCGCAGCACAGGCCCGATCACCGAGAGTTCGGTCTACACGGCGCTTGCCGCTTTCCAGACTTCGCTGGTCTCGCTGAACAGCCGCTACGACCGTTACGTCCACGGCTCCGACGCCGCGCTCTCGGCGCGTGAGATCGAAGGCCTGAACGTATTCCGCTCGTTCGTCGCGCGCTGCTCCGAATGCCACACGCCGCCGTTGTTCACCAACGAGCAGATCGCGGTCATCGGCATGCCGGAGCCGGCCGGCCGGCCGTTCGACGTCGGCGCCGAGGCAACCCTGGGCAGCCCGAAGCTCAAGGGCGGGTTCAAGGTGCCCACGCTTCGCAACATCGCGCGCACCGCGCCCTACTCCCACTCCGGCGCGTTCGCCGACCTGCGCGGCGCCGTTGCGTTCTACAACAAGGGACGGGGAAACGCCGTGCCGAAGGGCATGCATCTCTATCTACATTGGCACATCTCGGATCCGAAGCTCACCGACACCGAGGTCGACCGGATCGTGGATTTCCTGGGCGCCCTGACCGACGAGACCTTCCTGCCGCAGCGGCCGGCGCGGGTCCCGTCCGGGCTGGCGCCCGTCAAGCGAGGAGGATGAAGTGAAAAAGAAGATATTCCTGGGATTGCTGGCGGCGGTGCTGGTGTTCGGCGCCGGCGCGTTCTTCGGCCGCAGCACCAAACAAGATGTCGTCATCAGCTCGTCCACGGGCGGAGCCAGTTATGGCGGCGGCTTCAAGGCCGGCGACGCTGCCAGTTCCGGGACCGTCATCCGGACCGTGGCCGGTCCGGCGCCCACCAACATCGTGGTCGTCAAGGATGGCGAGTCCATCCAGGCGGCGATCAAGGCGGCGCCGAAGGGAACCATCGTGCGCGTGATGCCGGGCACGTATCACGAGACCGTGTACATCGACAAGGATGACATCCGCATCATCGGCGTCATCGAAAAGGGCCGCCGCGCGGTGCTCGACGGGCAGAAGAAACTCAACGACGCCATCCTCTACTCGGGCAACAACTTCGTCGCCGAGAACCTCGAGATCCGCAACTACAAGGGCAACGGGATCATGGGGCAGGCCGGCAACAACTTCGAGATCCGCAACAACGTGATCGCGGACGCGGGCGTGTACGGCATCTTCCCGCAGCTCGGCCAGAACGGCATCGTCGAGCACAACGTGGTCTCGGGGATTGCCGACGCCGCCATCTACATCGGCATGAGCGACAACATCCTGGTCGCTAACAACGAGGTGTTCGACAGCGTCGCGGGCATCGAGATCGAGAACAGCCGCCATGCCATCGTCGAGCACAACTACGTGCACAACAACTCGGGCGGCCTGCTCGCGTTCGTCACGCCGGGCCTGCCGATCAAGGACACGGTCGACGTGATCTTCCGCAACAACTTCATCGTCGGCAACAACCACCCGAATTTCGGCGCGCCGGGCTCGACGGTGGCCGGCATCCCGGCCGGCACCGGCATCCTGGTGATGGCGGCCGACGACGTGGTGATCGAGGGCAATGTCATCTCCGACAACAAGGTGTCCGGCATCATCATCACGGATCACGCGCATGCCTCGAACATCACCGCCGACCCGGAGTCGGACCCGAACTCGGATCGCGTGAAGATCCTCGACAACGTGATGCTCGCCAACGGTTACGACACGATCACCGAGGCCAAGGCGCTGATGCTTGCCGAGGGCATCGTGAACGGCAAGAACCTCGACATCGCGCGCGTCGGCCCGAGCCCGGGCAGCTGCATCGTCAATCGCCACCAGTACATGACCGTCGGCGTGGGCGACTTCGCCGAGTGCGAATTCACCAACACCGCGACCACGGTGAACTATCTACTGCCGCCCGTGCCGCCGCGCGAGATCAAGCCGGGCGAGCGCGGCAAGGTGGTGTACCTCGGCATCTGCACCGGTTGCCACACGTACAACGGCCGCATGATCGGCCCGCCCGTGCAGGTGATCCAGGCGCTGTACCTGGACAATCCGCAGGGCCTCGCCGACTACATCGCGAAGCCCGCGAAGAAGCGCGCCGACTACCCGGAAATGCCGCCGCAGGACTATCTCGATCCCGAGACTCGCCTCGCGGTGGCGAAATACATGCTTCAAGTGACCAATTGACCAGAGGGACTATTAAATGAGTTATCGCAACAACAGGCTGGCTTACGCAGTACACACCGTGCTGGCGAGTGCGGGATTCGCAGCCGCGGCGCCCGGCATTGCCCTCGCGCAGGCGGCCGCCGAGGAGGCGTCCGACCCGCAGGTCATCGAAGAGATCACCGTGACCGCGCAGTTGCGCACGCAGTCGCTGCAGGACGTGCCGATCGCGATCCAGGTCGTCGACCGCGCGCTCATCCAGGACGTCGCCGCGGAAAACATGGGCGATCTCAACGGCTTCGTGCCGGGGCTCGTGATATCGAGCGACAGCCCGACGCAGCCGCGTTACCAGATTCGCGGCATACAGACGGGTGACTTCGGCGTCGGCACCGATCCAGCGGTGGGCGTGTATGTCGACGGCATCTACGCGGCGCGCTCCGGCGCGTCGCTGCTCGCCTTCAATGACATCGAGCGCATCGAGGTTCTCAAGGGCCCGCAGGGCACGCTGTTCGGGCGCAACAGCGCCGCAGGCGCGATCTCGATCGTCACGCGTCAGCCGACGGATGAATTCGACGCGATGGCGCGCGTGCGCTTCGGTGAATTCGGCAAGCAGTACTTCGAGGGCATGCTGAACACTCCGCTCGGCGAAAGCCTCGCGCTGCGGGTCAACGGCGTGTTCAACAAGAGCGACGGCTGGATGCAGGACGCAGCCACGGGCGAAGACCTCATGCCCGAAGAGAACTGGGCCGGACGCGTCGCGCTGCGCTGGCAGCTTTCGGACGACACGAGCGCCACGCTCTCCTGGGACCATGACGACCTCGATCAACTCGCGCGTCCCGCGATCGGACTGGTCGGCAACCAGCTTCCCGTCCCCTACCCGGCCGATCCTTCGACCTACGCCGATCCCCGCAATGCGCCTGTCTTCAACGACGTCGTCGGCAACGAGGAATCGCGCAAGCTCGACCAGGCGAACCTGTTCATCGACCACTCGTTCGGCGCGGTGAGTTTTCGCTCGAGCACTTCGTGGCGCCAGTTCGAAACCGTGAACCTCGAAGACGAGGACGGCACCAACCAGATCAGCACGTACTTCGACACAGGCAATTTCGAGGACAACGAGAGCATCTACCAGGAGTTCAGGTTCTCCGGCGAGACCGCCCGCATCGACTGGGTCGCCGGTGTGAGTTACTACAAGGAGGATGCCGACCAGGTGAGCGATACGCACACGTTCACCGATTCCGTCGATACGCTCGGCACGAACCTCGGCATCTGGGAAAACGTGTACCAGATCCCGTTCCCGCTGTACGGCGGCACGACCTCGTTCTTCCCGTTGTTAGGCATCGACGGCGTCAGCATGCTCGGCCTCCCGTGGCGCGAAGCCATGTACAACCGCGGCAAATTCGAAGCGGTTGCGGCCTTCGGCGACGCGATCTGGCACGTGAACGACAGGACAAACCTCACCGTCGGCCTGCGGTACACGCAGGATTCGAAGGAGTTCACGTGGACGAACGGTGCGCATGAAACCCCGGAGCTCGACCAGGTCATCGCGGGCCTGACCCAGGCCGGCTTCTTCACGATGTGGCCGATTCCTCCCGAGGCCTATCGCTTCCAGGACTTCGTGTTCCCCGTGGACACGCCGCCCGAAGGTGTGACGCGCGACAACTCGTGGAGCGACGTGAGTCCGCGCGTGGTGCTCGACTACAAGATCAACCCGGACATGATGTGGTTCGGCTCGCTGGCCAAGGGCTACAAGGCGGGTGGCTACAACAGCGTCGAGGTCGCGTCGGAGTTCGACAACGAAGACGTGTGGAATGTCGAGACCGGCATCAAGAGCACTTTCCCGCAAGCGGGCATGACGCTGAATGCGTCGGTGTTCTATTACGTCTACGACAACAAGCAGGCCGTCACGCTCACCGACATCGACGACTCCGGCGTTCCGGAGTACCTGGTCGACAACAGTGACGAACAGGCCTGGGGCGTCGAGCTCGATGCTCAATGGCACGCCACCGATCACTTCACGCTGTATGCCAACGCGGCTTTCATCGACGCGACGTACAAGAACAAGATGACCCAGGACGTGGATCCGGTCGATCTTTCCGGCGAACCGACGGGCGAGCCGTACTTCAGCGCCGCGCTCGGCGCGCGCTACGCCTGGGTGCTCGGCAATTCCGGCGACCTGGAACTGTCCGGCCGCTACGCGTATCGCGGCGAGTCGCGCTGCAACGCGGATTCCGAGTTCCAGGGATCGTGCGCCTCCGAGACGATCTTCGAGGTCGGCGGCGACACGCAGCGTCTCGATATGCGTCTCGGCTGGACCAGCGCCAGCGAGAAGTTCGGCATTGCAGGGTTCGTGACCAACGTGCTCGACGACCAGTACGTGACGGGCATCAACAACCTCACGACCGACACGTTCGGCACCGCGTTCGGTTCGATCTCCGAGCCGCGCATGTGGGGAGTGGAGGCGACGGTCTCCTTCTGACGATATGCTCAGCGCGCCCGCACGTCGGGCGCGCTGGGCCGAACTTCTGGAGTCGATGATGAACGCCACGCCAATCCGTGAGAGCACCGTAGACAGCCTGTTCGAGTCTCACGCGGCAACGGCGTTGAAGTTGCGACAGTCGACCGCCGTCGAGCGCCGCCGCAAACTCGAGCGGCTGCTCGAGGCCATCCTCGAGCGCAAGGATGCGATCCTGGACGCGGCCCGTCGGGATCTCGGCAAACATCCGACGGAGACGAACATCACCGAGGTGCTGCCGCTGGTCGGCGAGGTGAAACATGCCATTGCGAATCTGAAGCGGTGGATGAAGCCGCATCGGATCGCCCCGACCATCGCGGCGCTCGGCACCAGATCGCGAGTGATGTACCAGCCGAAAGGCCGATGTCTCATCATCAGCCCCTGGAATTATCCGTTGAGCCTGGCGCTGGGACCGCTGGTTTCTGCGGTGGCCGCGGGCAACACGGTCATTCTCAAGCCGTCGGAGTTCACGCCCGAAACGAATCGCGTCGTCCGCGACATCGTCGGCGCGGTGTTCCCGCCGGACGAAGTGGCGGTCGTCGAGGGCGCGGCGGAGACGGCCACCGCCCTGCTGGCGCTCGCCTTCGATCACATCTTCTTTACCGGGTCCCCGGGCGTCGGCAAGAAAGTGATGGCGGCGGCCGCGGCCAATCTCACTTCCGTCACGCTCGAGCTGGGAGGCAAGTCGCCCGTCATCGTGGATGCCGGCGCGGATCTTCGCAGCGCCGCGGAACACATCATCTGGGGAAAGATGGTGAACGCAGGCCAAACCTGCATCGCCCCGGACTATGTGTACGTGCATCGCGACGTCGCCGACACGTTCGTCGATCTGTGCCGAAGCACCATCGTCCAGCGTTACGGCAGCAGCGACGAAGCGCTGAAGAGCAACCCCGACTTTCCGCGCATGATCCATCGCCGGCACGCGGAGCGCGTCGCGCGGCTCATCGATGAAGCGGTGGCCGCCGGTAGTCAGATCGTGTGCGGCGGCGGGTCCGATGCCGAATCGCGCTATGTCGCGCCCACGCTGCTGCGCGAGGTTCCCGCGCAGACGGCAATCCGCAGGGAAGAGATTTTTGGCCCGGTGCTGCCGATCCTGACGTTCGATTCACTCGATGCGGTCATCGCGGAGATCAACGCGGCGCCGAAGCCGCTGGCCCTCTACGCGTGGACGCGCAATCAAGCCACCATCCGGGCGCTCGAGACGAATACCAGCTCCGGCAGCCTGTGCGTGAATCTGTGCCTGCAGCAGTTTGCACAACACAATCTGCCGTTTGGCGGCGTCAACAACTCCGGCATCGGCAACGCTCACGGATTCTTCGGCTTCAAGGCGTTCTCGCATGAGCGCGCGGTGATGGCGGCCGGTCCGCTGTCGGCGCTCAAGCTGCTGTTCCCGCCGTACGACGCGCGAAAGCGGCGACTCAGCGAACTTCTCATCAAGTACGCGACCTGAGGTCAGTCGACGACCAGCGCCAGCGAACCCCTGCGCCGTTCACCGGTGCGCGTTGCAAACTTCGTCTGCGCCGGTAGTTTGAGAGCCGCCTGCTTGAGTTCCTGGCAGTGGGCGGGCAGCCGCTCGAGTAATGGCAGCAGATCGTTCGCGGACACCGGTCGCGAGAACAGGAAACCCTGCAGCGAGATGGCCCGATGCGGCAGCAGCATCGCCAATTGCTCGAGCCGCTCGACACCTTCGGCGGTCACTTCCAGGCCCAGGCCGCGGCACAACGCAATGGTGGCGCGGGCGATCGACGCTGAGCGCGCGCCATCGTCGATGCCGGCAATCAGGCTGCGGTCGAGTTTGACGCGCGTGAGCGGCAGCCGTTGCAGCGACGCGAGCGACGAATATCCCGTCCCGAAATCATCCAGCGCCACGGAAACGCCAATCGAGCGCAGCTGGTCGAGCGTCCGGATGGTATGCGAGCCGGTCTGCAGCACGGATTCCGTGAGCTCGAGCTCGAGGCAGGCCGCGGGCAGATCGTATTCGCGGAGCAGCATCTCGAGCTTGCTCACGAATCGATAGTCGAGGAATTGCCGCGCCGAGACGTTGATCGCCACGCGCGCGTCGGGCCAGGCTCCGCGATGCCAGCGCGCGGCGGTGCAGATGGCGGTGCGCAGCACCCAGTCGCTGATCTCGACGATGAGCCCGGACTCCTCGGCCACCGCGAGAAATTCGTCGGGCGAACGGAAGCTGCCATCCGGCATGCGCCAGCGGATGAGCGCTTCGACCAGCGCCACGTCGAGCGTCTCGGTATCGATGAGCGGTTGATAGAACAGTTCGAACTCGTCGCCGAGCATGGCGCGTCGCAGGCTCTGCTCGATCGCGAACTTCGCCGAGGCGGTTGCCAGCAGTTCCGGCGTGAACGTGGCGAGCTGGCTGCGTCCGAGCGCCTTGGCGCGGAACAACGCGGCGTCCGCGGCGCGCAGCAGCGCTTCCGCGTCGCGCTCGTGATCGGGGAACACGCTCGCACCCACGCTGACGCTGACGATGACCTCGCGATCGTCCACCTGCAGCGGCGTGTCGAAAGCGCGCACGATGGTCGTTCCGAAAGCGAGGATTCCGTCGGCATCAGCGCCGTCCTGCTGTACCACGGTGAATTCATCACCACCCAGCCGCGCTGCGAACCCGCGATTCTGCGCGATCGCCTCGAGCCGGCGCGCGATGGCGATCAGCACGCGATCCCCGTAGGGATGCCCCATGCTGTCGTTGAGCGTCTTGAAGTTGTCGATGTCGAGGAAGAACACGCCGATGCGTTCACCCGAGATGCGCGCCCTCTCCAGCGCTTCGTTGAGCGCACCAAACAACTGCCGGCGGTTGGCGATGCCCGTGAGCGGATCCTGCTCCGCGAGCTCCTGCAACTGGCGCGTGCGCTCCTCGACCTTGGCTTCCAGGCGCTGCTGCGCCTCGCGCGTCGTCGCGCGCGCCACCGCGAGCTGCGCGGCCATCGAATTGAATGCCGCCGTGAGTTTGTCCAGTTCGCGGATGCCGCCACTGGCGACCACGCGGGCGTTCTCGCCGCGCGCCAGGCGGTTGGTGGCCGCCAGCAGCCGGCGCACCGGCCGCACGATGCTGAAGATGGTCGCGGTGCATAGATAGAGCAGCACGACCAGCACCACGGCGCTGACCCAGGCCACCAGCGAACGGTTGGGACCCGGTTCGGTGGCAAGCGCCGATGCCGGCGTCACTGTCTCCTGCTGCGCGTTCGCTTCTGGCGCCGCGTCGGGGAAGCGCGCTGGCAGCAGCGACGTGAGCTTTCGGGTTTCGCGCGCCAGGGCGTCGACGGCCGCCATGCGACGCTCCTCATTCCTGAAGAGCGCAACCCGCGTGGTCGTCAGCGCCTGCACGTCGCCGGTCATCGCGTGATACCAGTCCGATCCCAGCGACCGGCGCAACGGCGTCTCGCGCTCGCGCAACGTGCCCGCCAGGGCTCGCTCCGCACCGGCGAGCGGACTGGTGTCCAGCTCGCGCCCGTCGAATGAGCCACGAGCGACGAACGTCGTGCGCACCGCGTCGAGCTGCGCACGCACTTCGAGCAGAGGTTCGCGCACGGCGACGCGGCTCGATGTTTTCCAGGCCTGCTCGATCGAAGCCCTGACGCGCGCGTCCATGCTGGTCAGCAGTCCCGAGTATCGCGCGAGCAATTCGCGCCGGACGCGGCGGGACTTCACGAGCGAATCGGTGCTGTTCTTGTGTTCGGCGACGAGGCGCGGCAGCGGACTTTCCGCGGGACCTGCCTTCTCGAGATAGTTGCCGAGCGCGCGATCCAGCGCGACGCGGGACTGCACGTAATGCGTGGCCGATGCGCGCGAGTCCGCATCTGCGTGCTCCTGCGCCGCGCGATCGAACTCGCCCCAGGCGTTCAGCACCTCGGCCGACATCGCCGCACGCCTGGCGCGTCCCATCGATTCGCGCAACGCAATGATCTGCTGGGCGTCGAGCGCGCTACGCTCCATCGCCTCGTTGCGCTGATGCTCGAGGATGGCGACGCCATTTTCGACGATGAGATTGGCGGTAGCCGCCAGCGCGCCGACGGACGCGAATGCAATGATCAGCCGCGGCATGATGCCGATGCTGCCCAACGTGAGCCATCCCTTCAGGCGCACGTACTGACGTTTGAACAGATGATGACCGTTGAACATGAGCGCCCTTCTGAACCGCTCCCATTCTCCGAGCCAGGCGCCTGTGGCACCCGTACTCGCATCCCTGGCGTCAGATTCGATGAAAGCGCGCCGCAGTGTGCCTGCCCAGTTCACGCTTTTGTGTAGGCCAATTCCGATATTTGACGGAATCCTAGGGGCGCGAACTAGAGAAACGCCAGGGTGTTGCTCGGGAAGTTGCCAATGTTAGGGAGAATCCCGGGCAGTTCCGAGGGGCTGCAGCCGAACCATTGCGCCAGGGTCGCGCCGAACTGGTCCACGGCGGTGCTGGGCAGCAACCGCCCCTGCCCGACCTGGTCGTCGGTCTCCGTGGACACGTGCGGCGCGGTTCCATAAAAGCGCCCACCCCGCACCGCGCCCCCCATCACGAAATGATGCGAGCCCCAGCCATGGTCCGAGCCATCGGAGTTCGATGACAGGGTGCGGCCGAAGTCCGAGGCCGTGAACGTGGTGACCTTGTCCGCGACGCCGAGTTCGACGGTGGCCGCATAAAACGCGCTCATGGCGCCGTCGATGCGCGTCATGAGCCTTTGATGATCCGCCATGAGCGAGTTGTGATTGTCGAAGCCGCCGAGCGACACGAAGAAAACCTGGCGCTTCACGCCGAGCGTCGCGTTGGCGCCGATCAATCGCGCCACCACGCGCATCTGCCGGGCGAGCGGATTGTTAGCCGGGAACGCGGTGGTCAGCGTCACGCCGCCGAGCGCGGTATTGACCGTGCTCTCGAGCTCGATCGAGCGCCGCGTGACGGCGGCGCATTCGTTTTCCAGCACGTGCGAGCTTTGCCGCGTGACGATGGCGTTCACCGCGTTGCGCAACGCCCCGCCGAGCGCGCTGACGCGGATCGCACCGCTTCCGCTGATCTGGTACTGGAGCGCATCGCGCCCCGCGACGAACACCGCGTTGCTGCTCGCGGAAATGCAGGTGAGCTGCGCATTCGCCGAATTGCTCGAAAGCGCGATGTCGCCGAGCCGCCCTCCCCAGCCATTGGTCGACCCCTCGCTGCCATCCGACTGCCAGACGGATTGCTGATCGTTGTGTGAAAAGAGCTTGGGCGGCAGCGGATTGGCCGCCCGGTTCGAGCTGCGGTACTGCGCCAGCGTCGTCGGCTGCACCAACGGCCCCACGTTGAGCTGGATCGCCACGCGTCCCGCATCGAACAGTGACTTGAGCCCGGTGAGTTGCGGCGCCAGCGCGAACTGCAGGTTGTCGGTGAGCACCGCCCCATCGAGCGGCGTGAGCGCCGTGGCGGCGAGATCCGCGCGCGCCAGCGCGATGCCGGCTGCGTCTTCGCCGGCGGCGCCCGCCCGGATCTGGTGATACAGCGCGTAGTTAGCCGGATCGTAGGGCACCACGGTGTTGGCATGGTCGTTGCCGCCGTACATGAACACGCATACCAGCGCCTTGTAGTCGGTGGCGTCGAAGGCCGCGGCCTCGCCGAAGGCGGCGAGATTGATCGCAAGCGGCGTCGCCACGCCCATGGCCGACAGGTGCATGGCCCGTTGCAGGACGAGACGGCGGGTCCAGAGACTCATTTTTGCACCAGGTAGTCAGGAGAAATCATGACGAGGAAGCAGGCGGTTGCGAGCATGTCGAGCCGGGCGCTGTCGCTGCTCTGCGCGGTGATGTTGAACGTCGCGAGCGCCGTCGTGAGCACGGCGCGCGTCTGGCTCGACAACTGGTTGGCCGTGAGCCGCAGGTCGAGCCAGTCGATCACCGCCGGAACATCGTGCGCGAACGGAAGCAGCGTGCTGTAGGCAGGCCTCACGTCGCCGAGGCCATTGCGGGTTACCCGCTGCATGAAGTTGATGTAACCCGACGTGCTGGTTTCATTGTGCAACTGGAATTCGGGCGCCACCTTGCCAGCCGCCGCGATGGCGGTGTTCGGCGGCACGTACCCGGGCCTGAAGAAGTTGAACACCGATGGCGATCGCAGCGGGCTCTGGCCTAACAAGGTGTCGGGCTCCGACAGATCGCCGATGGCGTACGCGCCGCTGGTGGAAGCAGCCTCCACGGTGCGCGCGAATTGTACGAAACGCACGATGGGCTCACGCATCTTGCCGAACATCGTGTCGGCGGCGGCAGGCATGGCGCGCGCTTCTTCGTCCGTGAGAATGGCGGTCCAGACCGCCTTGAGGTCGCCGCGCACACCCGCGCCGTTGTTGCCGAACACGGTCGCGACGCGCTGCACGTAGGCAGGCGAAGGATTGCTGGTCACCAGGCGCTGGATCATCTGCCGCGCGAAGAACGGGCCCGTGTTGTCGTGATAGAAGAGCCGGTCGAGCGCGATGTGCAGGGCGTCCTGGCCGGGAGTGGTGCCGGTGATCTTCGTGCCGAGAAAATTCACCTCCGCCGTGGAATGCCTGCTGGCGATGAACCGCATGGGATTGGTGGCGAGATGCGTGCTGGGCACCGGGTTTCTTTCCCACGAGACGGTGGTGGTGGTGCCGCCGTTGGACACAGTGTCGTTGTCGTATCCCGTGAACACTCGCGCGAGGTTGGTGACGTCTGCCTGGCCGTAGGTTTCCACCGGTTTGTTGTCGGCGCCGGACTTGTGCGTGCCGTCGGCGTTGAGCTCGTACAGGCCGATCGTGAAGAGCTGCATCACCTCGCGTGCGTAGTTCTCGTCGGGCTGCCGGCCGCGCGAGTCCTCCCTGAGATTGCCGCGCGTGTTGAGGAACGAACCCATCGCGGCATTGAGGGTGAGCGCCTCGAGCAGCTGGCGGAAGTTGCCAAACGCATGCGCGGTGAGCACATCCCAGTAGGCGGCGATCAGGCACGAGGGATACAGCGAGGTGAAAGGCGTCGAGGACACGACGAACATTTCCGATAATGCGAGCGCCATGCGCTTGCGCATCTGGTCCGGGCCGGCGATCAGTTGATTCCAGATCATGTGATCGCCGTATTCGTGCGCGCGATAGCGCCGCTCTTCCGTGATGGCGTTGTGGCCGCGCGAATCGAGCCAGGCGACGCCGGTCTGGCCGGCCGGCTCGCTGTAGCGCGCGTTCAGCCACGCGAGCACACCTGCACTCCTGAGCGCGGTGATGTCCGCATCGCTCACCGAGAACTGCGCCTGCAATACGAAACGCGCAGCTTCCGCGTCGGTTGAAGGAATTACATCGCGCGGCGGCGGCGGCGCCGGACCGGCCGCGGGCGGAGGCGGAATGGGAGTGGGCGGAATGGGCGGCGGACCTGCATTCCCCGCACCCGGAGAAGGCGAACCGCTACTCTCGCCGCCGCCACCACAAGCGCTCAACGCAAGCACCGCGGTGACCGCCACCAGGCCGGCTGCGTGACCATCGTCCGCAGGTGTTCGCTCGACTTCCTGCATCAGCGCTCCCTGTCCCAAGGACATGGCTTTGACTGATGATGGCGCGTCGAGTTGCCATGAGAGAAGGCCCAGTGAAGTCAGATCCTGTCCTACATCAGGATCGTCGCCGTGCCGGGCCGGCCGCACGATGGCGGCCGGCCCGGCGCGGAAGCGCTGCGTTCGATTACCTGTTCCTGACCTCGTCGAAGAACAGATCGAAGTTGCTGACCCCTCGCGACGTGACGTTGAACTGGAAGTTCTCGTACACGGTTCCGATGGCGGGCCGCAGTCCGCGTTTGCTCAGGTCGGTCGGCCCCGGATCGGCGGCGCCTCCGCCGGGCGTCGTGCCCACGAGAGCCGCACCGCGCGCCGTCGGCCCCCACTTGATCGCGACCCCGCCCCTGTCCTGAAGCTCGGCGGTGAAGTAGTTAGGGTTGCTGGAGAAGAACTGGCTGACACTGACGAAATGTACGGCGGCCGGCCTCGCCTCCGTGTCGACCAGCACCACGCCCGGATTTCCCAGTGAGCCCGTCGGATCGAGGTCGGTCCACAACGCCGAGATTCGTGGCGGTCCGGCCAGGAACGCCGGCACGCTGGCCGAGAAACTCGTGTCTCCGGCGCCGAACGAGAGGCTGCCGTTCGAGTTCACGAACACCGAGCTGTGCGACTGGCCCTGGAAGCTGAATGGCCTGGTCAGCGTCACCGGCACCGTGGCGTCGTCGCCGATGGTGATCGGCGTGCCGCGGTACTTGTTGATGTACAGCGAATAACGCCCGGCCGATTCACCCGTGCCCACGAACGTGAGATCCGGGAACGTCGACACTGCGACCGCCAGCCGCTGATCGGCGTCGGCCTGGACCACGAGCCGTGACAACAGGCCGTTGCCGCCGTCATCGTCCGTGACCAGCAATTCGCCGGTGTCGGCATCGAAGATGCCGATGACACTGTCGACGCCACCGCGCACCACTTCGACCGCCAGCACGTCACCCGCGCTGACGCGGAAGCTGTAGAAGTCGACATCGTCGCGATCCGCGTCGATGACCGTTGCGAACGCGGGATTCGCGCTGTCGAACGGCAAACGGGGCAGCGGCGTTGCGTTGGCGATGCTGTCGTTGCGCCGGACGAGCTCGGTCAGGTCGACGATGCGGTTCACGCCGCGGAAGCTCAGCGTACCGCGGAGGTCCACTGTTTCCGTGGCGCCCGTTCCCACGAACTCTTCGAAGATCGCGGGCACGGGAATCACGCTGCCGATCAGCCCGCTGGAGAAGCTGAAGTCGGATTCCTGCTCGAAGCCGCTGGTTTGCACGCTGCCGCAGCTATAGCCGGCCAGGCCGTCCGCGGCGCTCAGCGTGCCATAGGCGATCGAGAAGGGATTGCCGGCTGCGCCCAGAACGTCGCCGAGCAGGTTCTTCCGGTTGATCGTGATGGAGAATGTGTTCGAGCCGACGGAGGGAAACTCGGGCACGCCATCCCAGCGCACGACGAAGCTGTCTGCCGACTGATCGAACGTGACGGTGCCGGCGGCGCCGGCATTCAGGTCGTCCCACAGCGCCGCGATCCTGGGCGGCCCGTTCAAGTGCGCGAGCGTCGTTTCCGAGAAAGCACCGTCGGAGCGGCCGAACGTGACGTTGCCGTTGCCATTCACGAACAGCGACGTGAAGCGCTGCCCGCAAAAGTCGATCGGGAACGGCGGGAACAGCTCGACGAAGCCATCGTCACCGACCGGCAGCGGCTGGCCCGGCTGCGGAACGTTGAAGATGACGTTGACCCCGGCGCTGGTGGCTCCTGCCGCCGCCATCACCGCGGTGAACGTGCCAGGCGCGTCATTGTTCGACTCCGCGGCGCCACTGTGGAACTCCTCCGGTCCCGGCAGGAGCCGCGGCGGCGTCGAGAACCCGCCTTCCAGGATCTCGTCGACGAAGACCGCGTATTGCGCACCGGGAGTCAGCCCGGTGAAGCGGTACGTTCCCACCACTGCGCTCACCGTGGGATCGACGGCATCGGTGAAATCGCCGGACAACGCCGAGACCGCGTCGAGGAACGGGTTGGCGACGTTACGCGCGATGACATTGACGCCCGAGAGCCGCGTGGTGCCGTTGGGGCCGAGGATGTTGCCCGCCACACTGGCCGTGGTCGCGAAGTAGCCAGGCTCCGGATAGAGCCGCGACACCGACATCACGTCGTCGAGCGCCGGGGTTTCCTCGCCGAACTCACTGCCGAAGAAGAACGGATACATGGTCTCGAGCAGACCGTTGTTGACGAAGTCCGCGACGGTCGGAGTTCCGAACGTGTTGAACGGCGCAGGCCCACTGGTCTCGGGCGTACCCACGGCGATGCCGAGCAGGATTCCGCCGTTGGTCTGCGTGTGCGAGAGGTTACTGAAGTGACCGAACTCGTGGACCATGATCGCGAAGCCGGCATTGAGATCCGCCGGGGTGAATTCCGGACCGTTCAGGAACGCGAGGCCTTCCAGGATCGTGCAGGCGGCGGGGTCGCCGAACTCAGGCCCGGCGAATCCGAGCACGCCTGAGTCGACGCCGAACAGCAGCTCGAAAATCTCCCCGGTATCGTCATAGACGATGGCGGAGAGACCGTCGGGCGCGGCGGCGTCGAAGTACGTGAGGAAGTTGGTTTCGTCGACGTCGACCGGCAGATTGGCGCCCTGGGCAAAGCTGATGGTCGAGCTCGCGACGTCTTGCCACTGCCCGAAGGAATCGCCGACGAGTTCGTCGGCCTGGGCCTTGGTCAGCTCACCGAGGCCACCCTGGTCGGCGTTCCAGACGATGCCCTGGCCGCCGTTGGCCCAGAGGAATGGCACGCCGTCGCTGCAATTTGCGAGCGGGCCGCCCGCGTGGGCGGGTGCGATGACAAACAGCGGCGCCGCCAATGCGGCGAGCGCAAGTCGCTTGAAGGTGTTCATCGCTGTTCTCCTTCCTGCGTGGCGACGATCGTGCGCACGCGCTCCGCGAGCTCGGCATACGGCAGCGGGCCTTTCGTGATGTCTGCTGCCAGGCCGGCATTGTTCATGCGATTGGCCGTGGGCTGACTCGGCTCGGACGTATCGATGTCGAAGAGGCCTTGTGCGAGCCCGACCGGGCTCGAGAGCGCGATGCTGCTCTCGGCGGTGAGGAAGAGCAGGTAGTCCTGCCCGCTCTGCAGGCGAGGCATGTCGCGGAAGACCGGAAAGTGACGCAGGCCGGTGCCATTCGACCCGGTCTTGTCGCTGCCGATCATTTCGACGTCGGCATAGGTGATGTCCTTGAACGTCGCAAACTCACCCTTGAAGGTCTCGGTCACGCGAATGCGATAGATAGTGGTGGCCAGCACTCCTCCGCCGACCTTGACGGATCCCGCGCGCACGTCCGTGACGGTGCCCCGGAACACGCGGGCAGCGGACGCCGTCATCTGCGTGAGATCGAGGTGTTTGACGGTGGTCGCGTACGCAGGGGTACTTGCGAGGCACGCGGCTATCAATCCGGCACACAAGGCTAAACTGATTATTCTCATATTCGTTCTCCGATTGAGTTCTGCGCGGCGCAGAAAGAGAGTCGGCAGCTCCACTCACTCGCGTGAGTCGCGCGAACTAGTTCATGGTGGAAAGTACGTACGGTGGTCTCGAGAGCGAGCGGATGTGTGAAAAATTTGCCGTTGCGCATTGCACGTATTGGCCTTTCGTTTTGTGCAGGCGCACAGCGGCAAACATCCGCTACGCAATCTCGATGCCTAATAGCAATGTGTCACGAGTCGATTTTTTCTCTCACCTGTCGCGGCGCGGGAGCGCGCGCATGCCGCAATGCGATTGGCGCGCGCGAAACTTCGATAGCCCGCGGGGCGGGACGGCGCCGGCGCCGCGAAGATAGTTAGACCGGTGCGGCGAAAGGCAGTTTGCGCGGTTGTAGGGCATCGGCTACAAGGCGGCAGATCGAACGCCCATGACCAACCCACCCCAACCGGACTGCCGCGGCCGCCGCGAATCAGGTGTGATTTCCGGCGAGTGCACCGCACGCTAACAACCCTCCACCACGACTTGGGCAACACCGACGGATATTCGATCGAGGTCCTGCGCGACGGCAGGGCCATCGATGCGCTGGCGCGGGAATGGAAAGAATTGCCGCAATCGCAGGCAAACCCGCTGCTTGCACCAGAATGGTTTGCCGCGGCGGCGCACACCTTCGGGATGCCGACCGAGACGCTGGCGTTGCGTCGAGGTGGTGCGCTTGCGGCCGTGGCCCCGCTCGGAACCGACCTTCGCGCCGGCGTCGCAAGGTTGCAGCCACTCGGCGTGCGCGCGCTGCACGAGCCTTCGGGCCTGTTGTATCGCGACGCGCAGGCGCTGGAACACCTTTGCGAGGCGCTCATCGACCGGCGCCGGCCGTTCATCCTGCAACGCATGCCTTTCGCGGATGCGTTGCGCCCCGCGCTGGCGCGCGCGGCGAGGCGCCGCGGTGTCCTCTACGAGATCGCCGCCCCGGCCGCACCTGCGGTCACCTTCGCGGGCGACGGAGACGTGGCGGCATTCGAAGCGCGGTTGTCTTCGCGCCGCCGCCACGATTTCCGACGCGCCCGCCGCGGTCTCGAACGCGCCGGGCAGGTTACGTTCGACCTGCGCACACCCTCGGTAACGTCGGTCGCCGCCGAACTCGAAGAGGCGATGGTCATCGAAGCGTCGAGCTGGAAGGCGCGGGGCGGCTCCACGCTGCTGCGCACCGGACGCCTGCGCACCTTTTTCCATGACTATGCGCGGCGCATGGCAGCCAATGGACAACTGCGCATCGCGTTCCTGCGCGTGGACGGCACGGGCATCGCGATGCAGTTGATCATCGAACATGCCTCGCGATACTGGATCTACAAGGTCGGTTACGACGAAAAGTGGTCGGAGCACTCCCCTGGCGTGCAGCTCATGTGGGAGGTGATGCGCCACGCCTGCGGATCGCGCGTCGCAGGCGTCGAGCTCCTGGGCAAGGTCGAGAAATGGCTCACCATCTGGTCGCGTGAAGTCCGCGAATACCGGACGCTCGTCTACTATCCATTCAACCTGCTTGGCGTTGCCGCGGTCGCGGCGGATGCCGCGCATGCGCTGGCACAGAAACTGAAGAAAGACCGTTCGGCAGATTCCACCGATCCTGACTAGCTAGTCGCGGATTGCGCGCCGCTGCGCGCCCCGAGCAGCGAACATATTGCCTCCGATCCAGGCGCGCGCCGGGGGCCGGCGGCAGACCCGGCCTGGCCTTGCGTTATCACATTTCTCTATCTACGCTGCCGGCAGACCGGAGGAGACGACCGAGATCGTCATCCGGCGCGATCACTTCGGGGAAAACGCCATGTCATTGATTTCCGTGCTTCGCCGGGGCGCTTGCGCCTCCCTTCTGGTGCTGCTCGCCGGTTGTGGTGGAGGCGGAGGCGGCAAGCCCGCGCCCTCGCCACCCCCGCCCCCGGCGCCGGTCGCCCAGGCGATTTCCTTCGCCAGCGCCGGGCCCATCGCCAAGACCTTCGGGGACGTCGCGTTCACCAATGCCGCCGCGGGCGGCGCAGGCACCGGCACCATCACGTATTCCAGCAGCAGCACCGCCATCGCCACCGTCGACGGCACGGGCCGGGTCACCATCGTGGCAGCGGGCTCGGTGGTGATCACCGCGAACAAGGCCGCGGATGCCGGGCACCTGGCCGCCACTGCGAACTACACCGTGAATATCGCGCCGGCCGCCCAGTCGGTGAGCTTCACGACGGCTGGCGCGCTGGCGCGCACCTATGGCGATGCTCCGTTCACCAACCCGGTGGTGGTCATCGGCAACGCCGGAGCGTTGAGTTTCGCAAGCGCCAACACGTCGGTGGCAACGGTCAATGGCGCGGGCCAGGTCACGATCGTCGGCGCCGGCAGCACGTCGATCTCCGCGACGCTGGCCGCGGACAACAATCACCTGGCCGCGCAGGCAAGTTACCTGTTGAACGTCGCGCCTTCCGCGCAATCCGTGAGTTTCACCGCGGCCGGGCCACTGGCCCGCACCTATGGCGATGCGCCTTTCACCAACGCGGCCGTCGTCAGCGGCGGCAGCAGCGCGCTCACTTTCCAGAGCGGCAATACCTCGGTGGCCACCGTCGACGGCGCGGGCCAGGTCACGATGGTGGGCGCCGGCAGCACGGTGATCACGGCCTCCAAGGCCGCCGACGCCAATCACTTCGCCGCGCAGGCGAGCTACACGCTGAACGTGGCGCGTGCTGCGCAAACCGTGAGCTTCACTGCGGCGGGGCCGGTGGCGCGCACTTATGGCGATGCGCCGTTCACCAACGCGGCAGTCGTCAGCGGCGGCGACAGTGCGTTGAGTTTCGACAGCGGCGACACCTCGGTCGCCACCGTCAACAGCGCGGGCCAGGTCACGATCCTGGCCGCCGGCAGCACGGTGATAACGGCCTCCAAGGCCGCCGACAACAATCACTTCGCCGCACAGGCGAGTTACACGCTCAACGTGGCGCGCGCCCCGCAGGCGCTCGCGTTCGCCATGGCGGGACCCCTCGCCAGGACCGCCCGTGATGACCCGTTTGCGAACGTGGCGTCCGGTGGCGCTGGAACTGGCGCCATTGAATACACGAGCAACGACACCGCCGTCGCGATGGTGGAACCCGACGGTACCGTGGGCGTGGGCGCCGCAGGAACCGCGGTGATCACCGCAACCAAGGCAGCCAGCGCGAATCACCTCGCCGCGCAGGTGAGTTTCACGCTGAACGTGGCCCCGGGTGTCGCCGAGGCGCCGTTCACCGCGTGGCTCAATCTCACCGATCCTTCACCGGTGACGTTGCCCCCGGCGTCCGCGGGCGGCACGTTCTCGCGCACACTCTTCGGCAATTGCCCTTCGCCGCGGTCCGCGCCTGACAACTGCGTGGCCGTCACTGCCACGGCGGTGGGTGCGCCGACTCTCAATGATGCGACCGCCGGACTCGGACGCAGCGCCCACTACTGGTTGCAGCGGGGCTCGACAATCGGACGGCCGACGACCGTCACGACGCGCAGGTACTACGACTCGCCGATGGCGCCACTCGCGCATGACGGCCAGTTGTGGATCGTGGGTGGCAACGAAGGCAAGGAGATCTGGAGCTCCACGGATGGCCGCGCATGGATACAGCGCAGCGCCACCACGCCCTGGGGCTCGCGCACGCACGCGCAACTGGTGAAGTTCAACAACTCCTTCTACCTGATCGGCGGCACCACCCCCTGGACGTCGACTGCTTTCAACGACGTCTGGCGCTCCGATGACCTCATCAACTGGACGCGCATTCTCGACAACGGACCGTTCGCCGCGCGCGACTCACACCAGGTCGTCGTGTTCAACGGCCGCATGTGGCTGATCGGCGGCTACACCAATTCCGGTGATCAGCGTTACAACGATGTGTGGTCGAGCACCGATGGCATCAGCTGGACACTGGCTACCGGCAATGCCGCGTTCGCCGTGCGCCGCGATCATCGCGCGGTGGCGTTCAAGGGACGCCTCTGGGTGATGGGCGGGGCCACGGGACAATACGACCAGACCACGCTCGACGATGTGTGGTCGTCGGCGGATGGCGTGACCTGGCGCGCCGAAAACGCAGCGCCTTTCGGCCCGCGGCGCCACGTGACGACCCTGGTCTTCAACAATCGCCTGTACGTGCTCGGCGGTTTCAACAGCGGCTGGAACTTCAGCACGTCGTACAGCGACGTCTGGTCGACCGCGGACGGCAGCACCTGGACGCAGGACCTGGCGGCGGCGCCTTTCGGCGGACGCTCCCGCGCCTATCTACTGCCCTACCGCGGCCGCATCTGGCTGCTCGGCGGCAACGACCGGCTGCGGCCGAAGAACCAGGCGTGGTCGACCACCGACCTCGTGAACTGGACCTTCGAACACACCAGCGCGCCATTTTCGCCGGCTCATCCGGGACGGCTCGTATCCTTCAACGGCCGGCTGTGGATGCTGGGCGAAGGCATGGACGGAAGGTTCCAGGCCTGGTCGTCGGTCACGGGCGATGGCTGGACGCAGTCGCCGGGCGCCGCCGTGGTCCCGCCGCGCAACCAGTTCAACGTCGCGGTCCACAACAACCGGCTGTGGGTGCAAGGCGGATTCGCGGGCAACGAACCCTTCGACACCATGGATGACGTGTGGTCGACGGCCGATGGCGAGCTCTGGACGCGCGCCACGGCCAGCGCGCCGTTCGCGCCACGCTACGGGAACGAGCTCTTTGCCATGAACGGCAAACTGTTCGTCATGGGCGGCGAACGGCCGGGCGCCGCCTCACACAGCGATGTGTGGTCGTCGCTGGACGGCGCCACCTGGCAGCGCGAAATCGAGTTCACGGCCTGCGGCGCTCGCTATAACCACCAGATCGTGGTGTTCAACGGGCGTGCCTGGTTGCTAGGCGGCCGCCAGGCTACGACCGGACAGATCTGTTCTTCGGCGGACGGCGTCAACTGGCAGATCGAAGGAACTCATGGGCAGGCCGTGGGTCGTTATCAGCACCGCGCGGTGGTGCACGCCAACAGGATCTGGATCGTCGGCGGATACACGGGGTTCTACGTGGGAATGAACGACACCTGGTACTCCTCCAACGGCATCAGCTGGACTCAGCAAACTACCGGCTTCCCCGGGATGTCGAGCCGTATAGACCATGGCCTCGCATCATTCGACGGAAAGTTGTGGCTTTATGGCGGAGAAGGCTCCGGTGGCGAAGACGATTCGCATTCCATGATGTGGTCGACGGAAGGCACCGACTGGCGCTACCGGTATCACAATCAGATTGAAGTGCCGTAGCCGACGCGTTACTTCTGCGCTTCGTTCACCACCACCATGAGCGTGGTGCCGGCGGGGACCACTACGTTGTTGCGGACAAAGGTGGTTTGCGCGGCGTCCATGAAGTCGTGGTCGTATGTATGGGTGGTGGCGCGGTAGACGCCTTCCAGCGAACGTGGCGGTCGCACGGGCGAGTAAGCGCAGGAAACCGGCCAGAGGTGGTCGTTGCCCGCGAGCGCTCCGCGAAATCCGAATCCATAGGGGGTCGTCCAGGCCATGCCACTCAGCGCCGTGGCGCCGAGGCGCGCGAATTCATCCGCGAAGCTCACGCCGCCATGGCTGGTGATGAACGTGTTCACGCACTGGTAGCTGGACGTCGGAAAACCATCGTCGCTGCACGTGTTCATCAGGTAGGTATCGAGCTCCGTGCCGTAGCGACGATGCAGGAAGGATCCGAAGCTGCCACCAAGGTTGTAGCTGTTGCCATCGGGGTGCGTCCACTCGATGTAACCGGTGCCACCGCCGCTGGAAGCGTATCCGCCGATACGCGCTGCGGTGCGGCTCTGGTGGCCAAATTCGGCACCCGCGAGTTCTTCCGCGAGCATTGCCGAGGTCTCTTCCAGGAAGATCGCGTGGTACTCACCACGACTGACGCCCCGCTGATAGAAATTGAGCAGGTGCTTGATCTCGTGCGCCAGCGTGACGCGCGTGGTGGGATCCTCTTCGCTGGTGATACCCAGGTACCAGCCGTTGAGCACCACCCCCAGCGCGTGATTGGAGTCCGGATCCTCAGTGGCGGCAACCAGATTGGACGAGGAAAAGTAGCCGTTCCACGGCGTGCTCTGCGGCACGCCCAGGATCACGACATTCAGGTCCTGCAGATTGCCTGGCGCGTCCTGGATGAAATTGGTGTTGATCGCGGCCGCATCGCCATACACATCGCCGTGCATCGCCACCAGCTTCTCGTAGACGCCGTTCGCACCACAGAGGAAGTCGGCGACCATCTGCACGCGCACCGGATCGAGCTCGCCGCGCTGCATCTGGTCGACATCCCTCCACACCACGCCGTTGCGGCCCGTGGAGAAAGTGCACGTCGCGGCAACTTCGATGTTGTAGACGACCGATCCGCCAAAGATGTCCCGCCACTGCCGCGTCGTGCCAACGGTTGGCGCGGCGGCTTGCATCACGCGAGCAGTTGGCGCGGCTTTCCGCATGGTCGGGCGTGACTTGTTTGCGAGGGATTCCAGCATCGCGCGGTTGCCCGCCTGGATTTGCGCATGTGCGGCAGCTTCGCGCGATTGCGCTTTCATCGAAGTATTGCCGCCAGGAGGCAGTGCCGTGCCCGGCACTGGAACTGAAGCGGCGGCGGTCTCGTTGCCGTTCGAGAAGACGAGGAACCCCGACTGGCCGGCGCTGAGGCCACCGATGGCCACGTTGATGGTGGCGTCCGCAGTGGTGGCGTTGTGATATCGCCAGACTCCGACGCCGCTGCCACTGTAGGTTGTCGGGCTCTGCGCGCCGCAGAAGGCACCTGCGCAGTACACCTGGAGCGTGTTGTCGATGGGCGCGGGTTGCGCCACCACCGGCATCACCTCGATTGTCGTCTGGGCGGTCGCAGAGCGGCCAAGGGAATTGGTGACGGTGACGCGGACAGTGTAAGTGCCCGCGCTCGCGTACCTGTACGCGAGGGTCTCGCCGGTGGCGGTGCTGCCATCGCCCAGCTCCCAGGACACCGTGAACGGAAAACCGTTGGGTTCGAAAAAGTTGCCCCCGGCGAACAGCACATCACCCAGAAAGTGTCGTGGGTTCAGGACGAAATTCACAGGCGGATACCAAGGCAGCCACGCGACGTACAAGCCAGCGGTCGAGCTCGCGGAGAGGCCATGGGAATTGGTGACAGTGACGCGAATCGAGAAATTCCCCTCGCTCGCGAACGCGTGCGTCACGCTGGCTCCCGACGCGGTCGAGCCATCGCCAAAATCCCACGCATAGGTAAGCGTGGCACCCTGCGGATCGGTGCTGGTCGCACTCAACGTCACCGTCGTTCCCGGGGTCACGCTGTTGGCGCTCTGGGAAGTCACCGGTGTCGTCGGCGGCGCCGCCGAGATGGTCAGCGAATAGCTCGCAGTCGCGGCCAGATAGTTGGTATCGGCAGCCTTGCCGGCCGTGATGGTGACCGTGCCCGGGGTCGCGAACGTAACCACGCCGGCATTCGACACAGTGGCCACCGCCGTGTTCGAGCTTTGATACGTGATGGCACCGGTACCGGCTCCGCCCGTGGCCAGATTCGTGTAGCTGCCAGACGCCAGCGGCTGCGTCACCGGCCCGGTCGTTGCGAAGGCGATGGTCTGCGCCTGCGGCGCCGTGATGGTCAGCGTGTAGTTAGCCGAGGCCGCGAGGAAGGCCGCGTCCGCAGCCTTGTTGGCCGTGATGGTCGCCGAACCGGCGGCCAGGAACGTCACCGCCCCCAGGCCATTCACCGTGGCCACTGCGGTGTTGGAGCTTTGATAGCTGATCGTGCCCGTGCCCGCGCCCCCCGAAGCCACGTTGGTGAACGTGCCGTCGCTCAACGGCCGGCTCACCGGTCCTGCGTTGGCGAACGTGATGCTCTGTGCCTGCGGCGCCGGCGGGGGTGCCGGCGGGGGTGTGCTGTCACCACCTCCGCCTCCTCCACAAGCCACTAGCAACAACAGAGAGCTGGCAATCAAGCCGGACAGAGTCGAACGCATGGGCACCCCCGAACCGCTCGATTGGTTGCGGTCCTTACCTAATGTGTCGCGCAGGGGGGATTCATGACAGGCGGCGACGACGACCGCAAGTGGCGACGGGCGAATCGCGTTCGAGAAAGCTTTCTGTCAAATCCGGTGTCAGCGGCCCATGCGGCGCTGATAGGCGCGCGTCAGATGCTCTTTAAGGTTGGAGTCCTGGGTCGCGGTTCCACCGGTCACTGCGAATCCGACGTGAATCGTTCCGTCGGCCTGCGTCACCACGCTAATCGATGCGTTGGACGAGCCCTGGTCGCCGCGCAAGGTTCCGGTCGTGCGGTCTTCATGGGTGACGCGAAGTCCCACGTCGGCTGCCGCGCCTCGGGCCGCCTGCCATGACTGCTCGAACCTCTCTGTAAGGGACCTTTGTGCCGGAACGGGTACCGTTGCGGGCGCGGTGTAACAGCCCTGGACGAGGAAGGCAGCCGCGACTGCAAGACCGCCGCAGACAGTTCTGAAGTTAGCCATGCTCTTTACTCCCCTGTCGACATGGATTCTGGCCACGGGCGAGCATCTCACATGCTGCTCGGGTGGCGCCCCTCTTTTCATGAGGGGCGCCGCCACGATAACTCATCGCCAGCGGAAAACCGCGGGTGCGGTGATCTCCCTGACCGGCGCGGTCAGGTTCGAGCCGCGGCGCGGGTTCGTGGTCGCCGGCGGATCGATGAAGCCATACAACACGCCGCGCGACATGGATGCGCCGCGCTGCTCGACGTCGCCGATGTTGTGCGCCGTGCCGGACAGCACGATGTTGCGTTCGAACGATCCGAGCGGCATGAACACGGTGTTCACCCGCGCGTTGTCGCGAACGATCGTGTTGGCGGACACCAGCGTGAGACCCGACACGATGGCATTGCCGCTCACCTCACCGCTGATGACGGTGGCGTGATCCTCGATGCGCGCATTGCCGCGCACCGCGCCGCCGAGCACGCGTGCATTCGGGCCGACGAACGCGCTCGCATCCGCGACGGCATTCGGCGCGAGCCAGCCGCCGCCGTTCGGATGACGCCGGCCGTTCGGCACCGGCACCGGCGCGTTGGGCTGGAAGCCGAGCGGCATCGCGCCATTGATCTGCACCATCCACGGATAGCGGTAGATAGAGTAGTAAGGCTGATCCCAGCGGATGTTGTGCATCTGCGTGGGCGCGCCCATGACCACCAGCCAGTGCGATCGATCTCCCGACACGAGCGGGAATGTCACTGCGCCGTCCGCGCCGCGCTGCAGCGCGCTGTAACGCGCGACACCGCCCGAGTTGATCGCGACCACGCCCCAGCGCCATCCCGACGCCGGCTGCGGAATCGACGTCGGCTCGTCCTGCAGGCCCGCGAAGCTCGTGGCGTTCGGCGCCGTCTGGAGCACGCCGCGGAAAGTGACGGTGATCTGCGCGGAGTTCGCATCCGGCACGAGCCGCACGAGGTTGTAGCCCCAGCGCTGCGGCGCCCACGCCGCCGGCACGTTGAAGCGGCGGTTGGCGAGATCGAGCGCTTCGAGACGCGTGGTGCGCAGGCTCCGATTGCCGCCCTGCGGATCGTAGCTGCCATACGCCTGGCGGTAGATAGCTCCCTGGTCGCTGCCGTCGGGATTCCGGTAGTCCCAGTTCACGTTGCGCATCGCCCAGTCGCCGAACACGTCGTTGAGCTGCTCGACGTTCCAGCCCTGGTTGGTCATGAGCACGTTGAAGGGATCGGCGGTCGAACGTCCCGGCTGGCCGGCCTTCGGGGCGTTTGCCCAGATGTCCTGCACGGCCGCGTAGCCAAACCGGTTCTTCAGGTTCTCCCAGAACTGCCAGTTGCAGTACCGCACGCGAGTCGAGCCGTAGTACAGGTGCGGAAAATTCACCGAGAGCTCCGAGCAATGCACGCCGCGGCGCAGTTCCGGCACCTGCAGTGCCATCCAGTTCGCGTGGCTCTCCCACATCCATCCGGTGAACGGAGAACCCTGCAGACCGCCCGTCGAGCCTTGCAGGCCATGCGTGAATTCATGCGCGAGGCCGTGGCGGTCGGCGAGCGCGCCCGGCCCCACCCACATCCCCATGAAGCCCTGGCCGTCGACGCCACCGCTCAAACCGAACGTGGGGTCGATGTGAATGTTCGCCTTGAACTTGTTAGCGGTGGCGCAGTACGGCTCGGGAAAAGCCGTGTTGAGCATGAAGTGCTGCCAGATGGATTCGAGATACGTGCCTGCCGTGGATGCAGCCTGGGTCGTCGTGGTCGAGCCATTCCAGCGGAATGCGAAGTGCGTGGTTTCGAAGCGAACCGGTGCGGCGCCGTTCGGGTTGCCCACGCGCCAGGTGCCGGGGACACAGGGCGCGGCAGCGGCGAACGATTGCCAGCCGGATGGCGGATTGACTGCGGTTGAGGCCGGTGCCGGTGCTGCCGCCGCGGTAGCGCCGGCGAGGCAGGCCACGAGCGCGAACGCGCGGCAATAGAAGGTAGACACGTGATTGGACATACATCCTCCGTGATGCGAATCGGGCAATCCTTGCCAGATGATCAAGTCGATACCGCGCTCTACCGGGCGCGAGTGTAGCGCTGCGCGCTTGCGATTGCCGGAGACGTTGTCGCGGCGAGCGGAATCGGGACGCGAGGTTTTCTGGTGTGCACTACCGCCGCATTGGGCTACCCTTCTCGCATGCAACGATTGGTAAAAACCTTGCTCGCCGCAATCCTGGTCGCGCCCGCGCACTCCGCCGAACCCGAATGGATCACGCAGAGCAACCGGCACACGCAGGTGCTGCTGGAAGTGAACGGTCGCTACGCGCCTGAATCCGCGGCATCCCTGGGCCTCGAGCAATACGACCAGCAGATCTTCGATCTGAAACCCAAATACGACGAACGGCAGGAAGCGGATCTCGCCGCCGCCGTGACCCAGCTCGAAGCCGCGCGAGCGCGCGTGACGGACGACCGCGCAAAGCAGGACATCGACATCCTCATTCGCGCCGCGCAGCGCCAGGCGACGACGTCCGCGCTGAATCGCCGCCTGATGATTCCTTACTTCGATGTGGGCAAACAGATTTTCTCGAGCTTCCAGGACATGCTGGACGCGCGCGTCAGCAAGAAGCGCCACCCCGCCGCGCTCGTGCGCCTGAAACGTTACGCGGGAACGGAACGCGGCTACGAGCCGCTCACGAAGCTCGCGCGCGCACGCATCGAAGAGCGCATGAGCGACAGCTCGCTCACCTGGCCGTGGGTCGTCGAAGTTCAACAGAACCTCGACAACGCGCCGCGTTATGTCGATGGCATACGGGACCTGTTGCGCAAGAGCGGGCTCAAGGGCTGGCAGAAGGATTTCGACGCACTCACGCGCGAGCTGAAAGCGCACGACGACTGGGTGCGCAGCACCGTGCTGCCGCGCGCGCGCAAGACCAACCGGCTGCCGGCGGAGATCTACGCCGACAACCTGAAGTCCTTCGGAGTCGAAGCCGACCCGCGCGATCTCATGCAGCGCGCCATGTTCGCCTACATGCAGACCCGCGACGAGCTGGACGCGCTCGCGCGCATCTACGCCGCGCAGAAAGGTCTCGACTCTTCCAACTATCGCGACGTCATTCGCGCGCTCAAGAAAAACCGCGTGGCCGGGGACCAGGTTCTGCCTATCTACAAGTCCCACCTGGCGCAGCTCGAAGACACCCTGCGCAAGCAGAACATCGTCACTCTCCCGAAGCGGGAAGCCGTCATCCGCCTGTCGACGGAAGCGGAAGCCGCCGCTTCGCCGGCGCCGCACATCGATCCGCCGCGACTCATCGGCAATACCGGCGAGCCCGCGGAATTCGTGCTGCCGCTCAAGAACGTGCAGGTCGGCGAGATGGACGATTTCGACTGGAGCGCCATCGCCTGGACCATCACGGCGCATGAATGCCGTCCCGGCCATGAGCTGCAGTTCGCGGGCATGCTCGAGCGCGGTGTGTCCACCGCGCGCATCGTGTACGCGTTCAACTCCGCGAACATCGAAGGCTGGGCGCTGTATGCGGAAGCGGTGATGAAGCAATACCTGCCCATCGAGGGACAGATAGGCGCGCTGCAGATGCGCATGTTGCGCGCGGCGCGCGCGTACCTCGACCCGATGCTGAACCTCGGGCTCATCGAGCCGGACGCCGCGAAGCGCGTGCTGACCGGGGAAGTGATGCTCTCCGGAGCGTTCGCGCAGACGGAGATCGACCGTTACACGTTCGACTCACCCGGCCAGGCGACCTCGTATTTCTATGGCTACAGCCGCCTCGAAGCGTTGCGCGTTCGCGTGGAAATCGCGCTGGGAGCCAGGTTCAGGGAACAGCCGTACCACGACTTCATCATCAACGAAGGGCTGCTGCCGCTCGACCTGCTGGAACAGGCGGTGATGACGCGATTCGTGCCGTCGCAGGGCTAACTCGTGTAACGAACAGCGGGTCCGCGACAGGGAAGAGACAAGCGACACCGCAATTCGCATGCCCACCGAGGATTGCTCACGGCAGGCGGGATCACCATTGCGCATCGCGGAAATCACCCTTGATTAGTTAGCGATCTCCAGCGAAATCAAACGGTCAAACCTCACAATTGGCGCAATGCCTGCCGGCCCCCTGATTGACATGGCGCAGGTGCAGCGCCAAATAGCGGGCAGCAACGCGAATTGCGCATGCATCCGGATGGCCGCAGCAAGCTTTGAAATTCGCGGAAACGAGGAAGTCGTCACCTTGGGCGCTATCACGGAGTACAAGGACTTCGAGATCGCTGTGTCGTCAGACGCCGGCGCCTACTTCGCTGAGGTCGTGAAATCCCCGTCCGGGGAATGCGCGCGCACCAGGATCACGTTGCCGTTCGATCCCGTGTATGCCGCCGAGAAAGTGGAACTCGCCATCCTGCGCAGCGCCCGGGGAATGCGCCAGACAGTGCGAATGCGCGATACCGACCTGCTCGCCGTGGGCAAGGGAATCTTCAACGCGCTGCTGCACGAGCCGCCGGAAATTCGCAGCCTGTACATCAAGAGCCGGGCGAGCCTCCAGGATAACGTGCGCCTGCGCCTCAAGCTGCGTATCGATGCCGACGCCCTATCCCGGCTGCCTTTCGAGTTCCTGTACGACAACTTCGAAGTGAAGGACTATCTGGGCCTGCACTTCCAGACTTCACTCGTGCGCTACATGCGCATGGACAGGCCCAGCACATGCCTGGCAGTCGACGGTCCGCTGCGCATCCTGGCGATGGTGGCGAACCCGCGCACCGACCTGTATCCGGACCTCAATGTCACGGGCGAGCGCAATCGCATCGAGAAGGCGATCGCCAAGTTGCACGAGCGCGGTGAAGTCGATTTCAAATGGGTGCGCGGCGAGACTCATAACGACTTGTTCGAGGCGCTGGTCCAGGGACCCTGGCACGTATTCCATTTCATCGGGCACGGCGACGCGGGCGAGGAAGTCGATGGCGAATACAAATCCGAAGGCAGTGTCATCCTGACTTCAGAGTCCGGCGGCGTCCAGAAAGTGTCGGGAAGCGACCTGCGCCGGCTGCTCGGTCTCCAGTCTTCGCTGCGTCTCGTCATCCTCAACTGCTGCAACAGCTCTACCGGAAGCATGAGTGTCGCCAGGAGCCTCGTGACCGCCGGCGTACCGGCAGTGCTCGCCATGCAGTTTCCGATCAGCGACGACGCGGCAATCGAACTTGCCAGCGGCTTCTACACGGCACTGTCGGGTGGCGAGCCGGTTGACGGCGCCGTCACTGCGGCGCGCATCAAGATGAGCGTGATACCAACCTCGCGCACCGAGTGGGGAACGCCCATCCTGCACATGCGCTCGACTGACGGGCAGATTTTCTCGCGCAAGGCGGTATCACCGGGATCGCCGCCATCCCCGGCGCCACCGGCACTGACCGCAACACGACCGTTACTGCGAGTGGTGCCGGCGGTGGCCGTGCCGAAGCCCGAGCCAACCTTGGATACGCAGGAATCGGCAGCGACTGCGGCAAGCCCCGCCGTGTCCGGCCCCTTCGGCGTTTCGGGCTTCGCTGAACTGGAAGAGGCGGCCGATGAACGCGAGGCCGCTTTGCGTGGCACACCGCTCGACGCTACGAACATGCGGGACCTCACGACCGAGCAACTCGTGGCTGCCGCTGAATGGGGCGAAAAGGCACGCAAGCAGCAGCCCACCAACGAACCGCTGCTCAAGCGCCTTGCCGCCGCGTACTTCGAGCTCGGATCCCGCTTCCGCAGGGAGAACGCCAACAAATCCTTCGTGAACATCTCGATGGCGGTGCAACTCAACCCGGCCAATTCCGAGTACGTGTATACGCGCGCGAACATGTTTGCGCGCAGCGAGCAGTTCGAATTCGCGGAACGCGACATCAACAAGGCCATCGAGCTCGATCCCGCGCGCGGCGAACTGCACTGGGCGAAGGGAGTCATCCATCTGCTCGAAGCGCGCAAGGGGATGAGCCCGAAGCAACTCCAGAATGCCATCGACTCTTTCAACAGGGCCATAACCTGCGATCACGCGGTGGCCAAGTACTACTCATCGCGCGGTGCCGCGTACCACAGGCTGGGCAATCTCGAAAAGGCTCGCGAGGACCTGGACAAGGCGCTCGCGCTCGACCCCACGGATGGCAAGACCTACTACAACAGCGCTCACGTACGCCAGCAACAGCAGGACCAGGCAGGCGCGATTCGCGACCTGCGCTCGGCGATCGCCTTTGGATATGCGCTCGCGGCGCGTGAGCTCCAACTACTCGAAGCAGCCACGGAGACCCGGCATTGAGCCCACTCGAGCTGCAACCCTGGGTGAGTTTCCTGCTTGGCGCAACCTTCGTGGCGCTGTACTCGGCCATTCGCCTGCGCGGGCCGGAGGCGGATCGCTCGTACACCACCTGCTACCGGTACTGCATCGCGTGTGTCTACTACGCGTTCGGGCACCTCGCCGTCTATCTTCTGGCCGTCTGCGCGATCTGGGCGACATACCAGCTGGGCCTCGTTTCTTTCGTGGACTATCTCCTGACGACGCCCGCATGGGTCGCATTGCTGACCGCGGTGCTGCTGCCGCGCCTCAAGCCGTTCTCGACGATCGACGCGGTATTCCGCGCGCACGCGCGCCAGATCGGTGGCATGCCCGACGAGGCCGTGGTCTTGCGCGACGCCATCTGCTCCGCGAGGCGCGTGCTCGGCGACGCGGAGATCCGCGAGGTGCACTTCGGATTGCTGAGGCGCGGCCTCGATCTGGGCCAGCAGCGCAAGCTGCCCGATGACACGCTGCACGCGCAATTCCAGCAGGCGGCGGAGCTCAAGTTCCTGCTGGACAAATGCGCACAGCAGCGCCAGTTCGCCGGATTCGCGCGCGACAATGCACGCGCGCTGCAACTCATGTCGCGGCGCTTCGATCACCTGATGTTCCGCTCTTCGCGCAGCAGCGAGGCCATCGGGCGGTTGCACGACTTCGCAAACTCCGTGTCCGGCAAGTCCGGCAATTGGGAATCGCTGGGCGCACTGGCGGAAACCGAAGCGTTCGCGAGTGAAAGCACCACCGTAGCGCTCGATCCTGCAACCACCACCTCGCGCATGCTGATCAACAGCCTGCGCGAAGACATGCGCTACTTCTGCAACGATGCCGCCTTGCTGCTGTCGCGTCTCACGTTGCGCAGTCGACGCACCGAAAGCGGACGGGTCCGGTTGCTGCGCGGGATCGGCGTTTACGTCGCGCCGGTCGCACGCCCGAATTTCCGCCCATTGGCCGCCGTGTTCCTCGCGGTGTTTGCCATCATGTGTGTCGCGGCCGCCGTACGTACGGGCACCGACGTGGGCAACCCGATTCGGCCGTCGATGATCATGATCCCCATCTACTTTGTCGTCGCCGTGTTGTGCGCGGTATATCCGAAGCAATATTTCTGCTTCGCGAATGTGGACGTCTACGGGCGCAAGCCCTACCTGTTCTTCGTCTGTGCCGGATTCACGGCGGCGACCCTGGCCTTCGTCATCGGGCTGGTGGTTCGCATCTTCCGGCTGCATGACGGCGGCGAGGCGCTGCGCGCCGCCATCCTGAGTTCGCCCAGGCTGCTGACGACATTCACGCTCGCATTCGTCATGGCCATACTCGTGCAGGACACGCGCGGCGCGAAAAACAGCCAGCAGGATGCGATCAGGAGCTGGCGCGATGCGTTCGTTCTGGCGGTGGCGCTTGGTGCATCGACACTCGTGGCGCAAGTCCTGCTGACGTTTACGCGCCCGGGCTACGAGTTGCAATTCACGCTCGTCTGGTTCACCACCGCCATTGGCGCATTCATCGGCTACTACGTGCCGAAACGTTTCCGCAACATCTATTGCATGGCGCCTGGCGAGGAACAGAAGCCCCCTGCTCTCACCGAGGCGCTGACGGCGAGCGCGATTCGCCTCATGAAGGGGGCCACACGATGATTCGTGCCGGTGTGTTCATCGGCGTGGACCAGACCGGGAACCTTCAAAAACTCAACGATGCCGCCACCGGCGCGAAGCGCATGCACGCCTGGGCGGTTGCGCAAGGCATGCCCGACAAGACCCACGCCAAACTCATCACCGACGAGGCAGGCAAGGTCAGCTGCAGCCAGGTCTTCGCCGCGATCAACGAGATCATCGACGGCCCCGGGGTCGATCAGCTCATCGTCTACTTCGCCGGCCACGGCGTGAACATCAATCTCGGCGAGAGATGGCTGTTGTCGGACGCGCCCCGAAATCCCAACGAAGCGGTCAACGTGCGCGGCAGCGTCGAGATGGCGCGCTACTGCGGCATCAATCATGTCGTGATCTTCTCCGACGCCTGTCGCGTCGCGCCCGACGGCATCCAGGCGGGCAACGTGCACGGGCAGGAAGTCTTCCCGAACGAAGGCGGCGGCGCGAAAGCGAAACCCGTCGACCAGTTCTTCGCCTGCGTGCTCGGACGGACCGCGGCGGAAATCAAGGACCCGGCGCAGGCAGCCGGCACTTTCCGGGCGTTGTACACCGATGCCTTGTTGGACGCTTTGTACGGTCATCGCGACGAACCATACGAAGCCTCCACCGTCAACGGCGACAACGGGCGCGTCATCAGGCCCGCGGCCCTGCAGGCCTACCTCGAAAGCGAAGTCCCGCGACGCGTGCAGGACCTGAAACTCGCAAACAAGGTGAACCAGAGTCCCGATGCCATTCTCACCGTGCATCCCTACTGGCTGTCGCATATCGATGGTGTCGCGACACCACCGGCGGCGAAACGCGCCGGAGCGGCCGCGCCCTCGCCGATGCGCGGCGGATCGATCCGGCTCGAAACATCCGTGCCCCGCACCACCTTGCGGTCCGTGACACGCACGCTGGTGCGCTCCGCGGGACAGGAGCTTCCGGGTCTGCAGCGCGAGATTGCGCGCGCTCGAACCTCGCTGCATCCCGAGGCCGAGCGCCTTGCCGAAAACATCGAACAGATCGCCGCGCCCTTTGGCCCCGATCACTTCGAGACGGAATGTGGATTCAAGGTACGTGGCGCGAACCTCGTCGAGTGTTTCGCGCCGGCGGCGAAGTCCGAGTTGTTGGGCACGGAGCTCGCGCGAATCTCGGCGCTCAAAGGCCCCGCAGCAAGCGCCGTGCTTCGATTCGACAACGATCGCGGCGCGGTCATACCAGCGCTGGCGGGCTTCATTGCGGCGCTGACGTTCCAGGACGGTGAACTCGTCGACGTCTCGTACGAACCTTCGTCCAACAACTGGCGATGGAGCATGTATGCCGGCCGCGCCGAGGAGTTGCGCACGCTGCGGGCGGTGGCCGCATCCGCCTCGCTGCGGGGACGTTTCCGCCTCGACGACGACGACGCGCTCAACGTCGCGCGCAAGATGCAATATGCCAAGGGCGTCGACCCTACATTCGCGGTCTACGCGGCGTACGCGTACCACGATCTGCAGGCGCTCGACCGCATCCGTGAAATGTCCGGCTACCTGCGTGGCGACCTGGGTGTCACGTTCTTCGACCTCGCGCTGCTTGGCCGACAGCTCGTCGACAAGAATCTCGATGCGCAGGCCGGTGTCGTGCCATTTGTGCCGTTGCTGTCGCATGGTTGGGCGCTGCTGCGCGCCAACCGGTTCAAGCTGCATCCGAAACTCGACGGCGTGAGCGAGACGCTGGTCAACGATTCGTTGTGGTCACTCTATTCGATGCGCGGCCTCGACAAGCTCAAGGAGGCACTCGCTTCAGGAGATCTCAGATGAGCAGGCAACTCGTGCTGATCCACGGCCGGGCACAGGAAAACAAGGATTCAAAGGCACTCAAGGCAGAGTGGCTGGATGCTCTCGAGGAAGGCCTCGCCAAGAGCAACCTCGCGCTGCCGATTGCCGAGACCGACGTGCGCTTTCCGTACTACGGCGACACCCTGTTCGACATGGTCGATGGCAAGTCCGCGGACACCGCGGCGGAAATCGTGGTCCGCGGCACGGACGCCAGCGCCGACGAGCAGGAGTTCACGCGCAGGATCCTCGAGGAAATCCGCCAGCAGACCGGCATCACGACGCAGCAGATTGCCGAAGTATCGGGACAGGAAGTCGTCAACCGTGGTCCGCTCAACTGGGAGTGGTTCCAGGGCGTGTTGCGCGCGATCGACCGCCACGTTCCGCACGGCAGCGGCGCGAGCATCGCGCTCTTCACGCACGACGTGTACTGCTATCTCAAGAACGACGCGATTCGCAAGAAGATAGAAGACGGCGTCAGCGCGGCGATGAAACCAGGCCAATCCACGGTGGTGGTCTCGCATTCGCTCGGCACTGTGGTCGCCTACAACCTGTTTCGCCGCGAGGGTCACCTGCGTGGGTGGAAAGTGCCCCTGTTCATCACCGTCGGCTCGCCGCTCGGCATCCAGGAGATCCGCAAGACACTCAAGGGATTCGCGACGACGCGGTGCCCGGAATGCGCAGACGCCTGGTTCAACGCCATGGACGAGCGGGACGTGGTCGCGCTCTATCCACTTAAGCCCGATCGGTTTCCGCTCGACCCCGTCAACCCGGCCATCGTGAACAAGACCGACGTACGCAATCGCACGGCCAACCGGCACGGCATCGCCGGCTATCTCGACGACAAGGAAGTGGCGAAACGGATCTTCGACGCGTTGAGCGCGTAGTTGGCGACGCGCTCAGGGAATCAGCCGCGCGAGCGGTGGCCCGACCAGGCGGGTTGCCCACAGCGGCATGCGCTGCCATGCGGAAATGGCAAGCCGATATTTCGGATTGTCGACGTTCAACTGCGGCATGGCGCCGCCATCGGGACGGTGGAAGTACCAGTAGAGCTGGTGCGTTTCCGCGTTCCACTTGCTCTTGAACTGCTCGGCGCCAGACTGGGACGTGGACCTGCCGAGGTGAAAGAGTTTGTGGCCGCTCTCGCAGGCGTGGCGCAGCATTTCCCAGTACAGCACGTAGTTCGCGTCCAGGTTGCGGAACTCCCGGCGCGCTCCGGCCCACATGCCTTCCACGACACCGTTGAAATGCCCGGTCATCGCCACCGCAATGGGCTTTCCCTCGAGGTTGCAGGTGTAGATAGTCGTGTTGCCCGGAAAGGTTTTCAGGATGCGCTCGAAGTAGCTCTTCGAATACATCGGCGTGCCGAGGCTGTGCCAGGAAAGTTCGAGGACGTGGAAGAAGTCGTCGAGCAGTTCGAGGCCGCCCCTGCGCACTTCGAGCTTTTCCTTCTGCGCGCGGCGTATGTTCTTGCGATGCTTGGACGAGAAGGAATTGAACAGCGCTTCCGCATCCGGCATGAGCGGCACGATCATGCTGATCTTGCGCGTCGACACCGCCATCGTCGTTTCCAGCGTCGCAGGGCAACGCAGCTCGAGGTAGTCGGCGCCGAGCGCCTCGCTGCGGGCGACGGCCTGGCGCGTGAGCGCGGCGGCCACCTCGGGCGTTGCGGCGACCGGACCGCCGTAGTTCATGAACGGCATCGAACACAGGATGCGCCCGAAGAGCCTGCTCTTCACGAACACGAGCGGGAGAATTCCCGTGATGGTGCCCGCCGCATCGCGCGCCGCGAGAAATTCGCAGGCGTGCCCGAGCGACTGCTCGTTGACGTCTTTCCAGTCGTACAGGTGATAGAAGGAGCCGTTGTTGGCCGCGACGAATTCGTCCCAGGCAGTACGCATGCTGACGCCGACGGGCTCGATCGAATGATTCTTCTGTTCTTGCATCTAATTTGTTTTGCCGCGAAGCGGTTCGGGAAAAGCGGCGACGAGGACCGCATGTTTCACACTTCAGCCGATTGCGGCGTGAACACCAGTTGCGGCAAGGCGGGCTGGCAAACTAACCTCGTGAACCGACGCGTGCCCGCGCGCTGGTGTGTTTTGCGAGCTATGGATCGCCTCGGCGAACAGGACCCGTAATATGAAGAGCAGGCGCGTCACAGTCAACATCTCCAACAAGATCGTGGGCTCGTATGAGGCGCGTTCGTATCCTGACGACGACATCGACAACGACGGCAAGATCGAACTTTACAAAGTGCCGGTTTACGAAATCACCGTCAGCGGCTCGGACGCCACCGGCAAGGCGACGACGCACCAGCACAAAGCGCCTCGCTTCATGCCCTACTGGAACGATCCCGCCAAGCCGGACACACACTACAAGACCAGGGGCTGGGTCAATGCCGGGCTTTCCAGGGCACGTTCAATAATTGTGAAGCGCTACATCCGCGATTACGAAGTGCGCAACAGATATTCACCGGGTCGCGGCGCCATCGTCATGGAAGGCGCCTTCTATATTCATGGCGGGCCGGCGAGCGAAAAAGATATCGGTTTCGGATCGGCAGGATGCGTGGAAATCATCGGCGATTACGATGTCTTCAAGTTGCAGATCGCCGAGTTGTCCGGCCTGGGAACCACCGCCGTCGACGATGCCATTGCCAGGCTGGTCACCGAGCGGAATCTGCTGGTCGTCGTCGCCGCGGCCAGGGCGCCCGACATTCGCGCTAGCTACACGAGAGAGATATGAGCAAAGTCATCGGCCCGGTAGTGCTGCTCGCCTGTGCGCTGGTCCTGCTCGGATGCGCGCCCGCGTCGCTTGCCTGCGAAGGGAAATTGAAGATAACGGACGGTCAGCTGCTCGAGGCCGTTCAGTCGTCGCTCGCGAAGAGCTCCATCATCCCCGTCACCGACGAGGATGCAACGACGCTGGGCAAGTACATCGAACGCGCGCTGCGGCGCACGTTCGAGAAGGATATCGTGGCCCTCGCCGCCGACCACTCCTGTTCCGTTCATGCGAATGGCGAGAATCGATTCTCGATACATGTGCTCGGCTTCAGGGACCAGGCGGCCGCGGGCGCGGCCACGGCGCTCATCGAGAAGCGCACGGCGCACACGCTTGCGATCGAGTCGCTCACGTATTACTCGTTCATGCAGGCCGGCACGTCCCTGCTCTTCTTCATCGCCGACCGGGAGAGCTTCGAAGCGAACGAGCCGGTGTTCGCCGCGATCAAGGCTACCTACCAGGCGCGCTGACTATTTCTGCAAGGCCGCCGTGGACACGAGCAGGTCGAACTCGGGCACGACCGCGTTGAAGTAGTGGCTCGAAACGCCTTCGAGTTTCATCACGTACAGTTTCTTGTCGATGACACGCAGCACGCAGTCGCCCTTCTTCGTGATGCCATTGCTCGGCGCGTAGTTGAAGCGCACGCGGATTCCCTGGCCGCCGAGGAATTCCACCGGATCCACCGATTCCACGTTGAAGACGGTCACGCCCCTGATGCGGTAGGAAGCTTCGACCATCGAGGCCAGGTCTTCCGGCGACATGTTGGCGCGGAACAGCGGCACGCGTTGTTCTTCTTTCTTTTTCTGCACGACCACCGCCTTGCCTTCGGGCAGGCCGCCGAGGAACGCGACGGTATCGAGCAGCGGGCCATTCTGGGTCCACACCTCTTCCCATTGCGTGCGGCTCACGTCCTTCGGGACCACGTTCCACGCCGAGCTCGGCTGCACGGTGAATGCGCCGTTGGCCACGGTGGTGGGTCCCGCTTTCTTGAGCGTGTACGTCGGAATGCAGCCGGCGAGGAACATCGGCATCAACGCGAACAGAATGCGTGCTTTCATGTCTTCGAACCTTATTGATTCAATGTGTAACGGACGATCCCGGCATCCCTGGCATCGGGTTTCATCGTGAGATATTGGTTCAGCGCCTCTCGCCCTTCGGGCGTCTTGCCCGCCTTGAGCAATGCGAACCCATGCGCGCGCCACGCTTCCGCGGGCGCATCGGGCAGCGCCGTGGATGCGGCAAAGGCGTCCGCCGCTTTCACGTCGTCACCCGCGGCATTGCGCAGCCGATAGATCTCGCCTTCGTTGTAACGAAGCACTCCGGTCCAGCCATCCTGGGCGAGGCTTTCCACCAGGTACAGGCTTGCGCCCGGATCGTTCAGCTTGATCTGTTCTTCGAGCAACATGGCACGATGCGGCTGGATCGCCGCCAGCCATTCGTCGCGCCCGTCGGCGGAGGCTGCGCCCGATACGGTAGTCAGGTGATCGGCGGTATCGGCCAGGTCCTGCATGCGATCCTCACTGGGAGGATGCGTCGAAAATGCCGACTCCGAGCGATCGTTGTATTTCGCGCCGCGTTGCTTCGCGCTGGCCTTGCGCTCGGCAATGAGCTGGCTCCATACCTGTGAAGCCGCGGTCGTTGAATATCCCGCCCGCGACATGAGCTGGATGCCGTAGGCATCCGCTTCGGCCTCGTGCGCGCGGCTGAACTGGAACACCGACAGCACCAGTGCCTGGTTGATCACGTTGGCGGCGTCGATCCACGACCCCTGGCCCGAGTAACCGGCCGCGGCATTGGCCGCGGCGCCGATGAATGCCATCGTGGAACTCTTGCGCCGTATGCTGCGGTAACCGGCGATGCTGTGCTTGCGGAAAAAATGCCCGGCTTCGTGGCCCAGCACGGCCGCGTACTGCGCTTCGTTGCGAACCCGCGCCATGAACCCCGTGTTCACGATCATCATGCCGGTGGGATACATCGAAGCATTGAACATGGAATCACGCATCAGGTAGATGCGCAGATCGGGCGTCTCACGCCCTACCAGCCGCTCGACCACGCCGCGCGTGTAGTCGTGCAGCGCGGGCGCGTCGAACCGCTGCGGTGAAGTGCGGATCATTTCTTCGATCCGCTCGCAGCTTTGCCACATGCCGCGTTCGTCGGCATCCAGCGGCTCGTAGTTGGTGTCCACCAGCGATTCGAGATTGGTGGGCAGCACGCGTGCGCCCGCCATTGACGACAGGCAGGCCGCGCAGGCGCCGCCGCCGATCAGGAAATGTCTGCGGGACCCCTTCATGGCCGCTCAGGTCTTCCTGGATTTCTTCGGTGCGTCCGGCTCGCGCATGGTCTCGAGCAGCTTGTTGACCATGGCATCGGCGCCCTCAGGCGTCCGGATGTCACCCACCGTGGAAACCAGGTGGTTGAACCAGACGACATTGCCGGACTTGAGGTCGACGAGCGACACGAATGCCTGCTGCATGCCGCCACCGGGCATTACGCAAACGCCCACGACGCAACCCAGCATGCCGACCGCCTGCAGCGCCACGCGCCCGCCACTGGAGAAGCTGTCGCGCGCGAACAGGAAGAGCGCGTAGTCGTTTCCGGTGGCTGCGCCGTAATCGGTGGCGAGCTTGCCGAGCGTCCAGTCGAACTTGTGCTGCTTGGTAGGCAGCGCGGCGTACGGGGTGTACTTGTGCAGCAGAATGGACTGGCCCACGGCCTCGTGGAGCCGGTCCAGCTCGGCGAGCTTCGGGTCGTCGCTGGCCGCGCTGGTGCTGGCAAACACGACCTGGGTGGAGCCGCCGCGCTTGGCCTGCTGTTGTTTGAGGGAGGCCAGGATGTTTTCGCGGGCGGTCCGCGTCCAGTCCTCGCGCGGCTCGTTCAATCCACCGGCGGTGAGCACGCTGACCGAGATGTCCGGCTTCATGACAACCAGGCGGTATTTGCCCGAGGGGGGCTTGAAACCATCGCTGGCCTGGTGCGTGGTGGCCGCACAGCCGCCCAGGCAAAGGAACAGGACCGCTGCTAGCGGCAGAAACCGGGTCACCATAATTCTCCCTCTGTTGCGTCGATCGCGGCTATCGCAGCGATTCTTGATTGTTCTTCTGCAACGACCCATCGCGCGATGACACAGATCACAACCGCGCCGGGTCACGGGAAGTCTAGCCGAGATGTTAGGTCAATTTCACCAGTGCCCCGCCTCCCGGGCCCTCATTCCTTGAACCAGCGACGGCCCAGCTCCGAGGTGAGGCTGTACCAGACGTTCGGCGCCAGGCGGCACACGGGATCCACCTGGTATTTCGCACAGCGCCCCACCACGTGCAGCCGCTTCTTCTCCACGTGCGCGAGCAGGACGTGATTCTCGTTCGGGATCGCCTGCTGGCGCACGGCGGTGTTGTTTTCCATTTCGGAATGATTCGTCGTGGCAGCTTCGAGCAACAGGACTTCACCCGACAACGAATACGTTCCGCTCTCCCGTACGACGACGTCCCTGGAACCCACGCCGATCGCGACGCCGCCCCATCGCGCGTTGTACAAGAGGTCGTAGGTGTCATCGTCGCGTAGCATGAGAACGATCGTCACCGACAAATGGCTGCGCCCGCCGTCGAGCACGGCATCGTCTTCCGTGTAGAAGAACTGCCAGGCGCCATGCACATCGCGCGGTGCCGACGGCGCCTTGCCGGGCAGCGTCACCGCTTCCATGTCGGAGTGTTCGCCGTCGATCTTCGGACTTGCTGTCGGGGGCTGATCGCGAAACGGGTCCGACCAGCAACACATATATATGTGTGGGCCCGCCGTCCGCTCCGGGCCGCGTTTCTGCAACCGATTTCGTTCTCACCTCGTCCGATGAGCGTCGCAATATCTCGGCCACCGGAAACGGCGGCGCCGCCGGGAAACCTTAGGTGGCGGAACGCCGAGGGGCAGCCGCGCATTCAAGGTCTGCGGCAACAGAACTCTGGTTCGCGCGGCGCACTTGCCATTCCGGCGCTTTCTTGTTCAATTGCTGGCCTGAACCTCGATGTCACGGGCGCCCATGAAAGTTAGACCAACGACTTTGCACAAGTCTCAGTAGTTGAACGATGGAGCCAACCCGGCATTCAACCTCCAATAGCGAAAAGGATTTCCATACGATCACCTGGCTCGACAAGCAAGCCAGGTCTTCGGCGCGCACGGTGTTCTGGGTTCTGGGGAGCGGCGTCGTCTACTACCTGGCGACGCGAACCGCCTGGTTGCTGTGTTTTCCCGACAGCAAGGTGTCCCTGTTTTTTCCGCCGCACGCGATCCTCGTATCCGTCCTGCTGCTCGTCCCCACGCGGCACTGGTGGGCGTACACGCTGGCCGCCGCTGCCAGTCACTTCATCGCCACGCAGCAGGAAGACTGGCCGCCTCTCTATGCGTTGCACTGCGAGGCTTTCGATGCCGTGAAGGCCGTATTGACGGCGGCGGGCATCCGCATGTTCATCAGGTCGCCTTTCAGGCTCGACAGCCTTCGTGAAGCCATGCTCTTTGTCCTGGTCGCGGTGATCATCGTTCCTGCGGCAACGGCACTCTGGGGAGCCGCCCTCACGCTCTCGAATCGTTTCGGCAGTGAATACTGGGTCGAGTGGCGCAATCTCAGCATTTCGAATGCCGTGACAACGATCGTGCTGGTGCCGGTCATCCTGATTGCCGTCAATCAGCTGACTACGAGGGCGAAGGTCGCGCCCAAGCACCTGCTGGAAGCGAGTTGCCTTGCTGCGGCCATCATCGTCATCGGGTGGCTCGACTTCGGCCGGTCGCCTGCGGGACCTGACACCTCACCGGCGCTCATCTACGCACCCGTTCCCCTGCTCATCTGGGCAGCCCTCCGCTTCGGGCTCGGAGGCATCAGCGCCTCCATGCTGCTCATCACGATCCTCGCTATCTGGGGAACGATGCACGGACGCGGGCCGTTCCTGGCACAAACGCCTGCGGAAAATGCGCTTGCCCTGCAGCTGTTCCTGCTCGTGGCGGCAACTCCATTGCTGTTGCTCGCGGCGGCCATCGAAGAAGAAAGGCGATCCAAAGAGGCATTACGCGCCAGCGAGGCACGCATGAGCCTGGCGGCGGAGAGCGCGAGGCTGGCGATGTGGGATTGGGACGTGAAGAACGACAGGGTGTGGATCCAGGATGAAGGGCTCTTCGGCTTCGAACCGCACTCGCCCATCGATCACACTACGCTCGCCGGGCGTGTTCACCCCGACGACTACCCGGTGCGTGCAACTGCGATCCAGCACGCGCTGGCGAACGGCGGCTACTACGAATCGGAGTTTCGCGTCATCCTGCCCGACGGTTCGGTGCGCTGGATCGCCGCGCGCGGTCACAGTCCAGGCCGGGATCTGAACCTCGCCGAAGAGGACGTACCTCCGCGAATACTCGGAGTTGCCATGGACATCACGCGGCAAAAAGAAGCTGCCGCCGAGGGTCTGCTGCAAAAAGAAGAGCTGGCCCATCTTTCACGCGTGGCCTCGCTGAGCGCGCTGTCGAGCTCCATCGCCCACGAGCTTGGCCAGCCACTCACCAGCATTCTCATCAATGCACAGACTGGCCAGCACTGCATTTCGCGCGACACACCCGACCTCGCCGAGGTTCGCGCCATTTTCAAAGACATCGTCGACGCCAATCGGCGCGCGCTCGAGATCATCGACCGCCTGCGCACCATGCTGCGCCGCGGAACGGTCTCACTTCAGCCGGTGAACGTGAACGAGAGTGTCGAGGAGCTGCTGCGTCTCATCCACAGCGACCTCAACTCGCGCCGGGTCTGCGTCGCGAAGATCCTGGCCGCAGACCTGCCGCTCGCCATGACGGACCGCGTGCAACTACAGCAGGTCGTGCTCAACCTGTTCGTGAACGCATGCGACGCCATGGAAACGATTCCGCCGGAAGACCGCATCCTCACCGTCACCACGTTCAGGGCCGAGAGCGAAGTGCGAATCGGCGTGCTGGACTGCGGCGTCGGATTGCCGAACGATGTCGAAAACCTTTTTCAGCCGTTCCATTCCACCAAGGAAGGCGGCCTGGGGATGGGCCTATCTATCTGCCGCACGCTGGTGACCTCGCACGGTGGGAAGCTCTGGGCGGAGCGCCGTGCCGGGCGCGGCGCGGCGTTCTATGTGGCGCTGCCCGTAGCCACGCAATCGGCGTAGTCACGCGGTTACGGCACTGTGCCGAGATCGATGTCGAGCTGATACTCGGAGTTCGACGTGGCCGAGCCCGAAAGCACCACGACTTTCAGCGGGCGTGCCGCCACCGTCGCAAAATTCACCGCGATCGTCTGGGGCTCCAGGTTCTCCGTGCCCACCGCGAGAACGACGGCCGGGATGTTGCCGTTCAGGATGGCCACGGCGTACGGCTTGAAGTCTGCGGCCGTGGTGTAGATCGGCGTGACGAGCACGGCGATCCTGTTGCCGTTCAGGCGCACGCTGTAGTAGTCGATGTCGTTCCCCGTGCCCGTGACCCTGATCTTGCGCGGCGAATTCGGGATTGGCACGGTCGCAGGCATCCACCCATCGCCGACGTACTGTGGTTGGGCGAGAGTGGATTCCGGCCAGTGCGATTCAGTCTGTGCCATCGGGTTGGCCGGATAATTGGGCGCCACCGGACCCACGTTGATCCCCGCATACGCATTCCAGGCCGCCTCGGCTGCCGGAACACTGTGGGAGAACGCCTCCACGATCATCCAGTCCCTGAGGTTGTGGTACTCGCCGGACACCAGGTGCTCGTGGTGCGTATCGATCAATATCTCGGCCGCAAGCGGGAGGCCCAGGCCTTTCATTCCCCAGTTGAGCTTTCGCGAGTAGTTCGGTGCGTCGACCCAGGGCGAAGAACCGTTCGCCAGAAAAGTGAACGCGCGGCTCGCCGGCAACGAAGCATCGTGCTCGTCGAGACTGTCGATGTTCGCGTACCAGTAGGCCGGATGCCCCGACGCATTGGGGTTCGCAAGATCGCGGTCGACGGTCTGTACCCAGTTGGACGGATTGTCACTGTAGTTTCCGAGTACACCGGGATTGATGCCGAACCCGGCCTGCAGGTAGGTTTCGGTCAACTCGCCGAGGATGTCGGCGAGGGATTCGTTGAGTGCGCTCGCAAAGCCGAAATGGCTGTTGTGGTCGTTCCACGCGTGACCGAGCTCATGCCCGATGACATCGGTACGCGTGTACTTGACGCCGTTGGTCCCATCGCCGAACGCCACGTTGCCCGACAGGGGGTAATAGGCGGCGTTGCTCCACCCGGTGTCGGAGTGCATGAACAGATTCACCGAGTAGTAGTCATCATCGGGACCCTGGAAACCGAAGATGTTGTCCATCATGTCCCAGTAGACGGTCGCGGCGAAGTGTCCGTCGACCATCGCGCTCTGCCAGTTGGCGGTGCTGGGTGAGTTGGCGTCACCCACGAAAGCCAGGCCATTGCCCCAGATGTTGTTGCTGTCGCAGTTGACCGGATCGCCAGCCGAAAAGTCCTCGGTTTCGGTGCGAAACTGACGGATCTCATCGTCCATCACGAAGCAGGAACCGTCATCGCGCGTTTCGAACGTTGCGCCCATGTGGATGGCGCCATTGCCGCTGCCGACGGCGGTATGGCTCAGGCTGCCCGTGGAGAGAATTGCGCCGTCGTGCGCGTCCACCCACCAGAACGCCGGGCGATAGCTGTTGGTCGTGGCGTCGTGCTCGACGCCGACGATGTGCCACGCAAGGTGGGTCGCTGCGAGTGTCCTCACCACGTCATCGCTGTTGATGGACTCCACCATCGAGTGCGGTGCGGTGGGGTTGTAGCGTGTCGGCGGCAGCGGCGCACCCGACGCCAGCGTGCGTTTGAATTCAGGGTAGAAGAAGAGACTGGCCGTCGGGGTCGCGACGAACGGATGGACGTGACTCTCGTGGCCTTCGACTATCGAGATCGCCGACGCCGACGGCACCGTGGGCCGGCTGGAAGCCCTGATATTGCGGATACCGGCGTCGCTGAATGGCCCGTATTCACCCCGGGAGTCGCGGTGCGCGATCAGGCGACCGCCGTAGACCGGCACACCCTGTCGTGTTTGCTGGAGCAGCGCATGTGTCATGCCGCTCTCGTCCTCATGGGCGCGGATCAGCTCGAAGCGATCGTCGGCACCGAAGCCGAGCTGCGCGGCGATCTGGTTCGTGTGGTCCCGCAACGGGAATCCCGCGGGATTCCGCGCGGCCGCGGTGCGAGCGGCATCGCGCCGCCTCGTATCCAGCCACGCCGGCACGGATGCGGGCGCCGCCTGCGTACCGTCCCGACTCGCTGCCATCGGCGCATCGTGGCGCCCCAGCAGGGACATGACCACCGCTAGTGTCAGTGCTGACGACCCGATTGTCCTTTTCATGATGGCACCTGGTGAACCTGGTGCTGTCAAAGACGTTATCGGTGCGCTCCACGGCTCATTGCGGGCTTAAATCACATCTTGCGCTGCGGCGTCCTCCGGGTTGGTTCCTGGGCCGGGTACCTCTACCTATCATCCCGCAATGGGCTCGGTCACTCAGCTCCTCGACCAGGTACGCCGCGGCGATGCGCAGGCACAGCACGAGCTTTTTTCGCACCTGTATGGTGAGCTCGACCGCCTGGCGCGCACACATCTCTCCCGCAACGCGCCGATGACGCTCATCGATGGACCAGCGCTGATTCGCGAGGTCTACCTGCGGGTCGGCCAGCAGGCCGATCTTCCCGGCCGGGATCGCCGGGCTTTCCTTGCGTACGCCTCACGCGCCATGCGCAGCGTCATCATCGATTACCTTCGCGCCCGCGGCGCCGAGCGGCGCGGTGGGGGTCAGCAGCACATCACGCTGAACACCGCGGTCGAAAACCAGGTGTTCACGGACCCGCAACTCGAATCGCTGGACGATGCGCTCAAGTCCCTGGAGCGTATCGACGAACGTGCGCATCGCGTCGTCGAGATGCGCTACTTCGGCGGCATGGAAATCGAGGAGATCGCCGATTTCCTGGAGATCTCCGCCGCGACGGTCAAGCGCGACTGGCACAAGGCGCGCGCCTTCCTGCTGCATGCGCTTTCGCCTCCCACCGCCAGCACACCATGAATGACGCCGTTTCCCCGGCCACGACTCAGTGGCGCGAGGCGCTTGGGCAGGTGGACGACCTCCTGCAACGCACGGACGCGGAACGCGACGCCGCGCTCGCGGCGCTGAAGCGCACGCAGCCGCAGCTCCACTCGCTGGTGAGCAACCTGCTTCGCGCGCAGGCCGAGGCGCAACGCGCGGGATTCCTGGAGCCGCCCTCGCCGGTCGAAACCACCTCGCCGCTCACCGAAGGCGCGATGTTAGGCCCCTGGCGCATCGTCGGGCAGATCGGCGAGGGTGGCATGGGCGAGGTGTGGCTGGCCCGGCGCAGCGACGGACTCTATGACGGCGAGGTCGCGATCAAGACGCTACACCCGTGGTTCGCGCGCAGCGCTTTGCGGGAACGGTTCCTGCGCGAAGCGCAATTGCTCGGCCGCATCTCGCATCCAAACATCGCACGCCTGCTCGATGCGGGCGTGAGCGATGGCGGACTCATGTACCTGGTGCTCGAATACGTGCGGGGCATTGCGCTGGATCAGTACTGCGACGAGCGGCGCCTCGACATACCGCAGCGCCTCGGCCTCTTCCTGGCCACCTGCGCCGCCGTGGAGCACGCGCACTCGCACCTGATCGTGCACCGCGATCTCAAGCCCTCCAACATCCTGGTCACCGATTCGGGCGAGGTGAAGCTGCTCGATTTCGGCGTCGCGACGCTGCTGGAGGCGGAGTCGGCGGCCGCGCGGGATCTCACGCGGCTCACGGGACGCGTGTACACGCCCGAATTCGCGGCGCCCGAGCAATTGCGCGGCGAGACCATCACCACCGCAACCGATGTGTACTCACTCGGCGTGATCCTCTACGTGCTGCTCACCGGCCAGCGCCCGCACATGACGCACGCCAGCGCGGCCGCGCTGGAACACGCGGTGCTGCACGAGGACGCGCCGCGGCCGAGTCGCGCGCTGCGCGGTGCACTCGACGAAAACGTCGCCGCGCTGCGGGGTTCCACGCCCAAGCGGCTGCGCCGCGATCTTGCCGGCGATCTCGACAACATCGTGGCGCGCGCGCTCGAAAAGCGCCCCGCAGATCGCTACGCCGGCGTGCCTGCCCTGTCCAGCGACGTGATACGGCACCTGCGTCACCGTCCCGTCCAGGCGCGCGCCGCCGGATTGCGTTACCGCGCGGCGAAGTTCCTGCGTCGCAATCGACTTCCCGTGGCGATCGGCGCCATGGCGCTGGTCGCCACGGTGATGGGCGCGGGCGTGGCGCTCTGGCAGGCCGACGTGGCGCGCGTCGAGGCGCGCAAGGCCAATGCCATCCGCGACTTCCTGGTCGGGGTATTCGAGCGCAACAGCGTGGCTCACCCGGATGGCGCGCGCGCCCGCAAGACCACCGCCGAAGAGCTGCTGGCGCAGTCGGCACGCGAGATCCGCACCGGCCTGCGCGATGCTCCCGAAGTGCGGCACGAGTTGTTAGGCGTGATGTCGCGCCTCTACACCTCGCTCGACATGCAGCCCGATGCCATCGGGCTGCTCGAGGAGAAACTCGCCGGCGAGCGGGTCACGCACGGCCCGCACAGCCTGGCGGTGGCGCGAACCCTGAGCGACCTGGCCTGGAGCCAGGTGCAGTCGGGCGCCTATCCGGCGGCCGAAAAGTCCGCGCGTGAATCCTTGCGCCTGTTTGCCGCGCTGGACGACAGGACCTCGCTCGAACATGGGCGCGCCTACGGTTCGCTCGGCCAGATCGCCTGGCGCACCGACACCCAGGAGAGCGGCGCCATGCGCCGCCACTACGATGCCGCGCTCGCCATCATCGAGCGCAACCACCCGCGCAGCCGCTGGCGCATCGACATGCTGCTCGGCCGTTCGCGCGCCGCCAATCTCGACAGCAACAACACGCTCGAGCTCGAATATTGCGAGCAGGCGCTGAAGCTGATCGAGAACGGCACGATCCAGGTCGACGGCGTCCTGCATGGCTCCGTGCTGGCGGCGGTCGGCAGCGCGCTCGTATGGCTGCATCGCTACGAGGAGGCGGAAATCTTCATGCGCCGCTCGATCACGATGCTCGACCGCGCCGGCGGCGTGGATCATCCGGCTGCGGCGGACGGCCGGCGCGAACTCGGGACGATGCTCATGTGGGTGGGCCGCCGCGCCGAAGCCAGGAAAGTTCTGGGCGAGGCGCTGGCGACGCATGAGCGCACCAAGGGCGCGGATGATCCCGAAATGACCGCATACGCGCGCAGCGATGTCGCTTCCAATCTCTACCTGCGCGGCGAGCTCGCGGAAGCAGAACCGCACATGCTCCGCAGCTACGCCAACTGGGAGGCGGTCGACAAGTCCGTGATGATGCCGCGCGCGCGGCTGAACCTCGCCCGCCTGCAAACCCAGCAGGGCCGTTTTGCCGAAGCCGCCTTGCAACTGAAGGACCTCGAGCCGAAGGTGATCGAGATATTCGGCAAGGGTTCCTGGATGCACACCACCGTGCTGGCCCGCACCGGGGAATTCGAGCTGGCGCGTGGCCGACTCGACGAGGCGCGCAGTCTGTTCGAACGTTTGTGCACCGAATACGCCGAGGCGCCCGACGCCATGACCACCAACCGCGCCGCCGGTCACGAAGGATTGGTGCGCGTGGCGCTCGCCGAGGGCGACCTGCCCAAGGCGCGCGCGCTGGCGATCCGGCTCATCGACGCCGTCGAAGCATCGAAGGGCCGTGCCGAGCTCATCGACCAGGAAGCCGCCGCCCGCATGTTGTTAGGCGTGGCGCTGCTGCGCAGCGGTGACGTTGCCGCGGCGCGCCCCGAGCTCGGCCGTGCGCTGCGCATGCGCGAGTCCATGGATGCGCCGCAAAGCCTGTGGCTGGCCGAAGCGCGGCTGCATCTCGCGGACGCACTGCAGGCTTCAGGCGACGCTTCCGGCGCCAGCCGCCTGGTGGCGCTGGCGGAGGCCGCCCACCGCACCCAGGGCCGGGTAGGACCACAATTCGCGCGGCTGCGCGCACCGGGCGGCGCGACTCTCGCGGCAGCGCCGTGATCGGGACCGGGCGGGGGCCGGAAGCCTGCGCCTCCGGCCCCGATGCTCGTCAAACGCTCAGAACGTCACGACACCGGTAACGGTGCACGAGGCCCAACTACCCGCGCAAAGTTCTTCGGTGCGGGTGATCCGGCTGTTCCTGAACTGCATGGTGCTGCTCGAACTGTCGCTGCGGAACGCCTGGTCGCGGATGTTGCTCAACTGGCAGAGCTCCATCGTGACGTGCGCCGTGAAGCCCGTGCCGCCGTTCTGGCGGATGGCCTTGCCGGCATCGTCGATGATGCAGTTGCGGATCGTCATCGTGGTCGCCGCGTTGATCTGCCCGAACTTGTCCTGCGAGTTGACTCCGGTGATGTTGGTGAGAGTCACCGGCTGGCTCACCGTCCCTTCCTTCACGGTGAACGCGTCTTCGCCCACGTTCAGCCAGCGCACGTTGTTGACGTGGCCGCCGCGGTAGAAGTGGATGCCATCGGCTCCGTTCAACCCGATGATGACGTTACGCAACGTCGCCCCGTTCTCGACCCGGAAGACCGGTTGCTGCCCTTCCGTCTGGCTGCCATCGCCGAGCGCCAGTGTCGGGTTGTACGTGCGGCATCCGCCGTCGTACACACCGGATGAAACGACGATCGTCTGGGAGACAGTGACTTCGCCCGTCGACACGCACGTCGACCCGGTGATCTCACCACCGTCTGGCGGTGGCGGCGGCGGCGGCGGTGGTGGCGGTGGCGGTGGCGGCGGCGGTGGCGGTGTGGTGCCATTGATCGGCACCGAACACTCGTTCGTACCTCCGGCGACGCGTCCACCGAATGTGATCTGGTTGCACACGAACGTGCCGCTCATCTGCCTGGAAAAGAACCTGTCCGCGCGGCCGAAGGCGACCCAGATGGGGCCCGCAACCGTGCAGGTCTTGTTTTCCGTGCAGATGGTCCTGTAGCCGGGCGGACGATTTCCTGCCCATGCACTCAGCGCAAATGTCCCGGCGAGAACGCCGAAAACTACACTGCGAAATTCCATGTTCGCTCCTTGTGATTTCTCTCGATTCCTTGCTGCGAGGCGGTTGCCGTCGCGCCGCGGAGGTTAGCAGGAAACCGGTGTCATAGCTGGTTTTCTCGACAAATTTCCGCGAGCGGCCCCCGGGGTCGCGAAGCTGCGCGCAATCCTTATATCGGCGCCGGGAGGCACGGCGGAGAATGCAGACATGGCCAGTCTGCTGCGTAGTGTCATCGCCTCCTTCGCCCTGCTCGCGCTTTGCGGCTGTGCCGCACTCCAGCCTCGCGATCCCCTCCAGGTCACCGTGGCCGGAATCGAGCCGCTGCAAGGCCAGGGGCTCGAGCTACGCCTGAACGTCAAGCTGCGCGTGCAGAACCCGAACGACGCCGCGGTGAACTACAAAGGTGTCGCGGTCGAAATGGACGTGCAGGGCAAGACGTTCGCCACTGGCGTGACCAACGTGACGGGCACGGTTCCGGGCTTCGGTGAATCCGTCATCGCGGTGCCGGTGACCATCTCGGCGTTTCGCATGGCGCGCCAGGCCATGGGCGTGATGTCGGGCAAAGGCCTGGAGAAAATCGACTACGAAATGAAAGGCAAGCTGAGCAGCGGCATGGGCTCAACGCGGTTCGTCACCAAGGGTCAGTTCGATTTTCCCATCGGCCAGCCGAAGACCACGCTTTGATGCTCACCGGCGAAGCTCCGCGACTTCGGCCGCGGTGATCTCCTTGCCCTGCCCGCCCCAGGTCGCGCGCGCCCATGTCGCAAGATCCGCGATTTCCTGATCGCCGAGATGCTCGGCGAAACCGGGCATCGCCTGCATGCGCGCGAGGCCGGGAAAATCCTGCTGGGCAATGCCGCGCATGACCGACGTGAGGAATCCGCGCGGGCTCGGAATGCGCAACGACGAATTCGTGCGCATCGGCACCGACACCTGCGGCAGACCCTCACCGCCGATGCCGTGGCACCCCGCGCACAGCGCGAACCAGGTGCGCCGCCCCGACTCGCCGATCTTCGGGCTGACCTCGACGGGCACGACGGCCTTCACGGGCGGCGGCGGCTCGCCGAGTAGATAGGTCGCCATGGCCGCGAGATCCGCGTCGTCCAGGTATTGAGTCGAGAAGTGCACGACTTCGAACATCGGGCCGGTCATCGAGCCCAGTGGCGACACGCCGAGACGCATGAATCGCGCGAGGCCTTCGGGCTCGAAGCCGACCAGCGCGAGCGTGTCGCGCCTGATGTCGGGTGCTTCGACGCCCTCGAGCACTGCGCCCTGGAGGTAACGATCGCGCTTCATCGCCATGAGGAAATTGCGCGGCGTGTGGCACTCGCCACAATGGCCGAGCGCATTGGTCAGGTAACGGCCCCGGTTCCATTCAGCCGACTTCGACGCATCGGGCTGCTCGGGTGCCCGAAGCACGAACATGTTCCACGCACCGACGAGCGCGCGGATGTTGTTAGGGAAATTCACATCGTTCGCAACGTTTGCGCGGGATATCGGCTCGCATGTCATGAGATAGGCGTACATGGCGTCCACGTCATCGGCCGTCAGATCGCGGTACGACGCATAGGGCATGGCCGGGTACAGGTGCCGGTTGCCCGGAGCGATGCCGTCCCGCAGCGCGCGATGAAAATCGCGCCGCGTCCATTTGCCGATGCCGGTGTCCGCATCCGGCGAGATGTTGGTCGCGTGAATGGTTCCGAACGGCGTTTCGAACGGCAGCCCGCCGGCCCAGGGTGGCCCGTCGCCATGGGTGTGGCAGGCATAACAGTCGGCGGCGACGACCAGATAGCGACCCCTGGCCGCGAGTTTCGCCATCGCTTCGGACGACAGCGGCGCTTCCAGGTCGGCGCTCACCACCGAGCGCTCCAGCACGCCGAAGTGCAGCATGGCCAGCGCCAGCGCGCCGATGCCGGCCAATACGACGATGACGCGAACCCAGCGCCGCACCGTTCAGGCCTTCACCAGGCCCGGCGTCGCGAGCACGACATTGCGAACCGCTTCGTAGTAGCGGACGTAGCCGGTGCAGCGACAGATGTGCCGGTCGAGCGCGGCGTGGATGACGCGCTCCAGGTCCTCGCGGGCGACAGGATTTCGCGCGAGCTGCTCGAGCAGCACCGTCGCACCGGTGACGAAGCCCGGCGTGCAGTACCCGCATTGAAACGCGAAATTCTCGATGAATGCCTGCTGCACCGGCGTGAGCTTCGCCACTTCGCCCTGCGCGTCGCGCTGCGCATGGCCTTCGATGGTGCGCACCGACTTGCCGGCAAAGAAATGTGCGCCCGTGATGCAGGTGCGCCACTCCTCGGAGCGTCCATCGGGATGATCGAGGATCACGGTACATGCGTGACAAACACCAATGCCGCATCCCAGGCGCGAACCGGTGAGGTTCAGGTACTCGTGCAGGAAGTCGATCATCATCGTCGTTTCCGGCACCTGCACAGGCCCCACCGCCTTGCCATTGACGGTGAGCGACAACGCGCGAGTGGCGATGCTCATGACAGCGCCGCCTTGATCTTGTCCGGCGTGATCGGAAAGTCGTAGAAGCGCACACCGATGGCGTGATGCACGGCGTTGGCGATGGCCGGTATCACCGCGATCACCGTGACTTCCGCCATTCCCTTCGGCAGGTCGGCCGGTGACTTCGGTTCGAGCGACTCCGCGCTCTGGTTCCACACGGCCACGTCGCTGGCGCGCGGCAGCTGATATCGGTTCCAGTTCCATGTCCCGTTGCCGGGACCGTCTTCGTACAGGGGCAGGTACTCGTGCAACGCGTGTCCGATTCCCATGGCGATGCCGCCCTGCACCTGCCCCGAGATCAACTGCGCGACGATCGGTGGCCCCGGATCGAGAATCGAGTGATGCGACAGCACGTCGACCTTGCCGGTGCCGAGGTTGACCGCAACCTCGACGAGCGTCGCCATCGGCGCGTAGTAGCGCGTACCGGCATTGTTGAACTGCGTCGGCGGGTAGAAGACCGCGGCGCGGTCGATGAAGTGATAGCCGCCCTCTTTCATTTTTGACTTGCGCGATGCCGACGCCCCCGCGCCATACCTGAGCGCGAGCGCGTCGACGGGCAATCGCAGCCGCCCCGCATCGGGCACATCGAACTCGGCTTCCGCCCACTCCCAGCGATTGAACGTGTGCACGCTGACACCGGTGACGAGGCCAAGCTCATGGGCTGTGGCGGCTACGCGCGCGAACGACAGCGGTTCGAGCGAGCCCGCAACCAGTTTCCCATCCACGGCGTGCAGGTCCCGCGGCCCGAGAGGCGCGACCGACGCTGGGTTGAGCCCCCACAGCCGCAACGCCGCAGGCCAAAGGCCGAACCGCACCAGCGCGTGCGCGGACTCGCGCGTGGCGTGGCCCAGGAAAAACGCGCTGTTCGATGCGCTCATCGGCGAGGTGAACGAGGGAGTCCAGCGCGGGTTCTGCTTGAGCCTGTCCTCCATCGCCTGCGACATCGTGAACTGCTGTTCGCTGGCGGTAAGCGGCATCTCGGGCCAGTCCACCACGCCGTAGAAGGTTCTGTCGGGCACCCGGCCGAGGATCCGGCCGGCAATGATCGGCTGTGATGTCGTGGTGCCGGTTCCGATTTCGGTCGCCACGTGACGCAGTGTGACGCGGCCCTCGCGATCCACTTCCAGCGTCGCGATGGCCGCTTCGCCTCCCGTGCCGTAGTCCTTCTGCACGTGCGCAAAACCGACGCCGTAACGCTTGCCCGGATTGGCCAGCTCGTACTTCACCTTGCGAGCCGCGCGCTCCGTCCACAACGGATGCACTTTCGCGCGTTCGAGGATTTCGTCATTGCGCAACGCCCCGATCGGCACGGCGCCCTGCGTGTTCTTCATGCCGGTGCGGAAAACGTTCTTCAGGCGCAGGTCGATGGCGTCGATCCCGAGCGACTGCGCGGCTTCGTCGACCAGCATCTCCGTCGCCGACATCGTCTGCAGCGTGCCGAAGCCGCGCATGGAGCCGGCCTCGACGGCGCGCGAGGCGAGCGTGGCGACGGAGAAGTCGCTTCGCGGCAGGTAGTAGATGGATTGCGCGGCGGTCGCGCCGACCATTCCGACCGTCATCGAGTAGTTCGCGCGCCCGCCGCCATCACATTTGAATTCACCCTGCATGGCGCGGAAGCGGTGTGTCTTGCGATCGACGAGCAGCGCATATTTCATCCAGAACGCATGGCGCTTGAGCCCCATCTGGAACTGCTCGAATCGGTCCATGGCGAGCCGGACCGGCCGGCCCTCGCCATAGAGACCCGCGACCACGGCATACAGCGGAAACACGGCATGGTCCTTGGTGCCATAACCGACGGTGTGACCACACTTCAGGGCCACCTTCTTCGCGACGAACTTCGACTTTGCCAGCATTTCCGCCGCGCGCTCCGCCACCTCGTACGGCGACTGCGTCGCGATCATCATGTTCATGGATTGCGTCGCCGGGTCATACCAGACGTTTCCGTTTTCGGTCTCCATCGCCGACGCGTCGATGGACTGGGATGTGTAGGAACGGCGCATGAGCAGCGCATCGTCGCCGGCCGCGGCGAATTCCTGCTCGATTCGCATCGCGGCGGCCATGCCCCGGGCCATCGCATCGCCGGTGCGCGACGGCGCCGGCCATTGCGGTTGTTCGCCCTTGAATCCCGCGAAGATGATCGAGTCGCGGATCGGCGAGTTCTCGTCCGGGGCATCCGGGCTGGCGCCTTCGATGCGCACGTACCGCGCGGCGCCGTAGTTAGGCGGGGGGTTCGGCCCCGTGACCGCGCCAAAACGAAAAATGCCCTCGTCGAACTGGATGCGGCGCTTGGCCGCGTCGAACCGCGCGAAGTCCTTGTAGACGAGCAGCGCGACGGGCTCGCCGAGCAGATGGGGTGTCTTGCCCTTGGGAACGAGGAACCATTCACCGTAGAACTCGGTGTGCGGCATGCTGATGCCGTCACGTTGAAGATCTTCGGCCAGCACCAGCCGGTCGGGCAGCAGATCGTCACCCAGCGTGGACAGGTCGACGCCTTCGAAGATCCGGTCGGCGCGTGGAACGCGGATCAGGAATGCGTGGCTCTGTTCCCGGGGCCACCCCTCAAGGTCGCGCGCGCGGAAATCCCGCGTGAACGTCTTCGCGCCCGTCACCTTCTGGATGGCATCGACACGGAAGCGCGGGGCGTCCTTGCCGTCCAGCCAGTCCGCGGGCGGCGGCTCACCGTTGCTCACGAGCGTGCCCGGGGCTGGAGTCGCGAACAGGCTGACGTGAATCGTGATGCCCGCGACCACGCCGGTCTTGAAGAAATCACGACGTGAAATCGGATTGCTCATGCGCGCCACACTACGTCGCTGCGTTGGCGTCAACAAGCCATGCCGCCCCTAGGCGCCGGCAAGCTGTTTTCAGATCCATCGTCGCTCGGCGGTGAAGTCGATCGTGAGCCAGAACGTGGGCGTGGCCGCGTTGAGGCGATCCGAAACGTCGCGCCGCACCTCGTCCGCCATCGCGATGTCGATTTGGGATTCCGGCGACACCAGTATGTGAATCTCCACGAATCTCCCGCGGCCGACCTTCGCGATGTAGCTCGAGTAGTCGAGAAACTGGCGCTCCTTCACGACAGCATCCATCACCGCGTGAACCCGCGCGTCCAGCTCGTCGGGCGCCACCTGGAGCACATCGCTGATCGAGCGCCACAACCCCACCAGCGGCATCGGCAGCATGATGAGCGCCATGCTGAGCAGCGCGATCGCATCGAGGTATGGCACCCAGCTCTGGTAAGCCGTGCCCGCGAGCGCCGTAGCGAACAAGAAGCCGACCAGCAACGCCAGGCTGAGGCTCGAGCTCACCGCCCAGCTTCTCGCATCGAGCTCCAGCATCGGCGACTGAAGCGCCCTGGCTCTCCGGCGCAGCATCAGGTTCATTGCCAGTCCAATCGCGCAGAGGATGCCCGCCCACCACGCCGCCAGGCCGTATTCCACCTCGTTACCGCCGCTGAACAACGCGTTCACCGCGCTCACCGCAGCGTAGATGCACGCGACCGTCAGGATGCTGTCGCGCAACACTCCCACCAGGGGTTCGAGGTGCCAGTAGCCGAACTGGAAGCGTTGACTCGTTCCGCGATCGATCAGTTTGACCACGAGCAGCGACACGATCGTGGGGAGGACGTCGACGAAGCTGAACATGCCGTCGAAAATGATCGCCTGCGACCCGGTTACGAGTCCGCTGGCGATGCCCAGCACGCCCAGGAATACCGTCAGGGCGATCGAAAACTTGAGCGTGCCTTGTTCGGTTCCGGTGAACATCCAACGAGCATCCACTCTAACGAACCAGTGCCGCCGTAGGACCAATGTCCGATGGAGCCCGGGCGGTGCCGCTCGCATAGTTAGCGTGGAGGTGCCCGTGAACTACGCGCGACGTCGCCGATACCCTTTCGCGGCCGCCATGCTGCTGTGCGCCATGCTCACGCCCGTTCCCGGAAACGGCGCGAAGCCCGTGCTCGACATGGTTCCCACGCTCGACAACATCCGCAGCCGTCTCGAACTGACACCCGAGCAGGAAGCGCAGCTCCGGCCCGTGTTCGAGAAACGCAAGTCGGAGCTGACCCACACGCAACTGCAGTTGCAGACGGCCGCCACGCGCGCGCAGAAGCGCGACGTGCTGCGCAGTGCGAAAAAGGAGGGTGATGCCTTCAATTCGCAGGTCGAGAGCGTCCTCACCCCGACGCAGAAGAATGAATGGCGCGAGATCCGCTCGGAGCTGCGCGGGAAGGCCCGGGAGAGAATCGAAGAAAGGCGTTAGGACAACGCAGGATAGTTAGAGCCCCGGATCGCGCGGATTCGCGAGCTCGACCAGCGCGGCGCGCAACTGGTTGAGGCGCGGCGGCTTGCTGAGCACCCGGTCGATGTTGGCCGGCAGGCTCGCTTCGTCGAGCAGGCGCTGGCCCCAGCCCGTCAACAGGATAATGGGCGTCGCCGGCGACGACTGCCTGATCGCGGCCGCCACCTTGCGCCCATCCATGCGCGGCATGCCGAGATCGGTGATCACCACTTCGAATTCGTGCCCGGCGTCGCGCGCCGCCGCGAACGCGGCGATGCCGCCCTCGCCGCCGAGCGCCGTCTCGATTGCATGCCCGTCGGCCTCCAGCACCTCGCGCAGAGAGCGGATCAGCACCGGGTCGTCGTCGATCACCAGGATGCGCAGCTTCCTCAGGCTCAGGTCCGCGGCCAGATGCGAACCTGGCATCGACGTGTCTTCCGCGAACGCGGGGAAAATCATGCGCATCGTGGTGCCCTTGCCCGGCGCGCTGTCGACTTCCAGCGCCGCGCTGTGACGCTGCAGCATGCCGAACACCGATGCCAGCCCGAGGCCGGTGCCGCGTTCGCCCTTGGTCGTGAAGAACGGCTCGATGCAGCGCCGCCGCGTGTCTTCATCCATGCCCACGCCGGTGTCGCAGACTTCGACGCGAACCGTCGCCCGGCCGTCGTCGATCACCGGCAGAGTGCGCAAGGTCAGCGTACCTCCCTCGGGCATCGCATCGACGGCGTTGAACACCAGGTTGGTGAGCGCATCGCGAAGCTCCACCTCGTCACCCATGACATCAGGCAGCTTCGCCGCAAAATCCTTGCGCAGCTCGATGACGATGCCGCGTTGCTGTGGCAGCGCCCGCCAGCGCGGCTGCGTGAGCTCGAGCACCTGGTTGATGGCGCTGTGTATGTCGAGCCTGATGAACGCACGCGTGACCTCACGCGGCCGATAGAACTCGCGCATTCGCTCGATGGTGCCGGCGACGTCGTCGATCGCGCGCCGTATCGTGACCAGGCGGCCGCGGCCGGCGTCGGTCAGCTGCGTTTCCTGGTTGAGCAGCAACTCCGCGTAGAGCGACACAGGCGAGATGGCGTTGTTGATGTCGTGTGCGATGCCGCTCGCCATTTCGCCGAGCGCGCGCAGGCGTTCGGTCTGCATGACGGTCTGCTGGCTGTGCCGCAGATCCTCGTAGGTGCGCTGCAGGGCGCCGTACAACTGGGCCTCGTGCGACGCCAGCGCCACGTGCTCGCTGAGCTGTTTGAGGAATTCGCAGTCGCCGCTCGAGAATGCTTCGCGCTCGCGGCGTACGGCCACCAGCACACCAAACACGTTCGATTCCACGGCCAGCGGCGACATGACCAGCGAATGGAATCCCGCGTCCGAAAACCGGCGCGTAAACGGAGAATCCACGCGGGCGGTGTTTGGCTCATGAATGAGTGCGCCGTTCACGGCGCGATACAGACCGTCCTTGCCCACGGGCACGGCCCTGCCCGGCGACAGCCCCAGCGTCTTGCACGACGCTTCGCTGCCGATGCCGACGCTTTCGACCACTACCGTGCCAGCCGCGGGATTGCACAGACACACGCATCCGAAATCGATGGGCAGGTGTTGCTCGAGGCTGCGCAATACCACCTGGAAAATGCTCTTCAGGTCGTGCCGCAGGCCGATGCTCTGCGTGATCTGCTGCAGCAGCGCGAGACGGTTCACCTGGGCGCTCATGCGCTTCTCGTTCTGCTCGGTCTGCAGGAGCATGTAATTGAACGCGTTGGTGAGATCGTCGAGCTCGTTGATGCCGGCGAGGCGCGCGCGCACGCCGTAGTCCTGGCGGTCGGAAACCATTCGCGCGATGGCGGCAAGTTCCAGAATCGGCGCGGACAACTTTATCTGCAGGCGCCGCGATATGGCCCAGGCCGCGACCAGCGCCAGCGCAATCGCCAGTGCGGCAATCAGCGCGTACGAAGCGAGTCGATCGTAGACGGCGGACAGATCGGATCGAACGTACAAGGTTCCGAGCGCCCGAGTCCCTTCCCGTACCGGCGCGACCCCGACGAGCGCCGCGCCCGCGATGTTGTAACCCGTGGGTCCCGCGGTCGCGGGTAATGCCGCAGCCGGCGCGCGTTCCGGATACGAGACGAAGATCCGTCCGTTGTTCCTGTACAGCGCCGCCGCGACGATGCGCGGATCGGACTTGAACGCGGCGAGCACTGCGCGTCCGTCATCGGGGTTGTCGAAGGCCAGCGCGGCGGTGCTGTTGGTGGCGATGGCTTCGCTCAGGATTCGCAGCTGCTGCAGGCTCGAGGTGCGCACCGCGAAGATCTCGCCGACCAGGAACAACGCCGTGGTCAGCAACAGGGCCACGCCGGTGGAGATCAGGGAAATGGCGCTGAGTTTTCTGCGGATGGGCGCTGCGCGCGAGGTCGGATCAGCCACCGTCACCCCCGACGATTTCGGCGGGTCGCAGCAGCTTGGAACTGATGACCAGGTTGCTCGCCCTGGCCGCCGCCACATTGATGCGCATGCGGATGCGTTTGTTTTCGTTGTACAGCGCGATGATGGCTCCGCGCCGCTCTGCACCGGCGATGTCGGTGACCGTGAGCACACTGCGGCCCTGGAGCAGCTTGAGCAACTTCTCCAGGCGCCCCGCCTCACTACTGCCGATGAAGAGGATGTTGCAGGCCGAGATGTCTTCGGAGCTGCCGAAGCGCCTGACGACCAGCGGGCGTCCGCCGAACGACTCGCCCGCGATCACGTCGTCGAGCGTTTTTCCGAAAGGATCTTCGCCGACGATGCCTATGACGAACGGCGCGGCCGGCGACGCGTAGGCGTGCTGCGGCCACTCGACGAACTGCCCGAAGTTGAATAGATAGGCGGCCTTCACCTGGTACTCGGCCGCCGGCGGCGCCGACAGCGTGCCGCTGCAGACGCTCGCCGCCAGGACACATGCGGCGCCCAGCAGCCAGCGGCGCAATGGCGTGCCGCGCACGGAGCGGCGGAGTTTCTGCGTAGCCATGGGGTGTCAGTTGCGCCAGGTCGCCCGCAGATAGGCCGCACGCTCGAGCGCACCGCGCCGGTCGGGTGGGCCGAATTCCACGTGCTCGTCGTGGAGCAGATTCTGCCCGACGACCGACAGATCCCAGTGCGGGGTGGCATTCCACCCCAGCCGCACGTCGAGTTCGGTGTAGCCGTCCAGGCTTTCACCGGTGACCAGCATGGGCTGCCTGACGATCGACGTCTGGTAACGCAATTGCGCGTCCAGTTCGACGCGCGTTCCGAGAGCAAACAGGGACCTGAGGCCCGCGATGTCGCGGGGCGTGGCGTCTTCCAGCCATTCGCCACGATTGAGGTCGGCGCCGCCCGGCGTGAGGCTCATTTCGATGTGGGAGTAGCTGGCGCTCAGGCGCCAGTCATCGACGGGCTGCCACTCGACCAGCAGTTCGGCGCCGTAGGTTCGTCCCCGCGTGAGGTTTTCGTTGATGACCGGAATGACGGTCCGGCCATCGGTATCGACGAATGGTTCGCCGATCTCGAGTGAAGCCAGCCGGTCGTAGTCGTTGTAGAACAGCGCCAGGTCGAACGACAGCTTGTCGATAGGCTGCCACCTGTCACCCAACTCGTACGCCGTGAGGCGCTCGGAACCGTATTCGTCGTTGCCCAGCAATCTGGCTACCGGGTTGCCAGCGGGGTTCGTGATATCGATGGCGATGTCGCGTTCGAGGCGTGTCGGCACGCGTACTGCGCGCGAAATCGCGACCCACACAGTGTGGTTGTCGCGCGGCGACCAGGCCATGCGCACGCTGGGCTGAACTTCGAAACCGCTGAAATCGTTGTGTTCGAGCTTCGTGCCCAGCGTGAGGCGCAGCTTCTGCCCGAGCGTTATGTGGTCCTGGATGAACCCGCTGAAGAGCTGGTCGTTGGAGTCTTCGGGCTCCACGGCGAAAACCACGCGACTCCGATTGGTGTTCGCCGTCAGGCGATAGGCGGCGCCCCAGAGGATCTCGTGCCTCGACCCGGCGTTGAATCGCCTCTGCAGGTCGATGTCGAACGTGTGCAGCGTGTCGAGGAAGCTGGGATCGTCGCGGCGCGTGTAATCGTAATAGGCACGCAACTGCATTTCGGCGCCGTCATCGCCGCTGCGCCGCCAGCGCGCCAGGACATTCCCGCCGCTCAAGTCCACGTTGAGCGGCGGTTCCGGCCCCGGGCGCCCGATGATGTTGATGGCCGAGGCCAGTTGCCCGACATCCGCCTGGTAGGCATCACCCTGCACGGTGAAAGAATCGCGCGGCGTGCCATCCCAGTCGGTGCGAAATCCGACGTGGCCCAGATTCCACGAGTCCTCGGTCGAAAGGCCCGGCGCAAGCGTGGCGTCACGGTCGAAGTACTTGCCATACACCCGGTAATTCACGCCATCAGCGGTTTCGCCACCGTAGCGCGCTTCGAACCAGGCACGGTCGAAACTGCCGGCGCCGGCCTGGATGTGCGTGCCGTGTGTATCGCGCGAGCTTCGCGTGGTGATGTTGATCACGCCGTTCACCGCGTTGGAGCCCCACAGCGCCGCGCCGGGGCCGCGAATCACCTCGACGCGCTCGACGTCCCCGAGTAGATAGTCCTGCACGTTCCAGTTCACGCCCGAGAACAGCGGGGTGTAGATGCTGCGCGTGTCGGACAACACCAGCAGTTTTTCGGAGGTGATGCTGCTGAAGCCGCGCGCACTCACCGCCCAGCTGCTGGACGTCTGCTGGCCCACGTGTATTCCCGGGACGAGTCGCAGCGCATCGGGAAGCGTGGTGGCCCCGGACCGGCGGATGATTTCCGGGCTGACCACCGCAATCGCGGCCGCGGCATCGCGCAGCGTTTCCTCGGTGCGCGAGACGGAGGTGATCTCGACTGTCATGAGCTCTTCGAAGCTCATGCGCTTGAGCGCCTCGAGCGGCCCGGTGGAATTGTTGGAGTGCGCGGACCAGGGGAGCAGCGCGACACAGATGGGGATGCAGGACCTCGCAATGCGGATCAAGGGCTGCTTCGAGACCCGTCGTTGCTTCAGCGTCACTTCCCGTCCTTCGTCGATCAAGCAGGTTCGACGCTAACGTACACATGCGCAAAATCGACAGCGGGGATTCTCGTATAAAGAGGGTCGACACCCCATGACGGGTGGTTTTCCGTCGGAGGTCGCCTACATCTTGTTAGGCTCGCCTCGCCTCCCGGACATATTCCTTTCTCGTCGCGTTGACCATGGACCTTGGTCCCACTGTCCGCACCACCGGCTCCATCCCATAGTCGGCCCGTTTCACAACAAAGAGGGTTTGGGCATGAAGACGAAGCTCGTGTGCGCGATGGCTTTGATGGTGACCGCGTCCGCGTGGTCGGCAGACCCCCCGAAGGCGCCGGCCTCCACGACTTCCACGGACGAGCAGACCGTTGCGCTGTTTCGCAACGATCTCATGGCCAAACGCGCCGACATCATGGCCAAGGGCCTGACGCTCACCGCCGATCAGGCGGCGAAGTTCTGGCCGCTGTTCGAGACGTTCCAGAAAGAACAGGACGTCATCGTCAACGAACAGATCCAGGCGACCGATCAGTTCGCCGAGCATTACCAGGAGCTTACCGACAAGGACGCGCTCAACTACGTCAACGCACTGCTCGCGCGCGACGAGAAGATGCACGATCTGCGAGTCAAGTGGCTGGCGAAGTTCCAGACGGTATTGCCGAGCAAGATTGCCGCGCGGGTGATTCAGCTCGACCGTCGCCTGGGCCAGGTGGCGCAGGTGCAGATTTCCCAGAAGATTCCGCTGGTGCGTTGAGCCGGCGAAAAAAAGAGGGTGAGAGCCCACGCCCTCACCCTCGCTCATCCACGAATCGACTGCGTTACGGGATGGGACACGAACCCGCGCAGGCGGTCGTGTTCATCTGGCTCGGCGGTAACAGCGTCACGTCCGCCTGGCTGACCTGGCAATTGGGAGTGTTGAACTCCACGCCCAGCGCCGACGTGCTGCCCTGGCCCTTCACCACACCTTTGTAGACCTGGCAGATCTTGGTCTTGGAATTGCCGCTGTTGTTCAGCGTCAGGTTGCGGATGGTCGCCACGTCACCGAAGTTGGAATTGATTCCAGCGATGGTTGGCACGTCGCGCGTGATCACGTTGTTGATGAAGATCCTGCGCGGACCACCGTTGCCCGTGCAGTCGCCGCAGGAGCGAACCAGCTTGCCGGAGTTGGAGACATAGAAATTGCTGATGCGCATTTCGCCGCGGCCGTTGAACTGGAAGGTCTTGTCCGAACCGTTGTAAGCGGCACCACAGGTGATGTTCATGACCGTGCCCGCCGGCCCGAGCGCCGTCGCGGCATCTTCACCGATGTCCTGCCACCACACGTGGTCCAGCGTGCAATTGCCGAGGCAGTGAATGCCATCGGCGGCGAGCGTGCCGATGATGACGTTCTTGAGTGTCGCGCCTTCCATCACATCGAACACGGCCGGCTGGCCTTCGCTCTGGCTGCCACCCGAAAGGTTGTAAACCTTGTTCTGGCCGTCGAACACGGTGCCCGCCGGAACCACGTGAGTGGCGGCGAGCTGCACGACCTGCGTGTTGGTCGGCATTGCGCAGCCCGGGTAGTAGCCGAGATCCGGTGTTCCACCGGGAGGCGGATTGGTGGGCGGCGGATTGGTCGGTGGCGGCACGCTGCCCGTGGGCACCGAACACTCGTTGACGCCGCCGCCAACTCTGCCGCCGAACGTCGCCGACGAGCAGACGAAACTGCCACTCAGCGTCTTGTAGAAAAACTGGTTGGCGCGGCCGAAAGCGACGTTGGTGTTCGCGGCCACCGAGCAGGTCTTGTTCTCATTGCAGATCGTCGTGTAGCCGGCCGGACGATTCGCGGCCATTGCCGCGTCCGCCAGCGTCATGGCTGCCAGCGCCAATAGAAAATTTCCGTATTTCATCGCGTCCCCCTGTTGTTTGGATCCTTCGAGCGAAGGCAGCCGCGGGAGAAAAGCCGGAAGGGCCCGCATCCTTGGCCACCGGTGTCATAACCTTAGACACCGGTGTCATTATGACCCGCGAACGGTCGCGATCTCAATCAGTGCATTTACGCACCGCAGCGAAAACGAAAAAAAGGGTGGAAGCCCTGCGGCTTCCACCCTCGAATTGCCTGAATCGATTCGCCGTTTTGTCAGGGAATCGGACAAGACCCCGCGCAGGCACTGGTGTTCATCTGGCTCGGCGGCATGAGCGTGACGTCGGCCTGGCTCACCTGGCACGCCGGCGTGTTGAACTCCACACCGAGAGCCGTGCTGCTGCCCGAACCTTTCACGACACCCTTGAAGACCTGGCAGATCTTCGTCTTGCTGGTGCCGCTGTTGTTCAGCGTCAGGCCGCGGATGGTGGCCACGTCGCCGTAGTTGGAGTTGATGCCCACGATCGTCGACGTCACGTCGCGTGCGATGACGTTCGTGACGAAGATCTTGCGAGGGCCGCCGTTGCCCGTGCAGTCGCCGCAGGTGCGGACCAGCTTGCCGACATTGGCAACGTAGAAGTTGCTGATGCGCATTTCGCCGCGACCGTTGAACTGGAAGGTCTTGTCACTGGCGCTCTGCGCCGCGCCGCAGCTGATGTTCATCACGGTGCCCGCCGGGCCGAGCGCCGTCGCAGCGTCTTCACCCACGTCCTGCCACCACACACGGTTCAGCGTGCAATTGCCTTCGCAGTGAATGCCATCGGCCGCGAGCGGCCCGATGATGACGTTCCTGACCGTGCCACCTTCCTTCACGAGGAACACCGGCGGCTGGCCTTCGGTGTTGTTGCCACCCGAAAGGTTGTAGACCTTGTTCTGGCCGTCGAATACCGTGCCGGCCGGGACCACTTGCGTGGCCGACAGCTGCACCGTCAGCGTGTTCAGCGGCATCTCGCAACCCGGGTACGCACCCAGCGGCGGCGGAGTCGCGGGCGGCGGATTGGTCGGAGGCGGATTCGTCGGAGGCGGTGTACCCGACCCCGTCGAACACTCGTTCACACCGCCGGAAATGATTCCGCCGAAGGTGGCCTGCGTGCATGAAAAGGTGCCGCTCAGCACTTTGTAATAGAACTGGTCGGCGCGGCCGAACGCGACATTGGTGTTCGCCGCCACCGTGCAGGTTTCGTTTTGCTTGCATATCGTGGTCCAGCCGCTCGGGCGGTTGGCGGCACTTGCCGAACCGGCCGCCGCGATGGCGCCTAAAGCGAGTAGAACGTGGACATATTTCATCGCCGTCTCCCTCCGATGAACCGTTGACCCTGTGACGCTCTGAATTCTTGGTATGAGCGTGGTGCTTTCCACCGGTGTCATTTACTCACGGGTTTCTCTCAGGGTTCCGGCGCAAACTCTCGCAGGTGTAGCGCTAACAAGGGACACAGCTCTCATAATGTGGTGTCAAACCGGCCGCGCCGGGTCAGGCACCTAACTATTGTCATCCGATGCCTCCGGGCCTGGAGATCACCATCCATGTCGAGATTCAAGACATTCCTGTTCGCCTGCGCACTGACAGCCCTGGCGCCGCTGCAGGCAGCGGAGTACCCCGCCCCGGTCGAAGGCGACTTCGTGCTGCGCGATTTCCGGTTCTCGAACGGCGCCTCGCTGCCGGAACTGAAGATTCACTATCGGACGCTGGGTGTTCCGAAAAAAGATGCCAGGGGCGTCGTGCGCAATGCCGTGCTCATCGGCCATGGAACCGGCGGCAGCGGCGCGCAGTTCATCCGGCCGGAATTCGCCGGCGAGTTGTTTGGCGCGGGTCAGCCGCTGGATGTCACTCGCTTTTTTGTCGTGCTGCCCGACGGCATCGGCCATGGCAAGTCCGCAAAGCCCAGCGACGGCCTGAAGGCGCGTTTTCCGCAGTACGGTTACACCGACATGGTCGAGGCGCAGTACCGGCTGCTCACCGAAGGTCTCGGCGTCAACCACCTGCGGCTGGTCATGGGCACTTCCATGGGCGGCATGCACACCTGGGTGTGGGGCGAGCGCCACCCGGAATTCATGGACGCGCTGCTGCCGCTGGCGAGCCTTCCCGTGCAGATCTCCGGGCGTAACCGCGTATGGCGCAAGACCATCATCGACGCCATCCGCAACGATCCGGCCTGGCAAGGCGGCAACTACACTGCGCAGCCGCCGTCGCTCGGCACCGCCGCCTCGCTCATCTTCTTCATGGGTAGCAATCCGCCGTTGCGCCAGGAACAGATGCCGACGCTCGCCAGGGCGGACGAGGTTCTCGGCGAGAGCCTGGCAAACGCGATGAAGACTCAGGACGCAAACGACCTGCTCTACCAGATCAGCGCTTCATGGGACTACGACCCCCAACCTGCCCTCGAGCGCATCCGCGCCCCGCTGCTCGCGATCAACTCGGCGGACGACCTCATCAATCCGCCCGAGCTCGGCATCCTAGAGCGCGAGATCAAGCGCGTGAAACACGGTGAGGCGGTGTTGATTCCGTTGAGTCCGCAAACCCGCGGGCACGGTACGCACACCATGGCGGCGCTGTGGAAGCAGCACCTGGTCAAACTACTGGAAAAAGCCCCGCGATAGGAGCCGCATCAACGATCGAATCGAACCGTCAGTATGGTGAAGTCCTGGCCACGATTCGGGTGGCGCACACCGCCATTCGACCAGTGCCGCGCGGACAGCTCGAAGACCGCCGGAAACTGCGGCGACTGGAATCGCAATCCGAACTGTGAAGCGAAGTTCCAGTGCGTTGCGCTCAGCACGTCCGTTTCCGTGCGATAGGACACTCCGAATCCGAAGATCGCTCGCAGCGGACCACGTTCGAACAACTGAAAGCGTCGCGACAGCGAGGCGCCCCAGTAGGGTTGCGCAACCACCTGGTCCACGCGCTGCGGGTTGTCGGACGAATACTGCTCGGAGAAGTGGAACAGGCCGAATTCCCATCGGCTCCTGTTCCATGCCACGGTCATGGGGATCACGACACCCCTGGTGGCCTCGATCGAGTTGTAAGTGCCACCCACTCCAAGGTGAAACTCGCAGTCCCTGCAAAAGGAGAACGCGCCGCTGCGATCGCCGGAATGGCGCGAATCCAGTGCAAGAGCCTGCGGTGCGGGAATTTCCGTCAGCAGCCGGTCATCCAGCAACGCCATCTCGACGAGATGCGGCGTCAGTGCCAGCTCTGCGAGAAACCCTGCGCGGCTCGCGACCGCGGTGCCCATCAGGAACAATGTCAGCAGGGTGCCAAGGGCCCGACGCCGCAAATCCATTTGCCGTTTGCTGTTCTTGTTCCTGTTCATGAAACGCATTCTCTGCGAGTCCGGACGCAAGGGGTATTGCCCGAAGGTGTCTGTCGAATGTCTCCAAAGAATGAGTCAGACCCTACCTCTTTAGGGAGAGGTTGCTGTCGGTAAAGAAGTTTGATCGTTGTCAGTGAGATTGAGACCCGCATATTCGTCCGCATTCAGCGCAATAGTCAGGACACCCATGGCCGACACCAGGACGCAGATCGCACGCCAGGAACGCATCACCGCTTCACCACGGTGGGACGGCACGCGTTTCCGCAATACCAGCATCATTGCGCGCGGCGATCCCGCCGTGCCAATGCCGTCGCTCGGCGACTTCATCTGCGGCGGCGACCGGCGGGTGCCGTCCGCACCGCTGCCGGCGGTGAATCCGCTCGACACTTGGACGCGCGCGGCCGGCAGCGGGCTGCGCGCCACCTGGCTGGGCCATTCGACCGTGTTGATAGAGATCGACGGCTGGCGCGTGCTCACCGATCCGGTGTGGGGTCCACGCGCATCGCCGTCGCGCTTCCTCGGCCCGAAGCGCTTTCAGCCCGTACCCATCTCGCTGCGCGAACTGCCGCCGCTGGACGCCGTCATCGTTTCACACGATCACTACGATCACCTCGACTACACCACCATGCGGCAGATGCGCAAAGCGTCCGTGCCCATCATCACTTCGCTCGGGGTCGGCGCCCACCTGGAGGCGTTCGGCATCCAGCCTGCGCGCATCGTCGAGCTCGACTGGTGGGAATCGCATCGCGTGCCGGGCACCGACCTCACGCTGACAGCAGGCCCCTCGCAACATTTCTCGGGGCGCGGCCTGAAGGATGGCAACAAGACATTGTGGTCGTCGTTCGTCATCCAGTCGCAGCGACATCGCGTGTTCTTCAGCGGCGACACCGGCGCCACGCCGCAGCATGCCGAGATCCGCGAACGGCTCGGCCCCTTCGATCTCGTCATGCTCGAGGTGGGCGCGTGGCATCCCGCCTGGGGCAACATCCATCTCGGCCCCGCCAATGCGCTCGCGGCGCACGCCTTGTTAGGCGGCGGCCCGCTCCTGCCCGTGCACTGGGGCACGTTCAATCTCGCGTTGCATCCCTGGGACGAGCCTGCTGAAACCCTGGCCGGGCTCGCGCCGCAAACGGGCGTCCGGCTCATCATGCCGCGGCTCGGCGAACCCGTGGAACCGGCGCATGAATTCTCGCTGACGCCGTGGTGGCGCGGCGTCGATGCGCACACCCGCAAGACGCGCCAAGGCGGCACGCGCATGCCCAAGGCGATGCCCTTTCCGCCTGACTAGTGGCGCAACCTATGGCAGATCGAACACCAGGACTTCCGCCTTCGCGCCCTGGGCGATTTCGACGACGCTCTCTTCCGTCAGCTTGAGTGCGTCGCCCGCATTGAGCTCCACGCCGTTGGCATGCACCAGGCCGCGCGCGACATGAATGTATGCACGCCTGCCCGCGGCGAGCTCGAGTCGGGCGCTTTCGCCGGCGTCGAAGAGCCCGCTGTAGACGCGGACGTCCTGGTGCACGACCACCGAACCACTGTCGCCGTTCGCGGAGGCGATCAAACGCAATCGGCCGCGCTTGTCTGCCGCCTCGAAGCGCTTTTCTTCGTAGCTCGGTGGGATGTCGGCGACGTTCGGCTGGATCCAGATCTGCAGAAAATGCAGCTTGTTCGTCCGCGACGCGTTGAATTCACTGTGCCGCACCCCGCTGCCCGCGCTCATGCGCTGCACGTCACCCGGGCGGATGGTGGAACCCGTGCCGATGGAGTCCTGGTGCGCGAGCTCGCCGTCGAGCACGTAGCTGATGATCTCCATGTTGCGGTGCCCGTGCGTGCCGAAGCCCTGGCCCGCGGCGACGCGGTCTTCGTTGAGCACGCGCAGCGGCCCGAACTCCACGTGGTCTTCGTCGAAATAGTCGGCGAACGAAAAACTGTGATAGGACTTGAGCCAGCCATGGTCGGCATGGCCTCGATCGGCGCTGCGTCGGACGACTTTCATGGGAATAGACTGTACCCATTCAGCGAGAGGCACGCATGACAGTGATGAAAGAAATCGGCTTCATCGGCCTCGGCCGCATGGGAGCCAACATGGTGCGCCGACTTGCCGGTTCCGGTATTCGCTGTGTCGCCTTCGACGCCAACGCCGCCGCGGTGCAGGCATTGCAGGGTCCGCAGGTGTCCGGCGCCGCATCATTGCGGCAGCTCGTGGACTCCCTGCCCGCGCCGCGGGTTGTCTGGTTCATGCTGCCCGCCGCGGTGGTCGACCAGGAGCTCGCCAACCTGAAACCACTGCTGTCGCCGGGAGACGTGGTGATCGACGGCGGCAATTCCTACTATCGCGATGACCTGCGTCGCGGCGCCGACCTCGCGACGGCCGGCATCCACTACCTCGATGTCGGCACCAGCGGCGGCATCGCCGGCGGCGAGAATGGCTATTGCCTGATGATCGGCGGCGAAAAACCCGTGGTCGATTCGCTCGAGCCGCTGTTCGCCGCGCTGGCGCCCGGCGGTGGAGACTCTAGCTACCCGGCGGGCGGCCATCCGGGCACCGCGCCTCGCGGCTACCTGCATTGCGGCCCCCATGGCGCCGGCCATTTCGTCAAGATGGTCCACAACGGTATCGAGTACGGCGTCATGGCCGCTTACGCGGAAGGGTTCAACATCCTGCGCAACGCGAACATCGGCACCCGGCCGCGCGAGAAGGACGCCGAGACCACGCCGCTTGCGCATCCCGAACACTATGCCTACGAATTCGACGTGGCGCAGATCGCGGAAGTGTGGCGCCACGGCAGCGTGGTCCGCTCGTGGTTGCTGGATCTCACCGCGCGGGCGCTGGCCGAGGATTCGAGCCTCGGCGCATTCGCCGGCCGCGTTTCGGATTCGGGCGAAGGCCGCTGGACGGTGGCGGCCGCGGTCGACGAAGGTGTGCCTGCGCCGGTGATCACCGCCGCGCTGTACAGCCGCTTCGAATCGCGCGGCAACGCCGACTATGGCGACCGGCTGCTGTCGGCGATGCGCAAGCAGTTTGGCGGCCACGCCGAGAAGAAGTCCGGCGGATAGCCCGAAGCCTCAGCCGTATTCGCGCACCATCGCCGCCATTTCGCGCAGGAAATCGGAGGAGCGCACGCCGCTGCCGCCCGTGACGAACGGCTCGCGGTACCAGGGCCACGCGTAGGCCACCTTGCGTTGCGGCCGGTCGCCGCGCAAAAGCGTGAATTCGCGCGTGCTGAAGCCGCGGCGAATGCTCGTGGCTATCTGTTCCGCACGCACCGAATACACGGCGCCGTCCACCAGCACGAACAACCCGGATTTGTAGTTAGGCTGCGCGTCGAAGCGCTCGCGCGATGCGGCGAAATATGCGGCGAACACCGGCCCGTTGACCGATTCGATCTCCGAACCCACGCCAAGCACGTGCGCCTGGTTGCGGGGCTCGGACATGGGCTCGACTTCGGCGCGGGCCGCATTGATGAACAGGCTGTAGAACGTCCTGGTGCCTGACGATTCGGGCGTGAAGCCCATGACGCAGACCCGCCCGGAGTCCGGAAGCCTTCCGGTGTCATTTACGAACATTGGGGGTTAGTGTCCGGGTCCCCCGGAAAGGTTTTGTGCATTTGCGGAATTATTGTCCCGGCGGTGGCAGGGAGACAATAACCCGCAAGCCTCCTTCCTTGCGATTCCTCAATTCCACGTGCCCCCCCGGTCGACGGCCACCGGCTCGCCGCCGGCAACGCTGACATCGTGTCCAACATCTGTCTGGTCGTCGACCACGCTGTCCACCAGCGGCTGCTCGGGTGCGCAGGTCATGTGTGGAAGCGGCGGCTGCGCGACGCGAGGGCACAGGTGGTCACACAATGCCCTCTCCCGGCGCATGCCGGTTAGCGGGCGCGACGCGGCGCCGGACGTGGCCCGGGAGTGGTCCCATGGTCGCGGGGCGGACCCGGGGGGTCTAACTGCTCGTCACCCCCGCTTGCCGGCCGGTGGAAAGATCCGCCTCCAGCCTCCCGAACCCGAAGACGTCGTCGAGCGCGTGCTCACGGCCTTCGATGCCGGCGCGAATGATGTCGCCGGCGTGGACGCTGTAGGTAATGCCATTGCCGCCATAACAGAGCGCGAATTGCAGCCGCGGGTTCATGCCGGGGACGCGGCCGATGAACGGCAATCCGTCGCGCGTCTCCGCGAAGCTTCCGGCCCACGTGAAGGCCACGGGCGCCGTCTCCACGCCAAACAAGTCCTGGAATTGCTCCCGCAATCGACGGATCTGCCTCGGCAGCATCAGCTCGCGCGCTTCGGCGTTCTTGAACGGCAGATCGGCGCCGCCGACCAGCAGCCGGCCGTCTGGCGTGCCGCGCATATAGAAATAGGGCCGCGCGCTTTCCCAGATGAGCGGCAGGCCGTCGATCCACTGGCGCGGGTTCATCGGCTCGGTGACCAGCGCGAAGGTGTTGTTCACATCCGCCACGTCGCGTGGCAGGAAATCGAGCGACTCATAGCCGGCGCAGACAACCACGTGTGTGGCCGTCACGCTCTGACCGCCCGCGGTGTGGAGAACCAGCGCGTCCGGCTGTTCCTCGATCTGCGCGACCCTGGTGCGAGCGTACAGCTTCACTCCGTGGCGGCGGCTCGCCGAGAACAAGGCGCGCGCCAGCCGGAACGGGTCTGTCTGGGCGCCGAGTTGCGAGAGGATGGCGCCGGGACGCTGGCAGCCATACCGGCGCTGCAACTCGCGCGCATCTAACCACTCGCATGCCAGCCCGATGCTGCGGCGCGCATCCAGCTCGGCGCGCAGCGTGTCCACGGCCTTTTCATCCGACGCCAGGTACAGGCTGGGCCGGCGCTCGTAGCCGGAAAACGCCAGCAACTCCGGGAACCGCTGCTCGAGCATGGAGAAACTCGCGGCGCAGGCGCGATAGGCGCGCAGCGCGCGTTCCGCGCCGATCAGCCGAACGAGATCCACGAGGTGGGTGTCGATCTCGTACTGCAGCAGCGCGGTGGAGGCCGCGGTGCTTCCGTGCGCGACATCGCGGGCATCGAGCACCACGATGCGCTTGCCGGTGGCGATCAGCGCGTCGGCCACCAGCGCCGCGGTGATGCCGGCGCCGACGATTGCGATGTCGCAGTCAATGGATTCGGCCAGGTCCGGCCCGGCATCGCCGATGCCATTGCGCAGCAGCCAATAGGGCTCGCTGGATCGAACGGTATGTGCTGAGTTTCGCTTGAAGGGCCACATCACGCGAGCTTAGGCGGCGCGCATCCCTCGCCCTGTAAGAAAAAGCCCGGAGTGGGCCGCTGCAATGCGGCCCAATCCGGGCGGGAGCTCCGCGTCCTTGCGGCTGTCCTTTACGGCATCGAGGTGATCCTGTCGGCAGCCTGCGCAGGCGCGCGGCGCCGGAACTTCTTGCAGGTGAGAGCCAGTGCGCCGACCGCCAATGCGACCAGCACCACCGACACGACCGCCATCATTAGTTAGTCCCCTCGGCCGCCAGCGGGCTGATGACGACTTCGACGCGGCGGTTCTGCTGCCGGCCCGCGGCCGACTCGTTGTCCGCCACCGGGGAGTTTTCCCCGCGCCCGGAAGCGCTGAGCCGCGTGGAGCTCACGCCCTGCCCGACCAGGTAACCCTTGACGGCGTCCGCCCGGCGCTGCGACAGCGACTGGTTCATCTCATCGCTGCCCATGCTGTCCGTGTAGCCTTCGATGGCTGCCGTACGTGTCGGGTACTCGTTCATGAACGCGGTCAACTTGTCGAGGTTCACCGTCGCGCCGGACTTGAGCTCCGCCTTGCCGGTTGCAAACAAGGTGTCACCCAGCGTCAGCACCAGGCCACGATCCGTCGGCCGCGCCTGCAGTATCTCGAGCTGCCGTTGCAGTTCAGCCGCCTGCTGTTGCGAGGCATTGGCCGCGAGTTGTGCCGCATCGGCATTCTCGCGCGCCTGGCCCGCAATGAGCTTCTGTTCGGCGTTCTCGGCACGCGCGACCAGCGCGTCCGATTTGGCGAGATCCGCTTCGCGCGTGCGGGCGTCGAGGCGTGCCTTCTCGCCTGCTTCCGTGAGTGTCTTGCGCTCGCTTTCCGCGGCCTGCGTTTGCGCCAGCGCGCGCGCCGTATCCACCTTGCGATCGGCGAGGTACACGCGATGCGCGGCCAGCGCGAGATCTTTCTCCGTCATCTCGGCCACCGTTACGGCGGTCTCGGCGTCTTTCATTGCCACCGGCGCGGCACTGGCGAGTGTCGGATCCGACTGCAGCGCGGTGAGCTTGGCGCGCACCTGCGCCGATCCTGCGGGCCTGGTCGGCGCGGAGGCGCAGCCGGCAAACAAGGCCGCGGCGACGGCGACAGCGATGATCGAACGAAGCGGACTTCCTGGGTTGTTCATCGGCTGTCTCCTGACTTGCGCTGCATCTCGTCGACGAGCGTCGCGGTACTGCGCTTGATGTCTTCGTTGATGGCCAGCGCCTTGACCGCGCCTGATTTGGCGGCAGCGAGCTCGGCTCCCGCGCGCGCCTCGTCGGCGAATCGCTGCGCGACGACCATCTTCTTGTCTTCGACCGCGAGCTGCGCGGCGGACAGCTTGCCCCGTGCCTCACCGAGCTCGACGCCTGCATGCGTCGCGGCGTCGACACGTTCCGCGTTGGCAATCGCCTGCTGCGCGGCCTGGAGGTTGGTGACGGGAACCGGGGGCGCGGCAATCGCGGCGCCTGCGAGCAGGAGCAACGCCGGCAAGGCGATGCGGAAGCGGCGTCGTGTGATGCTCGCTTTCTTGGAATGGGGATTCATTGACGTTCTCTACTGATGACGATGGATTGCACCGGGGCGGAATCCACCAGAGACCCGAGTGTGCGCCTCGCTGCCCGGACTGTCGGTGCGCAAGCGTACATAGGCGCGTCAGCGCGGTAGTCGCTTACTCATCCCGCATCATCACCGGTGGAATCACCTCCGCATACGGCCACAACGCGGGCAGCAGCACGGTGAACTCGCTGCCCAGTCCCAATCCCGGGCTGGCCGCACGCACGGTTCCGCCGTGCATTTCGACCAGGTCGCGCACCACGGCGAGCCCGATGCCGCTGCCACCTTCGGAATTGGGCGCCAGGGCGTCCGCCTGGGCAAACATGTCGAACACCCGCAACAGGACCGCGGGCTCGATGCCGATGCCCGAGTCGCGAATGGAGACGCTGACGCGCGAATCCACGCGATCCATGGTGACCACGATGTCACCCCCATCGGGCGTGTATTTCGACGCGTTGACCAGCAGGTTCGCGAATACCTGCTCCATGCGCGCCGCGTCGGCGTGAACCCAGAGTGGCTCGGCGGGCAGATTGACCGCCAGGCGATGGCCGCGACGCGCGATATCGGGCGCAATACCGCTGATGGCGAACTCGGCGATGGTGCGCAGATCTATGAGCGATCGCCGCAGCGCCTTCTTGCCAGAGGTCCGGTGCGAGACTTCGAGCAGATCTTCGATGTGGCGGCTCAGCTGGCCCACCTGGCGCTCGATGAGCAGGCGCGCGCCTTCGACGCTCGCGGCGCCCGCAGGCATTCGCAACAGCATGGCGGCGTTGCGCACCACGCCGAGCGCGTTGCGCATCTCGTGGGAAATAACCGCGATCTCGTCGGCATGCAGATCGGGCACGAGCAAAGGCACCACGATTCCGGGCGGGCGAACGACGTGATTGCCATTGACCAGCGAGCCTGCGTTCGCGAAGGGCTTAAGAAGCGACCTGACAAAGGACGACATGAGGTTCTCCGGAGGATGAGCGGCGACATTCATGTTCAGGCCTCAGCCGGCAGGTGCCGGCGCGCGAATCGCGCGAGCGCGGTCAGGACGATCAGGATTCCGCCCAGCGCCATCCAGGGCCAGTAGTTAGCGAGTGCATCACTTCGCCCGGCGTGCGTCGTGCCGGCGAAGACCGCGGCAGCCACGAGCGCCCATGTTGAGTATTTGAAGTATTTCCAAGGCATAGGCGGAAACCTACGCGCGCGGCAGGAATGGGTCTGTGCGCCATCGAACACAGCGCCGTTAATTCCGAAGGCTTTGAGCGGTAGCGTACAAAGTCGCGCGAATGCGCATACACTCCTAACAAATGCCCAACCCGCCCAATCCCCGGCAGAACCACATCCTGGATGCGTTGCCTCAACTGGAACGCGAGCGGCTGTTTCCGCACCTAAGGCTGGTGCCCATGCCGCTCGGCGGTGTGCTCTACGAGTCGGGCGCCACGCTGCGCCACATCTATTTCCCAACGAACTCAATCGTTTCACTGTTGTATGTGATGCAGGACGGCGCCTCCGCAGAAATCGCGGTGGTGGGCAACGAAGGCGCCATCGGCGTGTCGCTGTTCATGGGCGGCGAAACCACGCCGAGCCGCGCCATCGTGCAGAGCGCGGGACACGCCTACCGGCTCACGGGAAACCGCCTGAAACAGGAGTTCAGCCGGCACGGCGAGATGCTCCACATCCTGTTGCGCTACACCCAGTCGCTGATCACGCAGATGGCGCAGACCGCCGTGTGCAACAGGCATCACTCGCTCGACCAGCAGTTGTGCCGCTGGCTGCTGCTGTCGCTCGACCGGCTGTCCGGCAACCAGCTGCAGATGACGCAGGAGCTCATCGCCAACATGCTGGGCGTGCGCCGCGAAGGCGTGACCGAGGCGGCGGGCAAGCTGCAGAGGCTGGGTGTCATCAAGTACGTTCGCGGCAAGATCACCGTGCTCGATCGTCCGCAGCTCGAAAGCCTCTCCTGCGAGTGTTACGGCGTGGTCAAGCGGGAAACCGATCGCCTGCTGGCGCCGCATCGGCAGCTCCACGCGCCAGCGCCTTAGACATCCGTTCGCTGGCGAACAGAAGCTAGCGCGCCACCGCCGCATGCTGAAGGGCCGGACTTGCCGGCGTTGATGCTGGAATTTCCGTGGCGGCAACCAAGCGAGCACTCGTCGGCAATCTGCTGTTGGCCTCGCTGTCGCCGGCGGACCGCTCACGGCTCACGGCCGATCGACCTCCGGTGGAATTGTCCTTCTCGGAAACCCTGGGCAAACCGGGCGAGCGCATTCGCGACGTCTACTTCCCGATCGACAGCTTCGTCTCGCTGATCACCTCGGGCACCGCGCGCACGCAGCTCGAGATCGGCCTGGTGGGCAACGAGGGCCTGCTGGGTGTTCCGCTGCTGCTCGGCGTCAACGTGTCGCCGATTCACGCGGTGGTGCAAGGCGCGGGCCGCGCCTGGCGCGTGGACGCCGTCACCTTCCTGCGCGAAGTGGATAGTCACGCCGGCATGCGCTCGCTGTTCAATCGCTACGTCTACGTATTCATGGCGCAGCTCATGCAGACGGCGGCCTGCACGCGATTTCACCTCGTGGAAGCGCGACTGGCGCGGTGGCTGCTCATGACGCGCGACCGCGCACACTCCAGCCAGTTTCACGTCACGCACGAATTCCTGGCGTACATGCTCGGCGTGCGGCGCGTGGGCGTGACCAGCGCCGCGAGCGCGCTGCAACGCCGTAGTCTCATTCGTTACGCACGCGGCAACATCAAGGTTCTCGATGTGCGCGGACTGGAACACGCGGCCTGCCCCTGCTACCTCATCGACAAGAAGATCTACGCGCGCACGCTCGGTGGGAAAACCCAGCCCGACCCTGAGGGCCGCCCCGCCGCGGCCTGATGCCCGTCTCCTGTTAAGCTACGCCGGCTCCGCCCGGTAGGCCTTGTCCGACAGCGCCATGAGTCCTGAAGACATGGCGCGCGGGACCGCGAATTCGCGTAATGCTCCGAGGCGACGACACATCAAGCTGGCGGATTCTTGCACCCATTTCTTAGCGAAATCATTGAGAACCTGTCGCCCGGAACTCACTGGAGTGACGACCAGATCCTGCGCGAGGAGATCTTCAGCATCGAGCGGCTGGAGCAACACGCGAAGTCGCTGGCGGCCGCCCAGCCGATAGGTTCGATCCCGGGGTACGGCCGCTCGCTGGCCACCCGCCTGCGCAGCAATGAGAAAGTGCTGCTCGCGGCCTACAGGTCGATTGCCAGGGCGGTCGACGAGGGCCGGGGCATCACGCCGGCCGCCGAGTGGGTGCTCGACAACTACCACGTGGTCGAAGAGCAGATTCGCGAAATCCGCGAGGACCTGCCGCCGCAGTTCTATCGCCAGTTGCCCAAGCTGGTGGCAGGCCCGTTCACCGGGTTCCCGCGCGTGTTCGGCCTCGCGTGGGCGTTCGTGGCCCACACCGACAGCCGCTTCGAGCCGGAGACACTGCGCCGTTTCGTGCGCGCCTATCAAAGCGTCGAGCCGCTCACCATCGGCGAACTGTGGGCGGTCGCCATCACGCTTCGCATCGTGCTGGTCGAAAACCTTCGCCGGGTCGCACAGCGCATCGTCATGAGCCGCGCCGCCCGCCAGGAAGCCGACGCGGTCGCCGATCGGCTGCTCGGCGTCAACGGACAAACCGTGGACGCGAATGCGTTGCGCGCGTGGCGCGCGCGAACGCCGGCGCTGAGCTCGGCGTTTGCCGTGCAGCTGGTGCACCGCCTGCGCGATCAGGATCCCAAGATCACGCCCGCGCTGCTGTGGCTGGAAGAAGAGCTCATCCAGAACGGCACCAGCTCCGAACGGCTGTTGCAGGAAGAGCATCTGCGCCAGGGCGCCTCGAACGTCACGGTGCGCAACATCATCACCAGCATGCGCCTGATGTCCGACGTGGACTGGGCCGAGTTCTTCGAGAGCGTGAGCCTGGTGGACGAAGCGCTCAACACCGCGCCGAGCTTCGCGGTCATGGATTTCGCCACGCGCAACCTGTACCGGAACGCCATCGAAGAGCTCGGGCGAGGTTCGCGGCTGTCGGAACTCGACATCGCGAAACGGGTTCTGGATATCGCGGCGGCGGCCGACACCGACCGCGAGCGTGATCCTGGTTTTCACCTCATCGCCGAGGGCCGTCGCGCGCTGGAGCGAGCCATCGAATTCCACCCCTCGTGGCGCGACTGGCCGAGCCGCATTGCCTTCACCGTCGGCGCGCGCGATTACGTCGCGGCGATTGCCTTCACGTCGGCGCTGATCCTGTCGATCCCGGTGTCGCTGCTGCAGCAGGCGGGCGTCGGCGGCGGCATGTTGTGGTTGTTAGGGGTGCTCGGCGCCATTCCGGCCGTCGACATCGCCGTGGCGCTCATCAACCGCGCGGTGACGCGCGGGGTCGGTGCAAGCCGCCTGCCCGGGCTGGCGCTGCGCGAAGGCGTGCCGGCCGACCTGCGTACGCTGGTCGCCATGCCGGTCATGCTGAGCTCGCGCGCGGCCGTCGAGGAACATCTGCATCGCCTGGAAATCCACTACCTCGCCTCGCCCGACGACCAGCTGCACTTCGCGCTGCTGTCGGACTGGTCGGATGCCGACGCCGAACGAAAACCCACCGACGAAGCGCTGCTCGACATCGCCGTGCTCGGCGTCGCGCGCCTGAACCGGCGCTACGGCGAAGCCGCGGGCGGCGAGCGATTCCTGCTGCTGCATCGCCGCCGCGTCTGGTGTGAAAGCGAGCAACGCTGGATGGGCTGGGAACGCAAGCGCGGCAAGTTGCAGGAGCTCAACCGGCTGTTGCGCGGCGCCACGGACACCACGTACGTGACCAGCACCGGCGCTTCGCCGTGGGTGCCCGAAGGCGTGCGCTACGTGCTCACGCTGGATGCGGACACACGGCTGCCGCGCGAGGCGCCGCGCCGTCTCATCGGGAAAATGGCGCACCCGCTGAACCGGCCGCGTTTCGACGCCAAACTGGGGCGCGTCGTCGAGGGCTACGCCATCCTGCAGCCGCGCGTCGCCTTTTCGCTGCCGATGAGCTCGGAGGCCACGCCGTTCCAGCGCGCGTTCTCCGGCGCGGCGGGCGTCGATCCGTACGCCGCCGCCGTGTCCGACGTGTACCAGGACTTGTTAGGTGAGGGCTCGTTCGCCGGCAAGGGCATCTACGACGTCGACGCCTTCGAAGCCGCGCTCGCCGGCCGCGTGCCGGAGAGTTCGTTGCTCAGCCACGACCTGTTCGAAGGCATCTTCGCGCGCGCCGGCCTGGCGTCCGACGTGGAGGTGGTCGAAGACTTCCCGTCGCGATACGACGTCGCCTCGCTGCGCCAGCACCGCTGGGTGCGCGGCGACTGGCAGTTGCTGCCGTGGATTCTCGGCCGTCGCGACGCCGGCGCCGAAGCGCATGGCCGCGGCCACAGCCGCTTGCCGCTCATCGGCCTGTGGAAGATGCTCGACAACCTGCGTCGCTCGCTGTCCGCGCCCGCGAGCCTCGCGGCGCTCATCGTCGGCTGGACGCTGCCCGCCATGATTGCGTTGCCCTGGACTGCGTTCATCCTGCTGTCGCTGGGCCTGCCTACCTTGTTGCCGCTGTTTGCCGCCATCCTGCCGCGGCGTTCCACGGTCACCCTGCGCAGCCACCTGCGCGCGCTGCGCCTCGACTTCAGCGTGGCGTTCACGCAGACCGCCCTGCTCACCACCATGCTGGCCTACCAGGCCTGGCTCATGTGCGACGCCATCGGCCGCGCGTTGTGGCGCATGTTCGTGAGCCACCGGCTGCTGCTCGAATGGACCACGGCCGACATGCTGTCGAGCACGCGCGCGGACTTCGGCAGTTTCTACCGGCGCATGTTGCGCAGCGTCGTGCTGACGCTGCTGCTCGCGGCTGGCCTCGCCATCTATTCCGGCGGGCCGGTGCCCAACCTCGCGATGCCATTCCTGCTGCTGTGGCTCATCGCGCCGGTGGTGGCCTGGCGCATCAGCCGTACGCCGCCGGCGGTGGCGAAGTCGGACCTGTCCACCGGGCAGCAGCGCGAGCTGCGCCTCATCGCGCGGCGCACCTGGCGGTTCTTCGAGACGTTCGTGACGTCCGAGGACAATCACCTGCCGCCCGACAACTTCCAGGAGGATCCGCGCGCCATCGTCGCGCACCGCACCTCGCCCACCAACATCGGGCTCTATCTACTGTCGACGGTGGCGGCGCGCGACTTCGGCTGGTGCGGCCTGCGCGATGCGCTCGACCGCATCGAGGCCACGCTCGGCACCATGGTGCGCATGCACAAGTGCCGCGGGCACCTGTACAACTGGTACGACACGCGCGACCTGCGGCCGCTCGACCCGCGCTACGTGTCGTCGGTCGATTCGGGCAATCTCGCGGCGCACCTCATCACGCTGGCCGGCGCGTTCCGCGAATGGCAGAAAGACCCGGCGCCTCCCGCTTCGGCGGTCGAAGGCCTGGCCGATTCGCTCGACCTCGCGCTCGAGGCGCTGCGCAAATTCAAGTTCACGCCGGGCCAGACCATCACGCTCGGCCTGCTCGAAACCGCGTTTTCGGATCTCGAGCTCAGCCTGCGCCCGCATACCACGCCGCTCGATCCCATGGTCGATGCATTACACGAGGCCGCCGAGCGCGCCGGCACACTGGTCGACATGGTGCGCACGCTGGCCAGCGAGAACGAACCCGCGGCCAGCGCCGAGCTGGTCTATTGGGTCGAGGCCACGCGCCGCTCCATCGACAGCTGGCGCAGCGACCTGCTGGCGCGGGACCCGGCCGGCTTCATCGTCGAGCACCTCGAGTCGCTTGCCAACATAGCGCTGCAGCTGGCCTCGTCCATGGAGTTCGACTTCCTGCTCGACACGCAGCGCAAGTTGCTGTCGATCGGCTATCGCGCCACCGACGGCTCGCTCGACGACAGTTGTTACGACCTGCTCGCCTCCGAAGCGCGCCTCGCCAGTTTCATCGCCATCGCCAAGGGCGACATTCCGGCGCGCCACTGGTTCCGGCTGGGACGCACGGTCACGCCGATCGGCGCAGGTGCGGCGCTGGTCTCGTGGTCCGGCTCGATGTTCGAGTACCTCATGCCCGACCTGGTGCTGCGCGCGCCGGGCGGTAGTTTGCTGGCACAGACCAGCCGGCTCATCGTTCAGCGGCAGATCGCCTACGGCGCGGAGCTCCACCTTCCCTGGGGCGTGTCCGAGTCCGCGTACAACGCGCGCGATCTCGAGCTCACCTATCAATATTCGAACTTCGGCGTGCCCGGCCTCGGCCTCAAGCGCGGCCTCTCCGAAAACAAGGTGGTGGCGCCCTACGCCACCGGTCTCGCCGCCATGATCGACGGCGAGGCCGCGCTCGCCAATTACGCGGCCCTCGCAGCGATCGGCGCGCGCGGCGCCTACGGTTTCTACGAGGCCGTCGACTTCACCGAGAGCCGCGTGCCCGAAGGCGCGTCGCAGGTCATGGTGCGCGCCTACATGGCGCATCACCAGGGCATGAGCATCGTTGCCATCGCCAACACGCTGCTCGATGGCCGCATGCGCGAACGCTTCCACTCCGACGTGGCGGTGCAGGCCACCGAGCTGCTGCTGCAGGAGCGCACGCCGCGCGATGTATCCGTGGCGCATCCGCGCGCCGAAGAAGTGGGCACCGCCGCGCGCGTCGCCGACCTCCAGGTGCCGGAGGTGCGGCGCATCCGCAGCCCGCACGACTCATCGCCGCAGACCCACCTGCTCTCGAACGGCCGCTACTCGGTCATGATCACCGCCGCCGGCTCGGGATACAGCCGCTGGAACGATCTCGCCATCACGCGCTGGCGCGAAGATGCCACGCGCGACGACACCGGCAGCTACCTGATGATGCGCGACGTGGAATCCGGGCGCGTGTGGTCCGCGGGTTACCAGCCCTGTGCCGGCCAGCCGGGCAGCTATGAAGTGAGCTACACCGAGGATCGTGCCGAGATCATCCGCACCGACAGCGACATCGTCAGCACGCTCGAAGTGCAGATATCGCCGGAGGACGACGCCGAAGTGCGCCTGCTGTCGTTGACCAACGGATCGTTGCGCGATCGCGAAATCGAAGTCACGTCCTATGCCGAGCTGGTGCTCGGCGCGCCAGCCTCGGACCTCGCGCATCCGGCATTTTCCAAGATGTTCGTGCGCACGGAATTCCTCGCGCGCGAAGGCGTGCTGGTGGCGAACCGCCGGCGCCGCGCGCCCGACGAACCGGAAGTGTGGGCTTCGCATCACGCGGTGGTCGAAGGCGTCACTGTCGGTCCGCCGCAGTTCGAGACCGACCGCGCGAAATTCCTCGGCCGTTGCCGCGAGCTGCGCACGCCGCTGGCCATGCTCGAAGGCCGCGCGTTGTCGGGCACCATCGGCACCGTGCTCGATGCCGTGTTCGCGTTGCGTTATCGCCTGCGCATTCCTTCCGGCGGCACCGCGCGCATCGCGTACTGGACCTGCGTGGCGCCGGATCGCGCGCGCCTGCTCGAGATCGCCGACAAACATCGCGACACCAACGCACGCACGCGCACCGCCACGCTGGCGTGGACGCAAGGACAGGTGCAGCTGCGGCACTTCGGCATCGACGCATCGCAGGCCAATGTGTTCCAGCAACTGGCCGGACACATCCTGTTTGCGGGTTCCGCCGCGCGCACATCCAGTGACAACATCCGGCGCGGCGCGGCCGGTCCTGCAGACCTGTGGGCGCAGGGCATTTCCGGCGATCTGCCCATCGTGCTGCTGCGCGTCGAGGATGCGGAAGACCTGGTCACCGTGCGGCAGCTCCTGCAGGCGCACGAATACTGGGGAATCAAGCGCCTTTCGGTGGACCTCGTCATCCTCAACGAACGCGGCGCGTCGTACATCCAGGACCTGCAAGTGGCCATCGAGGCCGCGGTGCGCACCAGCCTCGCGCGCCCGCGCATCGCCGGCGCGGACACACGCGGCAAGGTGTTCATGCTGCGCTCCGATCTCATCACCCCGGAGTCGCGCGCGCTGCTGCTGGCCGTCGCGCGCGTCGTGTTGTCAGGCAGGGGCGGCAGTCTCGCCGACCAGGTGGAACGCATGCAGCCGGTGCCCACCATCGCGCCGCGGCTTCCACGCCGCGCGCCGGCGGCGGGCAGCGCCGCAGCCGACCAGGACGAGGCAAAGCGCCTCGAGTTCTACAACGGCATCGGCGGCTTCGGCGCGCAGGGCCGCGAATACCGCATCATCGCGCCCGAAGGCCAGAACACGCCCGTGCCGTGGATCAACGTGGTGGCCAATCGCGAATTCGGGTTCCAGGTGGCCAACGACGGCGGCGGTTACACCTGGTCGCGCAACAGCCGCGAGAACGCGCTCACGCCCTGGGCGAACGACCCGGTCGTCAACCGGCCGGGCGAGACTATCTACCTGCGCGACGAGGAAAGCGGCGAATTGTGGACGCCCGCGCCGGCGCCGATCCGCCACGAGGACGCGCAGTACTCGTGCGCGCACGGCATGGGATACAGCCGCTTTGAACACCTGTCGCACGGCATCGCGCTCGAGCTGACCATGCTGGTGCCGCTCGAGGGCGCCATCAAGATCTGCCGGCTCAAGGTGCGCAACGAATCGCAGCGACGCCGCAGCCTCTCGGTCACCGCCTACGTCGAGTGGGTGCTCGGCGCGTCGCGTGTCGCCAGCGCGCCGCACATCCTCACCGAGCAGGATGCGCGCACCGGCGCCCTGTTCGCGCGCAATCCCTGGAACCATGCATTTCCCGGCGTGGCATTCGCCGACCTGCGCGGCGCGCAGACGGAATTCACCTGCGATCGCGGCGAATTCCTCGGGCGTCATGGCGCGCTCGACGCGCCGGCCGCGCTGGTTTCGGGCAATCCGTTCTCGGGCCGCAGCGGCGCCGGACTCGATCCTTGCGCGGCCCTGCGCACGCGGCTCGAAATCGAGCCGGCCGCGGCGACCGAGATCGTGTTCCTGCTCGGCGAAGCCACCGGCATCGACGAAGCACGCACGATGATTTCCACGTGGCGTGGCGCCGACATCGACAAACTACTCGGCGAAGTCCGTGAACACTGGGAAGAGCTGACCGGGCACGTGCAGGTGAAGTCGCCCGACCGTGCCCTCGACGTCATGATGAATGGCTGGCTGCTGTACCAGACGCTGGCCTGCCGCACCTGGGCACGCGCCGGTTTCTACCAGGCGAGCGGCGCCTACGGATTCCGCGACCAGCTCCAGGACGCCATGGCGTTAGGCATCGCGCGGCCGCAACTGCTGCGCGAGCAGATCCTGCGCGCCGCGTCGCGCCAGTTTCCCGAGGGCGACGTGCAGCACTGGTGGCTGCCGCACAATGGCATGGGCGTGCGCACGCACATCTCCGACGACCGCGTATGGCTGTCGTTCGTCACCGCGCACTACATCGCGCTCACCGGCGATCGCGCCATCCTCGACGTCCAGGTTCCGTTCATCGAAGGCCCGCCGCTGCCGCGCGAGAAACACGACGCGTTCTTCCAGCCCGACATCAGCGAACACACCGCCACGCTGTTCGAACATTGCCGCCTGGGGCTCGAAGGCGCGCTGTACATGGGCCAGCACGGATTGCCGCTCATCGGCACCGGCGACTGGAACGACGGCATGAATCGCGTGGGCGAACACGGCCGCGGCGAGAGCGTGTGGCTGGGCTGGTTCCTGCATGCCACCTTGAACGCGTTCGCGCCCATCGCGCAGAGTCGCGGCGAACTCGCGCTCGCCACCGCGTGGCTGGGCCATGCGACCAGGCTGCGTGCCGCGCTCGAGCAGCACGCCTGGGATGGCGAATGGTATCGCCGCGGATTCTTCGACGACGGCACGCCGCTCGGCTCGTCGCACAGCGACGAGTGCCAGATCGACGCCATCGCGCAGTCCTGGGGCGTGATCTCCGGCGCCGCGAACCCCGCGCGCGCGCTTCGCGCGATGGAAGCGCTCGACGCGCAACTGCTGAACCGCGATCCGCCGCTGGCCATGTTGTTCACGCCGCCTTTCGAAAAATCGGCGCAAGAGCCCGGCTATGTGAAGGCCTATCCACGCGGCGTCCGCGAAAACGGCGGGCAGTACACTCACGCCGCGGTGTGGACCTCCATCGCGTTCGCCATGCAGGGCAACCCGGTGCGCGCCATGGAAGTGTTCAACATGCTGAACCCGGTTCGCCGCGCATCGACGCGCGCCGAGGTGCAGCGTTACAAGGTCGAGCCCTACGTGGTCGCCGCCGACGTGTATTCCGAAGCACCGCATGCCGGTCGCGGCGGGTGGACCTGGTACACCGGTTCCGCGGGCTGGCTATATCGCGCGGGGCTCGAATGGATCCTGGGGTTCCGCTTGCGGGAGAACCGCCTCACACTCGTGCCCTGCGTGCCGCCGGATTGGCCCGGGTTCACCATTCAATATCGCCATCGCGGCGCGCATCACGTCACGCCTTACCAGATCATCGTCGACAAACAACCCGACGCGCGTTCGTTGCCTCAGCTCGTCATCGATGGCGAAGTGCAGAGTGCCGGAAGAAATACCGTGGAGCTGGTCGATGATGGCGCCCCCCACAGCGTGCACGTGATGTGGCGTGCTTCTACAGCGCAAGAGGATTTCGCTGCCACACGGAATAGCTGAGCAGCGTTGCGAATCCGACCCACGCGAGGTACGGGGCCAGCAGCCAGGCGGCGAGCTTTCGTATCTTCGCGAACGACACCATCGTGGCCACGATGAGCGCCAGCAGCGCGAGGATATCGACGAAGGCGAACGCGCCTTGATGCCACGCGAAGAACAGCCACGACCAAAGGGCGTTCAGCGCGAGCTGGATCAGGAACAGACCGAGCGCACCTCGTGCGCGCGCAAAGCCACGTTCCCGCCAGACCAGCCAGGCGGCCACTGCCATGGATGCATACAAGAGGGTCCATACGGGGCCGAACACCCCGGCTGGCGGCGCCCAGGCGGGTTGGTCAAGCGACGCGTAGAACTCCTTCGCCTCGACTGACGCCAGCGCACCGATGGCGCCGGCAACCGCACACACCGCGACCCAGCCGGCGAGCGCGAGCCAGGCGTTGAAGGAAGAAGGCGTGATCCGCAGGGAAACGTCGGTGTCATTCATGCAGGCAGAGTACCGTGCCCGAATCCATACGGAGCCCTACCTATGTAACGCGCGCCGCGTCGGACGGTTCTGACGGCATACTCGACGCGACATGATCGCCCTCCTTGAAGCGCACAAGGCCGGACTCCTGACACGAGTCCATCTCGTGCCTAACATCGTCGCCGGCCTGGTCGTGGGGGTCGTCGCCATGCCGCTCGCCATGGCATTCGCCATCGCTTCGGGGGCAACGCCGGCGCAGGGTCTCTACACCGCCATCGTCGCCGGGTTGGTGACTTCCATCGCCGGCGGCACGCGCGTGCAGATTTCCGGGCCCACCGGCGCGTTCATCGCCGTTCTGGCCGGCGTCACTGCGCAGTACGGAATCGCGGGCCTTCAGGCCGCCACCGCGATGGCGGGCGTGATCCTGCTCGTCATGGGGCTCGCGCGGCTGGGAGGCGTGATCAAGTACATCCCGAGCCCGGTCATCGCCGGGTTCACCGCGGGCATCGCCGTGGTCATCTGGACCGGGCAGTGGAAGGACTTTTTCGGGCTGCATCCGGCCACCTCCGGCCTGCACTTCCACGAGAAGTTCATCGCGGTGCTGAGCGCACTCCCCGATCTGCACGTCGCCACCACGCTGATCGCCGTGCTGACGCTCGCCATCCTCATCGCGGGCAGCCGATGGCTTGCGCGAGTTCCGTTCCTGAAGCGGGTGCCAATGCCGCTCGTCGCGATGCTGGCCGCCATGAGCGTGCAGGCGCTCGGGCAGTTCGCGGGCGTCGCGACCGTCGGCAGCGCCTTCGGCGGCATACCGCGCTCGCTGCCCGGCCTTTCGTGGCCGGCGCTGCCGCTGTCGGACCTCCTGCAACTGGTGGGCCCGGCGTTCGCCATCGCCTTGTTAGGCGCCATCGAATCGCTGCTGACCGCGGTCGTCGCCGATGGCATGACCGGCTCACGCCACAATTCGAACCAGGAGCTCATCGGCCAGGGTGCGGCCAACATCATCGCGCCGCTGTTCGGCGGATTCGCCGCCACCGGCGCCGTGGCGCGCACCGCCACGAGCATTCGCAACGGCGCCACCAGTCCGCTGGCCGGCATCGTGCACGCGGCGTTCCTGGTGCTGGTCATCCTGGTGCTGGCGCCATGGGCCGCGCACGTGCCGTTGGCCGCGCTCGCCGCCATCCTGTTCTTCGTGGCCTGGAACATGGCGGACATTCCACATGTTCTACGCCTGCTGCGCACGGCGCCCGCCGCCGATCGCTTCCTGCTGCTCATCACCTTCGTGCTGACGGTGTTCGTCGACCTCGTGGTGGCCGTGAACGTGGGCGTGGTGCTCGCGGCACTCCTGTTCATGCGGCGTATGGCCGAGACGGTGCGGGTCGAGCAGCAGGCTTTCGATGAGGATTCGGGTGAAGACGTCAGGCTGCCGCCAGATGTGCTGGTGTACCGGGTCGAGGGCCCGTTTTTCTTCGGCGCCGCCGAGAAACTCGAGAATGCACTCGAGCGCGTTCAGCTGGGCGTGGAAGCCGTCGTGATCCGGCTGGGGCGCGTGCCGTTCATGGACGCCACCGGCATCCATACGCTGGCGGAGATCGTGCAGCGCTTCCAGCGTCACCGGGTACGCGTCATTCTCTGCGGCATACACCAGGAGCTACGGGGCGCGCTGGACGCCGCGGGCATCCTTGCGCTCGTGGGCGAAGCCAATATCTGCCCGAATATGCAGGCCGTGGCCGAACGCGTCACAAAAAAGCCAATGTAGGAATCGTCTGTCTTGCGCTGTTCTGCGGCAGCGGTCTTAATCGGCGGCGCCATGCCAGCCCAGATCAACGCGAGATCCGACGCTAACAACTCCGCGCGCCGCCTGCGGCGCGTTCTCGTGGCGGATGACAATCGCGACGCCGGCGAAACGCTGGCAATGCTGCTGCGGCTCGATGGTCATGAAGTGTACGTGGCCACCGACGGACTCGAAGCGGTGGACATGTTCACGCGCGAGCGGCCCGAGGTCGTGATACTCGACATCGGCATGCCCGGCCTTTCAGGCCACGAGGTGGCGAAACGCATTCGTGAGCTGAACGGTGGGCAGGACGTGACCCTGGTAGCCGTCACCGGCTGGGGGCAGAAGGCCGACAAGGATCGCGCGATGGCGTCGGGGTTCGATCACCACTTCACCAAGCCCGTCGAACCGACCGTGCTGAGCGCGCTGCTGCTCGGATAAATGGGGACATTCCTGATTTGCTAGCAAATCAGGAATGTCCCCATTTCTTACTCCTTCCAGCCCCCGCCCAGCGTCGTGTAGAGCTGCACGAGGTTCACCGCACCCGCGAGCCGCGTCACGATGAGCTGGCGCTGCGCGGTGTAGAGGTCGCGCTGCGCGATCAGCGAGCTCAGGTAACTATCCACGCCACCGCGGTAACGCTGGTCCGCGAGCCGGTAGCTGGAGTCGCTGGCGCGCGTCAATGCTTCCTGCGCACGCAACTGGTCGTCGAGCGTGGCGCGTGTGACCAGGGCATCGGCCACTTCGCGGAAGGCGATCTGGATGGATTGCTCGTAACGCGCGATCTCGATGCGCTTGCGCACGTTGGCGAGGTCCAGCGCGGCGAGGTTGGCGCCGCCCGAAAATATCGGCAGATTTATCTGCGGCGTGAAACTCCACGCCGTATGCCCGGACTGGAACAGCGAGGACAGATCGTTGCTGGCCTGGCCATAGAAGCCGGTGAGCTCGATGCTCGGGAAGAACGCCGCGCGCGCGGCGCCGATGTCGGCGTTGGCCGCCTTGAGCGCGTGTTCGGCGGCGCGCACGTCGGGACGGCGCACCAGCAACTCCGCCGGGAGGCCGGCGGGCAAGGTCTTCGCGAATGTCTGCGCGTCGATGGCGTGTTCGCCGGCGGCCACCTCGGCGGGCAGCGGCTCGCCGACCAGCAACGCCAGTGCATTGCGATCCTGCGCCACGCGGCGCGTCTGCTGCGCGATGTCCACTTCCGCTTCGCGCCACGGACTCTCGGAACGATGCAGCTCCACTTCGCTGGAGACGCCCGCCTCGAAACGCAGCTTGGTCAGATCGTAGGATTTGCGCTGGCTGTCGCGCGTTTCGTACGCGAGGCGCAGCAGTTCCTGGTCCGCGATCAACGTGAGCCAGGCATTGGCGACTTCGGACACCAGCAGCAGCTGCACCGCGGTGCGCGTCTCCTCGAGACGGAAATAGTCCTCGAGCGCCGCGCGGCGCAGGCTGCGCACCCGCCCGAACAGGTCGAGCTCGAATGCCGACACGCCGATGCCGGCGGAATAGGTGCGCGTGAGCTCGCTCTGTCCGGAGCGCGACAGGCTCGCCGGAACGCGCGCGTTCGTCGAGTCGCCCTGCGCGTCGATGGCCGGCACGAGCTCGGCGCGCTGGATGCGGTACTGGGCGCGCGCCGCCTCGACGTTGAGCGTGGCGATGCGCAGATCCCGGTTGTTAGCCAGCGCGCGCGCCAGCAGGTCCTGCAATTCAGGATCGGGGAAGAATTCCTTCCAGCCGATGTCACCGGCGGGCGGCGCCACCGGCGCAGCCGCCGACCCCTCGGCATGTTCGAACGCAGGCGCGATGGGAGCGGCCGGCTGTTCATGACGCGGAGCCATCGTGCAGGCGCCGAGCGCCATGGACGCGAAGAAGACGGCACTGCGAACGAACACGCGCGCGCTCACGTGGCCCCCGCATACGGCACGTCTGCCGGCGTTTCATCGACTTTCATGGTCACCGGCTTCACCTTGAAGTAACGCAGGATCACGACGAAGAACACGGGCACGAAAAACACCGCCAGGAAAGTCGCCGCCAGCATGCCGCCGATGACACCCGTGCCCACGGCGTGCTGCGCGCCGGAACCGGCGCCGCTCGACAGCGCGAGCGGCAACACGCCCGACATGAACGCCAGCGAGGTCATGATGATGGGGCGCAGGCGCTGCTTGGCGGCGTGCATCACCGATTCCACGAGCCCGTCGCCGCGATCGAAGCCCTCCTTCGCGAATTCCACGATGAGGATGGCGTTCTTGGCGGCGAGGCCCACGGTCACGAGCAGGCCGACCTGGAAATACGCGTCGTTGGTGAGCCCGCGCGAGAGTGTTGCCAGCACCGCGCCGAGCACGCCGAGCGGCACGACCAGCAGCACCGTCGCGGGAATCGACCAGCTCTCGTACAACGCGGCCAGGCACAGGAAAACGATGGCAATGGACAACACGTACAACATCGGCGCCTGCGATCCGGATTTCTTCTCTTCGTATGACAGGCCGTTCCACTCCAGGCCCACGCCCGCGGGTAGTTTGGCGACGATTTCCTCCATGGCCTGCATGGCTTCGCCGGAGCTGTGTCCGGGCGCCGGGGCACCCTGGATCTGGAACGCCGGCACGCCGTTGAAGCGCAGCAGCTTCTGCGGGCCATAAGTCCATTCGCCGCGGCCGAACGCCGAGAACGGCACCATGTTTCCCTGGTTGTTGCGCACGTACCAGCGGTTGAGATCCTCCGGCTGCATGCGCGACTGCGGATCGCCCTGCACGTACACACGCTTGACGCGGCCGCGATCGATGAAGTCGTTCACGTAGGTGGACGCCCACCCGGTCTGCAGCGTCTGGTTCACGTCGGCGATGGACAGGCCCAGCGCGCTCGCCTTCTCGCGGTCGATGTCGAGCTTGAACTGCGGGGCGTCCTCGACGCCGTTCGGGCGCACGTTGACCAGCACCGGGTTCTTCGCCGCCTCGCCTAACAACTGGTTGCGCGCGGCCAGGAAGTCGGCGCGCGGCAGGCCGCCACGATTCTGCAGCATGAGATCGAAGCCCGCGGTGTTGCCGAGCTCCAGCACCGCCGGCGGCGGCACCGCGATGACGTTCGCTTCGGTGATGCTCGCGAAGAACTTGTTGGTGCGCGCCAGGAAGGCCTGCATGGACTGCGAGTCCTTCTTGCGTTCGTCCCAGTCCTTGAGCTTGATGAAGATGAGGCCGGAGTTCTGGCCCGTGCCCGCGAAGTTGAAGCCGTTGACCGTGAGCACGCCTTCGACCACGTCTTTCTCGTCGTTGATCAGATACTCCTGCGCCTTGTCCAGCGCGGCCCAGGTGCGTTCCTTGGAGGCGCCGGGCGGCGTCTGCACCTGGCCATAGGCAAACCCGGGATCTTCGGGCGGCAGGAACGACGAAGGAATGCGCGAGAACAGCAGCCCGGTCACTAACACAATGGCGGCGAACACCAGCATCGAACGTCCCGGATGCGCGAGCATCGCGGTGAGCCCGCGCTCGTGTTTGCCGCGCCCATTGTCGAACACGCGGTTGAACCAGCCGAAGAACCCGCGATGTTTGACGTGCCCACCGGCGGGGAGCGGCTTGAGGATGGTGGCGCACAGCGCCGGCGTGAGGATGAGCGCCACCAGCACCGACAGGCCCATGGCCGACACCAGCGTGATGGAGAACTGGCGATAGATGACGCCGATGGAGCCGCCGAAGAACGCCATGGGCACGAACACCGCGGCCAGCACCAGCGCGATGGCGACCAGCGCCCCGGTGATCTGGTCCATGGACTTGCGCGTGGCTTCACGTGGCGAAAGGCCCTCTTCGGCCATGACGCGCTCGACGTTCTCCACCACCACGATGGCGTCGTCCACCAGCAGGCCGATCGACAGCGCCATGCCGAACATGGTCAGCGTGTTGATCGAGAAACCGAAGGCCGCGAGCACGCCGAACGTGCCTAACAACACCACCGGCACGGCGATGGTCGGGATGAGCGTGGCGCGCGCGTTCTGCAGGAACAGGTACATGACCAGGAACACCAGCACCACCGCTTCGAACAGCGTCTTGACCACCTCGAGGATGGAGGTGCGCACGAACGGCGTGGTGTCGAGCGGGTACTGCACTTCGAGCCCGCGCGGAAAGAACGGTTGCAGCCGGCCGATGGTTTCGTGGATGGCGGCCATCGTGTCGAGCGCGTTCTGCCCGGCGGCGAGGCGGATGGCGACACCGGCGGCGGGCTTGCCGTTGTACTTGGTGTCGCGGATGTAACTTTCCGAATTGAGGCCGACACGCCCCACGTCGCCCACGCGCACCTGCGAGCCGTCGGCATTGACGCGCAGCAGGATGTTGCGGAACTCCTCGGGCGAGGACATGCGCGTGGGGCCGATGATGCTGGCGGCGATCGCCTGGCCGGGCGCCGCCGGCAGGCCGCCGATGGAGCCCACCGACACCTGCACGTTCTGCGCGCGGATGGCGGCGACCACGTCTCCGGTAGTGAGGCCGTAGTTGTTGAGCCTGGCCGGATCCAGCCAGATGCGCATGGCGTACTGCGCGCCGAAGATGGTGACGTCGCCGACGCCGGGTGTGCGATTCAGCGGATCGAGAAGATTGGTCGCAACGTAGTCGGTGAGATCCTCGTTGCTCATGCTGTTGTCGGCGGAGATGAAACCCATCACCACGAGGAAGTTGCGCGCCGGCTTGTTCACGCGAACACCGGACTGCTGGACCTCCTGCGGCAGCAGCGGCAACGCGAGCTGCAGCTTGTTCTGCACCTGCACCTGCGCCACGTCGGGGACCGTGCCCTGGGTGAACGTCAGCGTGATGACCGCGGTGCCGTCGGAATTCGCTTCGGAGGAGATGTAGGTCAGGTTGTCGATGCCGTTCAGCTGCTGCTCGATCACCTGGATGACCGTGTCCTGCACGGTCTGCGCCGACGCGCCCGGATAGCTGACGCTGATGCCGACGGTGGGCGGGGCGATGGCCGGATACTGGCGCACCGGCAGGCCGAACACCGAAAGGCCGCCGGCGATCATGGTGATGATGGCGATGACCCACGCGAAGATGGGCCGGTCGATGAAGAAACGCGAAAGCATGCTGCGGATCCCCGGGCGCTAGCGCTTCACGACTTCGGAAACGGCGCCCGCCTGCATCACGGCGTTCATCTGCTCTTCGGCGGGCACGGCTTTGACGGCCACGCCCGGCTTGATTTTCTGCAACCCGTCGAGCACCACGCGGTCGCCGGCCGCGAGGCCGGACGTGATGAGCCATTCGCCGTTGATGGCGCGATCGGCAATGACCACGCGTTCACTCACCTTGTCGTCGCTGCCCACCAGCATGACCGTGGCCTCACCACGCGAATTGCGCGACACGCCACGTTGCGGCACCAGCAGCGCCGCGGAGCGTGTGCCGCGCGCGAGCTGCGCGCGCACGAACATGCCGGGCAGCAGCTCGCGCTGCGGGTTCGGGAACACCGCGCGCAGCAGGACGGATCCGGTGCTCGGGTCCACGGACACTTCGGAGACCTTGAGACGGCCGCGCTCGGCGTAGGACGTGCCGTCTTCGAGCGTCAGGCTGACTTCGGCTTCGTGTTTGTCGGTGGCCACCAGCTCACCGCTGGCGAGCTGGCGCTGCAGGCGCAGCAGCTCGGTGGACGATTGCGTGATGTCGACGTAGATGGGATCCAGCTGCTGCACGGTCGCCAGCGCATTCTGCTGCGCGGACGTCACCAGCGCGCCTTCGGTCACCAGTGCCCGCCCGATGCGCCCGGTGATGGGCGACAGGACCTGCGTGTACACCACGTTGATGCGCGCCGTATCGACCGCGGCGCGGGCTTCGGCCACGTCCGCCTCGGCGCGCGCGCGCGCGGCGATGGCCTCGTCGTTCTCCTGCTGCGAGACGGCGTTCGCGGCGATCAGCGGCGCATAACGTTCCTGGAGTAGTTTGGCGGTGACGGCCTGCGCCTCGGCGCGCTTGAGCGCCGCCTGCGCGGAGCTGAGCGCGGCGCGATAGCTGCCGGCATCGATCTGGAACAACTGCTCGCCCGCCTTGACCTCGCCGCCTTCGACGAACAGGCGCTTCTGCACGATGCCCGTGACCTGCGGCCGCACTTCGGCCACGCGATAGGCGGTGGTGCGCCCCGGCAACTGGTCGGTGATGGCGATGGAGCGCGGCGCCAGCGTGAGGACTTTCACTTCGGGCAGCGGCGGCGGCCCGCCCGCGTCCTTGCCACAGGCGACCAGCAGCGCGACCGCGATGACGAGACCCGGGATTCCGATTGCGTTATTTCTTGTCAGCATCGCGTGCTCCATTGGCCAGCATGCGGCCCAACAATTCGTTGAGCATGGCCAGTTCGTCTTTCCTGAAACCATCGAGATGTACGTGCATGCCTTCGACCACGATCGGCCAGATCTTCGAAGCGGCCTTCTTTCCCTTGGGCGTGAGGTGCAGGTTGACCACGCGCCGGTCGAGCTCGCTGCGTTCGCGGCGCAGCAGCTCCTTCTCTTCGAGACGGTCGAGCATGCGCGTCATCGACGCCACGCCCATCTGGCTCACGCGCGCCAGCCCCGCGACGGTGTCTGCACGTTTGAGCCACAACATGAGCACGGGTTCCCACTGCATGCCGGTGAGCTCGAGGGGCTGCATGTGCAGGTCCACGCGGCGCACCAGCGAGCTCATCACCTGCTTCAACTGGCGGCAGATCATGCGATGCACGTCGTCTTCGGGCGGCGGCACCGGATCGGTGTTTTCGCGGATGCGTCGTGCGGTGGCGCTCATGGGATCTCGATCTGTGGGGTTGGGGAGGCGCGTAGCTTTCCGTTTCAGCGCAATAGTTGTCAAGGCAAATATTGCAGGGTCAATCTCCTCGGAGAAACCCTGCCCATGCGCCAGTGTGCTGATTGGCAAAGGGATTTCCGTCAGACGGCGCCCCGGGTTCGACGATGGAATAGGTGCGCTTAACAGCCGGATAGAAATCCGCGTGAACTGTCTCTGGCGCCGCGCGCGCATCGTCGCCGATCATCCGCATCCCAACGCTCAATAACGCAGCCGGGGAGACCGAATGACGCGTCGCGAAATTTCCTTTCTCATGCTCGGCCTCACGGCCGGCGCCATTGCCACGGTGTTTGCCCAGGAAGGCGACAAAGGGACTGGCAAGCCCGCCCTGCTCGCTTCGGGTGTCTACGCGTGGCCGTCGCTGCCCGTCGAGAAGACCGCGAGCGGCGAACGTCGCGCGATCTTCGATGCCGTCACCGCCACGGTGGATCGCCTCGAGACGCACATCACCACCATCGATGCCGGCAAAGCCTCACACGCCGCGCACCGGCATCCCGACGAGGAACTGGTGTTCGTGCGCGAGGGCGTGGTCGAAGCGACCATCAACGGTGTCCCGACAAAGGCGCCGGCCGGCTCGGTCATTTTCTATGCGTCGAATGACCTGCACGGCATGCGCAACGCCGGTGAGGGCCCGGCGAGCTACTTCGTGCTTCGCTGGACCTCGCCTGGCAAGGAAGGGCCGAAGCCGGGCGGATCTCGGTGAACGACGCCGCCGCCACGCAGGCGGCGCCGGGGCTGAACCGGCGCATGCTGCTCATCATGTGCGCGGCCGCGGCCGTGCTCATGGTCACCATGGGCATGCGCCAGTCGCTCGGGCTGTACATCGCGCCGATCATCGAGAGCACACACGTCGGTTACGCCGCGATGAGCTTCGCGCTGGCGGTGGGCCAGCTCATGTGGGGCGTGGCGCAACCGGTGTTCGGCGCGCTGGCCGATCGCCACGGATCGCGGCCGGTGCTCATCGCCGGCGCATTGTTGTTAGCCGGCGGCACCGCGCTGACGCCGTTCGCCAGCGGCGAGTTCACGCTGCTGCTGACCATCGGCGTACTCACCGCGGCCGGTGCGGGCGCCGGCAGCTTCTCGGTGCTCATCGGCGTCGTCGCACAACGCGTGCCGGCCGACAGGCGATCCTTCGCTGCGGGATTCGTCAACGCGGGCGGCAGCCTCGGGCAGTTCGTGTTCGCGCCGCTCAATCAATTGCTGATCGCCAGCTTCGGCTGGATGGCGGCCATGTGGAGCATGACGCTCGCCGCGCTGGCCACCATCCCCATCGCGGGACCGCTGCTGGTCAGGCGCAGTGCCCACGAGGCTCGCGCCACCAGCGTCGGCGGTCCGGCGCCGAGCGCGCTCACCATGCGCGAACAGCTCGCGATCGCTTCGCGCGATCGCAGCTACTGGTGCCTGCACGCGGGTTTCTTCACCTGCGGTTTCCACATCTCGTTTCTCGTCACTCACCTGCCCGGTGAAGTGAAGCTGTGCAGCCTGCCCGCATCGGTGGCGGCGGGCTCGCTGGCCATCATCGGGCTCGCCAACGTCGCGGGCAGCCTGATGGCGGGCTGGGCCGGTGGCGTGATGCGCATGAAGTGGCTGCTGTTCGCGATGTACTTCAGCCGCGCGGTGGCGGTGGCGCTGTACCTCGCCGCACCCAAGACCGCGCTCACCTTCTATCTATTCGCCGCCGTGCTGGGCTTCACGTGGCTGGCCACCGTGCCGCCGACCGCCGGGCTCATCGGCAAGTTGTTTGGCGTGCGCTACCTCGCGACTTTGTTCGGCCTCGCGACGTTCACGCACCAGATCGGCGGATTCTTCGGCGCCTGGCTCGGCGGACGCGCGCTGACGGCCTTCGGCGATTTCTCGTGGATGTGGTATGCGGACATCGCGCTGGCGCTGGCCGCGGCGTTCATCAACCTGCCGATCCGCGAGGCACCCATTTTACGGGCGGCGCCAGCGGGCGCCGCTTTCCGAAGTGGCCGTCAGGCCTGAGAAAGACTGTCCCCTTTTCAGCCTATCAAACCGTCCATCGGGCGGGCGGCGGCGCTGTCGGGGAACACGGCGCTGTCGAGCGCGCCGGCCGGCACGCCGAGGTGATCGCGCAGCACTCCCTTCATGACGGTCCGCAGATCGCGCGTGGGCCGGACGTCGCGCTCATCGAGCAGGTTCGCGCGCGCCAGCCCCGGCCAGTTGGTGAGCACGCGGCCGCCCGCCACCGCGCCACCTAACAGGAACGCGGCGGCGCCGGTGCCGTGATCGGTGCCGCGCGTGCCATTGATGGCGGCGGTGCGGCCGAACTCGGTGGCGACCAGCACCACGGTGTTGCGCCATACGGGCCCCAGCGACTCCTTCAGCGCAGCCAGCGCCGCATCGAGACCCCGCAGGCGCAGCGCGAGCTGTCCCTGCGCCCCGCCCTCGTTCGCATGTGTGTCCCAGCCGGTGGTGTCGAACATCGCGACGCGCGGACCGTCGTCACGCGCGAGAAATCCCGCCGCGGCGCGCGCCGTTTCCACGTAGCGCGCGTTGTAGTTGCGCTTCTCCTTCGAGTCGCGCGCCACGACATCGCCGTTCATGATCGGCGCCTCACCTTCCGCCGCGGCCGCCGCGGCCTGCGCCTCGCTGGCGATGGCGTCGCTCTCGAGCGCGTCGGCGAGCCGCCGCGACAACAGCGGGTCGTGCGCATACAGGTCCGTGATGCGCGCGAGCGTCTCTTCGTCGAGTGCCGCGATCTTCGTCGGCGACCAGGACGCGACTTCCGCCGGGCCGCGCATGGCCAGCGGCACATTGGCGCCGAGCGCCACGCCTGCCTCGCGCATCGCGCCCGCCGGCATGGAGCCCAGCGCGCGATTGATCCAGCCGCTGCCCGAGCCATGCGGGCGCGCCTCACCGCTTTCGAGCACATTCTGCGCGTCGAAATGCGAACGTTCGCGATAGGGCGTGGCGACGGCATGCAGCACCGCGAGCTCCTTCGCCGCGTAGCTCCGGTGCAGGAAAGCGAGCGCGGGATGCAGGCCGAACGTGCCGTCGAGCGGCAGCGCCGCGCCCTCGCCGGACTTCGCCAGCGCGATCTGGCCGCGCAGCGCCGCGTACGCCGGATCGCCTACCGGCGGAACCGCGGACAAACCATCGAGCGCGCCGCGCAGCAACACGAACACGAAACGCGCGTCGGTGGGTGCATTCGCGAACGCCAGGCGCGATGCCATCAGCGTGCTGGCCCCGGCGAACAAGGACGTTTCGAGAAAAGCGCGTCGTGACAGTGGATTCTTCATGGGCGTCTCCGCACGCGTCAGCGGCGCATGAACTCCGGGCTGGCCATGAGCAAGGTCAACGCCTGCGCGCCGCTCTCGGCGCGCGCGATGGCTTTCACCGTGGCTTCGGACAGCGTACCGCCTAACAACTGTGGCGCCAGCTCGCGGGCATTGCGCGCATCGCCCATGCGCTGCGCCACCCCGTCGGCCCAGGCGATGCGCTTGAGCAGCGCCGACGATCCGTCCCAGTCAGCGCTCACGTCGGGCCAGCCCGCGGGCGAACCCGGCATCAGGCTGCGTTGTCCCAGCGCCTCGAAGGCCTGCAATGCGCGGCGTTTTTGCGCCGGGATGCCGAGCGCGCGATACGAGGAATAAACGTAGTCGGCGGGCGTCTTGAATTTTGCCAGTGGCTGTTGCCAGGCTTCCGGCGACTCGACCAGCGCCTCGTACACCGCGGGCAAATGGCCGCGGGAGTCGAGCCAGGCCCGCGTCATGCGCTTGACGGCGGCCTTCGGCGGATCATCGGCGATAAAGTGGCGCGCAAGCTTGGTCGCGATGTGCCGCGCCGTCTCCACGCGCACGCCCAGGTCGCGCAGCATGGCTTCTCCCTGGCGCACGCCGTCGTCGCCGTAACTCTTGCCCAACAGCTTTTTGGCGCCGGGTTCGTGGAACGCGTCCCGGAAGTGGAATTCACCGGGCGTGCCATTGTCGAGACCGAGCTTGGCGAGCCTGCGGCCGTTGTCCTGGCCGCCGATGGACCAGCCGGAAATGGCCTGCGCGAACGTCGACACATCCGTTTGTGAATAACCGCCGCCGACACCCAGCGTGTGCAGCTCGAGGATCTCGCGCGCCAGGTTTTCGTTGATGCCCGCCTTGCGTTTGTTGCCGCGCGCGATGAACTGCGCCGCCCGGGAGTTCGGCCCGATCGACGCCTGGTTGTCGAGATAGAGCAGCATGGCCGGATGTTTCTCGACGGCTAACAACAGGTCGGTGAAGTGGCCGGTGACGCGCGGGCGGATGGCCTCGCGTTCCATCGCACCCGCCAGCCCCAGCACCGCGATCTTGTCCACCGACACCGCGAAGTGGTTGGTCCAGAATTGCGTGAGGCGTTCGAGAAACGGCTTTTCGGTGGTGATCGCGTGCGAAAAGCGCGCGGCCACCTCGTCGACGTACACCGGCCGGTAGATGGCCGGCAACTTGAGCGCTGCCGCGACCGGCGGCTTTTCGCCGGCATCCTGCTTTGCGCGACGCGCCTCGACTATCTCCTTGCGCAGCTCGAGCGCCTTCGCCAGCGTCTCTGCGCAAGGCTTGAGCCCCTCGCCCGCAAGCACCGGCGGCTTGCCCTTGATCTGCCGCAACAGCCAGTCGCCCGCATCGGCGCCCACGGCCGACAGCTCACCGGGCCGCGCGCCCAGGCCGAAGCGGTTGGCGGCAATGGCGGCGGCGGTGTTTGATGAGGTGGTCATGGGGCCTACCTTTCGCCCAACGCGCCCGCCTCCTGTTGGTTGACACGCAGCAGCCCGTCCACCCATCGCGTGAGTTGCGGCCCCACATTCGCGGCTTCGAGCTCGTCGCGCACGCCACCCGGCTTCATGCCGAGCAGGCGACCACGGGAATCGAACAGGACCATCATGGGATATTTCTTGACGCGCACGCGATCTATGAACTCCTGCGCACCCGGCACGACGCGCCAGCGGAATTTGTAGCGGTCGACGAATGCGCGCGCGACCGCCGGCTCGTCGAACGTCACCGCCAGGAAGTTCATCTCCGGATGCTGGGCCGCGTAGCGGTTGATCGGCCCCACTTCGAGAATGCAGGGCACGCATTGCGCGAAATAGAAGTTCATGAGCGTGGGCTTGCCCTTGAGGCTGCCGGCCGTGACGCGCTTGCCTGCCAGATCGCGCAGCTCGAACGGCGGCATCTCGGTCACCGGCGGATAAGGCGCCGGGCATGAATGGCCGCCACGCCGCCGCACGGTCAGCGTGACCGCGGTTCCATCGACGGCACGATCCACCTCGGATTTCATTTCCGGCGCGCGCATGGCTTCGGAAAACGCTTCGTAGGTCACGGGATTGCAGTCGACCCCGCGAAACGCGAGCCGAGCAGTCTCCGGAAGGCCCATGACATGGCGGAAAGCGGCTTCGGTGCGCGGCGCGTCCTGGGCCAACACGTGCGCGCCCGCGAGCACGCACAAACAAAGGAAGGCGGATCGGCGCATGGCGCGCATTATGGCGGAACACTCACGAAAGGGCTGCCGCGCTCGATGAAACGCAACCGGCGATGCTGGTCGCGCGACAGCCCGATGCGCGTCGTCACCTGGATAGATACCGGCGCGCGCCCGGCGTGCTCGAGCCATAACCGCGGATCGGTCGTGAGGTCGGCGCCGGAAAGCTCGCGGCCAATGGCGAGCGCCGCGCAAACCCGGCCCGGCCCGCGCGCGAGATCGATGAGCCGCGAGGCAGGCCGGTGTTTCAACATGAGGGCGATACCCTCGGTGGGCTCGAGCGCGCGAATGAGCACCGCGGCGCCCACGCCGGCCGCTTCCGCGGCGAGGTTCAGCGTGAGGCAGGCGCCGTACACCATGCGCACGTAGGCCGTGCCGCGCGCCGCGAACAGCGGCGCATTCGATGTAGTTAGCCCGGGCCGCGCGTAGCCGGTGGGGTCGCCGGGCGGATAGGCTTCGGTCTCGACGATGCGGCCGGCAATGCGGCCCGCGGCGGTTTCATGCACCAGGCGCTTGCCGATGAGGAAACGCGAGAGTTCAACGGTTCCGGCCGGCAGCGCGCGGCGCGAGATGCGTGGCATGGCAGGGAGTATGCGGCCCATGGCAGTATCCGCACACCCGAGAGGGGCGCACACCCTGCGAGGGCCATCGATTGAACCGAATCCATACTGCCTGCGCCATCGTTTGTGTCGCCGCCGCGGCCGCAAGCCTCGGCGCGTTCGCCGCCGATCCGGCGCCCGTTCCCGCGGGCGCTCCCATCCCCGTGCCGGAGTGGCTGTTCCCCATCGACCCCAAGTCGCTGGAAAAGAATCCGAAGCCCGTGAAGCTCGACGATGTGGAGCTGCTCGAAATTCCCGACAGCACTCAGAAATTCACGCTGGCGCGCATCAACGATCCATTCAACGCGCCCGACTGGCGGCCGGATCATCTGCCCATGCCCGACGTGGTGGCGCGCGGGCGCAAGCCGGACGTCATGGCCTGCGCCTATTGCCACACGCCCACCGGCCAGGGCCGGCCGGAGAACTCGGCGCTGGCGGGCCTGCCCGAGGCGTACATCAAGGAGCAGTTGCACGACTACCGCAGCGGGGCGCGCAAACATTCCGGGCCCGCGGAATACCTGCCGGGCGTGCACATGGTGAAGATCGCGCGGGCGATGACCGTCGAGGAAATCGACGCGAGCGCGAAATATTTTTCACAACAGAAACTGCGCAGGCGCGTGTACGTGCTCGAGAGCCTGCGCATTCCGCGGGCCGAGCGCGCGGCGTGGGTCTACGAGGAAGTGGGCGGCACCGAAGATCTCGACGGCCGCCTGCTCGAAGTCACCAATGAGCTCGTGCGGCATGAGCGCCGCGACGATCGCCTGGAATACCTCGCCTACGTGCCGCCCGGGAGCCTCAACCGCGGCAAGCGGCTGGTGACCACGGGCGAGACCGGAAAAACGCAGGTGTGCGCCACCTGCCATCTCGCCAGGCTCATGGGCACCGACAAGATTCCGCCGCTGGCCGGGCGCTCGCCTACCTACCTGCTGCGGCAGATGCTCGCGTTTCGCAATGGCGCGCGCACCGGGGAAGCCGCGAAACAGATGGAGCCGGTGGTGGAGAAGCTCACGCTCGCCGAGATGATCGATGTGGTGGCTTACCTGGGCTCGTTGTATCCGGACCCTCGTTAGGCCTTGCGCGGCACGCGCGTGTCGCCACCCGCGAGCGCCACTTCGAGATTGTCCATGAGGCCCTGCGTGCCGCGTTCGCGGTTTCCGGCATCTTCATAACCGTCGAGAAAGGCGTGCTGCTCGGTCACGATGAGTTTGGAGCCGCGGCTGCCGTCCTTGCCCTGGGTGACGAACTCCACGCTGGCCAGCGACACGGAAATCTTTTTTCCCTGCCAGTACATGTCGTAGGTATAGACGAGGCGGCGCTCGGGCACGATGTCGAAATACAGGGCTTCGAATCGTGACTCCGAACCGTCGGCGAACTTGCCGATGGCGCGCTCCCGGCCACCGACACGTACGTCCATCTCGCGCAGCACTTCGGTCCACTTGTCCGCCGGACCGTTGAACCAGCGCGCCTTGGCCGCCGGATCCGTCCACGCGCGGAACAGCGCCGCAGTGTCGTAGTTGTAGTAACGCTCGATGACGAACGAACCGTGTTTTATGGATCTGGCGTGCGAGCTCATTTTTTCTCCAGGACGACGTGGGTCGCGCTGGCGGTCGCCACGTGTCGGGTGCATTGATAGGAAAGCCGCGGCAGGTCGATACCGGAGAACAGGTGTTCGCCTTTGCCGAGAAACACCGGCGCGATGGCCAGGTGCATCTCGTCGACGAGCCCCGCGGCGAGATACTGGCGGAGCGTGGCCACTCCACCGACCAGGCGGACATCCTGGTCCTTCGCCGCTTCGGTCGCGCGCTTCAGCGCCGCGTGGATGCCGTCACTGACGAAATGAAACGTGGTGCCGCCTTCCATGACGATGGGCGGCCGTGGATGGTGCGTGAGGATGAAGACGGGCGCGTGGTAAGGCGGGTTATCGCCCCACCAGCCTTTCCACCCATCGTCGGTCCAGGGACCGCGCATGGGGCCAAACATGTTGCGACCCAGGATCCAGGCGCCGACATTGGCGAATCCGCGCGCCACGAAATCGTCGTCGATGCCCGTCGTGCCGCCTTCGTTCCCGAACAGATTTTTCTGAATCGAGCGCGTGGGCATCATCCATTGAGGCAACACCATGCCGCCCGTGCCGAACGGATTGTTCAGGTCCTGGTCGGGCCCGGCGCCAAAACCATCCAGCGAAATGGAGAACGTGTGCACGCGAAGTCTGGACATGGATGTTCCCTTTTTTACAAAGCGGGTCTTACTTTCTCTTGCGGATGTTCCGCGCCCTCGTGTGAGTGACCTCCCGCAGGTAGTAGTCGAGACGGTCGAGGCGCTGCTCCCAATGCCGCCGATACGGCTCCATCCACGCCGCCGCTTCGCGCATCGGCTTCGCCTCCAGCCTGCACGGACGCCACTGCGCCTCGCGACTCTGGCTGATGAGGCCTGCGCGCTGCAGGACCTTGAGGTGTTTGGTGACGGCCGGAAGGCTCATGTCGAACGGCTGCGCCAGTTCCGTCACGGAAGCTTCTCCCGACGCAAGCCGCGACAGGATGGCACGCCGCGTGGGATCGGCCAGGGCGGCGAACGTGGTGCTGAGGCGATCGACGGACATGTGAACCTTGTTATTTAACCTATCGGTAAATTACAGGAGCGTGTCGCGCGACGTCAACCGGAACGTCGTGCGCGAGCGTGACATTCGCCAGTGAGAGCGCGCATTTCACTTGAGGGGAATGAACATGAAAAGTCGTACTGCCCGGTGGCGATGGATGAGCGCGGCCGCGGTCGCCTGGTTCGCGATATCCGCGAGCGCAACGGATCTTCCGCAATTTTTCCCGGTGGAGAAACACGCGCTTCAGCAGGTGCGTGAAGGTCGCAATACTTTTCGTTACTCGACATTCGGTGATGAAGCATTCTGGGGCGACGGACTCGGCCTGCATCTGGCGATCGCCGGCGCTGCGAATGGCGGTGTCGGCCCCGGCCTGTCGCCCACCGCCGCGCTCGCGGCGGGACTCAAGGTGGACGTCACCGCCCTGCCGCGCTCACTGCAACGGAACATTGCGCGCGGCAAGGTGAACCTGAACGACCCGGCGGTCACGCTCGACCTGCTCAAGATCGACGCCGTGGTCGGCGTCACCGGCATTTTCGACGAGCGTGGCCGCATCACCTCCGTAGGTATCCAATGCGCGCTATGTCACTCAACCGTCGACGATTCGCTGACACGGGGCATCGGCTTCCGGCGTGACGGGTGGGCGAACCGCGATCTCAACGTCGGCGCACTGATTGCGCTTGCGCCGCGGCTCGAGTCGGTCGCCGCACTGCTGAGTACCGACGTGGCCACCGTGCGCATGGTCCTGAACTCCTGGGGGCCGGGCCGATTCGATGGCGCGATGTTCAACGACGGCAAGGCATTCCGTCCCGATGGCAAGTCGGCGGCGGTGCTGATTCCGCCGGCCTTCGGACTCGCGGGCGTCAACCTGCACACGTCGACGGGCTGGGGCGGCGTGTCGCATTGGAACGCGTTCGTCGCGAATCTCGTGATGCATGGCCAGGGAACGTTCCTCGACTCGCGTCTCGATGACGCCACGCGTTTTCCGATTGCCGCGCGGGAGCGGTTCGGCCACATACGCGCGGATGAAGACCTGGTCACGCCGCAGCTCGCGGCGCTGCAGATCTACCAGCTCGCGCTTCCGGCGCCGCCACCGCCCCGCGGCAGTTACGACCGGAACGCGGCGAAGCGCGGCGCGACGCTCTTCATGGAGAAGGCCAACTGCGGGTCATGTCATGTACCACCGCTGTACACCGAGCCCGGCTGGAACATGCATACCGCGGCCGAAATCGGCATCGACGATTTTCAGGCCAGCCGATCGCCTGATGGCGCGTATCGCACCACTCCGCTTCGCGGACTGTGGACGCACACGAAGGGGGGCTTCTATCACGATGGCCGCTTCCCGACGCTGGCGGCGGTCATCAACCACTACGACGCCCATTTCTCGTTAGGCCTCACGGCCGGGGAGAAGAATGATCTTGCCGAGTACCTGAAGTCGCTATAGGGGGCAGCCCCCTTTTCCTAGCAAAAGGGGTCAGTCCTCATCGATGACTTCCGCCCGAACGCAACCGTCGAGGGCTGACCCCTTTTGCTGGGAAAAGGGGGCTGCCCCCATTCTCGGGCGGCCGCCGGTCTGGTAAACCGGTCGGCATGGATGTCATCGACCAGCGTCGCCGCGATCTCGGGGGATTCGAAGTCGGCCGTGTGCTGCCGTTCACGCGACGGCACATGGTCGGCCCTTTCATCTTCTTCGATCACATCGGGCCCAAACATTTTTCTCCCGGGTTTCCGAAAACCGTCGACGTGCGGCCACATCCGCACATCGGCCTCGCCACGGTCACCTACCTGTTCGCCGGCGAGATCATGCATCGCGACAGCGTCGGCATCGTTCAGCCCATCCAGCCGGAAGAAGTGAACTGGATGATCGCGGGCCGCGGCATAACGCATTCCGAGCGCTTCGAAAAGGCGCGCGCTGAAGGCGGCGCGCTGCACGGCATCCAGGCGTGGGTGGCGTTGCCCCGGCAACACGAGGAGACGGACCCTTCCTTCGCGCATTACGGGAGCGCCGATCTGCCCGTGCACGAAGACGGCGGCGTGCGCACACGTTTGTTAGCCGGCGAAGCATTCGGCCTCCGCGCGGGCGTCACCACCCACTCGCCGCTCTTCTACGCGCACTGGGAAATCGACCGCGGCGCGCGCGTCGCCCTGCCCCATGAATATCCGGAGCGCGCGCTGTACATCGCCGCCGGCGAAGTCGAGGTGCGCGGCCAGGCATTCGGCGCCGGCAGAATGCTGGTGTTCGACGAGGGCGAAGACAGCACCATCACCGCGTCCTCGCGCGCCACCGTGATGGCGCTTGGCGGCGAGTCCGTCGGCGAACGATTCATCGAGTGGAACTTCGTGTCTTCCTCGAAAGAGCGAATCGAACAGGCCAAGGCCGACTGGCGCGCGGGCCGCATGAAACTGCCCGACTTCGACAACCAGGAATTCATCCCGCTCGCATGATCCAACGTTTCTTCGCCATCTTCTTCGCCAGCGCGACGCTGGGCGCCTGCGCCTATACGCCGCCCACACAGACCAATCGACTGGACATCCGGCAGGTGCCTTACACACCCGACAGCGGGTCCATCGCCCTGCGCTGCGGCCGGCTAATCGACGGCATCTCGAACACCGTGAAACGCGACGTTCTCGTGGCGATACGCGACGGCCGGATCAGGTTGATCAAGGAAGACGCGAGCCGCGGTGACGCGGCTGCCACGTACGTTCCCGTGCTCGATCTGTCCGGCTACACCTGCCTGCCCGGCCTCATCGACATGCACACGCATCTCACCGACCGGCCCGAGGACACCGCGGATCTCACCGTGTATTACTCGCGGCCCGCCGAGGAAACGCTGCGCCTGTCGAAGGAAAACGCCGCCGCCACCTTGTTAGCCGGCTTCACCAGCGTTCGCAACGTCGGCACCTATTCGCTGGGTTCCGACACGGCGCTGCGCGATACGATCGACGCCGGCAAGGCCGTCGGGCCGCGCATGCAGGCGAGCGGACCCTATCTCACGATCCCGAAGGGTGGCGGCGACCTCTACATCCCCGATTTCAAGGAACCGCCCGGCAGCGAGCGTTTTCATGCCGGCGTCGCGCGCGGGCCCGAGGAATTCCGCGCGAGAGCCGAGATCCTGCTCGACAACGGCTCGGATGTGCTCAAGGTGATCGCCTCGGGCGCCGTCCTGGCTTTCGGCGGAGTACCCGGCGCGCCCGAGATGACGCAGGAAGAAATCCTGGCGGTGGTCGACATCGCGCACGCGGTCGGCAAGAAAGTGGCAGCGCACGCGCACGGCGCCGAATCCATTCGCATGGCCATCGCCGCGGGAGTCGACACCATCGAGCACGCGTCCTATCTCGATGACGCCGGCATCGCCGCGGCACTGAAGCAACGTCATGTCGCGCTGGCCATGGACGTGTACAACGGCGACTACGTCGACACCGAGGGCCGGCGCCTCAACTGGCCCGAGGAATTCCTGCGCAAGAACACCGAAACCACCGAGATCCAGCGCCTCGCATTCACGAAGGCGGTGCAGGCCGGCGTGCCCATCGTGTTCGCCACCGACGCCGGTGTGTTTCCGCACGGATTGAACGCGCGCCAGTTTCCCATCATGGTGGCGCGCGGCATGACTCCCATGCAGGCAATCCAGTCGGCGACGCGCGTGGCCGCGCAGTACATGGGCTGGAGCGACCGCGTCGGCACGATCGAGCCGGACAAGTTCGGGGATGTCATCGCCGTGAAAGGCGATCCGCTGCAGGACATCACATCACTTCAGGATGTGGCCGTCGTCGTGAAAGGCGGAATTCTCCTCAAGCTCAGGAAGTGAGCGGCGCGCACCCAGCCGCTCAATCCCGGAAGTAGTGCTCGTATGCCTTCGGCATAGCCGGGATGGAGCGGATTTCGATGTCGCGATAGAAAACCTCCGCCGCCTCGCTCTGGATCTGCAGCTTTCCGCCCGTCATCGCCGCGAACTTGTCGCCTATCCGGTAGCGGGCATTCTTCAGCGCCATGACCACCTTGCCATTGGCGATGTGCACGCAGCGATCCTCGACACACACCAGTTCCAGCGTGTTCCATTCGCCGGGGCGATCCTCGTCGGACCCTGCCAGCGCATGGTTGTTAGACCCGGAAAATTCCATCCATGGCGCCCGGGGATTCCACTTCGGCGCTTCGGCGCCGGGCAGCTTTGGATCGGCGCGGATGTCGATCTCCGAGCTCGCGATCCTCCAGTATTCGCCGATGCCGTGTTCGATGACCTGGAATTCCTGCGACAGCGCCCACGACTTCCAGTAGTCCACGCCGAAATCGCCGCGGCTGTGATACAGGATTCCGGAATCCTTGAGCTCCGTGAGCCGCGGCTCCCACTTCTTCTCGCCCCATTTGAAACTGGCGCGGAAGTGGTAGTTAGAGAACTCCTGCTTCGTGGTCGCGCAACCGTAGATCTCGCCGCTGATGCGCAACACCGGCTTGCCGCCCTGCCGGATCACCGTGAACACATCCTGCCCGGGGGGATTCAGGCCCACCGGCGCGAGATCCGGCGCCTTGCCCTGCAGGACGCTCATGATCCGATCGCCGCGAAAACTCAGGTAGATGTCGAACTGCGAAAGCCCGGGATCGAGCAGCGCCTTCCATTCGGAGGGCCGTTCGGCGGCGGGTGCACCCGGCGCGCAAAGGACGAGAATCAGGATCGCCAGCTTGTTTTTCATGGGCGGCGAGTACACGTGATGTACCCGCCGCCGTCAATGAAGCCAGCTACCTCGGCCGCAACTGCGTTGCCACCGCGAGCTCGCCGATCTTCCGTCCCATGTCTTTCCCCACTTCCGTCGAGAAGCGATAGTGGAAGCCGGCCCAGATGCGCGCGTTCGAAACCTCGTCACGATAGTCATCGAGGCGGGTCCACCGACGCACGACACCGGGCGCGGTCGGACTCGTGAGAGTGATCTCGCCGATATCCTCGCCGATCACACCGCGCAACACCGCGGCCACGGCCGCCGAGGTGATGCAATGCGCGCAGGGATACTCCGGATGCATGGGAGTGTCGCCGAGCGGCACCCAGCCCGCGTCGCGCGCCGTCGCGGGATTTCCGTCCTGGTCCGCGTTGCGGATGGCGGTCACCGGGCGCCAGAAATTGAACGCGTATTTCGCGTCGAACACCGCGATGTACGCGTCCTCGCCCGCCATCGACACCAGTGCGAACAGGCGCGCGGTATCGAGCAGGTCCAGGTGTTTGTACCGGGCTATCTGCTGCACGATGGGGTTGTATGTGCGCGCTCCGGTCAGGAACCAGAATTTCCCGATGTCCGTCTGCTCCGCGATGCGCGTCCTGCTGTTGAGTCCGCCGATTTCGCGGATCTCGTTGAGGTCGCGCGTCCAGGTTTCCGAAGTCAACGCGGGCGGCGCCGCCGGACGGAACTGCCCGGCGGACGCCATCACCCAGGGAGCAAAACCGCCGACCGTCGAAGACACCGGTAACGCGGTGGGAACGTAAACCCCCGGCTGCGTGACCGGCCTGTACGTCTCCACGTCATCGCTGCCATCAGAACTGCGCAGCTCCAGAATGCCCTGCGCCGCTTTGCGGCCGAGAATGACGCCGCGCTGCCTGGCCGAGCCTTCCCCCACGCGGTTCAGCGTTTCGGCGAGCAACGCATCGAGGCTGGATTCCTGGTCGGGATACAGGGCCACCAGCACATCGTGACCGGCCACCGCCGCGGCAACCTCGCCCGAGGTGTTCCGGTCGGCCACCAACTTCAGCCTATAGGGTGCGTAGCGGCGCTCGATGGCATTCACCGCTTCGAACATGGCCACGTGCATGATCGCCAGCACGCGGCCATGAACCGGCGACAGAAGTCGCTTGTCGGTGGCGATCGCATCGGCCCTGGCAGTCCACTCCATGATGCTGTCGGCGCGTGCGAATGAAGCCAGCATGGCAAACAGCACCAGGGCGGCCGCTCGGGCCTTCGAGACTTTCATCGCTTGTCTTCCCGGTGAACGCGGTCTTCGAGTGGCAGGAGGAAGTGGTTGAAGGTCCAGTCTGCCACGCTTCTGCCCTGGGCTCGCGCCGCGACGTCCGCGAAGCGGAAGTGGATGCCCAGGTAGATGCGGGCGTCGACCACGTCCCGTGCGGCGTCCGAGAAACGGTAGTACCTGCGGACCTTTCGCACCGCCTGGGGCGCGAGAGTCGTGGCATCGAACTCCACCTTGTCCGTGCCGAAGTACAGCTCGAGCGTGCGCATCATCGCGCCGGTCACGGCATTCGCGCCCGACGTGTAGTCAGGATAGTTGGGCGTGTTGATCAGCGGTTGCCACGCAGGGTCGCCGATGGTCGCCGGATTACCATCGGCGTCGCCTTCCTGGATCGCCGTCACCGGTCGCCAGAAATCGTAGAACTTCTTGCTGTCCCAGCACGTGATGAGCGCATCGGCGGTCGCCAGGTTCGCCAGCGCGAACAGCCGCGCGGTGTCGCTGCTCTTGCGCAGGTATCTCGTGGCGATGCCGCGCAGCGCGCGGTTCCACAGCACCGGCGCGGTCTCGCTGTAGAAATACGCGAGATCCGTCTGTTCGGCCGTGCGCTTCGTGCTTCCGAGCGAACCGAGCTCCCTGACTTCGTCGTAGTCCCGCGTGTACCGGTCGCTGGTCAATGCGGGCGGTGGCGCCGCTCGAAAACGCGTCGGGCTCGTGAGCGTGAATGGATCGAGGTCGCCCATCCACGGTGTGGCCATCGGCGATAAGGCCGGTGGCGTCGGACGCCAGACGCCGGCGCCGCTTCCGCCGACGAACGGCGGCGGCAGCGGATTCGGATTCACACGCCGCAGCGGAAGAATGCGCGCGGCGACCTGCTGTCCGACGAGCAGGCCGGGATCGCCAGCCAAGCCCTTGTCGGCGAGGTAGTTGAAGTACGTCGCGTCGAGAGCGGTGGCCTGTGCGGGGTACATCCCGACCAGCACATCATGTGCCGCGGCCGCGACGGCGGCGGACCGACGACCCCTGGCCCCGCCGCGGCCCGCCTCGATCTCGGCGTGATAAGGCTCGAATTGCCGGTCGATGGCCTGCACGGCATCGTGCACCGCAACCTGCACCAGCGCGACGTCGACCGCGCCGATGGGACCCGGGCGTCCCGCCGATACCGCCTGGACGGTGATGTCATTCCAGTCGACCACCGCATCGGCCAGCGCCGGCATCGCCCCGCCGATCAGTGCGAGCGCCATGAGCCCATGGAAAAACCTGATTCGTTTCATTGTTCGACCCTCCGGGTTGGAATTTTTCGATCTCCGCGGCGGAACGATGGCGATCGGGAGGCCGGACGTAACGAAAGAACCCGGAAACTATGCCGAAACACTCACGAAACCCGGGCCCGGCGCGGATCGGGTGAGCTATGTTTGGCGGCATGTCCATCGTTTCGCGCCGCTTCGCTGTCTCGCTCGCGTTTTGCATGCTGCTCTGCCGGTCGGTCGCGGCACTGGCCGAGCCCACGCTCGCCATCAAGGGTTATGACCCCGTTGCCTACTTCACGATGCAACGAGCCACTCCTGGCCTCGCGCAATTCGAATACGAGTGGGACGAGCACCGCTGGCAGTTCGCAAACGCGCGGCATCGCGACCTGTTCAAGGCCGATCCGGTGCGTTACGCGCCGCAGTTCGAGACTTTCTGCGCCGTGTCGCTGGCGCGCGGTGAAGTGCACGAGGCGAGCCCGGAATACTGGCTGATCATCGACGACAGGCTCTACCTGTTCGGCAAGGCCATCGGCCCGGAACTCTTTCGCAAGGACTACAGGACCCTGCTCGAACAGGCGAACCGCAACCGCGGGTTACTGCAGAAGAAGCCCTGAGCGCGGCTAACGCGCGCCGGCCAGCAGGCCCGCCTTGCGCAATCCATCGCGCAGGTTCTCGAGGTCCCTGGGGTTCAGGAACTTGTTGCCGTAGGTGGCCGCGTCGAACATCGGATCGGTCTGCCGCACTTTTTCGCTGACACGCGCCGCATCGGCGCCGCGGCCCACCTGCGCATAGGCCGCGGCCAGCACGGCTTCGTTGAACCTCGCGCCCGGATTCCTGCGAAGGTTGAGTTCGGCCTGTTCGATCGCTTCGATGTATCGCTGCTTGAGGTAGTACGCCAGCGTCAGCGCGAAGCGGTCGAAGTCGTTGAGCTCCGGATCGATGCGCAGCGCGAGCTCGAGCGCCTCGATGGCCGCGTCGGTCTTGCCCAGCCACATCAGGATGTTGCCGCGGCCGGCGAGCGCGTCCGCGTCATTCGGATTGATGGCGATGGCGCGATCGATCTGCGCCTGCGCTTCGAGATGGCGGTTGTAGGCGAGGTAGCTGCGGGCCATCAGGATTCGCGCGCGGACATCCGAGGCATCGAGCTTCAATGCCTCACCCGCGTGTGTCTCGACGCGTTTCCAGTATTCATTGGGCGACTCGGCCCATCCCATGGATATCGCCACGTGGAAAGTTTCGCCGAGCGCCGCATGCGCAGCGGCGTACCTCGAGTCGAGCGCGATGGCGCGCCTTATCAGTTCGCGCGCCTCGACGATGCCGGCACGAGTCGGGCGACGCAGTGCCGGACGCGCGCGCAGCAGGTAGTCGTAGGCGTCGAAGCTCTCGGTGGGTTTGGTCGCGACGCGCCGTTGCTCGAACTCGGTCACCTGGATCGCCAGCGCGCCGGCGATCTCGCGCGTGATGCGGTCCTGCACGGCGAACACGTCGGCGGGAGTTTCTGCGAATTGCGCCGACCACAACACGCGTCCCTGCGAATCCACCATCTGTGCGCTGACTCGCAACTGGTCGCCGGTGTAACGCACGCTGCCCTCGACCTGGTAGCGAACGCCTAGCAAGCTTGCGATCTCGGCGGGCGGCGCAGCCTCGCCCTTGTAGGCAGCGACCGCGTTCCAGGACATCACCGTGAGCGCCGGAAATCTTCCGAGCGAGTTGATGAGATCCTGGGTCAGGCCATCCGCGAGATAGTCGCGCGAGGCATCGTCGCCCTGGTCATGAAAGGGCAGTACCGCGATCGCGGGCCTGGCGTCCGCCACCGCGGGTGCTGATGCGTCGGTCCAGAAATCGGCTAACCACAACACGAGCACCGTGAGCGCCACCGCGAGCGGCGCCAGGATTCCGTACTTCCAGCTGAAGCGCAGCGCGTGTGCGCTGCGCGACTTGCGCCGGTCGGGCGGCGCTTCCGCCGCTTCGAAGCGGTAGCCGCGTCGCGGCACGGTGGTGATCATGCGCGCGCCGGGTTCGCCGAGCGCACGCCGCAGTTCTCCGATGCTCTGCACCAGCGTGTCGTCGGTGACGACGAGATTCGGCCACACCGCTGCCAGCAGCTCTTCCTTGGACACCAGCCGATCCGGATGTTCGACGAGAAAACGCAGCACGGCGAAGGTCTTCGGGCGCAGCGCCACCTCGCGGCCATCGAGCAGCAGCGAACCCCGGCGCAAGTCGAGCACGTAACGGCCGAATGGCAGCCGCGCCTCGGCGTCGTCTCCCGCGTTTTCTCCCTGGGAGGTGGTCATCGCGCTCGATCATGAGGGCAGAGCGGATGACTCCGCAATCAGTGGTGCGGCAAACTACGTGCCGGATCAACGAGGGACTCGCCAATGCAAATGCTCTGGCTCGGAATCGCCATCGCCGGCACCGTCAGCTATCACGTGGTGCTCAAGCTCACACCGGCGGGCGCTAACCCGTTTTTGTCGCTGGCCATCACGTTTGCAATCGGCAGTACCGCGTTCGTCGGTATCTACGCGATGTCGCCGGGATCGCCGCCGCTTCGCGAGGCGCTGGGCCAGCTCAACTGGACCACGCTGACGCTCGCCTGCGTCATCGTGCTGCTCGACCTGAGTTTCCTCATGCTGTATCGCAGCGGCTTCGAGTTGAGCCTGGGCCAGCTCATCACGCAGTCGGCCGCGGCGCTGCTGCTGTTGATGCTCGGCGTCGCCTTCTTCGCCGAGAAGCTGTCGCTCGCGAACATTGCCGGCATCCTGCTGTGTGTCGCCGGCCTGTGGCTCATCAATCAGAAATAGGGACATTCCTGATTTGCTAGCAAAAGGGGACGGGGCTCGAATGGGCAGGTCCTCAGTTCCTATTCTTTGCAAGCGGGATCGAGGCACGCCGTTGGCGCGTCAGCGCGTGAAGAAGGACAGGCTTCCGGCGCGAACATCGAGGGCGGCGCAGCGCGAGGCGATCAGCGCGCAGATCCTCCTGGTGGTTCAATCCGACTGTGCGCGTTTTGTGGAGCCATTCAGCGGAGCGCT
>DASTXR010000082.1:0-8151 GCA_035765415.1 Steroidobacteraceae bacterium | reverse complement strand
AGGTTGAGCGTGTCTTTGTAATCAGCCATAGGTCAGGAGGTACTCGCGCGCTTGCCGCGCGTCGCGCGCAATAGCGTCGCGCAGCGCGGGCAGTCCGTCGTACTTTTGCTCGTCGCGCAGCTTCTTCAAGAAGCGCACACGCAGATGCTCACCGTAGAGGTCCGCCCCGCCGTAGTCGAAAAGGTGCACCTCGAGGAGCGGGATGGGAACCGGATTCACGGTCGGCCGCTTGCCAACGCTCGCCACGCCAGGCCCGTAACGATCCACATCCACCACAAAGATCCCCGAGACGGGAGGCGCACGGCGCAGGACGATATTGGCGGTTGCGAATCCAAGTGCTCGGCCCAGCTTGGCGCCATGCGCGACGCGGCCGCTGATCGCGTAGGGATGGCCGAGCAGGCGCTCAGCTGAAGAGATGTCGCCCGCCTGCAACGCAGCGCGGACCGCCGAGCTCGAAACGCGCACGCCGTCGAACTGGACGTCGGGCATCGCTTCGACCGTGAACCCGCGATTCTGCAGTGTGGAAAAGTCTCCGGTGCGGCGCGCCCCGAAGCGGAAATCGCGACCGACCAGAAGCCATTGCGCGCCGAGACCGCGCACCAAGACATCGTCGATGAAACGTTCCGGCGGAAGCGCCGCGAAGCGCGCGTCGAAGCGGGCCACATGGACGCGCTGCACGCCGGCCTCTGCCATCAGCGCGAGCTTGTCGCGCAGCCGCGTGATGCGCGCCGGCGCCTGGTCGCGGGCGAAAAATTCTCTTGGATGGGGCTCAAAGGTGAGAACACAGGAGGCGAGCTTGGCTTCGCGCGCCTTCGCGATCACCCTTTCGATGAGCGCGCGATGGCCGCGGTGCACGCCGTCGAAGTTTCCGATCGTCAGCGCACACCGGCCCCGGGCGCGCTGCAAAGAGCCGTGCGTGACGACCATGGACTCGGTTAAAACACTGAATTATAGTGTGTTTATGAAGAGCATCGCGGAGCAGATGAGCTTTTACGCGGCCTACCATCAGGACGGCCGCAACAAGGCCACGCACTTCATCGGCGTGCCGGCGATCATGCTTTCGCTGTTCATTCCGCTCGCTTGGCTGCGCATCGATGTTGCCGGCTTCACCCTGACCGCGGCCATGATCTTTGCCGCCGTTGTGCTCGTCTACTACTTCATCCTCGATGTTCCGCTCGCTTTGGCGATGCTGGCAGTCACTGGCATCCTCGTCTGGGTGGGTCACCAGCTTGCCGCGCTGTCGACCGGCTGGATATGGTTCGGCATTCTCTTCGTGGGCGGCTGGATCCTCCAGCTCGTCGGCCACGTCTTCGAAGGGCGCAAGCCTGCGCTGGCCGACAATTTTTTCCAGATCTTCGTCGCGCCGATCTTCCTGGCGGCCGAAGTCTTCTTTGCGCTTGGTTACAAGCCGCGCCTGCACCGCGAGGTGCAGCGACGCGCCGAAGAAATGAGAAATCGGGCTCTGACCCCGATTTCAGTTGAGCCGCGCGCAGAGCGCGGATAGCTCCATCAGCTTCGAGCGCACTTCGTCGAGGTCCGGGGCGTCGGGTTCGCGCTCGGCGTAGTCGGTGAGGTCCTTGAAGGCGGCGCGGTAGCACTCCAGGCGCTGGTACACGTAGCCGCGGTCGCGCAGTTCAGCGCTCGCGTCCGGCGTGACGAGTAGCATGCGGTTCAGAACGTCGAGCATGCGCTCGGGCTTGTTGGCTTTGCGGTAGATCCCCTTCAAATTGCGCAGCACCCGCGCGAGGATCTGGCGGTTGGTGGCGGGCTCGAGGAACTGGTCGAGCGGCAGCTCGGAAGCAGGCAGATCGTCCGCAACCCCGTCTGGAATGACACGCTTTACGCGGCTGCGCAGCTCGTCTTCGGACTGCGGCGCGCCGCCGGAGAAAGGGTCCAGCACCAGCATGCCGCCGCGCAGACGCACGCGCACGAGGAAGTGCCCGGGGAATGAGACGCCCTCGACCGGCAGGCCGATGCGCCGGCCGAGCTCCATGTAGAGGATCGACATCGTGATCGGCATGCCGGTACGGCGATCGATCACTTCATTGAGATAGCTGTTGCGCGGGTCGTAGTAATCCTCGGTGTTGCCCCAGTAGCCGAGCTCTTCGTACAGGAGCTGGTTGAGCGCCACGACGCGGTCTTCGCCGGCTGCCGTGGGCGCGAGGCGCGCTCGCACCCGCGTCGCCATCCGTTCGATTTCGCCGATGTAGCGCTCGACGTCGAGGTCGGGATAGGCGTCCTGCGCGATCAGCAGGCACGCTCGCGAGAGGTCGATGCGGGCGTCTTCCCGCGAAATGAGCTGGGCGAAAGGCTGGAGGGCGACGCCCACTATTCCGCCGCGCGGCGCGAAAAATGGCGGGGACGCAAGCCGAAGAGGCCGAGGCACACGCCATAAATCAGCGCACCCAGAACGACCAGTCCGAGCACGGCAGGCACCTTGAGCTGCCAGCCCGCTGCCAGCCACCAACCGGGTCGTCCCATGACGAGGAACAGCACGAGCGCCATGACCGCCACGGAGACGACGACTTTAAGGATGAATGCCGGCCAGCCTGGCTGCGGAACGTAAATCCCCTCCCTGCGCAGAATGCGATACAGAAGAAACGCGTTCAGACATGCCCCCAGGCCGATGGCGAGCGCAAGGCCGGCGTGGCGCAGCGGACCGACAAAAGCCAGGTTCATCAGTTGCGTCGAAACGAGCGTCAGCACGCCTATCTTTACCGGAGTTACCACATTCTGTCTTGCGTAGAACCCGGGCGCGAGAATCTTCACAAGAATCATGCCTACGAGGCCGACGCTATAGGCGATCAGCGCTCGCTGGGTCATCAATGCGTCTTCGGTGCCGAAGCGGCCATATTGGAACAGCATGGTTATGAGTGGCAGGGCGAGCACCGCGAGCGCCACGGCGCTCGGGACAGCGAGGAGCACCGTAATGCGCAGGCCCCAGTCCAGAAGGCGGCTGTACTCGGCTGCATTCGCGGACGCGTGGTACTTCGACAGGCTGGGAAGCAGGATGGTACCGACGGCCACGCCCAGGACCCCCGCCGGAAGCTCCATCAGCCGGTCCGCGTAGTAGAGCCACGAGATGCTGCCGGTGATGAGAAAGGAAGCGAAGATCTGGTTCAGAACGAGCGAGATCTGGCTGACCGAAACGCCGAAAGCGGCCGGCAGCATCAAGGTGAGCACCCGGCGCAGCCCCGGATGCGACCAGTCGATGCGCCACCGCGGCAGAAGGCCCAGCTTGAGCAGGAACGGGACCTGGAAGGCGAGTTGAAGCACGCCGCCGACGAAGACCGCCCAGGCGAGCGCGAGCACCGGCGGATCAAAGTACTCCGCGAAGAACACCGTGGCGACGATGAACGCCACGTTGAGCAGCGCCGGCGTGATCGCCGGAACGCCGAAGCGGTTCCACGTGTTCAGGATTCCCGCCGACAGCGACACGAGCGAGATGAACGCGATGTACGGGAAGGTGATGCGCAGCAGGGAGACGGTGAGCGCGAACGGCTTTTCGGGGTCGAGCGAGAAGCCCGGCGCCGTGACATAGACGAGGATGGGCGCCGCGGCGACGCCGAGGGCCGCCGTAACGACCAGCACGAGAAAGAGCACCGTGGCGACCGCGTCGATCAGGCGCTTTGCTCCGGGCTCGTCCTGCTGCTTGTGCGCGGCCAGAAGCGGAACGAAAGCTTGGGAGAACGCCCCTTCCGCGAAGAGGCGCCGCAGCAGGTTCGGCAGCTTGAAGGCCACGAAGAAGGCGTCGGTCGCCGGCCCCGCGCCGAACACCCGCGCGATGAAGAAGTCGCGCACGTAGCCGAGTACCCGGCTCACCATCGTCAGGCTGCTCACCGTGGCCAAGGTGCGCAGGAGGTTCATGTGTGCAGAGGGAAGTTCATGCTAGACTTCCGGCCCTTTTATGGCCAACATCAAATCCGCTCAGAAGCGCGCACGCCAAGCCGTCGAGCGCCGCACCCACAACATGAGCCTGCGCACCGAAGTTCGCACGGCGATCAAGAACGTGAGCAAAGCCGTCGCCGCGGGCAACAAGGACAACGCCGCGAAAGTGCTGCGCGAGTCGCAGCGCGTGATCGACCGCATCGTCGCGAAAGGCGTTCTCCATCGCAACGCCGGCGATCGTCACAAGAGCCGGCTCGCGCACGCGCTCAAAGGGATGAAGTAGTACGCAAGTCGTAGTCCACGACGTCCCATTATAGTAAGCCGGCCTGATGGCGAAGCCCGTCAGCCGCATCCTCGTCATCAACGACGAGCAGCTCGAGCTGCGTGAGTTCGTCAAAGGTCTTAACGCCGCCGCGCGCACGCTCGACAACCCGCTCGGCATCACCTTCACCGGCGTCACGACCGCCAAGGAAGCGCTGCAGGTACTCGAAGCCGACGGCAACCTGCAGGCCGTCCTGGTCGACGATACGCTGTACACGCTGGGTTCGAATTCGAAGAAGAAGCTGCAGATGTCCGCGCTCGAGCTCGTGCAGCGCATCACGCGCTCTCGACCGGAGGTCGACGTCTACATCGTCATCGCGCAGGAGAAGGAGGACGACGTGGTGGACGCCCTCTTCGCCGAGTCGGTCGACGGCTATTTCTATCGGGAGGAGCGCGATTACCGCGGCATGTACCGCATCCTCAACGCCCAGATCCAGGAGCGCGCGCGTACGCCGTTCTACGACCAGCTCAAGACCTACGTCTGGATGGCCAAGGACCAGTGGCACACGCCCGGACACTCCTCGGGAGAGTCGCTGCGCGGCAGCCCGTGGGTCAACGATTTTTACGAGTTCATGGGCGAGCACGTGTTCGACGCCGATCTCTCGGTATCCGTGCCGATGCTCGACTCGCTCATGGAGCCGAAAGGCGTGATCGGCGAGGCGCAGGCGATGGCGGCCAAGGCTTTCGGCGCGAAGCGCACCTTCTTCGCAACGAACGGAACGTCAACCGCGAACAAGGTGATTTTCCAGACCCTGCTCGCGCCCGGGGAGAAGCTGCTCCTCGACCGCAATTGCCACAAGAGCGTGCATCACGGCGTGGTGCTCTCCGGCGCGCACCCGGTTTACCTCGACTCGGCCCTCAACAAGAAATATGGGCTGTACGGGCCCGTGCCGAAGAAGGCGCTTTTCGAGGCGATCCGCAAGCACGCCGACGCGCAGGCGCTCATCCTCACTTCCTGCACCTACGATGGGCTGCGCTACGACCTGCCGCCCATCATCGAGGCGGCGCACCAGCGCGGCATCAAGGTGATCATCGACGAAGCCTGGTACGGCTTCGCGCGCTTCCATCCCCGGTTCCGCCCGACCGCGCTCGAAGCTGGCGCCGACTACGCCACGCAGTCGACCCACAAAGTGCTCTCGGCGTTCTCGCAGGCTTCGATGATCCACGTGAACGACCCCGACTTTCGCGAGCACCTGTTCCGCGAAAACTTCAACATGCATACCTCGACGAGCCCGCAGTACGGGCTCATCGCGAGCCTCGACGTCGGTCGCAAGCAGGCGGTGATGGAGGGCTACAAACTCCTCTCGCGCACGCTCGAGCTCGCGAACGAGGTGCGCAATCTCATCAACTCGACGAAGGTGTTCCGCGTTCTCGATCTCGAAGACCTGCTACCCGAAGCGGTGCGCCACGACGGCATCCTGCTCGACCCGACCAAGGTCACGATCGACATCTCGGGCTGCGGCTATACGGTGGAGGATCTGCAGAAAGCGCTTTTCGAGCGCTTCAACATCCAGGTGGAGAAATCCACCTTCAACACGCTGACCTTGTTGTTGACCATAGGAACGACTCGTTCCAAGGTCTCGCGCCTCTACGACGCGCTGATGCGCATTGCGCGCGAGGGACACGCGCCCCGGCGCCTTGTGCAGACGCCAGAGATCCCCGCGTTCACCAGGCTGAGATTCCTGCCGCGCGACGCGTATTACTGCGGCGGCGAGCTCATCCCGGTGTTCGACGAACGCGAGCGCGTGAACCGGCGCCTCGCGGGGCGCATCGCGGCCGACCAGATCGTGCCCTACCCGCCCGGAATTCCGGTGCTCGTGCCCGGCCAGCTCATCACCCGGAGCATCGTCGACTACCTCGGCGCGCTGCTGCATTCCCACAAGCGCATGGAGATGCACGGCATCGTGCACGAAGGCTACGTGCCGTGCATCCGCGTGCTCAAAGCCGATGAAGCGGCCGCATTACAGCGCCTGCACTAAGTGAATCAGAACCTCACCAACAGACCAATACTGAGGACGTCGACGTCCGACTCGCCGGTCGCCTCACCGCCCATGTTGGTGTACCGCTGCCATTCGCCGCGAACGCCGAATCGGGGATTGAAGTTGTATTGGACACCAAGTCCGAAAGTGAGGTCCGTATTGGTCTCGCTGACGTCGACAGGTCCGAGCGCGTTGCTCCCGCTAGCTTCGGTCTCGCCGCGGTAAAAGCCGGCTTTGGCGTAAAGCGCGAAGTTATTTGCCAACGGCAATATGCCCAGACCGACCAGCTCGATGGCCGTTGCTTCGAAATCGACCTGTCCGCCCGGGAATGACGCGCTCGCATCGCCCAACTGGTGATAACCCAATTCCACGGCGAAGTTCCGATTGATCTGGTAACCGCCCAAGATCCTCCAGGCGGTGTCTTTATCGTCGCAACTTATGGCACCGCCACAACCTTCAATGTCCATGGAAGACTGACCGATCGACGCCCCGGCATACCAGCCGCGCTCTTGACCGACTTGCGCGTGCGCTGAGCCGTACACGGCAATCAACGCCATGAACCCGGCAACCACCGTTGACTTGTGCATCATTGCCCCCTTTCGTCTTGTTCACATCGGGTTGTTGTAGGGCTGCCAGCTTACGGTGAGGCGCCCGGCATGTATGCGAAAAAGGCCACCATCAGGCCACGAATCCCGCGGGCCTCGTCGCCGTGTTGTTGAGCTACCACGGTTCCTAGTACGTTGCTCCCACGGAAATATGAACGCGGGCTCTCATGCGCCCACGCCGTAGAAGGCCGAGACTTGGCGCAAGTCAAATTGGAGCCAGGTATGCAATTCTGCCGAAGCATGTCAACCGCACTGGGAATCGTCCTCGCCGTAGCCGCCATGCCGGCCGCGGCCGACTGGAGAAATTTCTTCGTCCAAACCAATCCCACGCCCTCCGGCGATGCCCTTATTCCGGACACGCTGCTGGACCAGGAATTGCCGCAAGACGATCCGATCGATCTTCCCGACCCTATTACAGAACTTAACGATTTGCCGCCGCTGGACTTGGGCGACGTACCTCTGCCTTCGGACCTTCCCCTGACGGTCATCAGTCAATTGGACTCGACCCCACAGACTTCCTCGGTGCCGGAACCCACCACTATCTCTCTGTTCGCGCTTGCGTTGCTCGGGATGGGGTTCAGCATGACGTACCGCAGGCAACGTAAAGAGCGCGCCGCCCGGTAAGGGTTTGTAGGTTTTTCTCCGCCGTACTACTGGGGTCGCCGCTCGGCGCCTCCAGCTTCCGTTTCACCCCGCCTCGTGGTCTGTCTACGAGCGTACATTGTTGCGCTTTACGCATCTGAAATAGATTGCCAAGGCAGGTCAAGCGCAAGATCAACGCTGGTACCCTCGTTGGTTCGCATGAATGCTTGCTTTGGGACGCCAGCGCCAACGCAGAACCGCTCATTCCAGGGACTCGAGTCCGTCGGGCCTTCGATACGCGCGATCGTCGAGATGCTGCGGGCATGCGTTGGCGCGGACATGTGCCTGATCGCCATTGCCGAGGCAGGCGGGCGCGGTGCAGTTCTTTTCGGAACTCACGAAGCGCCGCTAGAGCTCGGGACCATCGCCAGCGCGGCGCTTCTCGACCTACCGGCCGAAGCGCTGCTATTTGGCGCCCCGCTCGCCCAGCGTGGCGCGACGCAGCGCGCGGCGGCTGCCGTGGCGGCGCTGGCACCGCGCAGTGAACTCACCTCCTTCATCTGCCTGCCAGCAAGCGGACCAGGATTAAACGCGCGCTTGTGTTTTGCGAGCGCGCAAAGAGCCTTTACGCCGGCTGAGCTCGCAGACCTAACCGGACTGGCCGAGCAGGTGGCCGCCGTGATTAGATCCATTCAGCTCGGAGCTCGGCTTGCCGCGGACTTTGCGCGGCACGAGCGCCGCCAAATCTCGCGCGACCTGCACGACAGCGCGATACA
>DASTXR010000081.1:0-6775 GCA_035765415.1 Steroidobacteraceae bacterium | reverse complement strand
CTGAATGGCCCACAAAACGCGCAGAGTCGGCTTGAACCACCAAGAGGATCTGCGCGCTGATCGCCTCGCGCTGCGCCGCCCTCGATGTTCGCGCCGGAAGCCTGTCCTTCTTCACGCGCTGACGCGCCAACGGCGTGCCTCGATCCCGCTTGCAAAGAATAGGAACTGAGGACTCCCCATTCGAGGTCCGACCCCTTTTGCTAGGAAATGGGGGCTGCCCCCATTTCAGCTGCGCGCGATGGCGGCGATGAACAGAGCGGCGGCGCCCATCGACGCAAATGTGCGCACATGATTCCAGCGCGTCCATTGGGCGATGTACCGCGCCCAGTTGTCGCTGCCCGCCGAGGCCAGAGCGTTGTTGAGCGGCACGTTGAAGAACATGGTCACAAGGAACATCCCCGCTACGTAAAGGATGCCGCCGCAGATCATGAACAGACGGCGCGGATCTTCCGGACTCAGGAACCCGGCAGCGATCAGCATCGTGCAGCCCAGCGTGGTGCCCAGAAAAAACGGCATGAACCACGATTTCAGGATGACCGCATTGATGGCATTCATCGTGGTGACGCCAGCCGGTCCCAGTGTTTCCAGCGCCTTCATGACGAACGCGGAGAACGCGAAGTACAGTCCGCCGAGCAGCGCGCACCCGAGAGCGCAGAACCACAGCAGGGGATAGAGCAGGGTTTCGACCATGCAGCGGATACTACGCCCGCTCGAAATCCGCGCTCCAGTTGGTTTCCCATTTGACCCCGTCGCTGGAAGTGGCCTGCTCCCAGCGCGGCGACCGGGTGCCGGTGCGTGACCACTGTGACCGCACGCGCACCTTGCGGCCATCCACTTCATCGTCGCCGAGCAGCGTTCCGACTCCCTGCTCGAACGTGCCGGCCACCGCCGGTGCAATCACGGTCGGGCGCCGGCCATCGAGCCACCAGCTTCGCCACCGGCGCTCCTTGCTGTCGAACGCGCGGATGCTGACACCACGCCAGGTTCCGGACGGCGCGCGGAACTCGTTGTCGCCGATGTTTCCCATGCCGCCCATGACGGGCCAGTTGTTCAGCGTGCTGTCGAACTCTTCCCAACTACCGCCCGCCGTCAGTTTGCGATTGCGCACGCGCCAGCGGCCAACCAGAAAGCTCCAGTCGGCGGCTTCGGCCGGTGCCGGCCCTTCGGTGCGCGGTATCGGCGAAGCCGTGGCGCTGGTGCGCGTGAAGTAGTTGCGCCAGTTGGTTTCCCAGTTCTTGCCGCCGTCGGGAGAGAAGGCCTGGTCCCAGTGCGGCCGCTTGCCGCGCACTTCGTGCCAGCGGAACCTCACGATCACGGGCTTGCCTTCGAAAGTGTCGTTGCCCACGAACTCACCTTCATCGCCCGTGAACCCGCCGATGACGGGCGGATCGAGTTGCGCGGCCGTCCGGCCGTCTAACCACCAGATCGCCCACTTGCGCGTCGCCGGATCGAAGGCGCGCAGGCTGATCGCGCGATACGTGCCGGCGGGCAGGTGCAGCAGGTTGTCGTCGATGTTGCCGAGGCCGCCGAGCGTGTGCCAGAACGCGCTCTTGCCCGCGAATTCGTCCCAATCGTCGTTGCCGGCAAGGCGCTTCCTGAGTCTCCGGTGCCACACATCCCAGTTGCCGGTGAGCCATTCCCAATCCCGGGCCGGGTCCTGGGCAATCGCGACAGTGCTGAACGTGGCCGCGCCGGCGAGCGCGGAGGTCGCGAGAAATTCACGGCGGGTCAGGGACAATCGCGGGTCGGCCATTCCGGTCTCCATGTTCTTCAGGTCTCGCGGAATCTGCGGCGTCTCACGCGCGTTGACCAGCCGAAACTTCAAGCCGTAGGCTAAGCCACACTTATGGTGGCCACCGGCAGGTTTCCCTCGCTCTCCTCGATCCGCGCTTTCGAAGCGGCGGCGAGGCTCGGCAGTTTTGCACAGGCGGCGCTCGAGCTCGGCACCACGGCCGCGTCGGTCAGTTATCACGTGCGCCAGCTCGAGAAGCAGATAGGCGTCCCGCTTTTCAGGCGCCATCCGCAGAAGGTCGAGCTCACGGCCGGTGGGGAGCTCATCGCGCGCGAAGCGATCAGCGCGTTCGCGGCGTTGCGCGCGAGTTTCATTCGCGCCGTCGACGCGGACGAGTCGCGATTGTCGCTGACCACGCTGCCCACTTTCGGGACAAGCTGGCTGGCGTCGCGCCTCGGTCGTTTCCGCAAGCGCCATCCGCGCATCGCCCTCGAGCTCGACCTGTCGGCCGACGCGCAGGAACTGGGTGACCGTTTCGATGCCGCGGTCCGCAACGGCCATGGCCGCTGGCCGGGACTGCGCGCCACGCGATTGTTGCCCAGCATATTCATGCCGCTGTGCGCGCCGGCGCTGAAGGCCGCGGCCTCGGGCCTTGCGAATCCACGTCGCTCGCTCGACGTGCCGCTGCTGGGTCGTCCGGACTGGTGGGCGTTGTGGTATCGCGCACGAGGTTTCGATTCCATGCCGCCACGCGAAAATTTCGGGACCAGCATGGCGCACGAGCATCTGGATGTCGCCGCGGCAGTGGCCGGGCATGGCGTCGCCATCGCTTCGCCCATCCTGTTTCGCAGCGAGCTCGAATCCGGAAGCCTGGTGCCCGCTCACGATTTCGTCGCGAGTGACGGGCGGGCATTCTGGTTCACGTATCCGACAGCGCGGCAGCACAGCCGCAAGCTGGCGGCGTTCGACGAATGGATCAGCGCCGAAGCCGGCGAGGCGTGTATCGCCGCCGCTTCGTTCATTCGTCGCGCCACGTCCGCCAGGGGTGCGGGCGCTCTGCCGATGACGCCCGCGGTCAGCCGAAAGACCCGTTTGCGCGCCTAGCGGGGGGAAACCTGTCCGTGCCGCGGCTCATCTGCGGCACTTTGTCGCAGTTCGGTGCATCACCCGCGATGTGACAGATTGCAATGACCCATGCCGGCTGAGACGCTTCGGGTGGTTGGCGGGAGTGGCCATGCGAACGCAAAACAAGGATGTCGCGTCGACTGCGCGCGTGGCAAAGCTCACGTTGCTCGGCGAGTCACCGGCATTTCTCGGAATGCTGGCGAACATCGAGCGCTACGCAGCCTGCGATGCAACGGTGCTGATCGACGGTGAAACGGGAACCGGCAAGGAGCTGGCCGCGCGCGCCATTCATTACCTGAGTGAACGCGGCGACGGCCCTTTCATCCCGATCAACTGCGGCTCGATTCCGGATGCGCTGTTCGGCAGCGAATTTTTCGGGTGCGTGCGTGGCGCGTTCACCGATGCGCGCGAGGCGCGTCGCGGTCTCATCGCGCAGGCCGAAGGCGGCACGTTGTTCCTCGACGAGCTCGAAACGCTGAGCACGGCGGGGCAGGTGGCGCTGCTGCGCTTCCTGCAGGATCGCGAGTACCGCCCACTCGGCGCGGCGCAGCCCAGTGTCGCCGATGTGCGCGTGATCGCCGCGACCAACGCCGATCTCACAACCCTGGTCGCGGAGCGGCAGTTCCGCCAGGACCTGCTGTACCGGCTCAAGCTGCTGACGCTCGATGTGCCGCCATTGCGCGCGCGTGGCGACGACGCGGTGCTGCTCGCCGGCGCATTCCTGCGCAAACTCAGCCACGACTACCAGCGGCCCGAACCCAGGTTGCATCCCGGCGCCGTCGCTGCGCTGCGCGCTCACGAATGGCCCGGCAACGTGCGCGAGCTCGAGAATCTCCTGCACCGGGAATTCCTGCTCGCCGACGACCAGGAGATGTACCTGCCGACCCTGCGCGGCGACCTTCGCGACTCGCACGCCGAGCGGCGCGTGAAGGCACGGCGCAGCGCAGACCTGGCCCAGCGACCCGGCCCGGTGGCGCAGTTGCCTTCCGCGGGCATCGCGTTTCGCGAGGCCAAGGCCCGCGTGGTCGCGGACTTCGAGCGCGAGTACGTGCGCGCGCTGCTCGAGCTCGCCGGCGGCAACGTCAGCAAGGCCGCGCGTCTCGCCGGCAAGGAGCGCAGCCGTTTCAATCGCATGATGCGCAAGTACCAATTGAGCGCGCGCGCCTTCCGGCGCCGCGAATCGGAACATCCCACCGTCTGAATGAGGGCGTTCGCGCCACGCCCGGCGCCGCCTGCCTGAGGCGAAAGGGCCCCATTCGGGGTTGCCCGCGCGCAAGTCGCTGATCCGCCTATCTACCTCCGCTGGCACGCGAGTTGCTTCGTCCGGTGACGGAAGCCACACGTGTGCCCAGCACCTGCAAACGCCGAGGTAGAAGAAATTGCTCGCGACCTCGAGAGATATATCTCGTTGCATCCCACCGCCGCAGACACCATCGGCGGCATCGCGCGCTGGTGGCTCGACTGCGCGGATCCGCCGGCATTGATCCACGTGGAAGCCGCGCTCGACTCGCTCGTGCAGCGCGGACTCCTGGTCCGCAATCCGCTGCCCGACGGAAATCACATCTACGCCCGCTCGTCTAACCAGACAGGAGAACCCCAATGCCCCAAGCCCTGACGTATCCCGGTGTCTACGTCGAAGAAGTTTCGAGTGGCGTACGCACCATCACCGGCGTCGCGACCTCCATCGCGCTGTTCGTCGGATGGGCCGGGCGCGGTCCGGTCGACGCGGCGACGCGCATCCTCAGCTTCGCGGACTTCGAGCGTAAATACGGTGGCCTCGACACGCGCAGCTTCCTCGGTTACGCCGTCAGGGATTTCTTCAACAACGGCGGCACGGATGCGTACGTGGTGCGCATCGCGCCGACCACCACCGGCGAGACGCCCAATCCCGACGCGCCGGTTCCGGCTACCGCCGCCATCGGTTCGCTCGCCGTCACCGCAAGCTCGCCCGGAGAATGGGGCAACAAATACGGCGTGAGGATCGTGCAACGGCCGGACGATGCCGCCAGGTTCAAGCTCGAAGTCACGTTGGGCGACCCGACCGATGACGCCGTCGTCGCCCAGGTCGTCGAGGTGTTCGAGAACATGTCGACCACCGCCACGGATTCGCGCTTCGTCGAAACCGTCGTGAACGGTCGCTCGCAGATCGTGACTGTGACGGTGGCCGCGACGCCGGTCGCCGACGTGGAGGCGCCTCTCGAAGACGGAGCCGACGGCGAGGTGCTCGAAGCCGACGACGACGTGTTCACCACCGCACTCGCGGACCTGTTCGACGTGGGCGGCGCGGCCGACAAGCTCGACATCTTCAACCTCGTCTGCGTACCCGGCCTCACGGCCGGCGATCACATCGCGACGCTTCGCGCCAACTGCGCGAAGAAGCGCGCGTTCCTCATCGTGGATTCGAAGGAGGGTGCGACGCTCGAATCCGTGCAGGACGATCTCGATGCCATGGCCGGCGGCGACATGTCGTATGGCGCGCTCTACTACCCGCGCGTGCGTGCAGGCGATCCGCTGCAGTCGGGCGCGGTGCGGTCGTTTCCATCGTGCGGAATCGTCGCCGGAATCTACGCGCGCACGGATGCGCGGCGCGGCGTGTGGAAAGCGCCCGCGGGCACGGATGCCGCCATCAACGGCATCGTCGGTCTCGAACAGACGCTGAGCGACGCCGAAAACGGCGTGCTCAACCCGCTCGCGATCAACTGCCTGCGCACCATGCCCGTGTACGGCAACATCGTGTGGGGCGCGCGAACCATGGAAGGCAACAACGACCGCGGCTCCGAGTGGAAGTACGTGCCGGTGCGCCGCCTCGCGCTGTTCCTCGAAGAGTCGCTGTACCGCGGCACGCAGTGGGTGGTGTTCGAGCCGAACGACGAGCCGCTGTGGTCGCAGATCCGGCTCAACGTCGGCGCGTTCATGCAATCGCTGTTCCGTGAAGGCGCGTTCCAGGGCACGACGCCGCGCGAGGCGTATTTCGTGAAGTGCGATCGCACGACGACCACCCAGGACGACATCAACCGCGGCGTGGTCAACATCCACGTCGGCTTCGCGCCGCTGAAGCCGGCGGAGTTCGTGATCCTGCGCATTCAGCAGATCGCAGGAGAGCTCGCGACCTGAGCGCCGCCGACTAACTATTAAGGAAGGAGACACCATGCCACAGTTTCCCGTGAATCCGCAGCGCCTCACGCCGTACCCCAACTTCAAGTTCCGGGTGAAATGGGATGGCCGGTATGTCGCCGGCATTTCCAAGTGCTCGTCGCTCAAGCGCTCCACCGAAGTCATCGAGCATCGTGAAGGCGGTGACCCCTCCACCGGGCGCAAGGCGCCGGGACGCAGCAAGTACGAAGCCATCACGCTCGAGCGCGGCGTCACCCAGGACCTCGAGTTCGAACGCTGGGCCAACAAGGTCTGGAACTACGGCTCCGGGCTCGGCCGGGAGTCGTCGCTGCGCGATTTCCGCAAGGACATCATGATCGAGATGTACAACGAGGCGGGCCAGCTCGTGCTCGCGTACAAGGTGTATCGCTGCTGGGTTTCAGAGTTCCAGGCGCAGCCAGACCTCGACGCCAATGCAAACGCCATCGCCATCCAGACCATCAAGCTCGAAAACGAGGGTTGGGAGCGCGACACCGAAGTCGTGGAGCCCGCGGAGCCGCAGTTCACCGAGCCCGCGCAGTAAGGCGTCGCCGCGATGGACGCGCACGCGATCATCAGCTGCTGGGAGCAGGGGCGTCGTCGACATCCACTCGATCGCGCGTTGCTGCTGCATGCCGCGGCGACTCCCGATGCGGATCCGGAGACGCTCGCGGATCGAACGCTCGGCGAGCGCAATGCGGCGCTGCTGCGGCTTCGGCAATCTTTGTTTGGCGATGCGCTCAAGTCCTGTGTCGAGTGTCCCGAGTGCGGCGAGGCGCTGGAGTT
>DASTXR010000080.1:0-12724 GCA_035765415.1 Steroidobacteraceae bacterium | reverse complement strand
GCGCTGGCCAACGCCATCTTCGCGGCCACCGGCAAACGCCTGCGCAATCTTCCGCTGCGCACGTCCTGGTAGGCGATTCAGGCTCGGTTAAGGACCGGGGGCGCAATCTGGCACCCAAGATAGTCCTGGACCGCGCCCATGACCCGAATCAAACCCTCGCTTCAGTTCCTCGCCGCTGCCGCGCTGCTGTTGAACCTCGCCGCCTGCGCCACCACCAGCCGGTGGGCCGTCTCCGGGGGAGATCGTTCCGACGGCGTAGTGCGAATCTCCTACGAATATCCCGAATCCGAGCAGCCCTCGGTCAGCGACGAGCAGGCCAGGAAGCTTGCCCTGGGGCGCTGCGAAGGCTGGGGATACGACGATGCCCGGCCCATCGCCGGGCAGATCCGCCAGTGCAGCAACATGGAAGGCACCAACTGCAATCTCTGGACGGTCACGCGTGAATACCAGTGCACCGAACAGGGGGCGTTCGCGACCAATTTCGCAAAATAGATCTGTCCCCTTATTGCGGTTTGACGGGCTTCGTCGAAAAGGAGTTGTCGAGCGGGACTTCGAAGAAACTGCCACTGCGTATTTCGATCTTCAGCGGGTCACCGGCGTCCTTGACCGACTCGTCGCTCACGTCCTTGCCCGTGCCGTAGTTCACCTGCGCCATCGGGCTCTTGATCGCGTCCACCAGCACTAACAATCTCGACCCCGGCAGCATCTGCCGGCTCACCATCGTCGTCTCGAACTTCACGTGTTCGGGTTTGCCCGGCGAGAGCAGCTTCCGCCTGGCGGGGTTCTCGCCGTAGCTCGCGCGATGGATGGCATAACCCAGGTGGAACAACTTTCCGCCCGCGATCGCCTCGTACACCGTGACGCCCAGGTCGAAGTCCTTCTTGTTGATGACCACGGTCAGCTCGCCCGTGAACGAACCGCTGATGACCGTGGGCGCCTCGAAGGGCTCGCTGATGAAGATGCTCTCGGTGACGTAGGAGAGCGGCCCCTGCACGATGGGGTTGGGATACGAATGAAAATTGTGAAACCTCACGCGGTCGGCCAGGTCCACCTCGTGCGTTACCACCGAATCCGAGGGCGGCTGGCGGTTCACGAGCGCGAACACGCCCTCGCTTTTCTGCGACGAGAAATACAGGCGCATGGGCACGCCGCCATGCACGGAGCCGAGTGACGGCGAGTGCCGCCACAGGTTCGCGCCCATCACTTCATAGTTGATCTTGTCCTTGAGCAATGCCGGCTTCGGCTTGCCCCTGAGCACGTAGTCCATGAACTCGAGTTTCAATTCCTGCGAGTCGATCTGCGCCACCGGGTCGATGGTGTAGCCGCGCAGCTCTTCCGGCTTCTTGCGCCAGTGCGTGCCCAGGTGATCGTAGGGCCCGATGACGAGGTAGTGCTCGGGATTGCGGCCGTGCTCGACGTGCTGCTTCAGGTAGTGGAGCGCGGAGATCTGGCCGTCGTCGTAGTAGCCGGTGATCGTGAGCACCGGGATGTTGATGCGCGCGAAGTCACTCTCGTACGGCGCCATGGACTGCCAGTACTTGTCGTAGGCCGGATGTTTGAGCCAGCGTTGCAGCCACGGGTTCGGCGTGCCGTCGACGGCGTCGATCTCGCGATAGGGCCGGCCGCTCACGAACCATTTCCGCCCCATGTTCTGCCATCGCACCCTGTCGTCATTCACCGCGTCGTCGAGCAGCTTGTTGTTCGTGACGTAAAACGCCCACTGATAGTTAGCGTTCAGGAACACGTTGTTGTACATCGGCAGGCCAAGGCCCGGGATCGCGGCCGCCGACACCGCGATGCCCTTGAGCGCGGGATGTTTGCGCTTGGTGGCCGCCCAGGCGGTGAAGCCCGAGTAACTGCCGCCGATCATGCCCACCTTGCCGTCGCTCCAGGGCTGCCTGGCGATCCAGTCGATCACGGCGTGCGTGTCCTGCACTTCGGATTCATAGGGCAGGGGAGCGTCGGGACTCAGTCGCTTGCCGCGGGCGTCCGCGACGATGCCGGCATACCCGCGCGCCGCGATTTCTTCGGCCGCGGCCGCAAGCTTCTCCGGCTCGGAGTAGATGGTGAATTCCAGGATGGCCGGGATGCGGCCGGTGGGCGCGGGGGTGGGCAGGACCAGCGTGGCCGAGAGCGTGTGGCCCTCGCGGGTCTTGATGAGCACGTCTTCGGCATGCGCCGTAGACATAACGAGCGCCAGCAGGGCGGATAGGGACGAGAGTGGGGTGCGTCGCATGGCCACAAGTGTAAGCTCACCGCCCCATGTCCATCATCGACCGCATACTCGGCCGCACGCCCACCGAGGGCCCGCAGATCCACGCGCCGGGCAAAGGCGCACCGGCGAGCCGTCCGGCGCCGGTCACAGAACTACCGCAGGCGCCCGTGGCGGCGTCCGCGCCGTCGGGCAGCACGGCCAGCGAGGGGATGATCCGCGTCTACGACCAGTTTGGCCGTGCGGTCACCATCGGACGCGAGGCCTGGCGGCGGGACGTATTGCTGCCGAACCTGCAATCGAACCGCAACAGTCCCGACGCCCTCTACGACCTGGTGGTCAGCGCGCTCAACGATGGCTTTGCCACGGACCTGCTCGAGTCGGCGCGGCATCTGGCCGAGACCGATCCGCAGCCGCAACGCGGCGCCATGGTGCTCGGCATCGTGTTGTTGCAGCTCAAGGACCATGCCGGCGCCCGCGAAGTGCTGGAGGGCGCCATCGCCCGGCATGGCGAGAATCCCTATCTATTGGCGAACCTGGCCCGCGCCTTCGCGGCGGCCGGCGACGACGAACGGGCGCAGGCGCTCATCTGGCGCGCGCTCGAGCTCGAGCCCAACGAGGAAACCGCGCTCAACTGGCTGATCGCGATGTTGAGTGGGCGCGGCCCGGAGGCCATCACGGCCGCCTATACGCGCGCGGCCGGCCTGCCCGGCAGTTGGCGCGCATTGCTGTGGCTGGCGCGTTATGCGCTGGAACGCGGGGATGTCGCCGAGGCGACACGGCTGTACGAAGAGGCGCTGGCGCGCGCCAGCCCCGTGCCCGCGGACCTGCTGATGCAGATGAGCGGCGACCTCGGCAATCGCGGCCACACCGAACTGCTGATGAAGCTGACGCAGCCGCGCTTCGACCTGCTGGCGCACGGCCTCACCGTGGGCAACAACCTGCTGCGCGCCTACGCGGAACTCGGCATGTTCGCCGAAGCGCGCAAGCTGCTCGAGCAGCTCTATTCGCAACAGCGCCCGGACTGGCGCGAGCAGCTCATCGCCTGGGAACAGAAACTCGACGACGCGCAGAAGCGTTATGGCGAAGTGACGGCGCCCGTGGAAGTGGTGGTCATGAAGCTCGAACAACCGGTGTGGGCGCGCGGCGTCCTCGGGTTCGAAGCCGTGCTGCCGGCGAAGACCCAGGCCGCGCCGCGCATACACTTCATCTGCGGCAGCGGCGAAGCCGACGAAGCCGTGGGCGGCAAGGTGGTCTCGCAGCCCACCAACGATCTCGGGCGCATCGCAAGGGCGCTGCCCATGTTCCTCGCCGAGGAGATCTATCTACGCACCAATGCGCGCACCGCGTTCCTGCTGCCGTGGATGAAGCAGGGCGGCTTCATCCTCTCAGCCAGGCCGTGGACGCGCGCGTTCCTGCCACCCGATCACGTGCCGCCGGATCTCATCGTCTATCTGCACGTGGATGCGCGGGTGTCGCCCTGGCTGCTGAAGATAACCATCGAGAACGCGCAGCGCGATGCCACGCCCGTGGTGTTCGAGCAGGCGTTCACGTTGCAGACCGCGGGCCAGGACGTGCTCACGCTGCTCTACGACCTGATTCCGCGCCTCACCATCCTGCTGGCGTTGCGACGCGAGGAATCGAACTCCGGGCTGGCCACACCGCCGCCGGAGATGCTGCCCGGTTACCTTGCCGGCATCGAGCAGGCGCTGGCCGTCGGGCTGGCCGCGCGTCAGGCCGGCAGCGAATCGTTCCTGCACCAGGAGCGCGCGATCTTCGATCACCTGTTCGACGTGGCTTTGCAGAACGACCAGCTCCTGCGGCCGCGCATGCTGCTCGTCAATGCGCTCGAGAATCAGACGCGCCGCCGCCCGGACATCGCGCGCGAATACCTGGACAAGCTCGCGTTGCTGCAGCAACGCCACGAGCTGTCCGGGGGCGTGGGAAATGAACTGGTGGCGAAAGGCGTGTCGGCGGTCAGCGAGAAAGCGAAGGCGGGATAGGGCGCCGGCATTGCAGTGAATCGCCTGCACGAAGCCATCCGCCGCCTTCCGGCCGGCGTCGAATTCCTCGTCGTCGTCACGTGGGCGTTCGGCCTGCCTATCTTCTCGTCGATCATGTCGCTGGGCCCCTCGGGCGGCAGCGCGACGCCGGTGTTCAACAACGCGCAGTTGCTGGGCACCATCATCTTCGAGGTGATCCAGCTCGGGTTCCTGAGCTGGTTCCTGCACATCCGCGGCTGGACGCTCGAGAGATTCGGCCTCGGCTTTTCGTGGAGCGGCACGCTGGTGGGCGTGTTGCTGCTGGTCGCCACGTATGGGCTGATCGCGGGCGTGCAGCAGATCGCGCAGGGCGTGTTCGGCTACGACCTGCAGGGCGCCATCGATCGCGCGCCGAAGGTGGACAAGGACCTGAGCATGCAGCTCGTGTTCCTCGTGTCCGTGGTCAACGGCATCTTCGAAGAGTTGTTCGTCGCCGGTTACATCATCACCGCGTTGACCGCGCGCCGTGGCATGTGGGTGGCCATCAACGCGAGCGTGGTGGTGCGACTGCTGTACCACCTGTACCAGGGCCCGATCGGCGTGCTGACCATCGTGCCGATGGGGCTGCTCTACGGCTACCTGTATTCGCGCACGCGCCAGCTCTGGCCACTCGTGGTGGCGCACGTGCTGCTCGACGTGATCGCGCTGTCGCTGCGCCTGTAAATGGGGACACTCCCCATTTGCTAGCAAAAGGGGCCGGACCTCGGAAATGGGGAAATCAATCGTTTGCCCAATAAGCGATAAGAGTCACGCAGTTGTAGGAAGCCCGTAGGGATCGACGCCGCCCAAAATCCCTACTTTGATGAAACTCCCGGAGACTCCCGCGAACCGTGATGGATCACGGGACCATTGTATATAGACCATTGACCCGCCGGGCACGCCGGCTTGCGCGGTAGTTAGAAACATGCGAACGGATCGGCGCGGCCTTGGACCTGCTGATGCGTTTGAACAAGGTTCGCAGCGAACGGCGTTCGACGGGCGGGCGCCAGAGCGAAGTATGGCTTACGAAAGAAACGAAATAGACGAACGAAGCCCTCCGGGGTACCCCCTTATTTTGTCAATCTCGCTTATTTTCGTAGGGCGCACTTCTCTTTGAACAGGAGATCCGACCATGAACACGACCCCGCGACTTCACGCGGACCGGGCACGCCGAGTCATTGGCAAAGCCCGACAGTAGTCAGGCATGCGACAGCGCTAGGGCTGACGGAGTAACTCGTTTTGTGGATTCCGGGCGGGAATCACACCGGAGACACAACAAGAATTTTGCTCAGCAGGTGGGATGCGGTCCTTCAGGAAGCAGCGATTGCTTTCGCCGTTGAATCCTGCGAATACCACGGCCCAAGCCTTGCACTTCTTATCCGCGAAGCACGCCCTCTGGCAATACCGCGGCGCCCTGACATCAGCTACGACGCCGATCAGTCGCGATGGTTTGTCGCCGTTTTCGTAACTCTTGAGATGCTCCATCGAGTAGTCCGAACCCGGGCGATTGGTGTTGCCCTCCATGCCGTCGCCAAGAGTCGCGGACACGCACTCGCCATTCAGGCTGCCTTTCCAAGTGGCCGACGCGAATGACAAGAGGTCCCTTGTTGTGCCAGAAGCCTCCATTTCCCCGGCCGTGATATCCACGATCCCTTCGTAGTCACCAAAGCGGAGGTTCGCCCAGGAAATACGGAATTTGAGTTTCTTACCGTGTATGGAACCTGAGACCAGGCCCCGAAGCAAACTGTTGTCCCGACTCACCGCGTCGCCACTGATTATCCGATCATCTTGGAGAAATGTGAGCAGCACATCAAAGCCGTTGCTCTGATGGAGTGACCAGTTGCCGGCCACGCGCCATTCCAGGCACTTGGCCGCCGTGGCCGGCGTCGAAGTGAGACCTGCTGCAATTGCGGAGACTATCAGGCACGCGAAAATGCGCATGTTGCTTCACGGATTGGGGGTAGATAGCCCGATTCGCGTTCTTGAGTATCCACCGGAATGGACCGGAATACACCGAGAGAAGTTGGTGGAAAGGGAGGGACGAGATCCCAATATATCCAAATTTCCAACTTCTTGATTCGTCAGACCCGTTAGGCGGGTCTGGGCCAGAAAAAGTATCACTTCAGGAGCCAATTGGGAGCCAGAGACCACACTGCCGATCTGCCAGCTTGTCGCGCTTCACATCAGACTCCGCCGGTAAATCAGAGGTTCCCTAGGTGCACCCCGACATGCTGGGCGAGCTGGCCCGCATTCTCGCGCGCGCCACGGGGCGCACCTCCTCGTTGTAGTGCACGCCCACCGTCCACTCAGTACGACTGCGCCCGCGTACTTGGATGGAATCGCGCCCGTAAACTGCGGCATCATCGGCGACGGCCCCGGCCGGCGTTCTGGAGCGCAGCACGCCCAGAGCAAGGCTAGCTGTGAAGAGCGCGAAATGGTTGGCGCAGAGGGGAAAGTGCGCCATCTGCAAGAAGGCACTGCCCTTGAAACACTCCGAACTTGACCGGCGTGATCCATTTCTTGGATATGTCGCGAGCAACGTGCGCGTAGTCCATCATCAGTGCCATGTTGATGATCAAGAACGTAAGCGATATGCCTAGAATGCCGCGTCGGCCACGAGCACTCCGCTCTCCCCCGCCTCGCGGGCAAAAGGGGTCAGACCTCACCCGACGACATCGCGATGAATTGCGGCACCGCATGAGGTCTGACCCCTTTTGCTAGGAATTGGGGACTGTCCCCATTCCTTGAGCGCCCGGTGGAAAAGTGAGTGGCGGCGTAGCCTCTACGCGCTGACGCTCCACCGCTGAGCCCCGTCCCCTTTTGCAGCAAATCAGGAATGTCCCCATTAACGCGGAATGGGCGGGGCGGCGCGCTGGAACACGGGCTTGATGGCGAGCCCCGACTGGATGCGTGAGACGCCGGGGATCCGTGTGAGCACGTCGAGCATGAAGCGCTGATAGCTAGGCAGGTCGGGCACCACGATGCGCAGCACGTAGTCCGCCTCGCCGGTCATGAGGTAGCAGCTCATGACTTCGGGCACATCGGCGATGCGGCGCTCGAACACCTTGAGCGTTTCCTCCACCTGCCGCTCGAGCGACACCCAGACGTACATGGTGATGCCGTACCCGAGTTTCTGTTCGTCGAACTGGGCGCTGTAGCCGGTGATCACCCCCTCGCTTTCCAGCCGACGGATACGCCGGAGCGTGGGGGTGAGCGATAGTCCGATCTGTTCGGCCAGGTCCCGCCAGCTGATCCGGCCGTCCGTGGAGAGCACCTGCATGATCTTGGCGTCAACTTTGTCTAGTTTTTGGGAAGTCATGCACCAATGCGCCTTGATTGAGAGGGCAAGCATGCTAAAAGGCGCCCAGTAATAGTCAAGAATTGGCGTTAACGCGCTCCGACTAGTGCGGTAGATTAACCGCCAAACCACGTAAGCAACTGGCATTCAACAGGAAATTCATGTCCCGGAAACATCCCGTCTCTGTCTCCTTCGAGTTCTTTCCTCCGGGCGACGAGGTCATGGAGAAGACTCTCTGGGAGTCAATTCGCTATCTCGAACCGCTGCATCCCAGGTTCGTGTCCGTGACGTATGGCGCCGACGGCAGCACCCGTGAGCGCACTCACAACGTGGTGTCGCGAGTGCAGAAGGAAACCCAGCTCAACTGCGTGCCGCACCTCACCTGCATCGGCGCCAGCCGCGGGGAAGTGCTCGACATCGCGCGCAAGTACTGGGACCAGGGCATCCGGCACATCGTCGCGCTGCGCGGCGATGCGCCCGCCGGCACCGTGAAATACGAACCGCGCGCGGATGGTTTTGCCTACGCGGCGGATCTGGTCGCGGGCCTCAAGACCGTCGGCGATTTCGAGATCTCCGTGGCCGCGTATCCGGAAAAGCACCCGGAAGCGCCGAGTGCGGAGTTCGATCTCGACGTGCTCAAGCGCAAGATCGACGCGGGCGCCACGCGCGCCATCACGCAGTTCTTCTACGACACCGAACTGTTCCTGCGATTCCGCGATGCCTGCGCGGCGAAGGGCATCGACGCGCCGCTCGTGCCGGGCATCCTGCCCATCACGCGTTTTCCCCAGGTCACGCGTTTCGCCAAGCGATGCGGCGCCTCCATTCCCGAGTGGTTGGAACATCGCTTCGACGGGCTCGAAGAGAATCCGGAAACCCGCAAGCTCATCTCCGCGGCCGTGGCCATCGAGCAGGTGCACACGCTGCAGCGGCATGGCGTGGACCAGTTTCATTTCTATACGCTGAACCGCTCCGAGCTCACGTACGCCATCTGCCATGCGCTCGGCGTTCGTCCGCAGGCGCCGCGCAAGGCGGCCAATGAATAAGCCCCCAGGCAATCGGCCGGACCCTTCCCAGGTCGAACGCGCGCATTCTCTGCGCCAGTTGTTTGCCGAGCGTATCGTCATCCTCGATGGCGCGATGGGCACCATGATCCAGCAGCACAAGCTGGATGAGTCGGCGTTCCGTGGCGAGCGCTTCAAGGACTGGCCGCACGATCTCAAGGGATGCAACGACCTGCTGGTGCTGACCGCGCCTGCCATCATCGAGGACATACACGGGCAGTTCCTCGAAGCCGGCGCCGACATCGTCGCCACGAACACCTTCAATGCGACCGCGCTGTCACTGGCCGATTACCACCTCGAAGAGCTGGTGTATGAGCTCAATTGCGAAGCGGTGAAACTCGCGCGCCGCGTGGCGGATGCACATTCGGCGAAGCTCGGCCGCACCTGCTACGTGGCGGGTGGTCTGGGGCCGACCAGCAAGACGGCCTCCATTTCACCCGACGTCAACGACCCGGGCTATCGCGCGGTCACGTTCGACCAGCTCGTCGCCACCTACAGCGACGCCACGCGGGGCCTCATCGACGGTGGCGCCGACGCCATCCTCATCGAAACCGTCTTCGATACGCTGAACGCCAAGGCGGCTATCTACGCGGTGCGCGAGACGCTGGATGCGGCGGGCCTGGACCTGCCCATCATCATCTCCGGCACCATTACCGATGCCTCCGGGCGCACGCTCTCGGGCCAGACCGTGGAAGCGTTCTGGGCCTCGGTGCGCCATGCGCGGCCGATCACCATCAGCCTGAACTGCGCGCTCGGCGTCAAACAGCTTCGACCCTACGTCGAAGAGCTGGCGCGGCTGGCGGACACCAACGTCGGCGTGTATCCGAACGCCGGCCTCCCCAACGCTTTCGGCGAATACGACGAGGCCCCGGCCGACACCGCCAAGGTGCTGGGCGAGCTCGCGCATGCCGGTCATCTGAATTTCGTCGGCGGCTGTTGCGGCACCACGCCCGCGCACATCAAGGCGATTGCCGACCGCGTGCGCTGCGAGCCGGTGCGCAAGAAGAAGGAACACGTGCCGCGTCTCGAGCTCTCCGGGCTCGAAGCCTTCAACCTCACCAACGACATCCGTTTCGTGAACGTGGGTGAACGCACCAACGTCACGGGCTCGGCCAAATTCCGCAAGCTCATCGAAGCCAACGACTATCCCGCGGCCCTGTCTATCGCCCGGCAGCAGGTGCAGGACGGTGCGCAGATCATCGATGTGAACATGGACGAGGGCATGCTCGACTCGGAAGCCGCCATGGTGCGCTTCCTCAATCTCATCGCCGCCGAGCCCGACATCGCGCGCGTGCCGGTGATGATCGACTCGTCGAAGTGGACCGTCATCGAAGCCGGTCTCAAGTGCATCCAGGGCAAGGGCGTCGTCAACTCCATTTCGCTCAAGGAAGGCGAGGAGGCGTTTCTCGAGCACGCGCGCAAGGTCATGGCCTATGGCGCCGCCGTGGTGGTCATGGCGTTCGACGAAAAAGGACAGGCGGACACGCTCGCGCGCAAGGTCGAGATCTGCGAGCGCAGCTACAAGCTGTTGGTGGGCATCGGCTTCCCGCCCGAAGACATCATCTTCGATCCGAACATCTTCGCGATCGCCACGGGCATCGAAGAGCACAACAACTACGGCGTGGACTTCATCGAGGCCACGCGCGAGATCCGCAAGCGCTGCCCGCACGCGCACATTTCCGGCGGTGTGAGCAACGTGTCGTTCTCTTTCCGCGGCAACGAACCCGTGCGCCAGGCCATGCATTCGGTGTTCCTGTACCACGCAATCCAGGCCGGCATGGATTTCGGCATCGTGAACGCCGGCCAGCTTGCGGTCTACGACGACATTCCCAAGGACCTGCGCGATCGCGTCGAAGACGTGATCCTCAATCGCCGCGCGGATGCCTCCGAGCGTCTGCTCGAAATCGCCACCTCGTACAAGGGCGGCGGCGCGCAGGAGCGCAAGGAAGACCTCGCCTGGCGCCAGCTGCCGGTGCGCGAACGCCTGAGCCATGCGCTGGTGTCGGGCAACGACCAGTTCATCCTCGAAGACACCGAGGAAGCGCGGCTCGCCGCCGAGCATCCATTACACGTCATCGAAGGCGCGCTCATGGATGGCATGAACGTGGTCGGCGACCTGTTCGGCTCGGGCAAGATGTTCCTGCCGCAGGTGGTGAAGTCCGCGCGCGTCATGAAAAAGGCCGTGGCCCATCTCATCCCGTTCATCGAGGCGCTGGCCGACGGCGTGCAGAAGACCAACGGCACGGTGGTACTCGCCACCGTCAAGGGTGACGTGCACGACATCGGCAAGAACATCGTCGGCGTCGTTCTCCAGTGCAACAACTTCGCGATCGTCGATCTCGGGGTCATGGTGCCCGCCGACAAGATCCTCGAGACGGCCGAGAAGATAGGCGCGGACATGATCGGCCTGTCGGGCCTCATCACGCCCTCGCTCGAGGAGATGAGTTATATCGCCGGCGAGATGCAGCGCCGCGGATTCACGGTGCCATTGCTGATCGGCGGCGCCACCACGTCGCCCGCGCACACGGCGGTGAAAATCGATCCGCAGTACGAAGGCCCGGTGGTGTACGTGAAGGACGCGTCGCGCGCCGTGGGCGTGTGCCGCCAGCTCGTGACGCCGGAAATGAAACCCGCGTACGTGGCCGAAGTGAAGGCCGATAACGTGCGTCGCCGCGAGCAGCACGCCGGCAAGAAGCAGAAGGGCGCGCAGCTCACGCTCGGACAGGCGCGCAACAACCGGCCGAAAATTGACTGGGCAAACTACACGCCGCCGGTGCCGCGATTCCTGGGCGCGAAAATTTTCAATGATGTGCCGCTGAGCTCGCTCACGCCTTACATCGACTGGATGCCGTTCTTCAATGCCTGGGAATACGGCGGCAAGTTCCCGGATGTGCTGAACGATCCTGTCCGCGGCGAATCGGCGCGTTCCTTATATAAGGACGCACAGGAGATGCTGGCGACCATCCTGCGCGAGCACTGGCTGCAGGCGCGCGCGGTGGTCGGCTTCTTCCCCTGCAACGCGGTCGACGAAGAGATCGAGGTGTACAGCGACACGACGCGCTCGCGCGTGCTGCATCGCCTGCATCACCTGCGCCAGCAGAAGGGCAAGCCCGCCGGGCAACCGCACTACGCGCTGTCGGATTTCATCGCGCCCAAGGAGTCGGGCAAGGTTGACTATATCGGCGCGTTCGCGGTTACCGCCGGCATCGGCATCGAACCGCATCTCGAGCGTTTCAAGGCGGCGCACGATGACTACAACGACATCCTGCTCAAGTCGCTGGCGGATCGTCTCGCCGAAGCGTCCGCCGAAGCGCTGCACCTGCGCGTGCGCCGCGAGCTCTGGGGTTACGCGCCCGAAGAGCGCCTGACCAACGATCAGCTCATCCAGGAGGCCTATCGCGGCATCCGGCCGGCGCCGGGATATCCCGCGTGCCCGGATCACACGGAGAAGGGCACGTTGTGGCAGATGCTCGACGTGGAGCGGGCGATCGACCTCAGGATCACCGAGAGTTTCGCCATGTATCCCACGGCCGCGGTCAGCGGCTGGTACTTCGCGAATCCGGAGGCGAAGTATTTCGCCGTCGGGCCTATAGACCTCGACCAGATGCAACACTACGCCGCGCGCAAGGGATGGTCGGCATCCGAGGCGCGCAAGTGGCTCATCAGCAACCTGGAGTCTCGCGTTTCCGCCGATCCGCACGACGAAGCGGCGTAAATGGGGGCAGCCCCCTTTTGCTAGCAAAAGGGGCCGGACCTGGGCGGTGAAGCGTCAGCGCGTGAAGAAGGGCAGGCTTGCGGCGCGAAACGGAGGGCGCGCTTGAGTGAACGAATGGGGACAGTCCCCAATTCCTAGCAAAAGGGGACGGGGCTCGGTGGTGGAGCGTCAGCGCGTGAAGAAGGACAGGCTTCCGGCGCGAAACGGAGGGCGCGCTCGAGTGAAGGAATGGGGACAGTCCCCAATTCCCCGCTTCGCGGGCAAAAGGGGTCAGACCTCACCCGACCACATCGCGATGAATAGGCGGCACCTCAATGAGGTCTGACCCCTTTTGCTAGGAATTGGGGACTGTCCCCATTCCTTCACTCGCGTTCGCTTGCGCGAGGCGGCGCGCCAGAGCTGTCAGCGCTCCGCTAT
>DASTXR010000079.1:0-19031 GCA_035765415.1 Steroidobacteraceae bacterium | reverse complement strand
GAACCTTCACCTGGCGTGGTCAGCGGTCGGAGGGCTCGCGGTCGGATTGGCCGCGCTACGGGGCGGCAAGCTCGTTCGCAGGTGGGGTGCTGGCCTGCTGACATACGTGGCATTGGATCACGCGTCGTGGAACGCAGTCATAGCGGCGGGTTCGACGACGCAACGAGTTCTCGAATTGTGGTTGTTCACCACGCTGCGGGACCTGCTCGGGTTCCTGCCGATTGCTGCGCTTGTCGTTGCGTGGTGGTTCGATCGACATCAGCAACGTGATTACGCGCGAAATCGCATCAGGGGAAAACGATTACCCGCATGGACTCCGGACATCTGGCTTGCGCAAATGCGTTCGCCCGTCGTGCTCTTCGGGCTCGTGCTCATGACGCCATCCATCCTGTGGTTTGTCGGCGGCTGGCCGCAGACTTCTTCGTTGCAAACCTTGATGACCGCATCGGTGTTCTGGATCCTGGTGCTCATGCTTTCGCTGGCGAATCAATCCTGGACCGCATGGCGCGTGTTCGAGCACGGACGCTCGTGGCCGAAAACATTGCGACTTGCGAAGGGTGACGACATTGCATTCAGCGGTCTGCGGTTGGCGTGCGGAGCTGGCGCCGTCGGCCTCGCGGGGTATGCACTCGTACGCTCTTTTTCCGGCCTCGCTCCGCAGGGCGATCTGTTCGACTTCCATGTGCTCGAGGCAGTCTCACATCTGAGAAACGTCGCGGCGTTGATGTTCGGCGGGATTGCATTGGCCTTCGTGGGCCCGTCTGTCGGCGAAGCCGCTGGCGTCGCAGAAGAGGTGGGTGTCGTGGAAGCGGCCAGCGTTGGCGAAGCAGCGGCCGTCGGGGGACTCGCCGCGGGTGGGGCGATCGCGGCTGGCGCCGCAGCGGGCGTCCTGGTGGGTCCGGCCGCGGGCTATGTCATCGAACACGCGGAGGAGCTGCGTAATCTTCCGGATGCCGACGAAGTGTCGCCCGTCGCTGGTGCGCCACCCGATTCAAAGCCCGACGGTGGCACTCCTTACCGGGTACCGACGCCCCCGGTTCCCAATCCCGACGTTGATCCGGAGCCGTATTTCCCTGGTCCAGGGGAGCCCGGCTGGCCAGGGAATCCGCCTGAAGAGCCGAAGACTCCACCACCTCCGCCCACCGAACCGGTTCCTCCCAAACCTGCGGAGCCAAAAACTTTTCCAGACCGACCCGGGCGCAAGGATCCGTCTCCGTTTCACGATCCCGAGAAGAAGGACCCGTGAACGGCGCGCGGGAAACCAAGGAATTCATCGCGTCGATCTTTCGTTCGGACGACCCGTTTTTCAGGGGCAAGGAATCGATGAGTGCGGCCGATCAGTTGACCTTGGCCAAGTAAACGAACCGATGCCTGGATGTTCGCGAAGTGCTGGTTGGATTGCAATGCCGGGCTGATCTTCTACCGGGAGTGGTCAATCATCGGTAGTCTCTTCCTCACCATGCCCACGTACGTCTACTTGGTGCTTGCGGCCGGGGCAGCGACTTTTGTTATTGGCCGGCGGTCGCTCAGAGGCTGACGGCGAAGAAAACCGGATCTGCATGCGCTGGTCGTCGAACTACTCGCGCAAGAGGATTCGGTAAGTCGCGGCATCCTGGAGCCTGGCAGCTCAAGAAAAGGTGAGTCAATTCACCCCTAGGCAACACTACCTAGTGACGACCAACCGAATGAGGGACCTATGAGAACAAGGCTAACGGTTGTCCTGTCGGTTCTGGCTGCTGCAGCGCCGGGTCAGGAGTCGCTCCTTTCCGACACGGAAGCCGACATCCGGTGGGAAAAGTTGATGATCATTACAAATGGCGAATCGGATGCGGAGCAACTGCAACATCTCCGTTCGCACGGGATGGGCGATGAGGGCGCGAAGGCACTCTTAACTTTCCGCACCACTGCCATGCGCGAAATGAACAACGTGTTTCGCCAGCTCTACCAAGAATTGTGTGCAAGGCAAAAGGAACTTCGCGAGACCGGGGGACCTGAGATGGTGGCTCAAATCATCGAACAGCAAAAATTGCGTGAATCAGCCACGCGCCGCCGCCTTCTCGCTGAGGCGAATAGCCTGCTGTCGGCAGTCGATCAGGAGCGACTGGAACATCTCTACACCAGCGATCACGGACCGAACGTGCAGGTCCATGAGTCCGGGACCGCCGCGAGAGTGAGAAACGGCCAGTTACCCGTCGAGCAGGCGATATCTCGCTCGTGCGAACTAGCAAAGATATCTTCTGCGAAGTAGCTAGAAGGAAGATCTGGACTACAGAAGGGGAATCAGATGAAGTCCATCACTATGTCCGCCGCGGCCGTCCTCACTTTGCTCGCGAGTTCTGCGAACGCCGCGTTGGTTCGGAACACATGCAAGTCCGGTGTGTCTCCTAACGTCAAGTTGGAGTGTTATATCGGCTGGAATTCGGCATCTGATGCGCTGGACTGGTTTTTGATTCAAGGTGTCTGCAAGAGCACTCAACAAGAGATAGCGGAATCTTCCATCGTCAATGTCTGGCTTACGCTAGGCCATCCTGACAATCCAGGCCCCCATACCAAGACCGCGAGAATTTACGTTGGATGCCCGGGCGGTCCATGGCGTTGGCTTGCAGAAACTCGCGTTCTCTGGATCAATGGAAACTATTGGGGCCCATGGGTTGACTGGCCGGACCAGGGTAGCAACCTAAATTTTGTTTGCGGCAACTGACATTATCTCTAGCCTGCACGAAATGGCGGGCCGCGAGTCCGCTACCGGGTTTCATCCAGCGGTTTGTCAGGAACCCACACGACCATCGATACGTACTCCGATCGATAGTTGCCGGTGATCTCCCAGCAACCGCTGGTGGGAAGCTCTAGCACCGTGAGCATGGACCAGCCGCCGCTCAACAGGCCATTCGTGACACGCGGCTTGTTGACCATGGGTGCAACGCCATCGATGCGCCGCGCGGTGATGATCAGACCCGGTTCGTTGGCGCGCAGGTCGGTGTCGTACTTCCAGCCCTCGCGCCACCACCAGAACTTGTTGCGCGTGCCGCGGGGCGACACGATGCCGGTCCAGACTCCATCGTCGTTCAGCGAAGTCCAAAGCGCTTTCGTGCCGAGCCAGAAGCGGCCTTCCTCGTTCGCGGTAAAGGGAGCGGGCGGGACGAAAGCCGGATGAGGAGGTTTCGTAACCGGGCAGATATCGGGTACCTGGTCGGCGGCGATGCTGGACTGCGAGAAAACGCATCCGAGCAACAAAGCGAAGATGAAACGTCCGTTGCGCATGGAGCTCACCTCAGGCACATGAGGTGGCGAGTTTACTCCCGGGGCTAACGACCGCCGATTGCGGAAAGTACGGGCGGTCTCAGCCCTTGAATCCCTTCGCCACGATGTAAACCTCGCGCGACTGCGCGCGCGATGCGGCGGGCTTGCGGATGAGCACCTTCTCGAACGATGTGCGCAGCTCTTTCACATACTCGTCCGATCCGGAACCCTGGAACATCTTCGCCACGAAGGTGGCGCCGGGTTTGAGCGTCTGCCGCACGGTGTCGAGCGCGAGATCGAGGAAATACATCGACGACGCCTGGTCGGCGGAATCGATGCCGGTGATGTTCGGCGCGATGTCCGAGATGATGAGATCGAATTTCCCGCCGCCTAACCATTCGAGCAGTTCCGCCACCACCTTCTCGTCCGTGAAGTCGCCCTGCACGAAGTCCACGTTCTTGATGGGCTCCATGGGCAGGATGTCGGTGGCGAGCACGCGGCCCTTGGCGCCGACGAGTTTGCCCGCCACCTGCGACCAGCCGCCGGGGGCCGAACCCAGATCCATGATGCGCATGCCGGGGCGGATGAGCCGGTCCTTTTCGTTGAGCTCGGTGAGCTTGTACGCGGAACGCGACCGATAGCCTTCGAGCTGCGCCTTCTTGACGAACGGATCGCTGACGTGTCGCGCCATCCAGGTGCTGCTGCTTTTTGATCGACCCATATCGTTTCTTCAGGCGCTAGAATGGCGCGCATTCTACCTCTACCTCTGCCCGGTACACGGGCCAGGAAGTCGCAGTGATCCGCATCACCGAGCTGCCCCTGCCGCTCGACTACACACCCGAAGCGCTGCGCCACGCCGTCCTCAAGCGCCTGAAGATCCGCGACTCGGACCTGCTGGAACTCACGCTCTTCAAACGCAGCTACGACGCGCGCAAGAAGAACACCGGCATCCTGTTCATCTGCATCGTCGACGTGAAACTGGCGGACGAGGCGGGAGTCCTGAAACGTCTCGCGCGTGACCGGCAGATCGGGCCTGCTCCCGACACGTCGTATCACACGGTGGCCACGGCGCCTGCGACGTTGACTGAACGTCCGCTCGTCGTAGGCTTCGGGCCCGGCGGTTTGTTTGCCGCGCTGCTGCTCGCGCAGATGGGCTTCAAGCCCATCGTGCTCGAGCGCGGCCGCGACGTGCGCCGGCGCACGCAGGACACCTGGGGCCTGTGGCGCAGGAAGGTCCTGACGCCCGAGTCGAACGTGCAGTTCGGCGAGGGCGGGGCGGGCCTGTTCTCCGACGGCAAGCTGTACAGCCAGATCAAGGATCCGAAGTTCTACGGCCGCAAGGTGATGCACGAGTTCGTGCGTGCCGGTGCGCCCGCGGAAATCCTCTACGTCAGCAAGCCGCACATCGGCACGTTCCGCCTGACCGGCATCGTCGAGAAGATGCGCGCGGAGATCGTCGAACTGGGCGGCGAGGTGCGCTTCGAAAGCAAGGTGACCGACGTGGTTATCGAGAACGGCCGGATTGAAGGGGTCGTGCTCGAAAATGGCGAACACCTGACAAGCCGCCACGTGGTGCTCGCGCTCGGCCACAGCTCGCGCGACACACTGCGCATGCTCGAGCGGCGCGGTGTCTTCCTCGAGGCCAAGCCTTTTGCGATCGGCTTTCGGATCGAACATCCACAGTCGCTCATCGACCGTGCCCGGTTCGGTCGCTTCGCCGGTCATCCCGAGCTCGGCGCCGCGGATTACAAGATCGTGCACCACGCGAGTAATGGACGCTCGGTCTACAGCTTCTGCATGTGCCCGGGAGGCACGGTGGTGGCGGCCACGTCCGAGCCCGGGCGCGTGGTGACCAATGGCATGAGCCAGTACTCCCGCAACGAACGCAACGCGAATGCCGGCATCGTCGTGGCCATCAACCCCGAGGCCGACTTCCCGGGTGGCCCGCTCGCGGGCGTCGCCCTGCAGGAGGCGCTCGAGTCGACGGCCTTCGAGCTGGGCGGCCGCGATTACTGCGCGCCGGCTCAACTGGTAGGCGATTTCGTGCGCGGCACGCCCTCGAAGCAGTTAGGCGAGGTTCAGCCCTCGTACCAGCCGGGCGTGCTGCTCGGCGATCTCGGCGCATCGCTGCCCGCATACGCCATCGACGCGATTCGCGAAGCGCTGCCGGTGTTCGGCAGGCAGATCCACGGCTTCGACCGCGACGACGCGGTGCTCACCGGCGTGGAAAGCCGCACTTCCTCACCGGTGCGCATCACGCGTGATGCGGAATCGTTGCAGAGTCTCAATGTCCGTGGCCTCTATCCTTGCGGAGAAGGCGCGGGTTACGCCGGCGGCATCCTGTCCGCGGGCGTCGATGGCATCAAGGTGGCCGAGGCGGTCGCGCGGGATCTCACATGAAATTCGAAGACATCAAGCGGCTGCACGAAAAGAAATTCCGCGAGAAGCTCGGGCACTTCGTCATCGAGGGCGAACACCTGGTGCAGGAACTCGAACGCGCCGCGGTTCGCGATGCGCGGCTGCGGGAGAGCAAGATCTTCCTCACGCGCGACTACGCGCACTGGTCGAGCGCGCTTCCGACTCATGTCATCCAGTCGAAGCACATGGCGCAGATCAGCGAGACCCGCTCGCCGCAGGGCATTGCGGCGGTGGTTCCGCTGCTCGAGCCGGCGGCGCCGCGCGCGGGCGAGCGCGCGGTCTATCTACACGAGATCCAGGATCCGGGTAATTTCGGCACCATCCTGCGCACGCTGGCGTGGTTCGGAAACTTCCGCTGCCTGTGCAGCCGTGACAGCGTGGACCTGCACAATGGCAAGGTGGTGCGCGCGAGCATGGGCGCCATCTTCCACGTTCCGGTGGAGTTCGATGTTTCGCCCGACGCGTTGCCCAAACGTTACCCGCGCATCGCTTCATTGGATCTCGGCGGCGAGCCCATTGCGTCGCCCGCGTTTCGCGAATTCGATTGTTATGTGTTCGGCAACGAAGCGCGCGGCCTGCCGCGCGAGCAGGTGAAAGCCCTTGGCGCGCAGGCGTTCACGATTCCGGGCACCGGCGCCATCGAATCGCTGAACGTGGCCGCCAGCGTGAACATCTGCCTGTACGAGCTCAACCGCGCCTGGCCGGCTGTTCGAACTACCTGAAGCTCATGTTTTCGAGCGGAATGGGTACTGCATTCCAGCTCGTATTGCAGCCACGCGCGTCGTACTGGAAATCGAATACCACTTCTCGTTGGCTGTTCAGGCCGACCAGCCTGGCGTGCAGGCGGGCGTTGGCCCGGGCATAGGTAACCAGGATCGACTGACCCGCTTCGTACGCGCTGCTGCAGTGATCGGAGTAAAGCAATTGGTCGTAGTCGAATCTCCACACTTCGGTCGCAGTCATGTTTTCGGCGTCGATGCGATAGGCCGACACCGCGCTGTAGCTGCGTGACTCGCCGATCGGTGCGCCGGCCGGCTGATGCTCCGACGGGGTTCCGGCATTGAACAACAGCAGCAGACCATCGCTGGTGATCGAAAGCGCGTGCTGGCCGATGGGATACAACCCAGAACCGGTGAGCGTCAGCGCTTTCGCGCGCAGCGATGGAAACTGCCACCAGTATTTCGTCGGATCGCCCAGGACCCAGCGTATGGCTCCGGTTTCGTAGTCGACGCTCATGACGAAGTGCTCGCGGGACGAGACGATCAGCGAGTCATCGCGAGGGTCGTATACCGCGGCGTTGGTGTGGAACCAGTCGTTTGGCGGGCGCACGAGCAGGCTGGGATCGTCACCGGCGCTCCTCAGGTGGTCGGTGACGATGGTCGCGAAATCCCACACTTTATGGAAGCCGCCTGACCTGGTGAATTCGGAAATCGTGCTCTGGCGATCGGTAAACGTGTCGAGCTCGCCTAGCAATCCCGACTTGCCTTCATCCATGTTGTGGTGAAACCTCCTGTAGGCAGGTGGCGCCGCGGGCCACTCGGTTTCCGTCCCATCGAGCTCGAACCGCCACACCCTTGTCGTGCCCTGGCTGCCGACGACGAATCCGTTGTCCGTGAAAACGGAAGAAATGCTGGACCTGTCGCTCACACCCACCCAACGTATCGCGCCATCGGTATCGACGATGACCGGCGTCCCCAGGCCGGATTTCATCGCGAAGAAATCGAAGCCGAGCTCGCTGCCGGGCGCGCGATTCCGGACGAACACCGGGCGGTCGTAGACGCCATTCGGGTCCGTGTATGCGGCGGTTGTCAGGGTGTCGGCAATGGTTTGCGTGGAGTCGTCATCGAAGGTGAGCTCGATCGAAACGCCGTTCGCGTAGCCGGCGTACAGGCCGAACACGGGCACTAGCAACCGGCCGCTCGACAGCCGGCCGCGGCGCTCGAGTGCTTCCAGCGTGTAAGTGACTCGCACCGGTTTCGAGACGCTGCCTGGTTTCGGTTCCACTACATACGAGATCGTCTGAACCGCGTCGAGGTCCTGACCGACCAGATGCACGATGGAAATGAACGGCGTGATTCCGGCTTCGTGGCTATCCCATTGGATGTCGCTGGTTTCGGCGGCGGTCGGCGGAGGCGGATCTTCCGGTGGCGGTGGATCTTCGGGCGGCGGTGGATCTTCCGGTGGCGGCGGATCTTCGGGCGGCGGTGGATCTACCGGCGGCGGCGGATTTACCGGTGGCGGGGGATTCACCGGCGGCGCCGGATCCACCGGTGGCGGTGGATTTATTGGCGGCGCTGGATCTGCCGGCGGCGGTGGCGCTACCGGCGGAGGTGTATCTGGAGGAGGAACCGGATCTGTCAGCGGGGGCGGCGGCGGAGGCGATGGTGTAACCACCGGCGGAGGCGCTGCGCTGCTGGTGCTGGGACTGCCGCTGTTCTCCGCACACGCCGCCAGGCTCGCGAGCACAATCAGTACGAGGAATTTCCCCATGACGAGCCACCGGACGTTGGCCTCCGAGGATGCCGGAGGAGTAACGGAGTGTGCACGTACCGCGGAGCACCCTCAGAGCGCCGCCGCGCCCCTCCACTCCACGCGCGGGCCTCTAGTTAGAGCCGGATATCACGACGCGCGCCGTCGGACGCTTCCGACCCGCACGGCGTGCCATCGTTGCGGCGCCGGCCCGTCAGCCGGCGCAAATCCGCTTGAGCCACGCCCGCAGATCGGCGACCTCCGGCTCGCACAGCCCATGCGGCATCGGATAGGCATGCCATTCCACTGAATATCCCGCGTCCTGAAGCACGCGACGCGAGTCTTCGCCGAGCGGGTAGGGCACCACCGGATCCTGGGTGCCGTGCGCCATGAAAATCGGCGTGGCCTGGTTGGCGTCGTGGCGCGACGTCGCGAGCTCGCGCGCCAGCGGTAGATAGCAGGACAGCGCGATCACGCCGGCGAATTTTTCGGTATGCCGGGTGGCGATGTGCAGCGCCATGGCGCCGCCCTGGGAAAATCCGGCGATCACGATGCGATTCGATGCAACGCCGCGTTCGTTCTCGGCCTTGATGAGCGCGCTTGCCGCTTTCGCGGAAGCATTGATGCCGTCGAAGTCTTCGGCCGACCGGCGATCGATGCCGATGATGTCGTACCACGCGCGCATCTGGTAACCGTTGTTGATGGTCACCGGCCGGACCGGCGCATGTGGAAAGACGAAGCGGATGACGGGCATGTCGTCGTCGAGCAGTTCGGGTACCAGTGGCTCGAAGTCGTGGCCGTCGGCGCCGAGGCCGTGCATCCAGATGATGGAAAAGGTGGGATGGGGTCCGGTTTCGACGGTGACGGTTTCGAGTGCCTTCAAATCCAGCTCCTTCAGACAATGGTTTCCGAGATGGTCGTCATGGTGAGGTTGGCCGCCCACATGAGCTGATCCACCAGTTCGTGGAAACCGGGGAAGAAATAATACGCGGCCCAGAAGAGCAGCAGCGTGCATCCGATCCAGATGATCCCGCTCAACGCCGCCCAGCCAGGATGGTATGCGCCCTGGCGGACCATCTTGAACGGCGTCGAGACCACCGCGTAGAGCACGATGAGGCCGACGATGGCGACCCAGAGCGGCACGCCATGCGGCAGGCCCCAGCCGAAGATGGTGTGCTGCGTGACCAGCGAGATCAGCGCGATGATCCAGCCGACGAAGATCAGCGCGCCGATGAGGGCGGCGATGGGTATGAAGACGGTCATGAAGCCGCGCGCCGCGGGAGCCATGTTCGGCGCGACATTCGCCGCGGTCTGCCGCAACTGCTCGTTCATCTGCCGGAACTGCCGGCTCATGTGCCGCTGCTGGCGCCGCCATTCGCGGTGCCAGCGATGATTGGTCTCATCAAAGTTTTTTTTTGCGCGCCCGATGATGTCTTCGGTGTTGAAGGGCACGCCGAAGGCCGCCGCGCGATCTTCCGCGGTGTCCGCGTACGGCACGATGATGAGCATCGCGATGTAGATGAGCAGCGTCACGCCGGTGAACAGCGTGAGCACGACGGTGCCGATGCGCACCCAGGTCACGTCGAGAGCCATGTACGCGGCGAGTCCGTTGCACACGCCGCCCCACATGGCGCCCTCGCGGATCTTGAACAGGCGCTTGCGCGGTTCGGAGGAGAACGAGGCGGGTGGCGCGGCCGTCGCGCCGCCCTCGGCGGCGGCGGCTGCGTTGGCAGCCTGCTCGTCGGCGGATTCCACCGGGCCCATCTCGGCGATGATGCGTTCCACTTCCGTGGTGCTCACGACAGACTTGTGAGGGCCTAACATCCCGCGGCATTTTTCGCCGATGGCCTGCTCGAGGTCCCCCAGCACTTCGCCGCGATCCGGGCTGTCCTTGAGGCGCGCCTCGGCGCGATCGAGGTAGGAGCGAAGCAGGTTGAAGCCCGGCTCCTCGAGTTGGTAGGAGTTTCCATTGAGACTGATCGTTACCACTTTTTGCATGGCTTAATTCCCAAATTCGGCGAGAGTGCGGTTCAGTTCTTTCCAGTAGTCATTGAGCGTCGACAGTTGCGTCCGGCCCTTCTGCGTGAGCTTGTAATACTTGCGCGGGGGTCCGGCCTCGGACTCCTGCCACTCGTAGTCCACCAGCTCCTCGCGCCGCAGCTTGCTCAGAAGAGGGTACAAAGTGCCTTCCTGCGTCGCGAACTCGGTGGGCCCCAGGAGCTTCAGCATGTCGGCGACATAGACCTTGTCCCCGGCCACGATCTTGAGGATTACGAATTCGAGCAGGCCCTTGCGGATCGGCGCGAGTTTTTCACTGATGTTCATGGGTTCAGACAGCTACCTTGGGGGCGCAAGGTACTTGAGTCACCGCTGGTCTGTCAACAACCGATTTCGTGCCGTACAATCCGCGCCCTCGGAGGGTAGGGCGGTTCGACCGCGATGCTCCCAAAGCGAAGTAGAAGGCCCCGATGGGGCTTTTATTTTTTTGGACTGGTGTCTTTTGCGGGCGCCGGGTGTTTGGGAGGGCCTTTGGGCCCTTTTTTGTTGGAGGGCGAGTGGATACGGCACTGCACGACCGTCTCATCGCCCTGCTTGAGCCGGTTCTGAAAGAAATCGGATACGAACTCATCGAAATCGAGTTCGTGCCCGGGCCTGGTGGCGGGACGCTGCGCATCTATATCGACCATCCCGAGGGGATCGACGTCGACGACTGCGCGGACGCGAGTCACGCGGTGTCGGATTTGCTCGATGCGAATGATCCGTTCCCCGGTGCGTATGCGCTCGAGGTTTCCTCGCCGGGGCTGGACCGCATCCTGCGAACGCCCGAGCACTTCGCGCGGTTCGTGGACAACCGGGTGAAGGTCGAGCTGCGGGTGGCGCGCGATGGGCGCAAGCGATACACGGGCATGCTGCGCCGTACGGACGGCGAGAGCATCGAGATGGATGTGGACAATTTCTCCGTGAGCATAAAGCTCGCGGAAATAGGTAGGGCGCGGTTAGCGCCCCTGTAGTTAGGAAACGATTATGAACAAAGAGATCTTGCTGGTTGTCGACGCAGTATCCAACGAGAAGAGCGTCGACAAGGAAATCATCTTCGACGCGCTCGAGGCGGCGCTGGCTTCGGCCACGCGCAAGAAGCACGGCGAGGAGTGGGACGTGCGCGTCTCCATCAACCGCAAGACCGGCGATTACGACACCTTCCGCCGCTGGAAGGTCTTTGCCGATGACTCGAAGGAACTCGAAGTGCCGCAGCGCGAGTTGCGCCTCGAAGACGCGCTCGACGTGAACAAGGAAGCCGAGATCGGCTCGTTCGTCGAAGAGCCCATGGAATCAGTGGCCTTCGGCCGCATCGCGGCGCAGCAGGCGAAGCAGGTCATCGTGCAGAAGGTGCGCGAAGCCGAGCGTTCGCAGGTGGTCGATGCCTACAAGGACCGCGTCGGCACGCTGGTGTCGGGCGTGGTCAAGCGCGTGGACCGCAACGGCATCTACGTCGACCTCGGCGGCAATGCCGAAGGTTTCGTGCCGCGCACGGACATGATCCCGCGCGAAATCGTGAAGTCGCAGGACCGCATCAAGGCTTTCCTGAAGGAAGTCCGCTCCGAGCCGCGTGGCCCGCAGCTCTTCCTCACGCGCACCGCGCGCGAATTCCTCATCGAGCTCTTCAAGCTCGAAGTGCCGGAAGTCGGCCAGGGCCTCATCCAGATCCTGGGCGCCGCGCGCGATCCGGGCGTGCGCGCCAAGATCGCGGTGAAGAGCCTCGAGCCGCGCGTCGATCCGGTCGGCGCCTGCGTCGGCATGCGCGGCTCGCGCGTGCAGGCCGTGTCGAACGAGATCGCCGGCGAACGTGTCGACATCATTCCGCACGACGACAATCCCGCGCAGTTCGTCATCAACTCCATGTCGCCGGCCGAAGTGCTGTCGATCGTGGTGGACGAGGACGCGCACAGCATGGATATCGCGGTGGCCGAGGACAAACTCTCGCAGGCCATCGGCCGCGGCGGCCAGAACATCCGCCTCGCCAGCCAGCTCACCGGCTGGGATCTCAATGTCATGACCGAATCCGACGCCGAGGCGAAGAGCGAAACCGAAGCGAAGTCGCTGGTGCAGGCCTTCATGAAACAGCTCGACGTCGACGAAGACGTGGCCACGATCCTGGTGCAGGAAGGTTTCTCGACCGTGGAAGAGGTCGCGTACCTGCCGCAGTCGGAGCTCGCCAACATCGAGGAATTCGATGACGAGATGGTCAAGGAGTTGCGCAACCGCGCGCGCGACGTGTTGCTCACGCAGGCCATTGCCAGCGAGGAAACGCTCGAATCCGGCATGCCGGCCGACGACCTGCTGCTGCTCGAAGGCATGAAGCCCGACCTGGCGCTGGCGCTGGCCCGCCGCGGCGTACGCACGCGCGAGGACCTGGCCGACCAGGCGGTCGACGACTTGTTAGACATCGAAGGGCTGACGTCCGAAGAAGCCGGCAAGCTCATCATGAAGGCACGCGAGATCTGGTTCGAAGCCGGTCGCGCCTAAGGAAAATCTATGTCCGATGTCACCGTTGCGCAATTTGCCGAGGTCTTGAAGGTACCGGTGGACCGGCTGCTCGTGCAGCTCGAGTCCGCGGGAATCCAGGTCGCCGGGCCACAGGCGCTGATCAGCGATGAAGCCAAGCTCGAGCTGCTCACGCACCTGCGCCGCGCGCATGGCGCCGCCGAGCCCAGCAAGACCGCGGGCGCAGCCGCGCCCCGCAAGATAACGCTGGCGCGCAAGTCGCAGAGCGAGCTCAAGCAGGCGAGCGCGCAGGGCCGCGCGCGCACGGTGAACGTCGAAGTTCGCCACAAGAAGACCTACATCAAGCGCGACGTTCTCGAAGAGCAGAACAAGCAGACGGCGGGAGCCGCCGAGGAAAAGCGCAAGGAACAGGAAGCGGCGGAGGCCGCGGAACGCGAGCGCATCGAAGCGGCGCGCAGGGAAAGCGAGCGCATCGAGGCGGAAAACCGCAAGCGCATCGAAGACGAAGCCACCAAGAAGAAACAGGCCGAAGAAGCCCGGCGCGCGCAGGAAGAGGCGCGTGCCAAACAGGAAACCGAGGCCCAGCGCCGCGCCGCCGCGGAAGTGGCGACCGCGCCCGTTGCCCGGCCCGAGCGCCACAAGCCCGAAAAGGCTCCCGTGGTCGCCGCCGATCCCGCCAAGGACACGCGTTACGGCCGCCAGGAGCTGCACGTCGCGGGCGGCGTCGGCGCGCGCAACAAGAAAAAGAAGCGCGTCAAGGAACGCACGGGTGCCGGCAGCATGGGCGTCGAATCGCGCCATGCGTTCGAGATGCCGACCGCCCCGATCAAGCGCGAGGTCGCCATCGGCGAAACCATCACGCCGCAGGAAATCGCGCAGAAGATGGCGGTCAAGGCCACCGAAGTCATCAAGACCATGCTCAACATGGGCGTGATGGCCACCATCAACCAGCCCATCGATCGCGATACCGCGACGCTCGTGGTCGAGGAGATGGGCCACATCGCCAAGGTCCTGAAGGGCGACCAGGTCGAAGAGGATCTGCAGGGCGAGGAAGCTCCGGAAACCGAAGCGCCGCGTCCCCCGGTGGTCACCGTCATGGGCCACGTCGACCACGGCAAGACTTCGCTGCTCGACTACATCCGCCGCACGAAAGTGGCCGCGGGCGAAGCGGGCGGCATCACCCAGCACATCGGCGCGTACCACGTGGAAACGCCGAAAGGCATGGTCACGTTCCTGGACACGCCCGGCCACGCGGCCTTCACGGCCATGCGCGCGCGCGGCGCCAAGGCGACCGACGTCGTGGTGCTGGTGGTGGCGGCCGACGACGGCGTCATGCCGCAGACCATTGAAGCCATCCAGCACGCCAAGGCGGCCGGTGTTCCGATCGTCGTGGCGGTGAACAAGATCGACAAGCCCGATGCCGAGCCCGATCGCGTGCGCACCGAGCTGTCGAAACATGAAGTCATCGCCGAAGAGTGGGGCGGCTCGAACATGTTCGTGCAGGTGTCGGCCAAGACCGGCAAGGGCGTCGATGAGCTGCTCGATGCCATCCTGCTGCAGGCCGAAGTGCTCGAGCTCACGGCTCCGGCCGACGGTCTCGCCACGGGCATCGTCATCGAATCGTCCATCGAGAAGGGCCGTGGCGCCGTCGCCACCGTGCTCGTCAAGAAGGGCACTCTGAAGCTCGGCGACCCGATCATCGCCGGCAACGAGTTCGGCCGCGTCCGCGCCATGTTCGACGAGAACGGCAAGCCGGTAGATAGCGCCGCGCCGTCGATCCCGGTCCAGGTGCTGGGCCTGCAGGGCTCGCCCAACGCGGGCGACGAATTCCTCGCGGTGGAGAACGAGCGCAAGGCGCGCGAAGTGGCCCTGTATCGCCAGGGCAAGTTCCGCGACGTGAAACTCGCGAAGCAGGCTTCGAAGATGGGCGACGTGTTCGCGCAGATGGAGGAGCAGAAACTCGGCGTCATTCCGATCCTGCTCAAGACCGACGTGCAGGGCAGCGCCGAAGCGCTGCGCGACGCGCTCACCAAGCTCGCCACCGACGAAGTGCAGGTGACGATCATCGCCAGCGGCGTCGGCGACATCACCATCTCCGACGTGCAGCTCGCCGCGGCCTCGAAGGCGCGCATCATCGGCTTCAACGTGCGCGCCGATGGCGCCGCGCGCGACGCCATGAAGGACAACGAAGTCGAAGTCCAGTATTTCAGCATCATTTACGAAGCCATCGACTACGTGAAGCAGTTGCTCTCGGGCCTGCTCGCGCCGGAGATCAAGGAATCCATCGTCGGCACGGCCCAGGTGCGCGAGGTGTTCCGCTCGAGCAAGTTCGGCGTGGTCGCCGGATGCCTGGTCACGGAAGGCGTGGTCAAGCGCAACAACCCGATCCGCGTGCTGCGCGACAGCGTGGTGATCTTCGAAGGGGCGCTCGAGTCGTTGCGCCGCTTCAAGGACGACGCCAACGAAGTGCGTGCCGGCACCGAGTGCGGCATCGGCGTGAAGAACTACCAGGATGTCCGCGTCGGCGACCAGATCGAGTGTTACGCGCGCGTGGAAGTTGCGCGCAGCATCCAGTAGCGGCCGGGCGACACAATGAGTGCGAAGTCACAGCGTCTCGGCCGCATCGAAGGCGAGATGCAGCGGGTGTTGTCGACGCTGGTGTCGCGCGAAGTGCGCGACCCGCGCGTCGGCAACGTGACGATCACGACCGTGAACGTCGCGCCCGACATGTCGACCGCGCGCATCTTCTTCGTGCCGTTCGCGAGCAAGCACACGCCCGAGGAAGTGACTGAAGGGTTGAACCGCGCGTCGGGTTTCCTGCGCGGCGCGCTCGGACGCGCGTTGTCGCTGAGGCATGCGCCCAAGCTCGAGTTCGTCTACGACCAGCAGATCGAAAACGCCGACAAGCTCACGCGCCTCATCGACGGCGCCGTGAAGTCCGACAGGCACGAGCCCGACCCACCCAAATCCGATAAAGACCTGGAATAAGGGTCCATGCCCACGGGCATCATCCTGCTCGACAAACCCACCGGGCTCACGTCGAACGGCGCGCTGCAGCGCGTGCGTCGCGCGTATGGCGCGAGCAGCGCGGGCCATGTCGGCACCCTCGATCCGATGGCCACCGGCATGTTGCCGCTGTGCCTCGACGAAGCCACCAAGGTCATCGCCGAAATCGAATCGGGCGCCAAGTGTTACGAATTCACCGTGCAGCTCGGCGCGCGCACCAATACCGGCGATGCCGAAGGCGAGGTGGCCGAAGAACTGCCGATACCGCCGCTCGACGCTGCGGTCGTCGAATCGGTGGTGGCTGGGTTCCGCGGGACGATTCAGCAGGTGCCGCCCATGTATTCGGCGCTCAAGCGCGCGGGCCGGCCCCTGTATGAGCTGGCGCGCAAGGGCATCGAAGTCGACCGGGCAGCACGCACCATCGAGATTCGCCGCCTGGAGCTGCTGGCGGCGCGGCCGGACGCGCTGGACCTGGTCTGCGAATGCGCCAAGGGCACGTACATCCGCGTGCTGGGCGAGGACATTTCGAGGGCGCTCGGGACCTGCGGACACCTGACCCGCCTCCGGCGGGTCTGGGTCGAACCGTTCCGGGACCTGCCCATGTTCACGCTCGACGCGGTACTGGCCGGCGTGGAGGATGCCAGCGGGCTGCTGAAGCCCGAGGTGGCGTTGCGCGGGCGGCCCGAGGCATGGGTCACGGCCGAGCAGGTCGCGGCTCTGCGGAACGGACAGGCCGTGCGCAGCGACGTCAGGCTGCCGGCGCCCGGAAAGCGAGTGTGCCTGTACGGTCCCGGAGGGGTTTTTCTGGGTCTGGCGGAAGCCCAGCCCGGCGGCCTGTTGCAACCGCGCCGCCTGATCGCCCAAAAGTCCACGTAAGCCTAGGCTTCGCGGGACCTTTTCTGTAGTATTCGCGCCCGAAAATCCAGGTAATAAATTCGCAATTAGTTCTGAAGGATCAACCCTACGATGTCTCTCGCCACTGAAAAGAAAACCGGTGTGGTCGCCCAGTTCCAACGCGCCACCAACGACACCGGGTCTCCCGAGGTCCAGATCGCGCTGCTCTCCGAGCGCATCAACGGCCTCGGCGATCACTTCGGCGCGCACAAGCGCGACCATGCTTCGCGTCGCGGGCTCGTGAAGCTCGTGAACCAGCGCCGCAAGCTCCTCGACTACCTGAAGGCTACGAAGCCTGCCAAGTACCAGGAGGTCGTCGAGCGTCTGGGCCTCCGGCGCTAACTACCGAACCCAAAGGCCGCGCATCCAGCGCGGCCTTCTTCGTTTTTCCGTCTATTAACGCACTCGAGGCATTTGGGCCTCGTGAAGGAATCAAGCGTGAGCGTTCTCAAGAAATCATTTCAATACGGCCAGCATTCAGTCTCCATCGAGACCGGCGAAATCGCCCGCCAGGCCAGCGCCTCGGTGGTCGTCTCGATGGGCGACACCGTCGTCCTCGTCACCGCGGTCGCAGCCAAGAAGGCCGTGCCCGGCAAGGACTTCTTCCCCCTGACCGTCAACTACATCGAAAAGACCTATGCCGCGGGCCGCATCCCCGGTGGCTTCTTCAAGCGGGAAGGCCGGCCCACGGAAAAAGAGACGCTCACTTCGCGCCTCATCGATCGCCCGATCCGTCCGCTGTTCCCCGACGGCTTCTTCAATGAAGTCCAGGTGGTCGCCATGGTCATCTCCATGGATCCGGACATCGACGCCGACATCCCGTCGCTCATCGGCGCCTCCGCCGCCCTGTCGCTGGCGGGTGTGCCGTTCGCCGGCCCCATCGGCGCCGCGCGCGTCGGTTACAAGAACGGCCAGTACCTGCTGAACCCGACGCAGAAAGAACTCAAGGAATCGCAGCTCCACCTCGTGGTCGCCGGCACGCAGAAGTCGGTGCTCATGGTCGAGTCCGAAGCCTCGGGCCTGTCCGAAGAAGTCATGCTCGGCGCCGTGGTGTTCGGCCACGAGCAGATGCAGGTCGCGATCAAGACCATCAACGAGATGGTTGCCGCGGTCGGCAAGCCGAAGTGGGACTGGAAACCGTCGGAACTGTCCGCCGAGCTCGATGCCGCCGTGGCGGCGAATGCGAAGCAGGCGTTGTCCGATGCCTACCTCATCACCGAGAAGCAGTCGCGCTACGCCAAGGTGGGCGAGATCAAGGCCGCGTGCACGCTGGCGCTGGCCGGCGGCGACGCCCCCAAGTTCACGGCCGACGACGTCGACAATTCGCTGTTCAAGCTCGAGAGCAACATCGTCCGCCAGCGCATCCTCAACGGCGAGCCGCGCATCGACGGCCGCAACGCGACGACGGTTCGTCCCATCACCGTGAAGGTCGGCGTGCTGCCGCGCACTCACGGTTCGGCGCTGTTCACGCGTGGCGAAACGCAGGCGCTGGTTGCGACGACGCTCGGCACGGGCCGCGACGCGCAGATCATCGACGCGCTCGAAGGCGAACGCCGCGAGCCGTTCATGTTCCACTACAACTTCCCTCCGTTCTCGGTCGGTGAGACCGGAATGATGGGGTCGCCGAAGCGCCGCGAAATCGGCCACGGCAACCTGGCCCGCCGCGGTATCGCCGCGATGATGCCGGACATGGAGAAATTCCCGTACGTCATCCGCATCGTCTCGGAAATCCTGGAGTCGAACGGTTCCTCGTCGATGGCCTCGGTCTGCGGCGCTTCGCTGTCGCTCATGGACGCGGGCGTGCCCATCAAGGCGCCGGTCGCGGGTGTGGCCATGGGCCTCGTGCTGGAAGGCACGCGCTTCAAGGTCATCACCGACATCCTGGGTGACGAAGATCACCTGGGCGACATGGACTTCAAGGTCGCCGGTTCCAAAGACGGTGTCACCGCGCTGCAGATGGACATCAAGGTCGAAGGCATTTCGCCCGAGATCATGAAGGTGGCGCTGGCCCAGGCCAAAGAAGGCCGCCTGCACATCCTCGGCGAAATGAACAAGGTCATCGCGAGCTCGCGCGACAAGATGTCGGAGTGGGCGCCGTCGATCATCACGCTGAAGATCGACCCGGAGAAGATCCGCGACGTCATCGGCAAGGGTGGCGCGGTCATCCGCCAGATCACCGAAGAGACCGGCACCACCATCGACATCGAGAACGACGGCACGGTCAAGATCGCCAGCGTCTCGGGCGCCGCGGGCCGCGAAGCCCTTGCGCGCATCGAGTTGATCACGGCGGACGTCGAAGTCGGCCGCATCTACGAAGGCAAGGTCGTTCGCCTCATGGACTTCGGCGCGTTCGTCACCATCCTGCCGGGCCGCGACGGTCTCGTGCACATCTCGCAGATCAGCGAGGAGCGCGTCGAGAAGGTGTCGGACAAGCTCAAGGAAGGCGACAACGTGCGCGTGAAGGTGCTCGAGGTCGACCGCCAGGGTCGCGTGCGCCTGTC
>DASTXR010000078.1:0-16931 GCA_035765415.1 Steroidobacteraceae bacterium | reverse complement strand
TCGAGCTTCGACTTCATCGACGTCGACACCGTCGAAGTGACGCGCGGCCCGCAGGGCACGCTGCTCGGCAAGAACGCGAGCCTCGGCGTCGTCAGCGTGAACACGCGGCGGCCGAGCTTCACGCCGGACGCGAGCTGGTCGGTGACCTACGGCGACCTGGACACCGTGATCGCGCGCGCCGCCGGTGGCGGGCCGATCATCGATGGCAAGCTCGCGTGGCGCGGCTCCATCAACGCCAACAAGGGCCAGGGCGACATCAAGAACGAATACAACCGCGATCTCACGTGGACCAACAAGGATCGCGTCTACGGCCGCGTGCAGCTGCTGTTCACGCCCACCGAGTCGTTCAGCGCGCGCCTCGCGATCGACGCGACGCCGCGCGGCGGTGAGACCACGAACGCGCGCACCTTCAACACGCCGACGCCCGCGTTCTATTCGAACGGCGCGCCGAACCCGCTGAGCACCGATGCTTCGACGCGCCTGGCGCGGCGCTGGTTCCAGCAGATCGGCAGCTACAGCTACGAAGGCAGCTATCTGCATGGCGGCGGCGACAACGAGGTGGACTACGACTACGCGCGCCCGCTCGTCACCGGCAGCAATGGCGCCGCGTTGCAGCTGGACTGGAACGTCGCGGGGCTCGATCTCACGTCCATCTCCGCCTACAAGGACTACCACTTCCAGGCGGTCAACGACGACGGCACGCCATACGACATCTATCGCAACGCCGGCGGTTTCTGGAACGACTACAAGCAGTGGACGCAGGAGTTTCGCGTCAACGGCAACATCGGCGAGAACAGCAACTACCAGACCGGCGTGTACTACATGAAGGTGCACAACGTGGCGGACTATCGCCGCGAGTGGGCCAACGACGCCGGCGCCTGGTTCGCCAGCGCCGCGCAATACAACCGTCTCGACGCGACCGCTGCCGGCCGTAACCTGCTGTCGAATTCGCTCGACGGGCTGCTGATGTCGTTCAACTCGCCCGCAGGCGTACAGGACATCCGGAACGAGAGCCTGGCGGCCTTCGGCCAGGTGAACTGGAAGATCGCGGATGCGGTTACCGTGACCACCGGATTGCGCTTCACGAAGGAAGACCGGCAGACGACCTCCAGCACCGGCATCAAGGACAACGGGCGTGCGCCGGAGCTGAATCCGGACGTGGTCAACAACGTGAACCTGGGTGGATTCAGTTCCCACGCTGCTACGGGCGTGCTCGACCCGGCAAACACGGCGGCCCAGCTGGCGCTTGCCGACCAGGTGGCGCTGCGTTACTTCGGAGTTGCGGCGACCGCCACGCCGGGCGGTGCATACAACAGCCTCACCGCTGCGCAGCGCGTGCAGGTAGCCGACGCGAAGGCGATCCGCCGCGCGCAGATCGGCGTGGTGTTCCCGACCACCGCTGCCGAAGGTTTCGAAGAGACTCAGCCGGCGTGGGTAGTCAGCCCGAGCTGGAAACTGAGCGACGAGGTTTCCACGTACGTGTCCTGGCAGCACGGCGAGAAGGCCGGCATCTCGCAGTTCGTCAATGGTGTTTCCAATGTCGTACATGCCGAGGAGACGGAGGCTTACGAGATCGGCCTCAAGACCGTGCTCCTCAACGACACGCTGGTGTTCAACACGGCGGTGTTCTATTCGGAAATCGACAACTACCAGCAGCAGGTCCGCGTAGTCGATGAATACACCACCAACCTGAATCTCGCCGCGGGCATCCCGCCGGGGCAGGCGACGGCTTACACCAGCGCCACCGGCAACGTGCCGCGGGTCAAGGTGAAGGGCATCGAAATCGACGGCGTCTACGCAGGCATCCCGAACACGTCGGTGCGTTTCTCGGGCGCCTACAACGACGCTTACTACTCGGTATTCCCCAACCTCGCGCAGCCGGTGGAAAACGGTTATCCGGGCGCGGCGCCGTACCGCGATGCCAGTGGCGAGAATCTGCCAGGGTCGTTCAAGTACGCGTTCAACGTGGGCGTGGATTACCGTGCGCCGTTCACCGAGACGCTCGAATGGCATGCGACGGCGAACGCCGCGTGGCAGGACAAGTTCAACAGCGACGTCGCGCTGTCGAGTTATGCCTGGATTCCCTCCCGCGCGATCGTCGACCTGTCGATCGGCTGGGGCACGCGCAGCGGCAGCTTCGATGCGAGCCTGCTGCTCAAGAACGCATTCGACGACAACACGCACGTGGCGCAGACCTGGAACACCTACGGCCCGGCGTTCCCGCGCTGGTGGGGCGTGGTGTTCAGCGGCAAGTTGTAAGGCGAAGGAATGCGCGAAGTGTCATCGGCGTCCCGGAGGCGCCGATGACGCCGTTCCGCGCGGTGGCGAAGCTGCGCTCCCGCGGCTGGATTCGCGATCCGGAGACCGCCGTGGTCTTCAACACGGGAACGGGCCTGAAGTATCGCTGAATCGCGATGAAGAAATTCTTGCGCACGCGCGCCGATTTCGGCGGCACCATGCGCGCATGATCTGTCGCATGTGGCACGGCCGTACCTCGCGCAGCAACGCGGACGCGTACCAGTCATTCCTGGTGCGGCGTGCGATTCCGGACTACCGCTCGGTGACCGGCAACATCGACGTGGCCATCCTGCGGCGCGACGAGGGCGATGTGACGCACTTCCTCGCGGTCACGCACTGGCAATCGGAGGACGCGATTCGCGCCTTCGCGGGCGACGAGCTGCTCAAGGCGAAGTATTACCCGGAAGACCGGCGCTACCTGCTGGAGTTCGAGCCCGTTGTGCAGCACTACGTGGTGACCGCCAGCAGGGGCTGATCCGCATCAGTCGTCGGGCAGCGTCTCGCCGGGAAACAGCGCCGCGGTGAAGCCGAACTGTTTCAGATCGCGAATGCGCATCGGGTAGAGCACCCCGTCGAGATGATCCACCTCGTGTTGAACGACGCGCGCATGGAATCCCGTCACGGTGCGATCGATGGCCTGTCCCCGTTCGTCGACGCCGGTATACCGCAGCCTGGTGTGGCGCGGCACGAGACCGCGCATGCCGGGCACCGACAGGCAACCTTCCCAGCCATCCTCCGTGTCGTCGCCGAGTAGTTCGATGCGCGGATTGACGAGAACCGTGTCGGGCACGGGCTCGGCGTCCGGATAACGCGGATTGTGCGTGAGCCCGAATATGACCACGCGCAGCAACACGCCGATCTGCGGCGCCGCGATGCCGGCCCCGTCGAGCGCGCGCATCGTGTCCCGCATGTCGGCGAGGAGCTCCTGCAGCCCGGGCGACGGGATGTCGCGCACCGGCTGCGACACCTGCAGCAGGCGGGCATCACCCATGCGGAGTACTTCGCGAACGGCCATGGGCCATGAGTGTATCGCCATGGCGGAGCCCGCTGGCGGTCCCCATCCAGCCCTGGAGGATTCACGCGGTGAAATTCCGGGCCCGGCTCGGCTACTCTTGGGCCGTCCATGAACGACCCGGATCATCACTGCCACACGCACCGCTTCGATTCCGGCAATCCGCTGGCCGAGGTCAACATCCGGCGCGCGTTGTGGCTCACGACGGCCATGATGATCGTGGAGATCGCCGGTGGCTGGTGGTTCAACTCCATGGCGGTGCTGGCCGACGGCTGGCACATGAGCTCGCATGCGCTGGCGCTGGGCCTTTCGGCGTTCGCGTATTCATTCGCGCGGCGCCAGGCGCGCAGGCGCCAGTATGCGTTCGGCACCTGGAAGGTCGAGGTGCTGGGCGGTTACACCAGCGCGATATTCCTGCTCGGCATCGCCGCGCTCATGATCTATCAATCGATCGAGAGGCTGCTCGCGCCGCAGACCATTCACTATGGCGAGGCGATTGCGATTGCCATCGTGGGTCTCGCCGTCAACCTGGTCTGCGCATGGTGGCTGCGCGGGTCCCACGATCACGGGCACGAGCACTCGCATGCGCATGACCACGGGCGGCACGCGGACATGAACGTGCGCTCCGCCTACGTGCACGTGCTCGCCGATGCGGCGACTTCGGTGCTGGCGATCGTGGCGCTGACCGGCGGTCTGTTGTGGGGCGCCGCGTGGCTCGATCCGGTCATGGGCCTGGTCGGCGCCGCGCTGGTGGCCATCTGGGCCGTGGGCCTGATGCGCGACTCGGGGCGCATCCTGCTCGACGCGGAGATGGATGCGCCCGTGGTCGCGGAAGTGCGCGACGTCATCGAACGGGGTGAAGTCCCCGCGAAAATCACCGACCTGCACGTCTGGCGTGTCGGCCGCGAGAAGTACGCGGTGGTAGTGAGCCTGGTGACGCCTTCGCAGGAGAACGCCGAATACTTTCGCCGCGCGCTGCGCGTTCACGAGGAACTTGCGCACGTTACCGTGGAAGTGGAGCGTGTCCCGGGTTAGAGACCGTCGCGCCTTTTTGCCCGCGGTCCCTGCGTGTTAGGTTACGCGCCATGAAAACAGCATTGGCCGCGGTCGCGGCGTTCCTGGCGGCATCGGCGGGCAACGCCGATGAGATGTCGCAAGCCCAGCGCGTCGGTGCGCGCTGCTGGGAAGACGTGCGGTTGCTCGCGGATGACGCCATGGAGGGTCGGCGAGCCGGCTCGCCGGGTCATCGGCGCGCGGCGCAGTTCGTGGCGGAGAATTTCCGCAAGGCGGGGCTGCAACCCGGCGTGCCGGGCGGCTATCTACAGGAAGTGCGACTGGAGACGCGCCAGATCGTCGAAGCGAATTCCTCGCTGAAGCTGCTGGCCGATGGCGGCGAGCGCGCGCTCAAGCTCGGTGATGACGCGGGTCTGCTCCTGCGCGGCGATGTCGCGCGCAGCGTGGAAGCGCCGCTGGTGTTCGTCGGCCACGGCCTCGTGCTGCCGCAATACGGTGTCGACGATCTGCGCGGGCTCGATCTCAAGGGCAAGGTCGTGGTGGCGTTCCTCGCCGCGCCCGCATCCGTGCCCGCATCCGCGGGCGCGCACTTCGGATCTGCCGCCGAACGCTGGAAGATCTACAAGGCGGCCGGCGCCGTCGGCGTGATGTTCATCCCGAATCCCTACGGCATGGACCTTCCGTGGGAGCGCGCCATCAAAATGCGCCTCGAGCCTTTCATGGTGCTCAAGGGCGGCGAAGACCTGTATTCCGGCCAGCGCCTGTGGGTGATGCTGAACCCCGCGCGTTTTCCGATGCTGCTCGAGGGTACGGGCCGGAATGCCGACGAGCTGCTGGCGCTGCTCAAGGACGGCAAGCCTCTGCCGCATTTCGATTTGCCGGTGCGTGTTTCGGCAACCGTCGATGCGAAGGTGGCCGACGTCGTTTCCGAAAACGTGATCGCCGTGCTGCCGGGCTCCGATGCGAAGTTGCGCGATGAATTCGTGGTGCTGACGGCGCATCTCGACCATCTCGGCATCGCCAGGGAGGGCCAGGGAGGCGAGGGCGACCGCCTGTTCAACGGCGCCATGGACAATGCGTCGGGAATCGCCGTGCTGCTGCAGATGGCGCGCGAGCTTTCGGGGAAGAAGGCGCCGCGTCGATCCATCGTCTTCGCCGCGGTGACGGCCGAGGAGCTGGGGTTGTTAGGTTCGCGCGCCTATGTCGCCGATGCGCAGGCACGCGGGCAACGGATCGTGGCCAACCTGAACACCGACATGTTCATGCCGCTGTTTCCCATGAAGCAGCTCGTGGTGTTCGGGCTGGAAGAATCGGACCTGGCGGACGATGCGCGCGCCATTGCCAGGGATCTCGGCGTGGAGGTGCAGACGGACCCGCAGCCGCAACGCAACCGGTTCATCCGCAGCGATCAATACAGCTTCATTCGCGTCGGCATCCCGTCGCTCGCGACCAAGATCGGTTACGTCGCGAATTCGCCGGAGTCGCAGACCGAAGAGAAGTGGTTCACCGAGCGTTACCACGCGGTTTCCGATTCGGCCGACCAGCCCGTGGATCTCGGTGCCGTGGGCATGTACGAAGAATTCATGAAACGTTTATCGCTGCGCGTCGCCAACCGGAAGGTGGCGCCGCGCTGGAACGAAGCCAGCGTGTTCGGGCAGGTCGGAACGCGTTAGGCGCCGGCGTCAGCGAAGGAACGGAATTTTCACGGTCGCGAATTCTCGATCCACTTCTTCCTGCGAGCCCGCGTTCTCCGCGGCCACCACCTGGCGTTGCGTCAGGTGCGGCGCCAGCATCTGCAGGAAGTCGTAGATGTAGCCGCGCAGCAGCACGCCGCGCCGAAATCCGGCCCACGTGGTGTGCACCGGGAACAGGTGCGAGGCGTCGCGCACTTTCAGGTCTGCGTCTTCCTCGCCGTCGATGGCGATGTTGGCGAGGATGCCCACGCCCAATCCTTCGCGCACGTATTTCTTGATGACGTCCGAGTCCCAGGCAGTGAGCGCGACGTTGGGCGTGAGGCCTTCCTCGGCGAAGAGCTCCACGAGCGACGCGGGCCCGCTGAAGCTGAACGAATAGGTGACGAGCGGGTACTGCGCCAGTTCCGCCATGGTCGGTTTGCTGATCTCTCCTAACGGGTGACCGTTCGGTACCACGATGGCGCGATGCCAGCGAAAGCAGGGCAGGCGCACGAGGCCCGCGAACATCGGGCTCGCGCCCGTGGCGATGGCGAGATCGATGCGGTCGGTGGTCGCGAGATCGGCGATCTGCTCGGAATTTCCCTGGTGCAGGTGCAGGCGCACCTTCGGGTACTTGTCGCGGAAGCGCTTGAGCACCTGCGGCAGCACGTAACGCGCCTGCGTGTGGGTGGTGGCGATGGACAGCGAGCCGGCTTCGTCCTTGCGCAGCTCCGACGCGAGCGCCTTGATGCTGCGCGCCTGGCGCACGATCTGCGATGCGCGGTCGATCACCTTGGTGCCGGCGTCGGTGGGCCGCACCAGCGCGCGGCCCTTGCGTTCGAACAGCTGGAAGCCGAGCTCGTCCTCGAGCTGCTTGAGTTGTTTGCTCACGCCGGGCTGGGCCGCATGCAGCACGCGCGCGGCCTGGGTGATGTTGAGGTCGTTCTCGGCTACCGCGACCAGGTAGCGCAACTGGATCAATTTCATCTGGGTTGGTGGGCCATCGGAGGCAGTGAGGGTGAAAACTCGTCGAGGGGGGACAACTTTTTCATCTCACTCACGCCCCCGCGGCCCGTGGAAAGAGTACGGCGCCGGAGGCGCCGTACCTACTAACTATTCGTTCTGTGCAGATTCCGCAGATCGGTCAGCGAACTGTCGCCGGTTCACTGCGTGTAGATCTGGTCGAACACGCCGCCGTCGCCGAAGTGCTCCTTCTGTGCCTTGCCCCAGCCGCCGAAGTCCTTGATGGTCACGAGTTCGAGCTTCGGGAACAGGTCGGCATGTTTCCTGGCCACCTCGGCATTACGCGGGCGGTAGTAGTTTCGCGCGGCGATTTCCTGGCCTTCCGGCGTGTACAGATACTTGAGGTATTCCTCAGCCACCGCACGCGTGCCACGGCGCAGCACCACCTTATCGACCACGGCCACCGACGGCTCGGCGAGGATGCTGACCGAGGGGATCACGATCTCGAACTTGTCAGGACCGAGCTCCTTCGTCGCGAGCCAGGCCTCGTTCTCCCAGGAGATGGCCACGTCGCCGATGCCACGCTGCGCGAACGTCGTGGTGGATCCACGCGCGCCGGTGTCGAGTACGGGCACGTTCCTGAACAGCTTGCGCACGAATTCCCTGGCAGTTGCGTCGCTGCCGCCGGGCTGCTTCTTCGCCCAGGCCCAGGCCGCGAGATAGTTCCAGCGCGCGCCACCCGAGGTCTTCGGATTCGGCGTGATCACGCCGATTCCCGGCCGTACGAGGTCGCCCCAGTCCTTGATGTTCTTCGGATTGCCCTTGCGGACGAGGAACACGATGGTGGAGGTGTAGGGTGCGGAGTGGTCCGGCAGACGCTCCTCCCAGTTCACCGGGAGTAGTTTGCCGTTGGTGGCGATCGCGTCCACGTCGGCGGCCAGCGCCAGCGTGACCACGTCGGCCGCGAGGCCGTCGATGACCGAGCGCGCCTGCCGGCCCGAACCGCCATGCGACTGGTTGATCTTCACCGTGTCACCGGTTTTCTTCTTCCAGTACTCCGCGAACGACTTGTTGAAGTCGGTGTACAGCTCGCGCGTCGGATCGTACGAGACGTTGAGCAGCGTGACTTCGGCCGCTTGCGCGACCGACGCGCTGCCGCCGATGAACACCGCGGTCGACATCGCGATCAACAGCCGGCGTTTCCAGTTTGTCTGTTCCATTTGATGTTTGCTCCAATGCCAATGTTTGTTTAGAAGTTGATCGCGAAGCGCGACAGCAGCGCCTGCTCGTCGGCGCGATCGCCGGTGGCGGCGCCGCCTTCGAACTCGGTCAGCTCGTAGTTGAGCGACAGCTTCACGGTGTTCCAGGGATACCAGTTGACGCCCACGCCGTAAGCCGTGGCCTTGCTGACCGCGGTGAGCGGATTCGCGAACGATGTCGCGCCGCCCGCGAAGGCGTCGTCGTCGATCTCGAGCTCGTGATAACGCGCCACCAGTTCCCAGGCGCCGAAACCGCTCTTGCCGGGCTGGAACGTGCTGGCCGGCGTGTAGCCGCGGAAGGCTTCTTCCTCGCCGGTCACGAACCAGGAGAACTGCGCCTGCCACGCGGAGTTCGTCAGCGTGTCGGAACGCGTGACGCCACCCACGAGGCGCGACACATCCTGCTCGACCTGCGTGTACTCGCCCAGGAGGCCGAAGCTGCCGCGGTAGTAGTAGAGCTGCGGCGCGAGACGCAGGCGCTCGCCATTGGCGAACGTGGCGTTGTTAGGCGTGGCCCCCGTCGCGGTGTTGGCGCGATAGGCGAACACGCTCTGCTGGCCGGGCGAGCGGTAGGCGGACAGGGCGGTGTTGGCGGCGGTGCCGTCCACGTCCACCCAGGTCGTGCCGAGGCCGAACCCCAGGCCGCGCAGGCCGAAGTTGCTGGAGTTCACGAACGGCTGGAAGAACACGCGGGCGGCGTAGTCGCCGGCCGTGTCCACTTCCACGTCAGGGGTCGCGAGATTGTCGCTGCTCTGGCCGTCGGTCACGCCATTGAAGTAGCCCACGGCGTAGCTGACTGCGCCGCCGCTGAAGTCACCCGAGAGCTGCACACCGAGGTCGCGATTCGGGACCAGGTTGGTCGGCAGCCCGCGTTCGATGAAGCGGATGTCGGCCGAGCTCTGCAGGCGTTCGAGTCCGACGGGTGGCTTGAACTTGCCCACCGTTACGATCGCGGCGGGATTGAAGCGAGCCGCCGCGTAGGCATCGACGACGACCGCGCGGCCGCTGGCGAAGTCCGGCATGAACTTGAAGTCGTAGATGCCGCCGAACGTACCCTCGATGGTGGGCCGCACGCGCCGCAGGATGAAGGTGTCGGCGGTTTCGGGAACCGATTCGCCGCCGTAGGTGCGTGCGTCGGCGTGCAACGTGCCGCGCAGGCGAATGAAGTTCGAATTGTCGGTGTTGCCGACCTGGAAGCGGGATGCACTGGCCGTGATCCGCGGCGCCGTCGCCGCGGCGGCCGTGGCGGCTTCCTGCTGGATCTCGAGTTTGCGTTCGAGGACCAGCAGGCGCTGCTTCTGCTCCTCGATCTCACGCCGTAATTCCGCGTTGCTGTCGCCGGCCGGCGCGTTCTGCGCCAGCGCCGCCCCCGTCAATGGCAGCAGCGCTGCGATGGTCGCACCCGCTGCTGCTCGTCTGATTTTCACCTTCGTTCTCCTGGATTTCGTGTGTGCCACAAGGCCAGGAGAGCGTAAGAATCCGGGGGTTATGCCGTCAGTCGAGGGCCGGTGACGCTCCGGTTATGCGACCAGTCGATCTGGTTATAGCCATATGAACAACGCGATCAATGCTCGCGCAGCGCCGCCGCGTATTCGGCCAGGAGGCGCGCTGCGCGGCTGTTGTCACCGAGCGGCACGACATTCCCGCCCGCGCCCAGCGCGGCAAACAGGAGCTTGAGATCGTTCACGAGCGACAGGCGCAGGCTGCGTTCCTGGCGCGGCGCAACGGCGCGGGATGCCTCGACGTCGAGGTCTTCGAGCATCGACCGAGATTCGGCGGCATCGAACGGCGCGATGCGCGCGCCGAGGTTGGCGGCGACGGTGCAGGGGATGTGGTTGTGGGTGCTCATGGCAGATCTCCGGGGGTAATCAGGGTGGTCGATTCGTGTGGGTACAATCTGCGCTACAGTCCTTTCACGAACAAACGCGCCTTCTGAAGCGCGCATAAGGAAAACTGACGTGACCGCCGCTTACGCCCGCCTGCCGCTCAATGCATTGCGAGTCTTCGAGGCCGTGGCTTCGCGTTTGTCATTTGCCGATGCGGCCGAAGCCCTGCACGTAACCCCGGCGGCCGTCAGCCAGCAGGTCAAGTCGCTCGAGGACTACCTGCAGGTGCAGCTGTTCAAGCGCGCCGGGCGGCGCATCGAGCTCACCGCCGAAGGGCAGCAGCTGCTGCCCGGCGTGCGCCGCGGTCTCGATGAGCTCGAGGCGTCCATGCAGCACCTCAAACAGCATCGCGCCGAGGGCCCGCTGCAGATCACCTTGTTGTCGTCGTTCCTGCAGCGATGGCTGCTGCCGCGCATCGGCAGTTTCAACGACCTCGACACCGGCGTGGAACTGCGATTCCACACCGGTCGCGACCCGGTGGATTTTTCACGGTCGGAAATGCATGTCGCCATTCGCATGGGCCTCGGGCGCTGGCCCGGCCTGCACGTGGAAAAGCTGCTCGACGAGTGGGTGATACCCATCGCCTCGCCGGGGCTGCTCGCAAAGTACGGTCCGGTGCCGCGCGGCGAGGACCTGCAGAACTTCCCGCTGCTCGGCAGCATGGACGAGCCCTGGCAGGCGTGGATCGAAAAGGGACAGGAAGGCCAGTGGTTGGCGCGCGCGCCCATCATCGACGACTCGGCGGGCGTGATCGCGGCCGCGGAGGAGGGCATCGGGTTCGCGCTCGCGCGCTGGTCGCTGGTGCAGCGTTCGCTCGAGCAGGGTCGCGTGGTGCTCGCAGGCGATGCGCTGCTGCCGTTCCGCTTTTCCTATTACTTCGTGTGCCCCGAGCCCTATCTCGTGATGCCCAAGGTCAAGCGCTTTCGCGACTGGATCTTCGACATGGCGAAGGTGTTCCCGCGCCCGCACGACCTGTTCACGCGCAGTGTCGCCAGAAGCGTCGCGAAAAGCATCCCCAGGAAGGGATAGGCGCCGGCTCGATTCCATTAGTTTTGTTGATGCCGCATTCAGGCATCGCGTTTGTTAGTCGTGCGGGCGGCGCGCACGATTCACTCCTGTTCTCAACCAAACTCACACAGGAGTAGCAGTCATGGCCATCGAGAGATTCGTTCGAAACGTCGCGTTCGCCCTTGCCGCCGTCACCGTCGTGATCGGCCTGGGATTCACCTTCGAATATCAGCCGGTCATCAACGCGCTGGCACGTTGAACACGTGCCCGCGCAGGGAAGCAGCCTTTATGAGCGCCCATACCTGTTTGCCAGACGTCAGTCCCAGTTCCTCTGAAGCGCGCGACGTGATGCGCGCCAGCAATGTCGACGTGCGGCCGATGTCGAGCTCGACGAGCACGGCGCGGCCCGCGTCGGGGGTCACCGAGATCACGCGTGCCGACACCACGTTGCGCACCGAAAGTCCCGCCGGACGAACGGTGGCCACGATGACGTCGCGCGCCAGCACCTGGATCTGGATTCGCTGACCCGCCACCGCGTCTTCGAGCTCCACGCTGAGCTCGGCATCGCCCACGCGCAGCACCGCGAGCCCTGACGCATCGGCACTCTCGATGTGCCCGGCCAGCACCGCACCCACCGAATCCGGACCCACGATGGCGCGCAGTTGCGGGTGGCGGCTCACGGTCGCGATGTCGCCGTCGGCCACCGTGCGCCCCCCTTCCAGCAGCACCACGCGCGTCGCCAGGCGCAGCACTTCGTCGAACTGGTGGCTGACGTACACGATGGGTATGGCGAAGGCGTCGCGCAATCTTTCGAGATATGGCAATACCTCTTCGCGTCGCGCCAGGTCGAGCGACGCCAGCGGTTCGTCGAGCAGCAGCAGCCGTGGCTGCGAGAGCAGCGCGCGGCCCAGCGCCACGCGTTGCTTTTCGCCGCCCGACAGCTCGTGCGGCCGGCGCGCCACCAGATCGCCGAGGCCTAACAAGCTGACCACGTCGTCGAACGCCACCGGACGCGGCGTGGCGCGCGCGACGCGGCGCGCGCCGTAGTCGAGATTGCCGCGCACCGACAGGTGCGGAAACAGCCTCGCGTCCTGGAACACCACGCCGATGCGACGGTGGCGCGCATCGACGCACAGATGACGCTCGCTGTCGAACAGCACGTCGTCGTCGAGCACCACGCGCCCGGCGTCGGGCGTCAGCAGTCCCGCGAGCAGCGATATCAGCGTGGACTTGCCGCATCCGGACCTGCCGAAGAGCGCGGTGACACCGGGAGTCGGGGCGGCGAAGGCCGCGTCGAGCGCAAAATCTCCGCGCCGTTTCCGCAGTTCGACGCGCAGCATCAGCGACCCATCCTGCGGCGGAGCGCGCGGCTGAGGAACTCGGCGACCAGGAGTCCGGCCAGGCCGAGTGACAGCGAGATGATGGCGAGGCGCGCAGCGAGAGCGTCGCCGTCCGGGGTCTGCAATGCGGTGTACAGCGCCAACGGCAGCGTGCGCGTCTCGCCCGGGATGTTGGCCGCGAAGGTGATGACGGCGCCGAATTCACCGAGCCCCGCCGCGAACGCCGTGACGGCTCCGGCCAGGATGCCGGGCGCGATCAGCGGCAGCGTGACCGAGACGAAACGGTCCACGGGACCGGCGCCCAGTGTGCGCGCGGCTTCTTCCAGTCCGCGATCGACGTTCTCGAGCGAGATGCGGATGGCGCGCACCACCAGCGGGAAGGACATGACTGCCGTGGCCAGCGCCGCGCCCGTGCTCGTGAACGCGAGCTGGATGCCGAAGTTCTCGTGCAACCAGCCGCCGATCGGGCCGCGCACGCCGAACAGCACCAGCAGTAGATAGCCGACGACCACGGGCGGCAACACCAGCGGCAGGTGCACGAAGGCGTCGAACAGCGTGCGGCCGGCGAATCGCGCGCGCGTCAGCAGCCAGGCGACCAGGATGGCGAAGGGCAGGTTGAAGGCGACGCTGCGCGCCGCCACCGACAGGCTGAGCCAGAGGGCCTCGGATTCAGCGGGCGACAGCATCTGGGCTCAGGTACCTTCGGGGTTCACTTGCGCGTCGCGCCCCACCAGCGCCTGGGCGCGCTCGCGCGGCACCCCGAGACTGCGCAGCGAATATTCGAGCATGCCGCGCGCCAGCTCGCGCTCGCCCATGACCACGCGTGCGGCGCCGAGCGACTCGAGCGCCTTGAATTCGCTCTCCGAGTGCGTGCGCACCACCACGTCGATGGTGGGGTTCAACTGGCGCGCGACTTCGACGATGCGTCGCGCCAGGAAGCTGTCGGGCGTGGCCACCACGAGCAGCCGCGCGTTCTCGATGCCGGCGGCGGCCAGGATGCCGGGCGCCGCGGCGTCGCCTTCGATGGTGGGTATCCCGCGCACCTGCGCGTTGGTCAGCATCAGGTGATCGCGTTCGATGACTGCGAATGCCAGCCCCTGTTCCTTGAGCACCGGTCCGATGGCGCCGCCCACGCGACCATAACCCACGAGGATGGCGTGATCGCGCAGCCCTTCGGCGCTGCTGACCGGCCGCCGGTGCCGGTCCGCGCCGCGCCGTTCCAGCGCGCGCAGTAGTTTGGGGTGCGATTCGATCCAGCGGGAGAGCGGCGTGATGCCCGCGAACGTGACCGGATTGAGCGCGATGGAGAGCAGCGCGCCGGCAAGGATCAGGTCGCGTCCGTCGGGCGGCATCAGTCCGAGCGCCGCGCCGAGGCCGGCGAGGATGAACGAGAATTCGCCGATCTGCGCCAGGCTGGCCGACACCGTCAGCGCCGTGCGCAGCGGATGACGGAACGCCAGCACGATGATGAACGCGGCCAGCGACTTGCCCACCATGATGATGGCGAGCACCGACAGCACCGCCAGCGGCTCGCGCACCAGCACGGTGGGATCGAACAACATGCCCACCGACACGAAGAACAGCACGGCGAAGGCGTCCCGCAGCGGCAGCAGATCGCTGCCGGCCTGGTGCGCGAGCTCCGATTCGGAAAGGATGACGCCGGCGAAGAACGCGCCGAGCGCGAACGACACGCCGAACAAGGTTGCGGATCCATAGGCGATGCCCAGCGCGATGGCGAGCACGCACAGCGTGAACAGCTCGCGCGAGCCGGTGTGCGTGACACGCTTCAGCAGCCACGGCACCACGCGTGTGCCGACGACGAGCGCCAGCACGACGAACCCGGCGACCTTTGCCAGAGTGATGACCAGCGCCAGCCAGGTGCTCCCGGAGCCGGCATGCGCGTTGACCGCGCTCGAATCGCCGCCGAGCGTGTCCGCGAGCGCGGGCAGCATCACCAGTGCGAGCACCATCGCCAGGTCTTCGACGATGAGCCAGCCGACTGCGATCTTGCCTTCCGAGGACTGCAACGCGTTGCGCTCCTCGAGCGCGCGCAGCAGCACCACCGTGCTGGCCACTGACAGCGAGAGCCCGAAGACGAGGCCGGTACCGAAGTTCCATCCCAGGAGGTATGCCATGCCGGCGCCGATGGCGGTGGCGGTCACGATCTGCGCGACGGCGCCGGGCAGCGCGATGTCGCGCACCGACATCAGGTCCTTGATCGAAAAGTGCAGGCCGACGCCGAACATCAGCAGGATGACGCCGATCTCCGCGAGCTGGCTGGCGAGGCCGCTGTCGGCGACGAATCCCGGCGTGAACGGGCCCACGCAGATTCCCGCGATGAGATATCCGACGATGGGCGACACCTTGACGATGCCCGCCACCAGTCCGAACAACAACGCAAGCGCGAAGCCCACCGCCAGCAGTGCAATGAGAGAAGTTTCGTGCAATTCCGCGGGCATACGCGCGAGGGTACCGGAAAGGACCTAGAATGCGCGCCTCGTTTATGAAGGCCCAGCAAGCTTTAGGACCCGCGTTCATCGGCGCCATTGGCGTCGTGTTCGGCGACATCGGCACCAGCCCGCTCTACGCGTTCAAGGAGTCCCTGGGCGCCGCGGGTTTCGTGCCCGGCGACACGTCCACGGTGTTAGGTCTGTTGTCGCTGATCTTCTGGAGCCTGGCCATCGTCGTGAGCGTCAAGTACCTCGCGGTGATCATGCGCGCCGACAACCACGGCGAAGGCGGCATCCTCTCGCTCGTGGCTCTCGTCCAGCAGCGCTTCGGTACCGCAGAACCCTGGGCGCGCCGCGCGGTCGCGCTCGGTGTGCTGGGCGCGGCGTTGTTCTACTGCGATGCGTTGATCACGCCGGCGATCTCGGTGCTGAGCGCCGTCGAAGGCATGGAGATCCTGAATCCAAACTTCGCGCGCGCCGTGATTCCGGTGACGCTGGGCGTCATCGTGGTGTTGTTTGCGATCCAGCGGCGCGGCACGGAAAGGGTGGGCCGCATGTTCGGGCCCATCATGATCCTCTGGTTCGTGGTGCTGGCGGTGCTCGGGGCCCTGGAAATCGTGCGTGCGCCGCAGGTGCTCGCGGCCGTGAACCCGTGGTACGCCTGGCACCTGTTCGGCACGCATCCGGGACTTTCGCTGGTGATTCTCGGCGCCGTGTTCCTCGTCGTGACCGGGGCCGAAGCACTGTATGCCGACATGGGGCACTTCGGCCGCAGGCCCGTCGCCATCGCGTGGCTGGTGCTCGTGTGGCCCGCGCTGCTCATCAACTACTTCGGCCAGGGAGCCTTGCTGATGCAGTCGGCGACACCGGTCGCCAATCCGTTCTATGCGCTGGCGCCGCAGGGGTTGCTGCCGGCGCTGGTGCTGTTGTCCACCGCCGCCACCGTCATCGCCTCGCAGGCCACGATCTCGGGCGCTTTCTCGGTCACTCGCGAAGCCGTGCAGCTCGACCTGCTGCCGCGCGTGCGGGTGCTGCAGACCTCGGCGGAGGCGCACGGGCAGATCTACGTGCCGGCCGCGAACCTGTTCATGTTCGTGGCGGTGGTGATGTTCGTCGTGGGCTTCGGCAGCTCGAGCGCGCTGTCGGCCGCATACGGCGCGTCCGTGGTGGGCACCATGCTCATCACCACCTTGTTAGGCGCGCTGGTCGCCGCCTCGCTGTGGAACTGGCCGGTGTGGCGCGTGGCCACTTTGTTTGGCCTCATGCTGCTGGTGGACCTGGCATTCGTGGCCGGCAACGCCACCAAGATCGCGAGCGGCGGCTGGGTGCCGCTGGCGCTGGCTAGCCTGATGTTCGCCATGTTCATCACCTGGCGCGATGGTCGCCTGCGCCTGCGCGCGGAGCTGGAGGAACGGGCGGTGCCCGCCCGGCGGCTGGCGGAGCTACTAGAGCCCACGGCGAAGGTCCCGGGCACCGCGGTCTTCCTCGTCAGCCACTCCGGATTCGTGCCCACCGCGCTGTTGCGCAACCTCGAGCACAACAAGGTGCACCACGAACAGATCGTGATACTGCACGTCGAGATCCAGCGCGTGCCGCGAACCGACCCGCTGTGCCGGGTGGTGATCGAGGAGATGATTCCGGGTGTGTATGACGTGCGCGCGCGTTTTGGCTTCATGGAGACACCGGATGTCGGCGCGGCCTTGCGCAATGCGCGGCGCCAGGGGCTCAAGGTGTTCTCCGAGGATTCGTCGTTCTTCCTGGGCTGGCACCTCGTGCGCGCACGGCCGCGCCCGGGGTTTCCCGGACTAAAGTCACGTGCCTTCGCATTCCTGCAGCGTCGTAGTGCGCAGGCGGCGGAGTTCTTTCACATGCCGACGCGCGGCGTGGTAGTTCTTGCCACCGAGATCGAACTCTAGATGAGACAATTTGGGGCGCCGGAGCATGGCGTCACACGCCAACGCATGTCCGTCAGCCAGCGCAAAAAAGTCCGGTGAGTCACCTTGGGCTAGCCGGGCGTGCGGCTAGTCG
>DASTXR010000077.1:0-8697 GCA_035765415.1 Steroidobacteraceae bacterium | reverse complement strand
CGGCCACACCGCCAGCGTCACGACGATGGCCACGCCGACGATGGCGCCGCGCATGGTCAACGCGCCATCGAGCACGCGTGCGTAGAACCGGCGTACGTTCTCGAAGGCCCGGTTCACGATCCTGGTCAGCCGGGTTTCATGACCGGCTTCGTGCACGAAGCGCGAGCTCATCACCGGCGAGAGCGTGAGGGCCACGAGGCCGGACACCACCACCGCGGCGGCCAGCGTGATGGCGAACTCCAGGAACAACGAGCCCGTGAGCCCGCCCTGGAAGGCGATGGGCGTGTACACCGTGGCCAGCGTGATGGTCATGGCGATGACCGGACCCCGGAGCTCTCGCGCGCCTAACAAGGCCGCCTCGATGCGGTTCTTGCCCTCGCGCACGTGCCTTTCTATGTTCTCGACGACCACGATGGCGTCGTCCACCACGAGGCCCACCGACAGTACGATGGCCAGGATGGTCAGCAGGTTGAGGCTGAATCCCATGGCCAGCATGACGATGGCCGCGCCCACCAGCGACACGGGCATGGCCACCAGCGGCACGATGGCAGTGCGCACCGAGCCCAGGAACAGGAAGACCACCAGCGCCACGATGAGCACGGTTTCGACCAGCGTCTTGGAGATTTCCTTGAGCGCGCTGCGCATGAACATCGTGCCGTCCCAGACCAGCCGCATTTCGATGTCCGAAGGCAGGTTGGGCTCGATGCGCTTCATTTCTTCGCGCAGCGCGCTGGCTACTTCGATTTCGTTCGAGCCCGGCAGCGACCACACGCCGAGATACACAGCCTGGCTGTCGTTGTACTTGGCGATCATGGCCGCTTCTTCGGCACCGAGCTCCACGCGGGCCACGTCGGCGAGCCGCACGATGGCGCCATCGCGCTCGGAGACGATGAGATTCTGGAATTCCTCGGCAGCGCGCAGATCCGTGTTGGCGAGCAGGTTGACCTGCACCAGGTTGCCCTTGGTCTGGCCCACGGCGGCCAGGTAGTTGTTGCGCTGAAGCGCCGCCTGTACGTCACCGGGCGAAAGATTGCGTTCCGCCAGCCGCACCGGGTCTATCCAGATGCGCATGGCGAGAGACTGGCTGCCCTCGAAGCTGATGCGCTGCACGCCCTCGAGCGTGGACAACTGCGGCTGCAGTGTGCGCGACAGCCAATCGGTGACCTGGGGCACCGTGCGTTCACTGGAGGTGAACCCCAGGTAGAACGTGGCGTACGGCCGGTCTGCGCGCTGGATGTCCACCACGGGCGGCTCGGCCTCGGCGGGTAGTTCGGAGCGCACCTGCTGCAGGCGTGCCGTCACTTCGGCCAGCGCCTTGGTGCTGTCGTGATCCAGCTTGAGACGGATGGTGATGGTGCTCACGCCCGCGCGGCTGCTCGACTCGATGTAGTCCACACCGCTGATGGCCGACACCACGCGCTCGATGGGCGTGGTGAGAAACCCGCGCACCGTCTCCGCGCTGGCGCCCGTGTACACCGTGGTGATGATCACCGACGAGGACTCGATGTTCGGGAACTGCTGCACCGGAAGCTGCGTCAGGGCGCGAACGCCCACCAGCACGATGATGAGGTTCACCACGATCGCGAGCACCGGGTGCTTGATGAAAACGTCCGTGAAGGCGCGCATGACGGGGTTCCTCGTTCGCTGGTTACTTGCCGCCCGCCGCGGCGCCGCCTGCGCCCGGAGACTCCACGGGCTGCGCCAGCGCCACGAGCGCCGCTTCGCGCAGCTTGAACGCGCCCGAAGCGGCCACGCGTTCGCCGGCCTTGATGCCGGAGGAGATCACGACTTCGTCACCGCGCAGCGCTTCCACCGTAACGGTGCGCTGATACGCACGCGTCTGGCCGGACTCGTCTTCGGTGAGCACGAAGACATGGTCGCCGCCCGGGCCCTTGCGCAGCGCGCTGGCCGGCACCACCACCACCTTGCGCGCCGTGCCTACCGGCACTTCGACGCGCACCGAAGCGCCCGGGGATGGCGCCTGCGAAGCGTCCGCAATGCTCGCGCGCACCACGGTATTGCGCGTGTTGGTGTCCACGCGCGAATCCAGCGCCATGATGTTGGCCGTTACGCGTTTGCCATCGACTTCGGAATACACACCCACCGGCACGCCCTTGCGCAGGCCGGCGGCCACCGATTGCGACACGGTGAAGTCCACGTACGTGGAATCGTCCACGCCCTGCAGGGTAGTTAGCTCCGTGCCTTCGTTCAGGTACTGGCCTTCGTGCACGTCGGAGATGCCAACGCGCGCGCGGAAAGGCGCGCGAATGGTCTTGCGCGCGATCACCGCACGCGTGCGCGCCGTCTGCGCGTTGGCCACGTCGAATTGCGCGCGTGCGCCGTCCAGCTCCATCTGGGACGCGGCCTTGCGCTCCACCATGCGCTGCACGCGTTCGAGCTGCGTGGCGGCCAGCTTGGCCTGCGCCTCCAGCGCCTGCAGCTCCGCGGTTTCCACCGAGACGTCGAGGCCCACCAGCACCGTGCCGGCTTCCACCACCGAGCCTGGCGTCAATCTCACGTGGCGCACCGTGCCCGGCAATTCATTGCGCACCGTGATCGAGCGCAGCGCGACCACCGTGCCTATCGAAGTGGTGCTGCGCAGGTGATCGCGTTCCTCGGCCAGCGCCGACGACACGGACTCCATGGGTTCTGGCTGGCTCGCGGCGGCGTCGGCCGCGTTCGCCAGGGAATTGGATTTCCAGGCGGCCAGCGCGAGGCCGATGCCCACGGTGGTGATCACGAGTATCGCCGGCTTGCTGAGACTTCTGATTCGCATGGGGACTGGCTCCCGGCCCGGTTTGGCAGGAAGGTCAGATTAGGAATCTTCCGGGTGTGTCGCATCGCCCGGCGGGATCAGGCGGATCACGCCGTTGGGTGACTGCGGCCTCTCTCGAATGAGGTAGGTGGTTGATTCGTCTGGCCCGGTTGCGGACCGCGACCTAACTAACTTCGGGCGCCCCGTGGCGGATCGAGGAGTGGCCTGGATCTACCGGGTAACTCGAGAAGAAGTGTGCGCTTTTGACCTTCTACAAGCGCAGAATGCCCCGGTCGGCCTGCACCGCGACACGAGAAAGGAATAGAGCATGTTCAACACTGGATATGGCGGCCTACTGGGCCTGCTGATCTTGATCGGCGACATCTGGGCGATCATCAATATTTTCCAGAGCTCCGCTTCCAACGAGAAGAAGCTGCTGTGGACGGTGGTGGTGATACTGCTGCCACTGCTGGGCCTCATCCTGTGGTTCTTTCTCGGGCCGCGGGGCGGCAGGACGTAGGGAGCGCCGCCGGCCCTTCAAGGTCACAAATCGTGACCTTGAACGACTGCCTCCTCTCGGTTTCATCAGGACGCCCCTGGCCTCGACGCATCGTTTTCATCGAGCACGATGCGCGTACGCACCGCCGTCTTCTTCGGGCGCACCTCGCCGCCATGCTGCAGCATCGTGGCGATAGTCAGGCAGGTCCCGAAGAACAGGATCAGCGACGAGTAGTAGACCCACAGCAGTATCAGCACCAGCGATCCGGCGGCGCCAAACGTCGAGGCCGGCGCCACGTGCGTGAGATACAGCGAGATGAGGTACTTGCCGATCGCGAACAGCAGCGCCGTGAAGAACGCGCCGCGCCAGACATCGCTCCATCGAATGCGCACGTCCGGCAGTACCTTGAACAACATGCCGAACAGCACCGTGGTGACGCCCAGTGAAACGGCGAGATCGATCACCACGACGGCGAAGCCGGGAATAGGCACCCATTCCTTGGCGTATTCGATGACGCCGGTGATCCCCAGGCTCACGATGAACGACGTGAGCATCAGAAATCCGATGATGAGCACCATGCTCAACGAGAGCAGGCGCGCGATGACGAACGTGAGAATGCCGCTGCGCGTAGGCCTCGCCTTCACGCCCCAGAACTGGTTGAGCGCGCTTTGCATCTGCGCGAACACCGTGGTCGCGCCGAAGATGAGAGCGCCGACGCCCAGTATCGTGGGCACCAAGCCTGCTTCCTCCAGCCGCGAGCTCTGCACGGCTTCTTCCACGGCCGTTGCCGCCTGAGGGCCGACGAGATTGGAGATCGCGGCCGAGATCTGCCCGCTCGCAGCGTCTTCCCCGAACACGATGCCGACGATCGCGACGATGATGATGACGAGCGGCGCGAGAGAAAACAGCGTGCAGAATGCCAGCGCGGCCGCATGCTCGAAGGCGTCGCGCTCCAACCAGCGGTGTGCGGCTGCCTTGAAGATCTCGAGGAGTGTGCCGGGCTGCATTCCGCGGGATGTTAGTACCTGCCATGAATGCGTGAATAGAGGAGAAATACGGAACTTGAATGGTCGTACTTGCGATGCTTTCCGCGCCCAGTCTTTAAGATCGCAAAATGCGATCTTAAAGAGTCGGCTTCCTCGGAGGTCAATTGAAATAGAAAATCTGGAGGGAAGCGCTTTGCGTTGCGACGCACTGCTCATTGAAACGGTGCGTCGGAACACCGTATAGAGCCGCGAGATCCGAATCCAGAAGCACGCGCTGCCCGCGAATGGTGAGGATTCGGGCCGCCACGTGTGGCTACTGACAACTTTCAGTTGGCATTGAACCCATTGCCTGTGGCCGCCCAGTAGATGCCGCCGTAGACATGGTGCATGAAGTTGGCGTCGCTGTACGTCGCGGGCAGATGGCCCAGCGCAGTGTAGAACGCGCGGCCGCCGTCGTATTCCTGGTACCAGGCGAGCGGATGGAACTTGCCCATGCCCTTGCCCGATTTCGGGCCCCAGTTCGCTTCAGGCTTGTAGGTCGCCTCGTCCACGCTGAGTAGATAGTTCAGCTTCGAACGCGCGGCGTCGTACTCGTACCACTCCTCGGTGGCCAGGAACCGCTTCGGGAATCGGTCCATGCCCGGGAAGTTGGGATTCTCGACCTTGATGGTCGCGGTCTGCACCGCTGGATGGATGTGGAACATGTGCCCCACCATCTTCGTGTACCAGGGCCATTCGTATTCGGTATCCGCCGCGGCGTGAATGCCGACGAAGCCGCCGCCTGCCTTGATGTAACGCTCGAACGCGGCCTGCTGTTCCGGGTTGAGGATGTCGCCCGTGGTGCTCAGGAAGATCACCGCCTTGTACTTCTTGAGCTCCTCGTCTTTGAACACGCGCGAGGCGTCCTCGGTCCAGAACACGTTGAAGTCGTGCAGCTGCCCCAGGCCGCGGATGGCCTTCACGCCTTCGAGGATGGATTCGTGATGCCAGCCGGCTGCCTTCGAGAACAACAGCACGCTGAACTGTTCCGCGTGAGCGGCGCCCGTGGCAAACAAGCCGAGAAGCGAGAGCAGGAAGAGACGGTAGTGTTTCATCATGGCAATGTAACCTTCGGTGCTGCAGTAAACGGTTCGATCCCGAACTTCGGATACGCCTCGCTCGGGTAATAGAAGACGCCGTCCTTGACCACCATCGCGATGGTCTTGATCGCTTTGAGGTCTTTCGTGGGGTCGCCCGGCACGAGGAAGAAGTCGGCGCGTTTTCCTTTTTCGATCGAGCCGGCGCTTTGCTCCTGGCCGACGTAGCGCGCGCTGTCCCAGGTCGCTCGCTTGAGGATCTCGGGCGCCGTCATGCCGGCGGATTGGTACAGCTCAAGTTCGCGGTGATAGGTGAACGAACCGCCGGTGTCGGTGCCGAAGACGATGAATACGCCGCGCTCATGCAGTTGGCGGACGACGCCCACGAGTTTTTCGAACGCCTGGCGGTAGGCCAGATCGTCGCCCGGCGCCGAGGTATCGGTCCAGGCTTTCATCGCGTCGCGACGCGTGCCGATCGGCAGGTGCGATAGATAGTCGGTGGCGCCGGGGGGCACTTTGCCATCGCGGTTGAACGCCAGGTTCTCGTGGATGCCCAACGTGGGGTCGATGACTTTATTGCCTTTCGCCATCAGGTCGATTGTGTGTTGCACCTTTGCGCTGTTCAGATCCAGCGCGGGCAGCCGCTTCAGCGCCGTGAGGCGAAACAGCGTGCGCGTGTCTTCGCCCGGTGCGATCACCCAGCCCAGCACGAACTGGTTGATGTGAGTCACTTCGTCATAGCTGGCTTCGATCATCTGATCGGCGCTCGCGAAAGCCGGCACGTGCCCGGCGACGCGCATCCCCAACCGATGCGCCTCTTCGACGACCGCCGGCACCCACGCGGGATTCATGCTGTTGTAGACCTTGATCTGCCAGAAGCCCCGCGCGCCGTACCAGCGAACCGCGTCGAGCGCCTTTTCCTGGCTGTCGACCACGATGCCGTTGTTGGCATTGAAGGGGCTGCGGCCTTCGATGAAACCCGAGCGGATGACGTGCGGCCCACCTACTTCGCCGGCTTCTATCCTTCGCACCAGCGCGTCGAGCACCGCGTTGTCGTTGCCCATGTCGCGCACGGTGGTAATGCCGGCCAGCAGATTCAGCAGCGCGCCGTCCTGGCCCAGGTGTGCGTGCATCTCGTACATGCCCGCGATCAGCGTACCGCCCGCACCGTCGATGGTGACCTCGCCCGGACTCGCCGGACTATCTACTGGCTCGACCGCGGCAATCTTCCTGCCGTTGACAACCACGCTGACCGGCGCGGTCAGCGCGCTGGTCCTGGGGTCGAACAGGCGCACGTTGCGGATGCGCGTCGGCGCGCCGTAGTCGTGCGCGACTTCGCGCTGTATCGTCGCAAAGCGCTCGGTGCTCCAGTCGGCGGCGAGTTTGCGCAGCCTGACCTGTTCGCCTTCGTAGCCTTCGCGCACCATCACCCCGGACGGCGACAACGACGCGAACAGGTTTCCGTCGGCGTCTAACAGCATCGTTTCCGGCTGCGTGCGAATGCCGGAAAGCACGTAACGCGTGACCTGTATGGGTCCGCCGGCACCCTGCACGGTCAGGCTGTCGCCTTTTTCCAGCTTCAGAGTTCCGCCCGGAAGCGCGCGCATCGTCATGCCGGGCTGCTTGAGCAGCGCCCGCGCGTAGATCTGCAGCGACCATGGGCTGCCGCTCTGGGCGATGTAGACGCCGGGCTCGGTCAACGAGGCGTGACCTTTGCCCGTCGTGTCGAGCCAGCTCGCGCGCGACTTGTTGCGGCTGAAACTCTCGTTCACCTTGCTGCCAAACGTGGAGGTGCCCGTGATCGACCAGGCGTTCGGCAGGCCGTCGGCGCCGAACGTGATCGTTTCGGCGATGGTCGGTCCGCGCCCATTGTTCTTGACGTTGAAATCGATGGTCGCCCGATTGGCGGTCGTATCGACGAACACATGGCCGACGTTTTGACCGCCGACGATGACGGTGTAGCGCGCCGAGTCGGCAGCGAAGGCGCCGGTGGGGATGGCGGCGAGGGTGAGGGCAAGAGCGAGGAGTCGGGTCATCATTTTTATCCGATCATGCGTGAGGGAAGGACGGCAGGCCAATCATACGGATTCGGGCTGGTACCGGTTGCATCGCTCTAACGGGAGAAATTTTCTGTGCGTGTCTCGCACGGTCTTTAAGATCACAATCTGTGATCTTAGAGATTCCGGCAGAAATGCCGCTGTTAGCCAGGCGCCCTATCCGCAGACAGCGGGCGGCGCAAACGCGATGCCGCCGTTCCAGCCGAGTTCTTTCATGCCGACTTCAGTTGAATAGAAAGTCTCGGCGACGGCGCCCTTGATATTGTCGAAGGCTTGGCGGGCCGCATCGCCGTCCGGCTGTGTGGAAATCTTTGTGAGCAGCGCCGTTGCCTGTTCGGCCGTCAACGCCTTCCACGGTTTGTCATGCGCCTCGCGGGCCTCGCGCTCGAAGGCCCCGAGCGCTTGCGTGAAGCGCGTCTGCGTGTCGAAGGATTCGACGGCGAGCAGCCGGTCGAGGAACTCAGGCACCTGGACGGCGCGCGAGCCGGGGACGATCTGTTCGGACAAGGCCGCTAACGTGTCGAACGCGTGGCGATCGAAGAAGAGGAGCGCCGAATCGGCGGTGGCCGTGGTGGCGGGAACCGCGGGCGTCGCGGCCTGAGCCGCCCCGTGTACATGCGCCGCCGATGCCCGTGACGCGAATACCGCCGCGCCCACGCCGGTCGCGAGTGACGTCAGCACCGCGCGACGGCCGACGCGGAAATGGCGGAGTGGTCCGTTCCCTGAATCGGGACCCTCGGTTAAGGGTTCGTCGCGCACGTCGTTGCTCATCACGATCTCCTTCGCGGTCGCGTTGTCACGCGGAGTATAGTCCGCGGCAGTCCATCGCCAAGAGATAAGGAGTGCGCATGCCAACACTGGCCCGGCCTGAAGTCTACGATGCCATCGTCGTCGGTTCGGGCGCCTCCGGAGGATGGGCGGCCAAGCGCATGAGCGAAGCCGGAATGCGCGTCGCGCTGGTCTGCGCCGGCCGGCCGCTCGCCGATGGCGACTATCGCGAGCACGTCCAGCCCTATGAGCTCAAGTACCAGGCCCGCGCCAACGATCTCATCCGGCGTTCGCGGCCCGTGCAGAAGGACTGCTACGCCTGTACCGAATACAACGAAAGCTGGTTCTGCAACGACGTCGACGAGCCGTACACCACGCCCGAGGGCAGGCCGTTTTCGTGGCAGGGGCGCATGCGGGTCACTGGCGGGCGGACCAATGTGTGGGGGCGGCACAGCTATCGCTTTTCGCAGCAGGATTTGAAGGGGTATTCGTTCGATGGCCAGGGCGTCGACTGGCCGCTCGATTACAAGGATCTCGTCAAGTACTACGAAATCGT
>DASTXR010000076.1:0-39369 GCA_035765415.1 Steroidobacteraceae bacterium | reverse complement strand
CGCGGCGAGCTGCTGTTCTCGGCCAAGGACTACCGCGCGGCCGAGAGCGCCTATCAATACGTCGTCAGCAAGGGCGACAAGGCCGCGTTCCTCTCGCAGAGTCTCTACAAACAAGGCTGGTCGCTGTTCAAGCTGGGCCTCAACGATGAAAGCCTGCAGCCCTTCTCGGGCGTGCTCGATCGCACGTTGCTGCAGAAGGAAACCGGTGCGCTCATTCCCACCGAGAAATTGCCGCGCGCCAGCCGCGAGCTGGCCGACGACACGCTGCGCGTGATGGCGGTCACCTTCTCCTATGACGACGACTCGGTCGGCGCGGTCGACAAGTTTCTCGTCGCGCACAACAACCCGGCCTACGCGCCCGTCGTCTATTCGCGGCTCGGCGATCTGTATGTCGAGAAAGAGCGTTTCCAGGACGCCGCCGCGGTGTATCGCGCTTTCGCCACGCGCGAGCCGAACAGCGAGTTCTCGCCGGGCCTGTCCATGCAGGCCATCGACGCCTATCGCAAGGGCGGTTTCACGGAACTCGTGCTCGAAGGCAAGCGCGAATACGTCGCGCTGTACAACTACGGCACGGCGTTCTGGCAGGGGCGCAACAAGGCCGATTACCCGAACATCGCCAAGGAGCTCAAGACCAACCTCAAGGACGTGGCAACCTTCTTCCACGCCAGCGCGCAGAAGTCGAAGAAGGTGGACGAGTACCGCGAGGCCGCGCGCTGGTACCGCACGTATCTCGAATCCTTCCCGGACGATCCGGAGTCCTTCGGCACTAACTACCTGCTGTCCGAGACGTTGTACGAGAGCCAGGACTACCAGGGCGCCGCGACCGAGTTCGCGAAGACGGCCTACAACTATCCGCGCAATCCGCGTTCGGCCGCCGCCGGTTACGCGGCGCTCGGTTCGTTCACGAAGTACGAAGAGAAGCTGCCGCCCGCCGAGCGGGCCGAAGCCCACAAGCTGGCGGTGGACGCCGGCATCAAGTTCGGCACCAGCTTCCCCGAGCACCCCGACAGCGCCGGCGTGCTCACGCGCGCCGCCGAAGACATCTTTGCCACGCAGGACCTGCAGCGCTCCATCGAAGTGGCGAACCTGGTGCTCGCGCATCAGCCGCCGGCCGACCAGGCGAAGCGCCGCATCGCCCACACCATCATCGGCCAGGCGAACTTCGATCTCATGCAGTTCGCCGAAGCCGAGAAGGGCTACATCGCCGCGCGCGACCTGCTGCCGCCCAACGACAAGATGCGCGACGATCTCACCGAACGCATCGCCTCGGCCGTCTATCGCCAGGGCGAGGCCAAGCAGAAGGCGGGCGACAACCTCGGCGCCGTCGATGACTTCCTGCGCATCGCGGCGGTGGCCGGCAGCTCGAAGATCGCCGCGCAGGCCGAATACGATGCCGGCGCTTCGCTCATCAACCTCAAGGAATGGCCGCGCGCCATCGGAGTGCTGGAGCGTTTCCGCACCAACAACCCGAAGAGCGAATTCCTGGCCGACGTCACGCGCAAGCTGGCGGTGGCCTATGGCGAAACCGGGCAGGCCGGACAAGCGGCGGTGGAATTCGAACGCATCGCGATGAACCCGGCCGAAACCAGGGACATCCAGCGCGAGGCGAACCTGCAGGCCGCGGATCTGTACGCGAAGGCGGGCAACACCCCGAAGGCCGTGAGCATGCTCGAGCGCTTCGTCGTCGCGTATCCGACGCCGGTGGCGGATTCGATCGAGGCACGCCAGAAGCTCGCCGACATCGCAGGCACCGCGGGCAATCTCGAGAAGCAGCGCTCCTGGCAGCGTGAGATCGTGAATGCCGATCGCAACGCCGGAGCAGGGCGCACCGATCGCACGCAATATCTCGCCGCGAAATCGCAGCTTGCGCTGGCTTCGCCGGCGCGCGATGAATTCCGCAGCGTCGCGCTGGTGCTGCCGCTCAAGACCAGCCTCGCGAAGAAGCGCAAGGCGATGGAAGCCGCGCTCGGTGGTTACAAGGCTGCCGCGGATTACCGCGTCGCCGAGGTCACCACGGTGGCCACGTACGAGATCGCCGAGATCTACCGGCAGCTCGGCAAGGACATCATGAAATCCGAGCGGCCGAAGAAACTCGCGGCCGAGCAGCTCGATGAATACAACTCGCTGCTCGAAGAGCAGGCGTTCCCGTTCGAAGAGCAGGCGATCTCGACGCACGAGATCAACACCAAGCGCGTGCGCGACAACGTCTATGACGACGGCGTGAAGAAGAGTTTTGCCGCGCTGGCCGAGCTCAAGCCGGGCCGTTATGGCAAGACCGAGGTCGCCACCGAGTTCGTCGACGCGCCGGTGCCGCCGCCGTCTCCCGTGCAGGCGCCTGAACCAGTGGTGGCCGCTCCCGCGGATTCCACCGCGCCGCCCGTCAAGAAATCGAAGAAATCCAGGGACGCGCCCGCGCCGGTTGCCGCGCCCGCGGGCCCGGTCATTCCCAAGGCCACGGAGCGGGCCAACACCGAATTCGCGCGTGCGCTGCAGATGATGCGCAGCGGCGATTCCACGCAGGCCATTCTCGAATTCCAGCTCATGACGCAGTCGTACCCGGATCTGCCCGGCCCGTTCACCAATCTCGGCTTGCTGTACCGCAAGACCAATCAGCTCGCCGAATCCGAAGCCGCGCTGGCAAAGGCCAGCGAGCTTGCGAGCTGGGATGCGGCGACGTGGACGGAATACGGCCTCACGCTGCGCCAGGCCGGAAAATTCGCCGAGGCGCGCGCCGCCTACGAAAGTGCGATCAAGGCGAACCCCTCCTACGCAGCGGCGCACCGCAATCTGGGTGTGCTGCTCGACCTTTACCTCGAAGATCCGCTCACCGCCCAGGCGGAGCTCGAGACCTACAAGACACTGACGGGCGAGGACAAGCCGGTCAGCGGCTGGCTGGCGGAACTGCGGTCGCGCAACAAGGTGCGAGCACCCGCGGCCGAAGCCCCCGCGACCGCACCTGAATCCGCGCCCACGCCTGAAGGAGGCGCAACGTGAGCAAACTACTTTTCGTGGCCCTGTTGTTGTTAGCCGGCGCTGCGCTCGCGCAGGCGCCCGCGCCCGTGGCGGAAAAACCGCCGCAGGACGCGATGGAGCCGGGCGTGAACACCTCGGCGATGCCGGCTGCTCCGGCCGCCCAGCCGGCCGAGCCCGCGCCGGGCAGCGACGCCCCGGCGACACCGGCGGCCCCCGCGGCTAACAAACCTGCCGGGCCGGCGGCCCGGGGGACCGCGAAGGATCGCCTCGATCTCGAAGCCACGCAGATCACCGGCAATCGTGAGCTGCCCAAGGTGCTGTACATCGTGCCCTGGCGCAGTGCGGAGATGGGCGATCTGGTCGGCCGGCCGGTCAACAGCCTGCTGGACGAGGTGCTCGAGCCGGTCGACCGTGACGTGTTTCGCCGACAGAACCGGTACTTCGAAGCATTGCAGCCTAATGAGGCAGTGCCCGCCGGTAATCCTGGGAAGTGATTAACAGTTTTTGTCACTTATGTAACGCAATCTTGGCCCGCTCAGGCCCCTGAGCGCATTTGCTTTTTCGAGGAGAATCGATCGTGGGTTTCATGAACGGAATGATCAAGTTTTTCCAGGACGGCGGATTCTTCCTGTATCCGCTGGTCATCATATTCGTGGTCGGCGTCGCCATCGCCATCGAGCGCTGGGTGTACCTGACCGTCGAAACGGCGCGTAACCGTTCCCTGTGGGACGACGTCGCGCCGCATCTCGGCGCCGGCAACTTCAAGCAGGCCATCACGCTCGCGAACAACTCGCAGGCGCAGATCGGCACGGTGCTGAAGTACGGTCTCGCGCGCCTGTCGACGGCGCGTCGCCGCGACGACATCCAGCAGGCGATGGAAGAGTCGCTGCTCGAGATCGTGCCGCGACTCGAGAAACGCACGCACTACCTGAGCTCGCTCGCCAACATCGGCATGTTGATCGGTCTGTTAGGCACGATCATCGCGCTGATCCACGCGTTCGCGACGGTGTCGCAGGCGAACCCGGCCGAGAAGGCCGCGCTGCTCGCAGCCGCCATCTCCGAAGCCATGAACAACACGGCGGCAGGCCTCGGTGTGGCGATCACGCTGCTGCTGTCGCACATGTTCCTCGAAGCCAAGACCACGTCGCTCATCGACAGTCTCGAAATCGCGGTCGTGAAGTTCCTGAATTCGATCACCGAGCGTTACTCCGAGCCGGCGGCGCCGTCGCCGCAGCCTGGCCTGGCGCCGCGTGCTCCGGCTCCACGTCCTGCCTGATTGCTAGCCGACAGAACCTAGCAACGTAAGACAGGAGCGCCCCATGGCCTCGTCAAAACTCGCCGCCCGCGCCATTCGCAACCATGCGAAGTACCGCGGTCGCAACGACCTCAACATCGTGCCGATGATCGACATGATGGTGATCCTCGTGTTCTTCCTGCTGTTCACGGCAGTGTTCTCCAATACGAACATCCTCGAGCTCAATCTTCCGGCGCCGAACTCCTCCGTGCCGGAATTGAAAAAGGGCCTTGAGCTCGAAGTGATCGTGCGGAAGAACAGCATCGAGATCGCGGATCGCGGCACGGGCGTATTGCGCACGCTGCCGAAGAAAGACGGTGAGTACGACTACGTCGGGCTGTCGGAATACCTGCAGTTCGTGAAGAGCAAGTACCAGTCGGTCATGGCGGCGAGCGTGCTGCTCGAGCAGGACATCCCGTACGACGTGCTGGTGCAGACCATGGACAACGTGCGCCTGTTCGAGAAGGACGACGGACCGGCGTTCACCAAGGTGGAGCTGTTCCCGGATATTTCCGTGGGTGATGCGCCGCTCGTCGGCGCAGCGGCGGCCGGCCCGGCAGCGGGAGTCAGGAAATGACCCCGTATCGCATCAAGAAGCACCGCCAGCGCGGTCACCACGCGAGCCACATGGCGCTCGTGCCGTTCATCGACATGCTCACCATGCTCGTGGTGTTCCTGCTGCTGCACAGCTCGGACGTCGAGATCCTGCCGAACACCAAGAACATCACCATTCCGCAGTCCGTCGCGGACCTCAAGCCGCGCGAGACCGTGGTCATCATGGTCACGAAGGACGACATCCTCGTGAACGGCCGCTCGGTGGCGAAGGTCGCCGACCTGCGGGCCAACGATTCACAGCTGGTCATCGAAGGCTTGCGCAGCGAGCTCAAGCAGCAGAACGACACCAGCACGCGCCTGGCGGCGCAGGAAGATCTCGCCGACCGCGAAATCACCATCATGGGTGACAAGGACACGCCGTTCGCGGTGCTCAAGCGCGTCATGGCCACGGCCACGGCCGCCGAATACGGCAAGGTTTCGCTCGCCGTGATCCAGCGTGAACGCGAAGTCGGAGCCGGCGCATGAGTGTCGGACTCGCTCCATTTTTCCGTCGCTTCGAGCTGCCCTGGTCGCTCGAGGAAGAGAGCGAGCGCAGGTTCAAGAAGCTGCTGCGCATCCTGCTCATCGTCGCCACGTTGCTGGCGATCCTGATCGTGCTGCTGCCGAAGCGCCAGACCGAGCGCATGAAGCCCGAAGACGTGCGCGAGCGCGTCGCGCAGCTCATCGTCGAGAAGCCGAAACCGCCACCACCGCCGCCTCCGCCGCCGGAGCCGGAAAAGAAACCGGAAGTCGAGAAGCCGAAACCGGTCGAGACACCGAAGCCGGTGGAGAAACCGAAGCCCAACGTGCGCAACCAGGGAATGCTGGCGCTGCAGGACGAGCTCGAGGCGCTTCGCGACACCAGCGTCGATCTCGCCGATCCGCAGATGAAAACGCCGGTGGCCGACGCGCGGTCGGAACGTAACCTCATCACGTCCCAGGCGGGCAGGGCGAGCGGCGGCATCAACACCGCCAACATGGCGCGTGGCTTCGGCGGTGGCGCCGGCGCCATCGGCACACACACCGCGACGCAGGTGAGCCACGGCTCGGGCCTCGACCCGAACGCCGGTGGACGCGTGCAGCGCAGCGGAACCAGCGGCAAGTCTTCGCGCGCGCGCGAAGAAGTCGAGATCGTGTTCGATCGCAACAAGGGCGCCCTCTATGCGCTGTATGGCCGCGCGCTGCGCGACCAGCCGGAGCTCGCGGGCAAACTGGTGCTCGAATTCACGATCGCGCCGACCGGTGAAATCACCATGTGCCGCGTGGTCTCGAGCGAATTGAACGATCCGGAGCTCGAGAAGAAGATCGTGGCGCGTGTGCGCCTGATCCGCTTCAAGCCCGCGGATGTCGAACCGTTGACCGTCAGCAAACCGATCGACTTCTTCCCGGCTGCCTGAAGCCCACGGGAGTTGCTGCCATGAACCTGCAATCCGAAATCGCCTATTACACGGAGATTCGGCTCGCGGACAAGGCCAGGCTTATGGCGAGTTTCCTGTCCGAGCTCACCGGCGAGGCGCGGGCCACTTACGGCGCGACGCCGGATTCCGTGCACGATGCGGCGCGCCTGCGGTTCACCAACGAGATGTGCAACCGCATCACCAAGCTGATCGAGCAATATCTCGGCGACGACAAGGCGCGCCCGGCGGACGACGTGGTGTTGCGCATGTTGTTATCGCCGCGAGCCGACAAGATCGCCGAGAAGATGATTCACGCCGCCTACCGGCGCGCGCTGCAGAACTTCGAGCGGTACGACACCACCGTTTTCCTGAACTCGTAAATGGGGACATTCCTGATTTGCTAGCAAAAGGGGACGCGCCTCGATCGAGGCGGCCGGCCCACGGGAGTCACTGACGATTCGAGCCCGAGTGCGCCCACCTGCCGCGCCACCCAATCCGAAGCGCCGAAGGGCCGTTGTCGATTGACACACGCGCGGATTTCCGCGAGCTCAACGGCGGTCTGGGGGTCGTTGGTGAATTGTCGCCAATACGATGGCAATTGAACCGGCGACTCCGCGAGCGTCACTGGCGCGTGCCTTAACCTGCGCCACGCAAGACTTCCCCACTCCCAGTCTTCTGCGCGCTCGACGAGCCTGGCACGTAGCGCGTTGCGTTCAACGTAGCGCATGAGCGTCAGCAGGTGGTGGTCTTCCTGGACGGCAAAGGCTTTGAACCGACCCTGCCACACGCGTCCGGTCGTCGAGTACTTGGCGTGGTACCAACGCACGTGCGTGGTGAATGCCCAGTGCATCCAGTTCGCAAGATCACCGGCGGCGCTGGGGCGCATGACGAAGTGGACGTGGTTTGGCATCAGGCAGGCGGCGAGAATCGGGACTGTGAGGCGGGCTTGCGCGCGGGCGATCAGTGCCAGGAACTGCTCGTAGTCCGCGCGCTCGTGAAAAACCCGTGCCTTCTGGTTGGCGCGGTTCAGGACGTGGTAGCAACCATCGGCGACGATTGCGCGGGCGGTGCGAGGCATGCGTTACAACGTACAGCCGCGCCACCGTTCGAGCGACGTTCTGATCGCGTGCAAATCGCGACATTCTCGTGTCTGGCGATGGGGACTGTTGAGCCGCGTCCCCTTTTGCTGCAAATCAGGAATGTCCCCATTTCGGCGCCAGGCGCAGCCACAGCAGTCCCAGCATTCCCGCGACCAACGACGCGCCCAGCACCGCCAGCTTCGACGAGTTGACGATGGCGGCGTGATCGGCGAACGCCAGGTTGGTGATGAAGATCGACATCGTGAACCCGATGCCACCCAGCAGTCCCGCGCCAACGATGTGCGCCCAACGCACCTCGGCGGGCAGCGAGCACACGCCGGACCACACCGCCACCGCGCACATCGCGACGACGCCCAGCGGCTTGCCGATCAGCAATCCCAGCGCGATGCCGATGCTGTTGGCGTGACTCAACTCCGCTATGGCCTGTGCGTCGACCGGCACTCCGGTATTCGCCAGCGCGAACAGCGGCAGGATGAGGTATGCCACCGGCTTGTGCAGGCGCCGCTCCAGCCTGTGTGACGGGGATTCCGCCTCCGGGTCGCGTGGCGAAAACGGAATCGCGAATGCCAGCATCACGCCGGCGATAGACGCGTGGACGCCCGCGTTGTACACGCAGTACCACAACATCACGCCGCCACCCAGGTAGGGCCAAAGCGACATGGAGCGCCGCCACAGGTTGAGCGCGATGAGCGCACTCCAGACACCGAGCGCCAGGCCGAGCCACTGGAACGACAGCTCCGCGGTATAGACCGTGGCGATCAGCACGATGGCCCCGAGGTCGTCGATGATCGCGAATGCCACGATGAACAGTTTCAGCGCGCCCGGCACGCGCGGGCCCAACAGCGCGATGACGGCCAGCGCAAACGCGATGTCGGTGGCCATCGGCACGCCAAAGCCCGATTCGGTCGCGGTCCCGCCGTTCAGCGCGAAATGAATCAGCGCCGGGGCCGCCATCCCGCCGACGGCCGCGAACGCCGGCAGCAACGCGTTCCGCACGCTCGACAACGCGCCCACGTAGATGCCGCGTTCGAGCTCGAGGCCGATCATCAGGAAGAAAACCGCCATCAACGCGTCGTTGATCCAGTGCTCGACGCTCAACGGACCCAGGTCCAGGTGCCAGAGCGCCAGCCAGGGCGCCGACAGCGGGGAGTTGGCGAGCGCCAGCGACACGACGGTGCAGGCCAGCAGCAGCACGCCCCCGAATTGTTCGGATTGAATGAAGCGTCTGAAGGTCTGATGCATCTTCACGGCTGTGCTAACTTCTCACGGAGATGCACGATTCGCCACTTCCACTCATCCTCGTCCTGTTAGCCGCATCGGTTTTCGTGGTGACGGTCGCGCGTCGCCTGGGGCTGCCATCCATCCTCGGTTACGTCACCGTCGGGCTCGTGCTGGGCCCGCACGCCATGGCGGCGTTTCCGGAATCCGACACCACGCACCTGCTGGCGGAGCTCGGCGTGGTCTTCCTGCTCTTCACGCTGGGCCTGGAATTTTCCTGGCCGCGTATGGTGGCCCTGCGGCGCGAGGTGTTCGGCCTGGGGTCGCTCCAGGTGTTCGGCACCGCCGCGGTGGTGGCGGTGGTCGCACGCGTGTTCGGCATCGACTGGCCGCAGAGCATCGTGCTCGGCGGTGTGGTGGCGATGAGCTCCACGGTGCTCATCGTGCAGCAGCTCACCGAACGTGCCGAGCTCAACCGCACGCACGGCCGGCTCGCCTTCAGCGTGGTGTTGTTCCAGGACATTGCGGTGGTGCCGTTCCTCGCGCTCGCCGCGGCGCTGGCTCCCGGCGCCGAATCTTTCACCATCGAGCACGCGCTCAAGCTCGTGGGCGCGGGCACCGCGGCCGTCCTCGTGGTGCTCGCCGCGGGACGCTGGCTGCTGCGCCCGCTGCTGTACGTCATCGCCAACAGCCGGCTGCGCGAACTGTTCACGCTCGCGGTGCTGCTGGTGGCGCTGGCTTCCGCGTGGGCATCGCAGATGGCCGGCCTCTCGATGGCGCTCGGCAGCTTTCTCGCGGGCATGATGCTGGCCGAAACCGAGTACAGCCACCAGGTGGAAAGCGTCATCCGCCCGTTCCGCGACATCCTGCTCGGCCTGTTCTTCATCTCGGTCGGCATGCTGCTCGACTTCGACGCGCTGTGGCGCGAGCTCGGGATCATCCTCGCGCTGCTGGTGTCCATGGTGCTCGTGAAGGCCGTCATCGCCTCGTTCGCCACGCGCCTGTTCGTCGATTCCAATTTCAAGGCGGTGCGCACCGGCGTAACACTCGCCGTCGGCGGCGAATTCGGCATCGCGCTGCTGACGCTGCTGCTGCAGAACGAGGCCATCGACCCCGCCATCGCGCAGCCGCTGCTGGTCGCCGTGGTGCTCGGCATGGTGCTGGCGCCGGTGATCCTCGCCAACAACAAGCGCGTCGCGCGGCTGTTGTTAGGCGAGCGCGGGCCGCCGAAGACCGCCATCGAACGTGAAGATGCCGCGACGCAGGCCGTGGCGAAACGCGAGCACGTCATCCTGTGCGGATTCGGCCGCGTCGGCCAGAATGTCGGACGCGTGCTCGAAGCCCAGGGCTTCGAATACATCGCCATCGATCTCGACGCGGTGCGCGTGCGCGCGGCGCGCCAGATCGGCCAGCCCGTGGTGTATGGCGACTCGGCCGACGAGCAGGTGCTCGAGGAGGTGGGGCTCGCCAACGCCAATGCCGTGGTCATCTCCTTCTCGGATACGCGCACGTCGCTCGCCATCCTGCGTTCGCTGCGCCGGTTGCGCAAAGACGTGCCGGTGCTGGTGCGCACGCCCGACGATTCGCGGCTGCTCGAGCTGAAAGCCGCGGGCGCCACCGAAATCATTCCCGAAGCTTTCGAGGCCAGCCTCATGCTGGCGTCGCATGTGCTCATGTCGCTCAAGGTGCCGCCGGGCGTGGTCATGCGTTCGGTGGCCGAGCTGCGCGGCAATCGCTACGAGATGCTGCGCAACGTCATCGCGCGCGGCGATGGCATGAGCAACGATGCGGAGTTCGCCGAAGAAGTGCGCTCGGTGGTGCTGCCGCCGGGTTCGTGGTGCATCGGCAAGTGCGTGGAGGAAGTGCGGCGCGCGGGCGCCGACGTGGCGTTCACCGGCATCCGCCGGCAGGGCATCCTCGGTCGCGAGCCCACCGGCGACATGGAATTCCAGGACGGCGACATCGTGGTGATCTACGGTACGCCCGAGGCGCTCGAGCATGCGGAAGCGGTGTTGCTCGCAGGCTGACGCGGAGGCCGCGTGAGGCGCGTTGGCGCGGCAGTCTTCGTCGCGGTGCTGTGCGCCATCGTCGCGGCGTGGTGGTGGCGCAATACAAGCGAGCACGCGCAGCCCGCCGATGCCGGCGAGCCCGTTCCTCCATCGGCGACGATTGCGAGCGCCGATGTTCCCGCTGTCTCGCAAGCGGATTCCGCGCTCCGGAAGCCGCAAGACACACCCGCTCTCGTCCAGGGCCCGGACTACGCCGCGCAACTTCGCGCGGCGCCTGACTACCTCGAGTTCGCGCGCTCGCTGCTCGGCGCGGCGCACGGCGGCGATCCTGCGGCGCAGTTCTACATTTTCCGCGCGCTCCAATACTGCAAGGACGAGTATCTCACTCATGTGGATCGCGGGAACGCAGGGCAGAGTCTCGAGGACGCGTTGAAATGGGCGGCGACGAACTGGCCCTACGACCCCGAATTCGTTCGCCTCATCTACAACCGGTGCCACACATTGATCGAAACCGGCGCGAAGGATATCGGTGAGCGACGCGAGTGGTTGCAACGAGCGTCCGATGGCGGTTATCCGCTCGCGCAAATCCTCGTCGCCAGGCAGCAGTGGCTCGAGAGGGCCGGCACGGCTGACGATGATGCTGCGAGATACGAAGAAAGCCGGCGCCTGGCGTCCATGGCCATCCGTTCGCGAGATCCGGCCGTGATCTGGGAGATCGCCGATTCGATTTTCAAAGGCGTGGAAGTGGCAGGAGAGTTTGGCGACGACGTCCTGGCGTGGTTCCTTGCGGCGTGCCAGCGCGGGTTCGACTGCTCCCCGAAATCGGACGCGGTCAGGGCATTTTGCCATTACGACCGGAATTGCCAGCCGTACGAATCCCTGGCCGACATACTTCGTCGCACGGGAGGCGGTGATTTTCCGGGGAACGAAGCCCGCGCGCGGCAGATCAACGAGAAGATAGACGCGGGCGACTGGGAGGCGTTGGGTTTCTAGCCGGTCCGGTCAGCGTTCGCGCTTCGGCTTCGCTTTCGTCTTTTCCACAAGCTCGCCGATTTCCGGCACGCCTTCGTCGCTGCGTCCGCTCTCCACGCCGTGGCGCGCCTTCTGCGCAAGCTTCACGTACACCGAGCGGATGCGTTCGAGCTCATGCTCCTCGAGCTCTTCGAGATCCATGAGCACGTTGTGTGCGCCGACCGAGACCCGCAGCAGTTCGTCGAGCTTGATCTGCACGGCTTCGGCGTCGCGGTTCTGCGTGCTCTGGATCAGGAACACCATGAGAAAGGTGACGATGGTGGTGCCGGTGTTGATCACGAGCTGCCAGGTGTCGCTCCATTGGAAAATCGGGCCGCTCACGGCCCAGGTCACGACCACCAGCGTGGCGAGCGCGAACGACGCGGGCTGGCCGCTCTTGTGCGCAGTGGCTTTTGCGAAGCGCGTAAACCAGGATTTCGATTTGGCGGGAGTCATGGCTTTGCCTCGTGGAAACTGGGTAGGCAAAGATTAGGCCCGCGGCGCGCTCCGTCATACGCCCGGAGCATCGGAAAACGCGCCGATCTCGTGTGGGAGTCAGGGCTCGTCGGCCACCACGCGCCTGGGCCAGCTCAGCACCAGCACGCTGCCCACGATCATGGCGCTGCCTAACAACTGCCAGCCATTCAGCCGCTCGCCGAGAAACAGCGCCGCCAGGAAGATGGTGGTCGGCGGGCCGATGGTGCTGCCGATGGACGCGCGCTGCGCGCCCACGCGCCGCATGCCTTCGGCCTGCAGCAGCCCGGGGATGAACATGCACGCCACGCCGAGCACCGCGAGCAGCAGCCAGTCCCAGGCCTCGAGCGCCACGAGCTCGTCGAACGAGCGAAACACGGCGAAGTGCAGCGCCAGCATTACACCTGAGGCGCTCATGCCGATGGCGGCGAAACGCGTGCTGCCGAGCTCATGGGTATAACGTTCGCCGATCAGGAAGTAGATGGCCGTGGTGAGCGCGGCGACGAGCACCAGGCCCGCGCCGAAGAGATTCTGCGTGAGCTCGTGGCGGTCGATGCCGCCCATGGCGAACCAGATGCCCGCATAGGTGATCAGCATGGCGAACACCACGCGGCGCTCCGGCAGCCGGCGCTTCAGCACGGAGCCGATGAGCACCACCATGGCCGGATAGCTGAACAGCAGCACGCGTTCGATCGACGCGTCGATGAGCGTCAGCGCCCAGAAATCGACCATCGCGCCGACGTAGTAGCAGGTGATGCCGGCGATGACGGCCGCCATCACGGCCCGCCATCGCACCGGACGCGGCTCGGGCCCGCCGTCCTGGACGACCTGCGAAGGCGCGTTGGCGCGCACCGCGATCCAGGCGAACAGCGGCATCGCGATGACCGCCCGGACGGCCACGAGCAGTTCGAAACCGACGCCACGCTGGTAGAGCGCCTTGGCGAACAGGCCCTTGCTGGCGAACAGGATGGCCGCGGCAGCGACCATGAGCATTCCGAGGCGGTTAGCGTTTGCTGGCACGGTGGATTTCTTCGGTTCGTCGTTCAATGAATTTCCTGCGCGCGGGTGATTTCACCTGTTTCGAATATTCGCGCAGTCGCGACCAGCGAAAATCGCCGGGAACCTCGAGTTCAGGCAATCGGGCGAACAGACGGCTGCGTGCTGGACCGAGATAGATCACATCGAACAGCGCCTTTTCGGGCGAAGCGATCTTCGCGCCATCGTCATTCACGTCGAAACCTGTGAAAAGTTCGGCGGGCAGGCGATGAAAGGAGATGACCCCGAGCGGCGTGGTGGTGCGGCGCGGGCGACCGAGCGTGACCGCGTAAATGACTGCCGGGATTTGCTCGATAAGACCGTGATGGAAGAGCGCAGACTGCATCGACACGTAGGCGGGATAGGGCGCCGAAATCAACTCGGGCAATGCAAAGCGCGAAATGCCAGGCGCCGTCAGCCAGCGGCCTCGCGACAGGTGAATCAACTGGCCCTGGTCAGCGAGCCGGCGCAGGATCATGTTGGCGTTGGCCGAGGTCACCGAAAGCAGCGCGCTGACATCGCGTGTTTCAATCACCGGGGTTCCCAGGCTTTGAAGCCGGCGAAGCGCCTCGATCTGGTTCATGGTTGCAAAGCCCGCAGTGCGTCGAGCACCTGGTCCTGCAGGGTGTCGAAAGATGCACGTTCCCGGTAGTCCGACTGATGCTCGGGCTCGAGGTACGCGACCACCTGGCCCGAAAAATCGTCGAAGCTGATCGTCATCGCGTTCTCGATCGCGGTGTGCACCAGCTCCGGCGAAATGCCGGCCGGCATGGCGCCCGCATCCAGCAGTAGTTTGATGTCGAAGATGTCGCGCGCCTGTGTTTCCGTGCGAAGCGCGAGCGCGGCCACCTTCTGCGCGAACGCGGTCGCGACGCTGTAGCGTTGCACGAGCACCGGGTAGAGCTTGTATTGGCGAATGAGCTCGGGTTCCACCGGCGCGAGTTCGGCGCCGTCGTCGAGCGCGCGACGGGAGAATTCGATTTTCGTAGGCAACGTGTCCTGCAAACCCGTGAGCCTGAGCGCAATTTTCCAGCGCTGCGTGATTGCGGTCTGTTTGGGCGCGGTCACTGCGGAGATTTCGAGTCCCTGCGCCCGCAACGAGTGACGAAACGGATCCGCGGCAAGCACAGCGTCGACTTTGGAACGCAGTGTGCCCGGTGCCATCGTGCGCAGGTCGAGATCCATGTCTTCGGAGTAGCGGATGCTGCGATGGTAGAAACGCAGGTTGCAGCCGCCTTTGAGAGCAAACAACGTCTTGTCGACCCGCGCGCCGAAGCTGCGCAGGAACAGCAGGTGAAACACTTCGATGGCCTGACGTTCGGTCCACATGACCACAGTCTATAACATGACACGTAATCAACACTAATGTTGATTGCTTGCAATGTAGTGATCTGCGGCACATTTTGGGCCCGCAGGGGTGTTGGCGAGCGACGGCCGCTCTGCCGCCACATCTGTAGAATCGCGCGCTTCGTGAGACGCGACGACATCCAGTTTCCCCCCAAACACTCCGCGCTGCGCGACGACGTGCACGTGCTCGGCGCGCTCATCGGTGACGTGCTCAAGGAGCAGGGCGGCGACACGCTGTTCGACCTGGTCGAGAAGGACCGCCGTCTATCTATCCGGCGTCGCGCCGGGGACAAGGAAGCCGCGGCCGAGCTCGGTGTCCAGCTGCGCGGCCGGGCGCCGCAGGTGGCGCGCGACCTGGCGCGGGCTTTCTCCATGTGGTTCCGCGCGGTCAATCTCGCCGAGAAAGTGCACCGCATCCGTCGCCGCCGCGGCTATTTCCTCGAGGCCAGCGAGCGCGCGCAACCCGGCGGCGTGGAAGCGGCGCTGCTCGAGCTCAAGAACCGCGGCTTCACGCTGGCGCAGGTGCTCGAGCTGCTGCAGAAAATCCGCGTCGAGCCGGTGTTCACCGCTCATCCCACCGAGAGCGCGCGCCGCACGATGCTGCGCAAGAACCAGCGCATCGCGGAGCTTCTGCTCGATCGGCTGGACCCCACGCTGACGCCGCAGGAGCTGCGCCAGAACTGGAGCCGCGTCCGCACCGAGATCACCACGGCGTGGCAGACCGAGGACCATCCACGCGAACGCCTCACGGTCGCCGACGAGCGCGAACACGTGGTGTTTTACCTGGCCGAAGTGCTGTATCGCATCCTGCCCGCGTTCTACGACGAGCTCGCCGAGGCGTTGTCGAAACTGTACGGCGTTTCCGCCGATTCGCTCGAGCTGCCCAACGTCGTGCGCTTCGGCACCTGGGTGGGCGGCGACATGGACGGCAACCCGGACGTGCACGCCAAGACCATCCGCGAGACCCTGGCGCGCCAGCAGCAGGTGATCATCAACGCGTATTTCAAGGAATGCGGCGTGCTGGCGCAGCTGCTGTCGCAAAGCGGCAGCCGCAGCGCGGTGAATCCGGATCTCAGCCAGCGCATCGAGCAGTACGCCACGCTGATTCCCGGCGCGCTCGGCATCACGCCGATGCGCCACGATCGCATGCCCTACCGGGTCTTCCTCGGGCAGGTCGCGGAGCGCCTGCGTCTCACCTATGACGGCCGCCCGAACGGCTACGAAGGCCCGCTGCACTTCCTGCGCGATCTCAAGCTGATCTCGGCCAGCCTCAAGGCGAACAAGGGTTTTCATGCCGGCTGGGGCAACGTTCAGCGGCTCATCCGGCGCGTGGAAACTTTCGGGTTTCATCTGGCCACGCTCGATCTGCGCCAGCACGCGGAAATCCACCATCGAGTGATCGGCCAGGGGCTCGACGACCCGAACTGGATGGCGCGCACGCCCGCCGAGCGCCACGATCTGCTGGTTCGCGCCATCGAGCGCGACGCGGGCGTGAAAGTGGATCTCGACGCGCTCGGCCGCCGCACGCTCGGCGTCTTCGAAGGCATCCTGCAGGCGCGGCATCGCTACGGCAAAGACGCCATCGGCTACTACGTGGTGAGCGGTACGCAGGGCGCGGACGACGTGCTCGCGCCGCTGCTGCTGGCGCGCTGGTCGGAGGCCTACGATCGCCCCACGGGCGAAGTGGCCGTGGACATCGCGCCGCTGTTCGAATCGGTCGACGCACTCGAACGCTGCGGCGACATCATGAAGACCTTGTTAGGCGATCCGGTCTACCGCCGCCATCTCGATGCCCGCGGCCGCACGCAGTGCGTGGTCCTGGGTTATTCGGACACCAACAAGGAAAGCGGCATCTGCGCCGCGCGTTTCGCCACCTGGCGCGCGCAGACCGAGCTTTCCGCGGCGCTGGCGGCGGCCAACGAGAAACACGTCATCTTCCACGCGCGCGGCGGCAGCATTGCGCGCGGCGGCTCGCGCATCGATTCGCTGGTGCGCACTGCGCCTTCGGGAACCGTGAACGGCGTCCTGCGCATGACCGAGCAGGGCGAAGTCATCAACCAGAGTTACGGCCTGCGGCCCATCGCGATGCGCACGATGGAACGCGCCTTCAACGCGCTGGCCCTGTCGCTCGGCGGCGCGGTCACCGGCGTCACCGCGAGCGAGGCGCAGTCCAGGTTCGCGGGACGCGTGGCCTCGGCCAGCCGCCAGGCATACCGGCGCCTCGTGAATGGCGATCCTGACTTCTACGCGTGGTTCCAGGCGGTCACCCCCATCGACGTGATCGCGCGCATGCAGATCGGGTCGCGACCGGCGGAGCGCCCCGGCAAGGAAGGTTTTGACGCACTGCGTGCGGTGCCATGGGTGTTCGCCTGGACGCAGTCCCGGCACATGTTGCCGGCCTGGTTCGGCGCCGGCGACGGGCTGCGGGTGGCCATCGAAGAGGTGGGCCTCGACGTCGCGCGGGCCTCGTACAACGAGTGGAATTTCTTCGCCACGCTCATCGACGACCTCGAAACGTCCCTGGCCCGCGCCGATCTCGACATTGCGGCGGCCTACGAGGACCTCGCGGAACCGCGCCTGCGGCACTTCGGCGCCAAACTACGCGCGGAGTTCAGCCTGGTGGTGGAGCAGGTGCTGGCCATCAAGCAGACCCGGGCGCTGCTCGACCGCGACCAGACCATGCAGCGTTCCATCGAGCTGCGTAATCCCTACGTCGACCCGGTCAACCTGTTGCAGGTCGACCTACTAAGGCGTTGGAGGGATACCGGCCGCCAGGACCGCGACCTGTTCGAATCGCTGCTGGCCTGCATCGCGGGCATTGCCGAAGGCCTGCAGAGTACTGGATGATGTGCGCCACTTATGGACACACGCGCCGCTGCCTCGAAGGATTCCGGTTTTCGAAGTTTCGCGGAGTTCTACGCTTTCTACCTGACCGAGCACCGCCACCCCGTGTCCCGCGTGCTCCACTACATCGGCACCTGGGGTGCGGTCATCTGCCTGGCGGCGCTGGTCACCACGGGCGAACCGTGGTTCCTGCTCGGCGCCCTGGTCTGTGGTTACAGCTTTGCCTGGGTGGGCCATTTCCGCTTCGAGCACAACCGCCCCGCGACTTTTCGTTATCCGTTCTACAGCCTGGCAAGCGATTTCCGCATGTGGTGGGAACTGAACTTGGGCAAGCTCAAGTTCCGTGAGCACTGAACGTCCGAAAGGCAGCTCACTAAAACCACTTCGGGCGCTGCTGCCGTTCCTCGCGCCGTACAGCGGCCGCATGCTGGTGGCGTTTCTCGCGCTGCTGGTGGCCGCCGCCGCCATGCTTGCGCTGCCGCAGGCGCTCAAGAACGTCATCGACAAGGGCTTCAGCGCCGCTGACGTCTCCGCCATCGACCGCTATTTCCTCTGGCTGATGGGGGCGGCGGCGGTGTTCGCCGCGTTTGCGTCGTTGCGCATGTATCTCGTGAACTGGATCGGGGAACGCGTGGTCGCCGACCTGCGCAGCGCGGTGTACGCACGCGTCATCCGCATGGACCCGGCGTTCTTCGAAGTGACCAAGACCGGCGAGGTGCTTTCCCGGCTAACTACCGACACCACGCTGATCCAGTCGCTGTCGGGCATCGGCCTGTCCATCCTGCTGCGCTCGACGGTGAGTTTCCTGGGGTCGCTGGTGCTGCTGCTGCTCACGAGCCTGAAACTGGCGCTCATCATCTTCGCGCTGATTCCCACCGTGCTGCTGCCCATGCTGCTGTTCGGGCGGCGGGTGCGCCGCCTGTCGCGCGATTCGCAGGACCGCGTGGCGGACACGTCGGGCCTCGCCGGCGAAACGCTGAACGCCATCCAGACCGTGCAGGCGTTCACGCTCGAAGAGTTGCATGGCCGCCGCTACGACGAGGCGGTGGAGGCGAGCTTCGGCACCGCCATCCAGCGTACGCGCGTACGCGCCTGGCTCATCGCGTTTGCCATCATGACCATGTTCTCGGCCGTCACGCTTGTGTTGTGGCTGGGTGCGCGTTCGGTGCTCGACGGCACCATGTCGGGGGGCGACCTCGCGAAATTCCTGAGCTACGCGATCTTCATGGGCACCTCGGTCGCGGCGCTGTCGGAGATGTGGGGCGAGTTGCAGCGCGCTTCGGGCGCCATGGAACGCACCATCGAGCTGCTGCATTCACGGCCTTCCATCGTGACGCCCGCGGTGCCCATCGCGCTGGAGATCACGCGTGGCGCCATCCGCTTCGAGCACCTGGGCTTCAACTATCCATCGCGGCCCGACACGCGCGCCCTCGACGATTTCCATCTCGACATCGCACCGGGCGAAACCGTGGCCTTCGTCGGGCCGTCGGGCGCGGGCAAGAGCACCGTGTTCCAGTTGCTGCTGCGTTTCTATGACCCTGCGTCGGGCCGGATCCTGCTCGATGGCGTGGACATCGCGGGTGCGGACCCTTCCGCGGTACGCGCCCGCATTGGACTCGTGCCGCAGGAGACCATGATCTTCGGTGCGACGGCGCGCGAAAACATTCGTTATGGCCGGCCCGGGGCGAGTGATGCGGAGGTCGAGGCGGCGGCTTCCGCGGCGGCCGCCGACGAGTTCATCGCCCGGCTGCCCGAGGGCTACGACACCTTTCTCGGCGAGAAAGGCGCGCGGCTGTCGGGCGGGCAGAAGCAGCGCATCGCCATAGCGCGCGCCATTCTCAAGAACCCGCCCATCCCGCTGCTCGACGAGGCCACCAGTTCGCTCGATTCCGAGAGCGAGCAGCTGGTGCGGGACGCGCTCGAGAAACTCATGCGCGATCGCACCACGCTGGTCATCGCGCATCGCCTGGCCACCGCCATCAATTCCGATCGCATCGTGGTCGTTGACCGCGGGCGCATCGTGGGGCTTGGCCGCCACGAAGAACTGCTGCGCGACAACGCGTTGTACGCGCGACTCGCGGCGCTACAATTCGGCGAAAGAGGAGACAGCACATGGCCTACATCGATGGATTCCTGATTCCCGTCCCGAAGAAGAACGCGGCGAAGTACAAGAAGATGTCCACGCAGGCGGGCAAGGTCTGGATGGACCACGGCGCGCTCGAATACCACGAGTGTGTCGCCGATGACGTCATGTACGGCAAGCACACTTCGTTTCCGCAGGGCGTGAAGCTCAAGAAAGGCGAGCAGGTGTGGTTTTCGTGGATCGTCTACAAGTCGCGCAAGGATCGCGACCGCGTGAACGCGAAGGCGATGAAAGATCCGCGGCTCGCGCACATGATGGATCCGAAGGCGATGCCGTTCGACGGCAAGCGCATGGTGTTCGGCGGCTTCAGGATGGTGGTCGATCTCTAAGGAGCACGTTAAGAGAATCTCGTAAGTCGCGGAGTCATAAAGCTGAAATAGCACTTGGGCATGCTCGGCACACTCCTTCTTATATAGGTGGGGCGATGCACGAGGCCGGCAGTCCACAGAAAGTGTGTTTGCGTTCGGTGTTCCTGTCCGACGTCCACCTCGGGTCCCGCGACTGCCGCGCGAAAGAGCTCCTGCGATTTCTGGAGTCCGTCGAAACGGACTATCTATTCCTGGTCGGCGACATCGTCGACTTCTGGAGCCTGCGCCGGTCGTTCTACTGGCCCGAGGAACACAATGAAGTCGTGCGGGCCATCCTGGCCATGGCCAGGGAAGGCACCGAGGTCATCTACGTGCCCGGTAATCATGACGACAACATCCGCGAATTCTGCGGGACATTGTTCGGCAACCTCAGTATTCGCCGCCGGTACGTGCATGCCACCGCCGACGGGCGCGAGTTCCTGGTCATGCATGGCGACGAATTCGACACGGCGGTGAAGTGCAGCCGCTGGCTGGCGCGGTTTGGCGCCAGCGCTTACGAATTCATGATGCGCGTGAATCGCAGCGTGAACGCCTGCCGCCACATGATCGGCCTCCCTTACTGGTCGCTGGCCACCTATCTAAAGCTGCGATTACCGAAGGCGGTTCGCTACGTTGCCGCCTTCGAGCATGCGGCCGCTCAGGCCGCGCGCAGCCGCGATCTCGATGGAATCGTGTGTGGCCACATTCACAGGCCCGGAATGCGGGAAATCGATGGTGTGCTCTACTGCAACGACGGCGACTGGGTAGAGAGTTGCACGGCGCTCGTCGAGTCGGGCAGCGGCGAGTTGTCGCTGTGGCATGCGGCGCATTCGCGCGAACGCGCCGAAGTGACTGCAATGATTGAAGTTGCTGCGTGAGGATTCAGTACACCCTGGCAGGAAACTCGACAGAAGCGGCCTGATCCGGGCCGCCAATCCATTCAGTCGCGCGGGTTATGAAATAATCCGGCGCCATGGAACTTCGTTTCCGCATTCTCAACGTGTTCACGGCAGGCGGCCGCCTCTCCGGCAATCCGCTGTGCGTGGTCGAAGACGGCAATGGCCTCGACACCGCGACGATGCAGGCGCTGGCACGCCAGTTCAACGTATCGGAGACCACCTTCATCCTGCCGTCCAAGCGCGCGGCGGCGCTGGTCCGCATTTTCACGCCGGCCTATGAAATGCCGTTTGCCGGCCACCCCACGCTGGGCACCGCGCACGTGTGCCGTGCGCTCGGGTTGGGGGGCAACCAGCTCGGGCTCGAGATGCGCGCCGGCATCATCCCGGTGACCTCGAACGGCGATCACTGGACGCTGCGCGCGGCCGCATCCAGCTCGCGCCTGATCGAGCTGCAGCCACCGGAGCTCTCGCGGTTGTTAGGGCTCGATGCTTCCGACATCGGCTTCCAGCCGTTGTGGATGAAGGCGGGGCGCGAGCAACTGGTCATTCCGCTCACCAGCGAAGCGGCGGTGCGGCGCGTGCGTCCCAGGCTCGAGTTGTTCGAGCGGCTCAAGAGTGTCGATGGCGCGGGGCAGGCCTATGTGTTCGCCACGGTGGGAGCGGGGAAGATACTCAGCCGCTTCTTCTTTCCGGACAACGGCGCCATTCTCGAAGACCCGGCGACGGGTTCGGCCTGCGCCAATCTCGGCGGCTGGTTCATTGCGATGGGCCGGCGGCCGCCGCTCAACTTCGAAGTGAGTCAAGGAGAATTCATCGGTCGCCCGTCTTCCCTGCAACTGGAAGTGAATTCCGACAACGAAGTATTCGTGGGAGGACAGGTTATCGAGATAGGATCAGGCATCTTGAATTTGTAAGGAGCGCTCATGAGCGCCGACAGCTACCACAAGCGCAAACTCGGCAATCGAGTGTTGCAGCCCGAAACCCAGATGATGGGTTACGGCTACGATCCCAAACTCTCCGAAGGATCGCTGAAGCCGCCGATTTTCCTCACGTCCACGTTCGTGTTCCGCAACGCGCAGGACGGCAAGGACTTCTTCGATTACACATCCGGGCGGCGTCAACCGCCGCCGGGGCAGGCCGCGGGGCTGGTCTATTCGCGATTCAACAATCCCAATCTCGAAGTGCTCGAAGACCGGCTGGCGCTGTGGGAAGGAGGCGAGGCTGCCTGCGTGTTCTCGAGCGGCATGTCCGCCATCTCGATCACGCTGTGGGCCTATCTCAAGCCCAATGACGTGCTGCTCATGAGCGAACCGCTGTATGGCGGCACGGAAACGCTCATCGACAAGACCATGCCGGCATTCGGAATCGGCGCGGTGCGTGCCGCGGACAGCATCAACCGCGAGGCGGTGATGGCCGGCGCGAAGACGGCGCTGGAGAAAGCGCGTGCCAGGGGCGGCAAGGTGGGGTTGTTAGTCACCGAGACGCCGGCGAATCCCACCAACAGCCTGGTGGACCTGAAACTGTGGCGCGAAGCGTCGGAGTGGATCGCCGGGCAGCAGGGCGGCGTGCGGCCGCCGGTGGCCGTGGACAACACCTTCCTCGGGCCCGTGTTCCAGAAGCCGCTCGGCCATGGCGCCGATCTCGTCATGTATTCGCTGACGAAGTATGTCGGTGGCCATTCGGATCTCGTGGCCGGCGGCGTCATCGGGCCGAAGGCCATGGTGGCGCCGGTGCGCGCGCTGCGCAGTAGTTTGGGTACGCAGCTCGATCCGAACACCTCGTGGATGATCATGCGCTCCATGGAAACATTGTCGCTGCGCATGCGCGCGGCCGCGGACAACGCCGGCCGCGTCGCCGGGTACCTCGCGCAACATCCCAAGGTCGCGAGCGTCAATTATCTCGGGCACCTGAAGAGCGGGGATCCGCGCGCCGAAGTGTTCCAGCGGCAGTGCCAGAGTGCGGGCTCCACGTTCGCGTTCTCCATTCGCGGCGGCGAAGCCGAGGCGTTCCGCATGCTGGACGCGCTGCAGGTGATGAAACTCGCGGTGAGCCTGGGTGGCACCGAGACGTTGATCTCCCACCCGGCGTCCACCACGCATTCCGGTGTGCCCAAGGAAACGCGCGACCGCATGGGTGTTACGGATGCGCTGATCCGTATTTCCGTGGGTATCGAAAACGCGGACGACCTGATCGCCGACCTGGAGCAGGCGCTGGCGAAGATTTAATGGGGACATTCCTGATTTGCTGCAAAAGGGGACGGACCTCAGCGGTGTAGCGTCAGCGCGTTAATGGGGGCAGCCCCCGATTCCTAGCAAAAGGGGACGGACCTGGGCGGTGGAGCGTCAGCGCGTGAAGAAGGACAGGCTTCCGGCGCGAAACGGAGGGCGCGCTTGAGTGAAGGAATGGGGACAGTCCCCAAATCCCCGCTTCGCGGGCAAAAGGGGTCAGACCTCACCCGACGACATCGCGATGAATCGCGGCACCGCATGAGGTCTGACCCCTTTTGCTAGGAATTGGGGACTGTCCCCATTCCTTCACTCGCGTTCGCTTGCGCGAGGCGGCGCGCCAGAGCTGTCAGCGCTTCGTTGAAAGGCGCCAAACGCGCACAGTCGGATTGAACCACCAGGAGGATCTGCGCGCTGATCGCCTCGCGCTGCGCCACCCCCGATGTTCACGCCGGAAGCCTGTCCTTCATCACGCGCTGACGCTCCACCGCCGAGCTGCGGCCCCTTTTGCTAGCAAATGGGGACTGTCCCCATTTCAGCGCCTCCTCAGCGGAACTGGTGCGGGCGCACGCGTGTAGTTGTCCGGCACGCGAAATAGTCTGGCGTCCGGCTCGTCGCGATGGATGTCGCTGAGCTTGTAACGCGTCTCCCCGGTGCGCGGATCCCGGTAGGTAGCCTCCACCACCACCTGGAGATCCTTGCCGTACCACTGCTCGGCCGACATCCTGATGGGCTGCTTATTGCCGATGGCGCCCGCCGGAATGGTGGCCTCGACGCGGCTGCCCGCGGCGGTTTCGCCATCCACCTGGCGCTCTCCCAGCTTCACGGGCGTGGACACCTGCATCGGCAAGCCGGGCGGCCGTGGCGGGCCGACGCTCAGATCGGGCTCGAGGCCGGCGCTCACGCGACAGGGAACAATGGGCACGGTGACCGCGACCTTGCCCGCGGGCTGCAACATGTAGCGTTCGCGCGCCGCCGGATCGTCGATGACGGTGACCGTGGTGTTGAGCTCGAGCGGCCGCGGCCCGCCGATGGATGACAGCGAAAATTCCGAGCGCGTGCGCCCGTCGCTGTCGCGCCAAAGCCGGATGGTGTTCTGCCGCACGATGCGGTTGCCATCCGGCAGCGTGGTGACGGTCTGGCTGGTGCCGAGCGCGGAGTAGGGCTGGCCGGTGACGAGGCGCACATTGTTAGGCACGGGGCGCGAGGCCGTGCCGTCCGCCGAAGGCGAGGCCGGGCACTCCGGTATCACCGCGGTTTCCCCGGCCTGCGCGTGCAGGCCGAATACGCCGAGCAGCACGAGCGCCTTACTGAATCTGCGGCGCGACATCATCGTGTGCTCCCTTTTTCTGCGCGGCGTCCGCCGGCACGATGCGCTCGATACGGAACGTGCCGTCGTTCGAAACGACCACGTCTATCCAGTAGCGCGTGCTGGTGTGTTGTGAATCCGGATCCACGGCGACGAGCGTTCCGTGCGCCGAATATTCGGCCGGAACCTTGAACGACACCGAATCCGACGGCCACATGGTGAGATCGGCCGGTGACCACGCGGCGTCACGTGCCGCTGCCTGGTTTGCCGCCTGGCGCTCGCGCGAGTGCTCGAGCTCCATGCCGATGAAGATGCCGACGCCGATGGCCAGCGCGGCAAGCGCGGCCGCGGCGGCGTATCTCGACAGCCGGTGGGGACGGGGCTGCGGGGATTTTCGCGAACCGGCTGCGACCAAAGCGTCGATACGCGCATCTAGGTCAGAACTGGGCGCGGTTTGCGCCAGGTCGCGCGCGTATTGCCGAAACAGCGGCGCGATGTGCGGGTGCAGGTTGCGGGTTTCGAGGTCGTCGCTCATGAGAGGCCTCGTTGTGCCATCGGCAGCTCGCTTTGCAGGTCGATCAACTCGAGCGAGGCCAGGCGAATGGTGAGCAGCGCACGCGCGCGATGCAGCCGCGAACGGACCGTGCCAATGGGGCAGTCGAGAATGCCGGCCACGGTGGCGTATGGCAGTTCTTCGAGATCGCACAGCGCGATGACTTCGCGATGCTGCAGAGGTAGTTCGAGCATGGCCCGGCGAAACGCGGCGGTGATCTCCGATCGCGCGATTTCCTCGGCGGGGCCGCTCGCTTCCGAAGCATGCGCCGGCGAGCTGTCATTTTCCGTATCGAGCGCGACCCAGCGCTTTTGCTGGCGGAAATGGCGGCTCACGCGATGACGCAACACGCCGCACAGGTAGCCGAACACCGTGCCTTGCGCGGGATCGAACGACACGGGCTCGCGCATCAGCGCGACGAAGGTGTCGTGCACCATGTCTTCGGCCGCCTGGCGCGAACGGCACATCGCCGAAGAAAATCGCAGCAGCGCGCGACCGTGGCGTTGATAGAGCTCGCGAACGGCGTTGCCGTCACCCTTCGCGAGCCGCGTCATGCATTCGGAGTCGTCGCCCATGGTTTTCATCGCCTCGGCGCTTCGCAAACGTGCGGCGCTCACATTTGGGCGACGCGCGCGAAAATAGTTCCGGCGACGAGTCACGCGCGACGCGTCGAAAGTTTCAAGCGCGTTCAACGGGGACACCGATGACATAACCTTCGCCGTGTACTGTCTTGATGATGCGCGGCAGGCGCGCATCGTCGCCGAGAACCTGCCGCAACCGGCTGATGCGCACGTCGATGCTGCGATCGAACGGGCCGGCATCGCGGCCGCGCGCGAGCTCGATGAGCTTGCCGCGCGAGACGACACGATTGCCGTGCGCCAGCAGCGACGCGAGCACGCGATACTCGGAATTGCGCAGGCTCGCGCGTTGTCCGTGCGGATCGCACAGCTCGCGCGCCACGCTGTCGAGCTGCCATCCGCCGAAGCGGAACAGGCGCGCACGCGCGGTGGCGGGCGCGGCGCTGCCGTTCACGCGCCGCAGGATATTGCGCATGCGGGCCAGCAATTCACGGGAATTCACGGGCTTGGCGAGATAGTCGTCCGCGCCCATCTCGAGACCCAGGATGCGATCCACCTCGTCGGCGCGTCGCGCCACGATGATGAAAGGCACGTCGCTCGCCGCGCGCAGCGACCGGCACAGTCGCATGCCTTCCTCTTCGCCCAGTGAAACGTCGAGCACCACGAGATCGACGCGCGTTCGCTCGAGCGCGCGCTGCATGCCGCCGCCGCTGCTGGCCGTGGTGATGCGATACCCGGATCGCTCCAGGTGCGCGGCGAGCGAAGCGCGCGCCTCGCGGTCCTCGTCGAAGATCAAGACGTGTTTTTGTGTAGCCATCGAAGTTGCGGTGGGCAATCCGGTGTCATTGCCACGAGCGGCGCAAAGAGTTCCATCGCCGCAACCCGTTACAATCCGTCACACCCTTTAACAATTGGTTTCGAACCGCAACGCGCTTCCCCGGTCGTATTGCGGGATGAAGCAGTTGCTCCTCGTTTTGCTAGTTAGTGCGCTGCCCGTGCGCGCCGAAGAGTCCGTCGAATTCACGGTGACCGGCATCCGCGTCGAGGGACTGCAGCGCATCAGCGAGGGCACGGTGTACAACACGCTGCCGGTCAATATCGGTGACCGCCTCGGGCCGCAGCGCGTGCGCGAAGCGTTGCGCGCGCTCAATGCCACCGGCTTCTTCGGCGATGTCGAAATGCGCCGCGAGGAACCGGGCGTCCTGGTGGTGGTGGTGCAGGAGCGACCATCGATCCGCACGTTCGAAGTGACGGGCAACAAGGCGCTGCAGACCGAGGACCTGACGAGGTCACTGCGCAACGTCGGCCTCGCCAGCGGCAAGATCCTCAACCGCTCGACGCTCGAGGACACGCGTCAGTACCTCATCGAACAGTATTTCGCGCGCGGCCAGTACGACGTGCGCATCGATGCGACCGTCGAGGAGCAGCCCAACAACCTCGTCGACGTTCACGTGAAGATCGTCGAGGGCAAGCAGATTCGCATCCGCGCCATCAACGTGGTGGGCAACGAGCGATTCAGCGACAAGGAATTGCTGGCCGGCATGGGGCTCAAGGCCTCGAACCTGCTGTCGTTCTATCGCGGCGACGACAAGTATTCGCGCCCCGCGCTCGAGGGCGACCTGGAGAAGCTGCGCTCCTACTACATGGACCGTGGCTACGCCGACTTCGAGATCACCTCGACGCAGGTGACGCTCGCGCCCGAGAAGGATGACCTGTTCATCACCGTGAACGTGTTCGAGGGCGCCACCTGGAAGATGGGCGCGATCAAGCTGGCGGGCCGGTTCACCGTGCCCGAAGAAGTATTGCGCCAGTTCATCCTGCTGAGGCCGGGCGACCAGTACTCGCAGCGGCTCATAGCCGCCACCGAGGAAGCGCTGCGCAATCGCCTGAACGAGGCCGGCTTCGGCTACGCGGAAGTGGCCGCCGTGCCGGCGCCGGATCCGGAAACCGGCGAGATCGCGCTCACGTTCCAGATCGAGCCGAATGCGCGCACCTATGTCCGGCGCATCAATTTCGAGGGCGTTGAGAAAACCCGTGACGAAGTGCTGCGCCGGGAGATGCGCCAGCTCGAGGGCGCGGTGCTGTCGAATGCCGCGCTCACCCGATCGGAGGAGCGGCTGCAGCGGCTGCCGTACATCGACAAGGTGGAAACAGAAACCCGGCGAGTGGCAGGCGCACCCGATCTCGTCGACATCGACGTGACGGTCGAGGAGGGAGCTTCGTCGACGCTGAGCGGCGGCATCGGCTACTCCGAGCGACAGTCGTTCATGCTCAACGGCAATTTCGTCGACAGCAACCTGTTCGGTTCCGGTGACCGGCTCTCGATCGAGCTCAACGGCGGCAGGTACGGCCAGGTCTACAGCGTCGCGCACACCGATCCCTACTTCACCATCGACGGAATTTCGCGCTCGTTCAGCGCGTCGTACGTGGAGCGTGAAAGGATCACGTCCTCGTTCTCGCAATTCACGACGCAGAGCTATAACGCCGGCGCCAGCTTCGGATATCCGATCTCCGAGAACCAGTACCTGAACCTCGGCCTGCAGTACAGCCACGAGGACCTGGCGACGGTCTCCAGTAGTTCGACGCAGTTGCGCGACTGGGTGCGCAACAACGGCGACTACTATTTCCGCCGCGTGGGCGGCGACCGCGTGCTCGGCACGATTCTCGACACCGCGGAGATCACCGGCGGCTGGCTGTACGACAGCCGCAACCGCACGCTGTTTGCGACGAGTGGCGGCATGCACCGCCTCAACGTGTCGTTTGCGCCTCCGTTCAATGACGTCTCCTACGCCACGGTCAATCTTCGTTCGCAGCAGTTCTTCCGGATTCCCGGTTGGGACGTGTTCGAGCGATTCCCGCTGATGGTCAGCACGAATATCGGATGGTCCAGGGCATTTGGCGACACGACGGGTGTGCCGCCGCACCGGCATGTCTTCACGGGCGGCAGCGATTCCGTGCGCGGATTCGACGACGGCTCGCTGGGCCCGCGCGATTCACTGGGCAATCCTTATGGCGGCGATGCGGGAGTGTCGGCGCAGTTCGAGGCGATCATCCCGCTGCCCGCGAAATTCCAGTCGTCGGCCCGCGTCAGCCTGTTCTATGACATCGGCCAGTCTTTCTACCTGGGCGATACCGAGTTTCGCAACAAGCGCGGCGACCGCACCGACTATGGCTTCGATCTCGGCGAGCTGCGCAGTTCGGCCGGCATTGCCGTGCAGTGGTTCTCGCGCATGGGCCTGTTCCGTTTTTCGTGGGCCGTGCCTCTGCGTTACCAGGAAGAAACGCGCCGCGAGTTCGGCGACGAGATCTCACCTTTCCAGTTTTCGGTCGGCACCGCGTTCTGACGCCCAGATGGAGTGTATGTAATGACAATTCGTACCCGGATTTCCCCCTTCGTGATTCTTGCGGCCGCGCTGGCGCTCAACGCCTGCGAAGGCAGTAGTGAGGAGAAGGGTGACGACCCGAAGATCCGCCTCCTGAACCTGAGCGCCGGATACACCGCGCTCGACCTGATGACCAACGTCGATTCCGACGACGACGATGATGACGTGACGCAGGCCACGAACGTGGCGCTCGAGACCGTGAGCGACTACGCCACGCTCGATCCCGATGACTACACGGTGAAGGTGCGGCGCACGGGTTCGGGCAGCGTGCTGCGCTCGTTCACCGGCGAGGAACTGGTCGAGGACACGATCAACACCTATGTGGCGTATGGCGAGGTGGGGAACTTCGGCGCCTTGCGCATCGACGACACGCTCGATGATGCCGACGCCGGCGACAGCAAGCTCAACGTCGCCAACGTTTCCTCGGCGGGCGCACTCGACATCTATCTCACCGACGCGACCACCGACCTGGATGACACGACTCCCGTGCTGTCGAGCGTGGGTGCCGCGCTCTCGCTGGTCGTGGCCGACAGCGGCAGCTTTCGCCTGCGTGTCACGGCCACCGGCGACACCGCCGACGTCCGTCTCGATGTCGCGAACTTCACGCTCACCGATCGCGGCGTGGCGACGCTGATCCTCACGTCGACGCAGGGCGGCATGCTTGCCAACGCCGTTTTTCTGCCGCAGGAGGGCCAGCCCACGCGGTTCACCAACACCAAGGCGCGGCTGCGCGGCGCGGTGGCGCTCGCCAACGGCGCCAACGCATCGATCCAGGTGGGTGGACAGTCGGTGCTCAGCGCGGCGACCGCCGGTGTGATCGGCAGCCGTTACACGCTGCTCGACGCGGGATCGGTGCCGGTGACGTTGACGGTGAATGGCGCCGCCGTGCCGGTGGCGAATGTCGGGCTTACGGCCGGCGCCGACTACACGTTGTTAGTGTGGAGCAATGCCGATGGCCCGCAGACCAGCCTGATCAACGACGACAACCGCCTGCCGGCGAGCGGCTCGACCATGACCAAGCTGCGCGTGCTGAATGGCATGTCGACGCTGGCCGCGCCCATCACGCTGTCCGTGGATTTTTCCCCGGTCATCGAAGGCACGCTGGTGGGGCAGGTGTCGGATGAGATCGAGATCTCCTCCGGCGCCGATCGACAGTTCGACATATCGAACACGTCGACCGCGCAGAGCGTGTTGACGCGCAGCGCCATCACGCTGCAGGGAACCTCCGTGTACACGTTCTTCATGACCGACAACGGATCGACGCCCATCGGCGTGCTGCGCCGGGACCGTTAATGGGGACACTCCCCATTTCCTAGCAAAAGGGGCCGCACCTCAATGAGGCGCGCCTCTTCTGCGTCCCGGCCCGCTACCATGGGGCATGGACCCCAGCGCCCTCGCTTCGAAGCTGCGCCGCATGCACACATGGATGGAATCCGGCGACCGGCCTTCGCTGGGCGAGCGGTATCTGTTCGATCGTCCGCCGTTCGGCCGGGCCGAGGTGACCATCGATGCCACCTCGACGGCACCGGCCGCTTCGTACAATCGCAATCGCATCCAGCTCTGCGGTAGTGAGGGCGGGCTGACGCAACAGGGCCTGGTCGAGCTGACCCGCTTGTTCGACGCGAAGCAGGTAGGCCGCTTCTTCGTATGGCTGAGCCCGGGGCCGGAGCTGGATCTCGTCCGGGAGTGGCTCGCGGCGCTGGACTTCGTGAAGGTGCCCTGGACGCGCTACCCGACGCTCATGCACACCGGCGAGCCGACGCCACCGGTTCATTGCGATTTTGCGATCCGCGAAGTGGACGGCGAGGAGATCGCCTCGGCTCGTTCGCAGTTGGGCGAGCTCCTGATGGATGGCTTCGCCGAATCCGTCGGCCGCAAAGGCTTTCATCACTACATGGCTTTCGATGCCGGCCGACCCATCGCCGTCGGCGCGCTGGTGCAGTTCGAGGACATCGGGTACCTGACGTGGGCAGCCACCGAAGAAGCACATCAACGGCGCGGCGCCCAGAGCGCGCTCATCGCGCATCGAGTGGAGCAGGCGCTCGCACTCGGGTGCACGCAGATCGTGAGCCAGACTCTGACCATGCTCACGCAGTCGCTGGCCAACCTGCAGCGCGCGGGCTTTCGCGAAGTCTACGAGCAGGAGGTCTACGAAAGGGTGCGAGGGTAGGTGCGGCCCCTTTTGCTAGGAAATGGGGAGTGTCCCCATTTCCTGATTGTGGCGCGTCACGGCGTTGAGCTCGCGCTGCAACGCCTCGGGTTCGACAGGTTTGACGAGGTGGCGGGCGAACCCGGCCAGCTTCGACTGCTGCCGGTCTTCGGGGAACCCGTAGCCGGTGAGCGCGACGAGCCGCACGTCGCGGCCCATGGGAAGACTGCGGATGCGGCGCGCGAGCTCATAACCGTCCATGCCGCCCGGCAGGCCGATATCGATGAACGCGACGTCGAGCGGACTATCCACCGAGCGTTGCTGCAGCAAGGCCAGCGCGCGTTCGCCATCCGGCGCCTCGCACACGTCATGGCCATGCGCGCGCAGCACCGCGCGATACATCTCGCGCGAATCGTGATTGTCATCCACGAGCAGCACGCGACGCGATTCGAACTCACGCCGATGACCGTTGCCGTTGGTATGCGCGACCGCGTTGCCATCGACAGCCTTCGGGCTGGCCACCGTCGGCATGCGCACCGTGAACGTGGAACCCTTGCCATCACCTTCGCTCGCGGCGCGCACGGTGCCGCCGTGCAGCTCGGCCAGCCGACGCACCAGCGTGAGCCCGATGCCGAGACCGCCGCGCGTACGGTCGATGGTGTGGTGCGCCTGCACGAACAGGTCGAAGATCTTCGGCAGCATGTCGGGAGGAATGCCGATGCCCTGGTCGGACACGCGCAGCACCGCGTCGTCGCCCTCGCGGCCGACGAACACGCTGATCACGCCTTCGCCGCGCGTGAACTTGAGCGCGTTGGAAACGAGGTTGCCGACGATCTGCTCGAGCCGCACCGGATCGCCGCTGATCCACACGGGCTCGGACACCAGGTCCACGCGGCCATGATTGTTGGGATTGCCGGAGGCGATTGCACTGATGGACGCCTTGACCGATTCGGCGAGATTCACGGGCATGCGCTTCAGCACGATCTTGCCGGTGACCGCACGCCCGACGTCCAGCAGGTCGTCCACCAGGCGCGCCATGTGCACCACCTGCCGCTTGATGATGCCGGTGGCACGCAGCGCCATGGGCTCGGTCTGGTTCATGAGTGCCAGCGCATGCACCGCGCCCTGGATGGCGCCGAGCGGGTTGCGCAGCTCGTGCGCGAGCATGGCCAGGAATTCGTCTTTCGAACGATTCTCGCGCTGCGCGCGCGCCAGCGAGCTGATGTCGCTCAGGATCAGCGTGCGGTGCTCGACGTCGTCGAGCACGATACTCGAGAGCGTCACCTGCACCTCGGTCGATGCCTGTCCGCCCAGCATGAGCCGCGTCTGGTAACGCCCCGAGCCGTGATCGAGCATGGCGCGCAGGATTTCGCTTTCGGCGGCCGGCAGGAATTTTCCGATCGATGCGCCGAAGACCTGCTCGAGAGGCGTGTGGACCAGGTCGGCGAATCGCTGGTTGCAGTACACGATGTCGCCGGTGACCGAAAGCGTGGCCGCGCCTTCCTGCATGCGCTCGACCAGTGCGCGATATGGCGCATCGGCGCTGCGCAGCGTGAACACGCGACGCTCGCCGTTCTCGTCGGCCAGCAGCAGCGCGTCGATTTCACCGCTATAGATTGCGTGAAGGTTGCTCTCCGCTTCGGCGAGACGCGCGCGCAGTTCGTCGATGTCGAGTTCGTCGATGCTCATGCGGGCTCTCCGACCTGCAGACCCAGGCCAGCGATGAGTCGCGCGCGATTCGACATGTCGCCGATCATGCGGCGCTGCGGTTCGGGTCCTTTCTTCACGAGCGTGGGCGTGGCAAAAATCTGCTCGTCACGGATCAGCGCCGGCTGCTGATACACGTCGATGATCTGCAGGTCGTACCGACCGGCGAGAAACTCATCGCAGATGGCGCGCACGGCGCTGATGGCGCGGGTGGAACGCGGAGTCATACCGGTGACGTACAGGCGCAGTATGAAGCACTGCGTACCTTCGGCGGCTGCAAGTTCTTCGAGTGAAGGTCCATTCACGAGCTGGGCCGGCGTGGACGCAGGTCGAGCCCGACGAGCACGCGTTCGGTGTTGGAAAGATCGCCGATGATCTTTTTGATGGGTGTAGGCAGGCGCCGTACCAGCGTGGGCAGTGCCAGGATCTGGTCACCGCGACCAAGCGCTGGATTCTCTATGAGGTCGATCACCTCGATGCTGTAGCGGCCCTGCAAATGTTCCTCGCATATCTTGCGCAGGTTGGAGAAAGCGCGGACAGCTTTGGGAGTCTGCCCAGCGACATACAGGCGCAAAGCGAAGTTATCGCTCATTTGCGTTTCCTCGCGGTAGGCGCGGGCATACGCCGCGGGCCGGACGGGGCCGACAGCGGTTTCACCGCGGGGGAACCCTTGCCGAGTGGTGTGATGCTGATGCCGTGGTCGGTGATGTGGAAGGCCCGCACGTCGTTGGAGTGCGGCATGCCACGAGATTTGAGCACGTAGATCCAACGATTGCGTTTGCGGTCTTCCTCGGCCACGGCCACCAGGATCCAGGTGTCCATGAGCGAGGAGATCATCGATTCGGTGGCCTCGAGGCTTTGAGTCGACGAGGTAAGGCTGGTGAACAGCGCGGTGACACCGCGCGTCTTGAAGTAGTCGATGACCCGCGTGAGCATCGCGCGCACGTCGGCCTGCGTGCCGACCGCCATGAGATTGGTGATCGGGTCGAGCACCACCACGTCGGGATCGAATACCTCAACGGCATGATGCATCTCCAGCAGGTGCGTTTCGAGGCCGTGACGATTGGGACGGTCGGCATGGAACCTGAGCAGCCCCTTGTCCACCCACTTCTGCAGGTCGATGCCGGTCGAACGCATGTTGCGGATCAGCTGCGATGGCGATTCTTCGAACAGGAAGTACATGCACTTCTCGCCGCGCGCGCAGGCTGACTCGACGAATTGCGCGGCGAGCGTGGTCTTGCCGGTGCCGGCGGTGCCCGAGAGCAGCACAGTGCTGGCGCGGAAATAACCTTTGCCGCCCAGCATGTCGTCCAGCGACTTGAGGCCCGTGGACACGCGCTCGTTCGGCGCTTCGTGCTCGAGCAGCAGCGAGGTGACCGGCAGCACGGTGATGCCGTCGCGATCGATGAGGAACGGATATTCGTTGGTGCCGTGCGTGGAACCACGGTATTTCACGACGCGGATGCGGCGCGTGGAGATCTGTTCGTGCACGCGATGGTCGAGCGAGATCACCGCATCGGTGATGTATTCCTCGAGACCCTGGCGCGTGAACATCTGTTCGCCGCGCTCGGCGGTCACCACGGCCGTGATGCCGCGGTCGCGCATCCAGCGAAACAGGCGGCGCAGCTCGGCGCGCAGGATGCCGGTGTCCTTGAGGCCGCCGAACAAGGTTTCGATGGTGTCGAGCATCACGCGCTTGGCGCCGATCTGCGTGATGGCGTGATCCAGCCGCACGAACAAGCCCTCGAGATCGTATTCGCCGGTCTCCTCGATCTCGCTGCGGTCGACGTGGATGTAGTCGACGATGAGCTTTTTCTGCGCGACCAGGGAATCGAGGTCATAACCCAGCGAGCGCACGTCCTGGGCGAGCTCGGCGGCGTTCTCTTCGAACGTCATGAGCACGCCCGGCTCAGCAAATTGCTGGGCGCCGTTCACGAGAAAGCTGATTCCGAGCAAGGTCTTGCCGGAGCCGGGGCCGCCCGAGACGAGTGTCGGTCGTCCCTGCGGCAGCCCTCCCTTGGTGATGTCGTCGAGTCCCGGAATACCTGTCGGGGCTTTCTGGATTTCAGAACGCTCTAACCTGTGCTTTGACATTACTGACCTGGTCGTTGCGGTGTTGGTGACGCGCTGACGCGCTCCAAACAACGCGCCGCGTATTGACGCAGGATATTTATTTCGGGGAAATCAGCGGAATCGCACAAACTTGTTAGCGGGTGTAGGAGTTTTCGTACATGCCCATTGCGGCGGTTGCGCGTGGGAATCAACCGTCGGAAATGGGGGCAGCCCCCGATTCCTAGCAAAAGGGGACGGACCTGGGCGGTGGAGCGTCAGCGCGTGAAGGAGGAAAGGCTTCCGGCGCGAAACGGAGGGCGCGCTTGAGTGAAGGAATGGGGACAGTCCCCAATTCCCCGCTTCGCGGGCAAAAGGGGTCAGACCTCACCCGACGACATCGCGATGAATCGCGGCACCTCAATGAGGTCTGACCCTTTTTGCTAGGAATTGGGGACTGTCCCCATTCCTTCACTCGCGTTCGCTTGCGCGAGGCGGCGCGCCAGAGCTGTCAGCGCTCCGCTATAAGGCGCGCCAAACACACATGCAGGATTGAACCACCAGGAGGATCTGCGCGCTGATCGCCTCGCGCTGCGCCGCCCTCGATGTTCGCGCCGGAAGCCTGTCCTTCTTCACGCGCTGACGCGCCAACGGCGTGCCTCGATCCCGCTTGCAAGGAATCGGAATTGAGGACCTCCCCATTCGAGGTCCGGCCCCTTTTACTAGCAAATGGGGACTGTCCCCATTTCCATTTCAGACGGATTCCACAGCCCTCACCGATGCGAGTGGCACCTTGCGCGCGAACTCGCCGCGCAGCAGAAGGTAGGAGATCACCGCCTGGATGCTCATGCTCGCCACCGACGCGTACCAGATGTGCGCCAGCTGGAACCCCGGCCGGGTAGATAGCCACATCGCCGGCGCGATGAACAGCACCATCCGCAGCGCGCTCGCGGTGATCGTGGGCCAGGTGTTGCCCAGCGCCTGGAACATCGACGAGCAGCAGAAGATGACCCCGTTGGCGGCAAAATTCCACGAGCTGATCACCAGCATCTGCGCACCCACCGCGATCACGGCGGCTTCGGTGGTGAAGATGCGCATGAAGAACTCCGATTCGAACTGGCACAGCACGGTCTCGAGAACCATGATGACCACGCTGATCAGCACCGCCCATCTGAACGTTTCGCGGACGCGCTCGGGCTTGCGCGCGCCGAAATTCTGACCGGCGATGGGAGCGGCGGCGAACGCCACGGCCATGGCCGGCAGCATGATGATGCGCATGACCCCGTGCCCGACACCCAGGCCCGCCTGCGCTTCCGCGCCAAAGTCGCGGATCAGCCAGTAGAGGAATGCCATCGTGATGGCCATGAGGAAGAACTCGAGACCCACGGGCAGGCCGATGTAGAGCAGCCGGCCCCAGACCGCGGGTTGCGCGCGCAGCATCTCGCGCTGCACGACCACGTACTTCTCATGAGTGTGGAAGTAATAGCCGCTCAGGATGACGCCGATCACGATGGCGATGGTGCTCGCAAGCCCCGCGCCGGCGGCACCCATGGGCTTGCCCGTGCCCCAGCCGGCGATGAGCACCGGCGCCAGGATGATGTTCACGAACACCGTGATCATCTGCAGGATCACCGTCGGCTTGACCATGCCCGTGCCGCGCAACGTCGCGAACATCGCCACCATCGCGAACTGCAGCCCGAGTCCCGGCGCAAACCAATATAGATAGTCGACGCCCGCGCGCACGGTTGCCTCGTCGGCGCCGACGGCGCGCATGTACGGCTCGGCCGCGAGATATACGCCCACGAACACGAGCAGCGCCGTCACAAAGGCCAGCACCAGCGACTGGTTGAAGACGAGATTGGCGCGGTCCCGCTGCTGCGCGCCGACCGCGTGCGAGACCAGCGCGACGGTGCCGATGTTCAGCACCTGCGTGAGCGCGAGCACCACGAACCAGATGTTGCCGGCCGACGTCACGCCGGCAATCACCGAATCGCCGAGCTTCGACACGAAATACAGGTCGACGAAGAAGTACAGCGTCTGGACGAGGATGCCGATGGCCATCTGGATGGACATCGACGTCAGGTGTGCCGGGATCGAACCGGTGCTGAGGTCTTTCATGGTGAGGCGGCAAAAAGCGGGCTGACTACATGACAGGCGCGAAGGCGTCCGTCAACGTGCGGACAAAAGAAAAGGCCGGTCGCGAGACCGGCCTTTGCTGGATGTCAGCGTGAATCGCTGATCTTGTTCTTCAAGAGACTCGTTCTTCAGAAGACGGGAGTTCAATCACCCCACGGGAACGTGGTCATGACACCGATGAGGAAGCGCGGCTCGTTGTTGAAGACGTCATCTTCTTCCTTCCAGACGCCGCTCGCATCCGTGCCGGTGAACTTGCCGAAGATCGTGAAATTGCCGGCGGTGTAGTTGCCCTGGACAGCGTAGTCAAACTGCTCATGGCCATCGAACGCGTCGCCAAACGCGTAACCCGCATGGAACGCCAGCGAGAAGCTCTCGCCGATCGGAGCCGTGTAGTTCACTTCGCTGTACAACGCGTCGACGCTTTCAGGCAGAGCGCCGAAATCCCATGAGTACCACTGCTTGAAGCTGAAGGCACCGGCGTTGAAGCCGAGGTAGATTTCCGGATAGTCGTCCTGCGCATCGCCGGTCGGGTACATGTACATCGTGCCGCCCGCCGTCCACGAGAACGTGTCGTTGATCTTGCCGGCGTAGTTCAGGTACAGGTCCAGTTCCATGTCTTCGTCGTTGCCGAAGTCGATGTTCGACGCCCACGCGCCAATGGAGAGTCCATTGGAGAACGCGTAGTCGGCGCTGGCTTGCAGGGCTGGATCCTTCCCGCTCTGGGTCACGCCGCGGAAGTCGTAGTCGCTCACGGCGGTCCAGGTCGAGCTGAATTGAGCTTGGGAAACGCCGCTGACGGCCAAGAGGCCAGTCACCAGCGCCAACGTTTTAATCGATTTCATTTGCTCCTCCGAGAGCTTTAGGGGCCATTTACCTAAGCAAGGCTTGTGCCATTCTTGCCCTGCGGTCGCACTCATCCTTGGTATTTCAAGGAGATAGACGTATGCACAAAAAATACAGGTAAGTGTTGGGCGCGGATTATGCCGTAAAGCCGCAAGCCGATGCACGATTTAGGTGCGTGTCTCGAAGATGGCGTAAAACTTGGTGCAGTCCTCGATGACTTCCCAGGTGCCCTCGAATCCTGCTGGTACAACGAATCCGGCACCGGGTCCGAACTCCCAGCGATCGCCGTGCACGTTTTCGAGCACTACCCGACCACGCGTGAGGCAACAGAACTCCGACTCGGTGTAACGAATGCGCCACTTTCCGGGTGAGCTCGACCAGCGTCCGGCGAAGAATTGCTGCGTGGCGTCGGAGAAATAGTTGGCGACGGTTTGCCGGGGATTTCCGGAGAGCAGCCGATCGGCGGCGGGCGTCGCGGCCTCGCCTTCCACCACGGCGGAGAAGTCGACGATCTGCAGATTCGCGGATGGAGTGTTCATGCGCGAAGTATGGCGCCAACCCATACGCGCCGCGCGCGGGCGGCACGACCGCTTCGGGATCGTGCCGCCCGGGCAGCGCCATCGGGAGCCGCTCAGTTGCTGGCGAGCGCGGTGCCCGACTCGAAGCGGATCTCGACGCAGCGCTCGAAGGCCTGGTCATCCGCCACCGCTTCAGTGCTTGCGAAGCGTTCGCCCATCGCCTCGATGATCATGCGCTCCTTCGGGACGCCGGCTTTTTCGAGCTCGAGCGCAACCGTCTCGGCGCGCTCCTGGGACAGGGTCAGGTTGAGCGCGTCATCGCCGCGCGAATCCGCGAAGCCGGAGACGCGCACGCGGACGTCCTTGAGGCCGGCGACCAGCGCGCCCAGCTTCGCGATGCGCGCGCGATCGTTGTCGCGCACCTGGGTCTGGCCGGTGCGGAATTGCACCGTCGAGCCCACTGCGCTCGCCTTGCTCTCGATCTCGCTCAGCGTGTTGTTGCGCGCCTCGATCTCGCTGGCGAGCAGCGCGGCCTCGGCCCTGCGGGCCGCGAGCGCCTCGCTCTTCTTTTGACTGCGTTCGCCCATCACGGCGCCGAGCGATGCGCCGACCACCATGCCGATCGGGCCGGCAGCCGCGCCGCCAATGACGGCGCCGCTCGCGAAACCAGCGCCGCCGCGCTTCGAGCCGCTTTCGCCGGGCTCTTTCGCCAGGGCCGTGTTGGCCGCGAGGCTGATTGCCAGCAGGCCCGCAACGAAGGCGGGTTTACGAAATTTGGTAGTCCAGGTGCCCATGTGCCATCTCCAGTGGTTAGAAACTCGAGAGCCGTTTTGCTCTCGAGGTTCATTACGGGCCTGGATCGGGATTGCCAGCGGGCGGCGGGCGGGCGAAGCCGTGATGGATTGTGGCAAATGGGGACATTCCTGATTTGCTAGCAAAAGGGGACGGGGCTCGCGGCCGCTCGCATTTCCACCGGGCGCTCGCAGTAGGTTCCGAGTCCGGATTCCGATTTCCTTGCAAGCGGGATCGAGGCACGCCGTTGGCGCGTCAGCGCGTGAAGAAGGACAGGCGTCCGGCGCGAACATCGAGGGCCGCGCAGCGCGAGGCGATCAGCGCGCAGATCCTCCTGGTGGTTCCTTCCTACCGTGTACGTTTAGTGAGCCATTCAGCGGAGCGCTGACAGCTCTGGCGCGCCGCCTCGCGCAAGCGAACGCGAGTGAAGGAATGGGGACAG